>CAXXGF010000063.1:0-153232 GCA_963677445.2 Melioribacteraceae bacterium | reverse complement strand
AGGAAGGAAAAACAGATAATGAAACTATTTCTATCACGATTCATTTTTACCTAAGTTTTATTGATATACTTAATATGTATTTATATCTTTACCCCGAAATTTTTTCGGATTACAGGAATTGATTTTTTTTAAATAGTTTTTTACAAATTGCAGGTCCAAATCTGTTATAAACCCAAGTTTGGCACCGCAAGGCATGGATTTAGGCCCTTCACAGGTAATAGAAATTTCGGATCCGGTACACCGTCCTTTTGAATCATAGAGACTGCCCGTTGTGATTGCAATGCACGTTTTACTCCAGAATGATTTTGAAGATTCCTTTACGCCCAAATCTGATACTTCATCATTTCTCTCCCCGGGCAAAGGACTGCCGGAAGTATTTGTACATGTCCGGACCGTTCTTGTAACCCGGTATGCCTGGATAATTTCTTCACAAATACCATCGCAGCATTGTTCCCCCGCAACACATCTTTCTTTGATAACTTTATTGTCACAATAGAGGCATGGCCCGGGGATTTCATCATTATCAGCGACAACTTGCTTGTTATCACACTTTAAACAGTCTCCGGGATCTTCATCATTATCAGCGACAATCTCTCCATTATCACATTTTAAACACTCTCCGGGGTCATCATCGTTATTAGCAACAACTACACCGTTAGAGCACTCCAGACAAGATCTCTGGGCTCCCCGGGCAATACAAGCCTGAAGAGCTTCTTCAGCTTTTGTCAATTCATCTCTTGCTTTAATTACCTTTTCACATGCTTTTCTGTTAGCTTCCAGCGCTTTTTCGTAATCTTCTTGAGCCTGTCTAAGATGTTCTAATACTTCCGCTTGTTTTTCCAATGCTTCCCGACATTCTTCTGAGGCCCCGTTAGCATTACATAATCTGATTGCCTCCTGTTGAACTTGTCGATAATATCTTCTTACCCGGTTTAAGAAGGTTTCTTTAGCTTTTGCATCGTCCCTGGTTCTGCGGGCCTCTTCAATAGCATCTTCAAAAGTCCACTGCGCAAAAATGACTTCACCCTCTTCAATATCACAGGGGGGGCAAGTTTCACCCAATTGCGCATATGAACAATTAGTGATAAAAAAGAAGCAAATGGCAAGAATTAAACCACTTTGACGAATATTTATATTGATATTCAATATGTTATTTTCCGCTTTCATCTCCTAACACTCCCTGCTGGATTTTTAAACTATCTACTTGAAAATCCACTTCTTTATTCATTTTTTGTTTTTCTGTTAAGTAAATTGTTTTTTGAATTCTTTTGTAATCAAGATTTGAAAACACAACTGAATATTTACCCTCGGTTAATCCGGATAATTCGTACAGTCCTTTTTCATCTGTGAATGCATGCCCTGAAAGTTGTTCTGAAGTAATAAAAACCATAACATCAAATAGAGGATCTCCCGATTTGGTTGTCACTTTTCCCTTAATAACACCACTTCCATGTGGTATTTCAAAATTTTGCCCTGTGGTTGTTTTTCCACTTTTTACCACTATGTTTTCCTTTGTTACGTGTAAATCACCGGAATAACATGTCACAGAATAAACTCCACCGGCAAGATTTTTTATTATATATTTACCATCATCTTCTATTTCCAGATTTGGCGCAAAAATTATATTTCCGAACTTATCAATAAGTGAAAAGTGGCTCTTTTCATCAGCGCCGTATCCTGAAATTTTACCACTGATTATTCCTTCGGGCAGCAGAAGCAGATCAACATATTCCGCTGTTTTTTCCTTTTGGACCTCTGCTTTTTCCGACATTTCTCCCATTCCGTCGGATACTGCCTTAATTATATATTCACCCTTTCTCAGCCCTGTAAAAGAAAAGTTTCCTTCTTTATCTGTAGTATCTTTTATCTCAAACAACAGCCCGTTGTGAATAACGGTCAAATCCTGCGGCGTCAAAGAAACCACAGAACGGTTTATTGGCAATTTTGTTTCACCGGATAGTATTCTTCCCTTTATCTCTCCCTTTGCCGCGTTAAAATTCAGGTTGGTTACATCATCGCCTCCTGAAATATTAACCTCGCGCTGAGGAAACATCGAAATGCTGTTAAAAACTTCAACTGTATATGAGTCATCTTCCAGATTTTCAATTGTGTAAAAACCTGACGCGTCAGTTTTACTGAAATATGATTCACCTGAATTACCGTAGGCAAATATATCAATTTCTTTAACCGGGTTTCCGTCACTTCCATAAACCGTTCCGGATATACTTCCAAGTTTTGTAAGAATAAAATTTTGCTCGAAAGAACTGTCAGGAAACAATTTAACCGGAATTGTTTTCTCGCCAAAACCCTCAGCGGTAACTTTCAGATTACATTTTATAATAGTTTTATCTGTATTGATTTTACTTT
This sequence comes from Melioribacteraceae bacterium, assembly GCA_963677445.2. Classification (GTDB taxonomy): domain Bacteria; phylum Bacteroidota; class Ignavibacteria; order Ignavibacteriales; family Melioribacteraceae. The sequence continues at coordinate 150,865 of CAXXGF010000063.1, read as the reverse complement.
TTGTAAAAACCTTATTTATTGAATAATTGCCATTTTCATCACCTTTTGTGTAGCCCGCAAAGCCATTTTCGCTCTGAAGATATACATTCGGTTCAAAAACCGGGTTGTCATACTGGTCTTTAATAATACCATAAAATAAGGGAATGCCGCTATTCGAATTATCCTGAAGAATCTCAGTGGAATCTTTATCTGTGGTTTCACCTGCCGCGATTTTTTTTTCATAAAGTCCCATAATGGTAAGATCGGCGCTTTTACATCCCCAAAACAACAGGGTAAATAATAAAATGACAATTCCCGGGTTAACTCTTATTTTATACATAATTCATTCCCTGAATAATTTTGATTAATGCCGTATCGACATGTTAAATAGCGGCAGCCACATCCAGATTGTATCCATATTAAAATCATAGTAAAAGTTGAATGTGGAAACCAATTTCGTGAGGGCAGGCGGACCGATAATACTCCAGCTTATTCCTGCTATCTCACCTTTGGTATTCTGATCGATTCTTCTTTCATAATAAGCCCCGACGGCTATGTATTTAAATTTGCGCATAAATCCCAGGTGAATACCATAGGGTGATTCATCATAAGATGGAAGTTTGCCCGTCTTTATTGTGAATGATACATTTTCAACTTGGGGCGTATAAAATATATAGGCGAAATTGAGTGTGTGCTGACTACCCTGCGCGAGTCCGGCCTGAATATCGGCTCCAACCTGGCGCTTAAATGTTTTCCTGAAGTCAAGAAAAAGATTAACGATTTCGGCATCAATATCATTATAAAGCAGGTCGCCGGTGTGGGCGTCAAAATGAAGGTTCAAATCATTACCCGCATTGAGTGGTGTTGTGCTTTTAAGCGTCGCTCCATAGATATGGGAAGGATTTACAAATTGTTCAGCATTCTCCAGGATCAGCTGGATATTTGTGTAAGTAGGTATCCATTCAATAATTCCAAGCTTAATATCCAGCCTGGTTCCGTAATTAAAGAGAGGAATTTCAAAATTAGGCTTTATTCTTTTTGTGTAGTTAAGATAAAAATCCGCGAATTTATTTTTAATGTTTTTGTTCTCATACCTGATTCTGTCTTCGAAAACAAATTGAATATTTTTGTTAAAAATAAATCTCGCGTTAAGTTTAAACTTATCTACAAAGTTGGTATTTATCCCGTCAGCCAGTCTCCAGTGAAAATTTGAGCTTATATCGAGGATAGTAGTATAAGAGCTAAACATTGAACTATATCCATCAAAGCGCTGACCCGACACCCGAGAGCAAAGAAAGATAATAAACAGAATTATAAGCAATAAAAACTTTTTCATATCTCCCCCCTATAGTGTAAATGTTAACGAAATTCCGCCTGAGAAACTCTCCATATCTAACAGTAGAAGTTTCAATTTAAACCATTTGCTCCCTGAATAGATGATTCCCATATTAGTATTTTCAGAATCATATTCGGCAGAGAAAGAAATTTTCTCAAATAACAAGAGTCTGCCGCTTCCAAAAATACCCAGGAAGTGATGATCATACGCGTCATCAAAAATAAGCTCATTAAGTTCAGTGCCATAACCCAGGTTCAGATTAAAAGAAAGAAATGGAGTAAAAACAAACTTTTTCCCCGCGACAAAATAAGTTGAATTATGCATTCTTGTGCCAACAATATCCTGCATCCCAAACGCGAAAGCTGGTATATATTCTGATTCCTCCAGAAGAAGCGCCTTTACATTCACAATCCGGTCAAAAAATGAATCATAAATTTCAGAATCCCCGGGAGCTCCCGGAATTACCAAAAGTCTGACGCCTAATTCTATCCTACTCATAAATCCGGTATTAAAACTTAAACTCCATTGTCGGACGAAATTGTCGTGTTCTTCATGATAATCGCTAAAATACAAAATTCCCATTGTACATTTGCCATTTGTAGCAATATTCGCGTCCGGAGTTTTTATTTGCCCGCTTACTCCGTAGATGGTCTGGGCTGTCGTGGATAATTTGCCAATTAAAAAAATCAGCAAAAAAATTTGGCTGAAGTATATTTTCATTGATAACCTCCGGTAAATAAGGTCCGTTTATCCTATTACCAAAACACAAAAAGCATGTTTATTTAGCAAAATAACAGGATAGGCTACAGGAGAATATTTTAGAAAACCGAATCCAATTATGACCTCCAATATGAAAAAAAATACTGTTTCTTTCAAAAACAGATGTAAATTATCACAGCTGAAATAATACAGCCATAATATTTTGCCCCGCATCACACCTAACTGGAATATAACGAATTAAATTGATTTTAGCAAGTATATTTCTAATTCTAAACCCGATTTGTGATCTCAATTACAAAAATGCTCACTGCCGGGAAGAATATCCAATGTAATGTTACCGGAATATTTTCAGGGTAGATTTATTCGCGGGTTACTATTATTCTTATCAGGACAAAACAACAGGAGCCAGGATATTATAATCAGGGATATTTAATCCGGTATCCCCATTTATAATATATATCTCAAAATTAAGCTGTTTATCTTAACGGCTCTCGCCATTCTCAAGCCACAATCACCATCTTTCCCCTGACGCCCTTTGAAAACTCTCTCAGAGCTTCCGGAAGCTTATCCATTTGCCAGGTGGATGAAATGACCGATTTTAGTTTGCCCTCTTCAAACATTTGGGCAACGGTTTCAAGATCTTTTTTCTTCGGTTTTACGATACAGGCTTTACATTTTTTTGAAGTGAAAAAACTGCTTATCATACCTGTTATAAAACTGAATGATGGAAGGAGAGTTATATATACTGCTCCCTTCGCCATTATCTTTTTTGATTCGGCAAAAGAGGAATTTGAAACCACGTCAAAAACTATATCAAATTTCTGATCGATATCAGGAAGAGCTCTCTTTTTATAGTCAATTATATTATCGGCGCCAAGTTCTTTAACATATTCCATATTTTTTTCGCTGCATGTTCCCCACACTTCAGCCCCGAGAATTTTGGCTATCTGCACCGCGTAACTTCCCACTCCCCCTGAGGCTCCGTTTATCAGCGCTTTTTTACCGGGCTGAATATCGGCAATATCCACAAGTGACTGAAGCGCGGTCAGCCCTGTTGTTCCTGAAGCGGCTGCATCCTCAAATGATAAAGATTCCGGTTTTAACGCGACCATATCCTCGGTCATAACCACATATTCAGCAAAACTCCCCTGTTTTGTTTTTGAGGAATAAAAGAGAAAACCAAAGACATTGTCTCCTTTTTTAAACTGTGAGATCTCATTTCCCGCTTCTTCCACAAATCCGCTGAAATCATATCCTGCCATAACGGGAGGTTTCATTGAGTGAATAAAGTTTGCGCCACTCCTGGCTTCCACAATCTTCAAATCGGCGGGATTTACCGAGGCGGCTTTAATTTTTACAAGTAATTCACCAGGTTTCAGTTCCGGTTTAGTTATATCAGTCCGGTTAAAGTTTTCTATTTTACCTGGTTTGTTTGTTATATAAGCTTTCAAAATTTACCTTCATGAAATTTAAGTGTTATCATTATCAATGATGACAACAAGAATTTTAATCGGAGAATTCATCCTGAATCAATTTAATATATTCTTTATATTCGGCTTTTTCGGCTATTTTTTTTGCCCTGTTTTTCCAGATTGCAGCTTTTGACGCCTCACCTGATTCCCGGTAAAATTTAGCGAGGGTGAGAAATGAAGGGACATAATTCAGATTCAGCCTGTTGAGAATCGGAACGCTGATATGATTTTTGCTCCCTTTATCGTCATCAAGGTAATCAAGCCGCAGGTTTTCCTCCAGGTTTTTTTGAAGAAGAGTTAAGCTTACCGGTTTTTCTGAATACAAATATCCGGGTCCGGTCAGAAACAATTTGTTCCTGATATTTTTTGTATATGATTCATAAACTGTCGGAGCAATGTAAATTTCCTTCCCGGGATATTTCTTTTTAATGGCGCCGGTCAACTGTTGGAGGAATAACGCAATATTATCTTTGCTGAAGCTTTCAGGATTTATCTCCATATTCATTTGACGCAATTTTAATTTGAGATAGTCCCGCAGCGCGAATACAGTGTGGGTATTCATCAGCGTGACATCTTGTCGGATACCTTTAACCTGTTGCAGAACCCATACCGGGTAGGTGTCGTTATCACCGTTGCTGAACAGGATTGAATTGCGCTCACATGTATTGAGTATATTAAAATTATAATCATAAAGGCCGGGAATTATATCCCCGCTCTCATATAATTTTTCGCAGAATTTCTTCAGCTCGTTAAAATTACCTCTTTCCTCATAATAATGCATAAACTCGTAATAAAGGTCGGCCCGTTCCGGATTCCGTTCGTAAGCCTTCTCAAGTAGTCTGAAATCCCGATCACCATTGTAATATGAAGTATAATAATAAACCCAGGAATCAGGAATTGCCCCGGACATGTTTTGGATAGTTGAATCCAAAATCGCTTTTCGTTCTGCCGGATCCCCGCCCATTGTGGCATATCGTTTTGCGAAATAATAATTATACCAGGCATTTTCATTTTCGGGATGATTTTTTATTTCCTTTGCCCACAGACCAACCTGTGTATTATACCATTCGGTGGACATATTAATATAGGGCAGTCTGTAAACTTTTTCCGGATTTTGGGCAAGCAGCGTGTCATTACTGCAAAGGAGTGAGGAAATGTATAGAAAGCAGAAAAAGAGTAATTTATTCATGGTGGCGCCTGTAAATCATTATTTAATTTTCTGTTTTTTTAGACGCGCGTTAAACCGCTTTGTTAAACCGGAAAGGCGCCATGAAAAATACTCTGCTTTATCCGGCGGGTTTAGTAGAAATTCTGAATCTCCCGGAAAAGGGCCTTCAGATCAGTATAAAGTTCAGGTTTCGCGGCAATTATAAGTTCGATGATCTTTTCGCCGGTGTAATGAAATGACAACCTGTTATACGGTTTTTCATTGCCAAAATCATTTTCAGGATAGCCGAGTCGGGCAAATATTTTATTTTCAATTTCCCTACCGAATCCCCCTTTCCATTCCTGCCAGCACATATATTCATATTCGGCATTGCTCAGTGTATCTTTGAGAACTTTCCGGAATAAAGTCACTTTATCTGTCCAACCACTGTCAAGAGCGACAATTAGCGAATCGTAATTAGAGGAAAATTTTAAACTGTCATAAGGAAAATTAAAATTATCTTCCCACTGGTAATTGTTGTTTGCCGTTTCAGTCTGGTAAACTTCAAGCTGCTGTTTAATTTCGGTTTCAACAGTATTAAAAAGGAAACAATGCACAAACTCATGAAAGATGGAAATATATCCATCCTCAAAATCAAAAACGTCCATTGTCACAACACATGTCGGTCTGCCGTAATAAGCCGAAAGGGGAAAAGAAGCTCTTATGCCCGGGGGTACGGAAAAACTTGTCTGCTCTTTTTTCTGGAACATATATTTCCCGCTATAGGAATCATAATCAAAAATATAATACATATCATCATCAACTATTGCCACCGGCTGGAACGTTTCCAGAAGAGGATGAATATCTTTTATCTCTGGCTGTAATTCCACCAGTTTTTCCAGGCCTTCTTCTCCATCCGAAATAAACCTTATATCATAACTCTGCGAAAACAGAGGAAAGGTAAGCAGAGTTGTCAGCAAAAATGTTTTTGCCAGATTCATTTTAATTTCCAAATATTTTTTTTAATTGTGGGAAAAATACACAAATCATTGTTTTTGACAAAACAGGGGTTTCATATCCATCTGTTCTTATCAGCCGTCAATTCTCCCCCGGCTTCTCCGGTATTGACAACACCTTCCGGTTCAATCAGCATTACCCGGCATTCAGTTTCAGCTACAGGTTTGTGTTCTGTCCCTTTCGGAACGATGAACATTTCACCCTTTTCCAATGTTATTTCCCGGTCCCGGAGTAAAATCTTCAAACTTCCTTCAATCACAAAAAACATTTCATCTGTTTCTTCATGTTCGTGCCAGACAAATTCCCCTTTCACTTTGACCAGTTTTACATGATAATTATTTAACGCGGCGATTATTCCGGGACTCCAATAAGTATCCAGTTTATCAAACTTTTCAAAAATTTTCACTTTTTCCATCTTGAATTTCCTTATCTTATTGAAAGTCCCTGGCTGATATTACCGGCAGCAATTTTATTACTACCTCTTTATAAACTACCTGAGCGGCTAATGTTCCATAACGGAATTCAAAAATAGTATAGTCCATCCATTGTCTCGAGCCATAATTAAGGGATGGTCTTGATTTCTTGATTTTTAAAAATTCTTTTTTGCATTTAACTATGGCATAGAATCAAAACGCTTATCAACATTCCTGTGATTTTTATTTACGAAAAATGAGCCATTAACGGGCAGGAAAAAAGTCATCCTTGCACCTATCAAAAAATTGATATAATTTTGATAAAAAGACAGGAGATTTATACCATGCCAATAATCAAACCAATATCGGATTTGCGTAATAAATCTAATGAAATTTCCGAGCTGGTTCATGAAACCAATGAACCGATTCTTATTACGAAAAATGGAACCGGTGACCTGGTAGTCATGTCAATGACCCACTATTCCAATTTGCAGTTAAAACTTGATCTGTTAGCAAAACTGTCTGTCGCGCGGAAGCATAAATCAGAGGGAGATAGCGGCAGATCGCTTAGGGATTTAATGGCCGATACCATGAATAGGATTAATATCAGTCAATAAAATTTTATTTCTTTAACTCCTCTTCTGTGAGGTGCCGGACAAACAGATCAGAAGCAATACAGCCTTCAAATCCCATATACTTGTTATCATACATGATTTTATAAAGTGATCAGATGTCGGACCTTTTTTCAACTGGTTTCAGATGGTACCTGTAAACTTTTTTAAATCTGCCACTGTCTCTGAAATATTTCCTGAGAATAAATCCTAATCCATGTTTTTCATATTCTTTGAAGATCAAATCAGATTTGTTTATGAGATGATAATATTTTAAGGGATATTCAGTTGTATCGATATTTTTAAATGGTATTCTTAATTTATCTTCAGCAAGAGCCTCTAAAAAATAGGGGTAAGAATCATAATCATCGAAGTAATGAGTTTCATAAATAATTTTTGCGCCATAATTATTAACGAGTATGTCAAATTCCTCAGCATCATTTCTGACGGGAAGTGATATCCTCGCCTCACTCGCCGGAGTCGGACCATGTCTGGGATCTTTTTTCGTTGGGAAATCCAGCTGTTGATAAAATATATCAGGTTCCTTTTCTGAACAGGCAAGCAGAAAACCCATTGCTATGATTAAAAATATTCGTATTAAACATCTCATATTCTGATTTACAGAATATAAGAGGTTTTGTTCCGGAAGCAGAGAATATTAGTAATGCTATCCAACCACAGGGAAAAAGCTTAGCCGCCTACCAAGCGCCAAAAATACAACCCCCGTGAAATAAGTTCTCTTCCAGCGGTTTCAGAATTGCGGCTAACGTTGCCGGTTTTTCTAATCCGTCCATTCTCTTGTATCATGATTAAAGAATATGCATGAGTTCCTGATTTTAATGACTGCTCCCGAAAATCACAGTAAACTTTGTTCCTGCGCCAACCTGTGATTTCACCTTTATTCTGGCGTCATTTATTTTGCAATATTTTTTAGTCAGACTGAGTCCCAGGCCATTGCCGTCATAATTCCTCGTATAACCCTGCTGTTGCTGAGTGAAAGGTTTGAACAAATCGGGAAGATATTCTTCAGATATTCCTATTCCGGTATCTTCCACAGATACAGCCAGCCCCTCTTCTTTTTCGGCGACAATTAAATTAACACTTCCTTCATTGGTAAATTTTAAAGCGTTATCGATAAGATTTGAAAAAATCTGCGTAACAGAATATTCATCCGCGTAAATATTGCGATTTTGAGCCTTTATAATTTTGTTAAACTCAATATTTTTCCTCTTTGCCTCAAACATATATTCTCTTATCAGCCGGTTAAGGATATCCTCTTCAATATCCAGTTCCTTTTTATTCGACTGGTATGTGCCGCATTTTGCTTCAGAGAAGTTTATCAGCAGATCAATCGTTCTTGTCAGACGTTTGGTAGCGCAATTTATCGAATCAATAAGGGTCGATGTATCTTCATCCGATTCGGCGTGAATCTCTTCACCAAGCAGGGAATACGCCGTTTCAATAATATTTATCGGGGTGCGAATCTCATGGGACATCTGCGATATAAACTCCGTTTTTATTCGGCTGAGTCTCTCCAATTCCGCTTTCGATTTATTCAGTTTTTTTTCAGCGATAATTCTTTTCTGTAATTCACTGGTTAATTCAGCGGTTTTCTGCCTGACCTTTTTCTTCAGCGCCATATTCCAGACAAATACCAGGGTCGCCAGCAGGATAAGCGTGAGAATACCGAATATGGTCCATTTCAGATATGAGGCATATTTTTCTTTTGATTCATCATGCAAAAACCATTTTTTGTAAAGAGCGCTGTATACACCCTCTTTTTTTAGAGAATCAACCGCGTTGTTTATTGTTGAGATCAACAGGCTATCTCCTGCGGGTGTGGCGAAACCATATTCCCTCGGAGCTATTATAACTGTGGCCGGAAAAACATTTTTAAGATTAAGCCTTTTTATGTTTCCCAGGGCTGTTGAATAATTGACTATGGCATAATCATATTTTTCCTCATTAACCAGTTTTAAAGCCTCCGGCTCCGATGTTACCTCAACTATTTTTATACTGGGCAGATTCATACGAATATAATCAGCGCTCCAGCCCCCTTTTTCCACCAGCACTTCATGACTTACAAGTTCGGAAATATCGGTAATATTGCTGGAATTTTTGTTCAGGATAAGAAAATCATAGGTAAGAAAAAGCGGATTTCCAAAATCTAAAAATTCGGCCCGTTCATTAGAAAAATATACGGCCGCCAGATCATACTTTTTATGCTCTTTAAGTCCTGTTATTACAAGGTTCCACTTCTTTAATTCTACTTCTATTTTAATATTGGTTCTTTTTCTTATTTCCTTAAGAAGATCGATAAAAAATCCGGCAGGTTTTCCCGAATCATCCAGGTATTCAAAAGGATAAAAGTTTTTATCGCCGGCATAAACTATCGTTCGATTTACCCGCTCCGCCTTCTGCGCGTGAATTAGAGCCTGCAACAGGAATAAGCCTATAATTAGTAAAACGGGAAAGTTTTTATATATAGAAATTCTCACCATTTTTTTCACTTTTCAGTTTTTTTGAAATTTTCTTTTTAATTCTAAAACAGAATTTTGCTTCCCGCCTCAAAAAATAATGAAACATCCTATAATCATTTATATATCCCGGCCCGGATATATCGCGTTTGTTTCATTACTCCTACAGCAAATAACCCCACAGAACATGGAACGAGTATAAAATAATAAATTTTGTCCTATTCCGCAAATAAAAATGAAAGGATGTTCATAATTGCCATCTTCTGAGCGTCCATTACCTATAAGGAAATCTGACAACATACAATAATTTATCACCCAAAATAAACATTCAAAAACAGCTCCGTAAAAAAAATTTACAAACGCCTGCTGCTGCCATCAAATTTTTGTTGATATTCCCCTCTATTACGGACCGCTTTTAAAAATACTCCTGTTTTAATGCTATCAGTGATGATTAGTTAAACATTTTATTCGCTCTGTCGTCTAAAAAATATTGTCATTTTGTCCGGTTTATGATTAATTTCAGGAGAAAATCAATTTAAAATATCGTAATAACATATTGTGGTATAAAATATCATATTTTGATTGGATAACAGACGCTCCAAAGGAAATAAACAGGTCGCTTTTCTTTGGTGAATTTGTCTGATTCTTTCGGGTACGAGTACCGTTTTGTCCCCGTTCTCGAATAACCTGAGCGTTTCGAAAAGACGAGTACGAAGTACGATTACGAGAACGAGTACGATTCTTTCTTCGGATTCAATTTTTTCTGGCGCTACCAGTTTACGAGTAAGAATATATTATTATTTTTGGACACTAAATTATTTTAAGGGACACTTTTATTATCCCGACCAATAAATTCAGGAAAGGCATATATGAAAAAAATATCATTCAATTTTCTAATTATTTTATTGCTTTCTCTCTCGGTGGTTTTATTTGCTGAAGAGGAAAAGAAGGAAAAAACTCTAAAGGATATCTCAATCAGCGGAGTAAAATTCCGTGGCATAGGTCCTGCAGTTACGGGGGGTCGCGTGCGTGATATCGCGGTGAATCCCGACGATCATTCCATTTATTTTATCGGGGTCGGCGATGGCTCCCTCTGGAAAACCACAAATAACGGCAACACTTTCACCCCTGTATTCGATAACCAGGGAGCCTACGCTATTGGCGCTGTGAGAATTGATCCCAATAATACCAATGTAATCTGGGTTGGAACCGGTGAAAGCAGCAACCACAATAATTCAGGTTATGGAGACGGCGTCTATAAAAGTGAGGATGGCGGAAAAAGCTGGGAGAATATGGGATTAAAGGAATCGGAGCATATCGGCGGTATGGCCATCAATCCGGAAAATTCCAATATTGTCTTTGCGGCAGCTATGGGCCCTCTACGCCGTGAAGGTGGAGATCGTGGTATATTCAGAACAAAAGATGGAGGTAAAACCTGGAGAATGTGCTCAAGATAAGTAAATATACCGGTTGTTACCAGGTTCATATCGATCCCCGGTATCCCGAAATAGTTTACGCCGTAGCTCACCAGAGGATGCGAAAACTTTATACCGCCGTATGGGGCGGCCCTGAAAGCGCGATCTATAAATCCACCGATGGAGGCGACACCTGGGATAAACTGAGCAACGGACTTCCATCGGCTAATATCGGAAGAACAGGCATGGCGATATCCCCTGTTAATCCCGATCATCTTTATCTCATTGTGGAAGCGAGCGAAGGGGGAGGCTTATACCACAGCACCGACCGTGGCGCGAGCTGGACAAAACAGGGTGGTTACACATCGGCCTATAAGTTTTATTTCCAGAAAATTTATTGTGATCCGGTGATGGTCAACAGGATATACAGCATGGATGTTTTCCTGAAATATTCGGATGACTTCGGCAAAACCTGGCAGAATGTGGGTGAAGATAAAAAACATGTGGATAACCATTGCATGTGGATTGACCCGACTGATAACCGCCACCTCATAGTAGGCTGCGACGGCGGTATGTATGAATCATTCGATAAAGGCGCTAACTGGGATTTCAAAAGCAATATCCCAATCACCGAGGTCTATAAAGTTACCACAGATAACGCGAAACCTTTTTACAACGTATATATAGGCACCCAGGATAACAACAGTCTTGGCGGGCCGTCACGCACAATAAGCTCGGCCGGAATTACCAACCAGGACTGGATATTCACAATTTCGGGGGATGGTTTCCAGACACAGGTTGACTGGAAAGATCCCAATATCCTTTACGCGCAGTACCAGTATGGCGGCCTATACCGCTTCGATAAAAAAAGTGGTGAAAGGCTATACATCAAACCACAGGATTTCGCCGACAGCGCCTACCGTTTTGACTGGGACGCGGCTCTGCTTATCTCAAAACATGATCACAAAACTTTATATTTCGGAAGTCATAAACTGCTGAAAACCACCGACCAGGGAAGCTCCTGGAAGGAGATCAGCGGCGATCTTACGCGTGGTGTTCCCGAAAACATCATGAAACTTATGGGAAGAAGCTGGAGCAAGGATGATCTGGCCTCGAAAGGAAATTTGGGGATTATCGCCAGCATCGCCGAATCACCCGTAGATCCAAATATTTTATACACCGGCTCAGGGGATGGCCTGATTCATTATACTGCCGACGGCGGTAAAACCTGGGGCAGGGCTGAACTGCCGGAAGGATTTCCCGAATACGCGAGAATACATAACATGTGCGCTTCAGGCCACAACAAACTTGTAGCTTACGCGGCGGGGCAGAATTTCCTTGACGGCGATTACAAACCCTACCTGCTAAAAACCGCTGACGGCGGTAAAACATGGAGTTACATAAACGGCGACCTGCCTGAAAGAGGAAGCACATACGCGATAGCCGAGGATCATGTGAATCCCGATCTGCTTTTTGTCGGCACACAGTTTGGCGTATTTTTCACTAATGACGGCGGCGAAAGCTGGCTGCGGCTTAAAGCGGGAATCCCGAAAATGATCACCTATGATCTGGAAATTCAGCGGGAAGAAAATGACCTGGTGGTTTCTACTTTCGGACGCGGAGTATATATAATTGATGACTACACTCCCCTGCGTTATCTTTCCAAAGAAACGATCAATAAGGAAGCCCACATATTCCCGATTAAAACAGCGAAGATGTTTTTGCAGTCCGATCCCTTTGGATTTGGAGGAGTAGGATTTATGGGAGCCGGTTTTTATTCCGCCAAAAATCCTCCTGTCGGGGCTGTTTTTACCTATTATCTGAAAGATGGACATAAATCTCTCAAAGACCTTCGCCGCGAAAGAGAAAAGAAAGCGCAGGAAGATAACAAAGATATAGACTTCCCCGACTATGAAACATTACGCGCTGAAGCTGACCAGCCAGACGCATATCTTCTTTTCACAATTACCGATATGCAGGGCAACGTTGTAAGAAAAATTAAAAAAGACATCAGCACCGGTCTTCAGAGAGTAGTATGGGATTTCAGACATGGCGTGCCTAAACCGATCTCCCTTAAGGCATTCGATTCCTCGATTCCCTGGGCGGAACCTGACCTGGGATACATGGCTGTTCCTGGTAAATATAAAGTTTCGATGAGTAAATTTATTGATGGCATTTTCACCGAACTTGTCCCTCCGCAGGAATTTACATGCGAACCTTTGGGTATAACAACTCTTCCGGCCACAGATATGGCGGCCCTGAACGCGTTCAACAAAAAAGTGGCTGAGCTTACACGCGCCATTACAGGCACAGACGCTTACCGCGATGAACTCGTCGACAAACTGAAATATTTCAAAAAAGCTGTTTTCGAATCAGCCGACGTTCCTGTTGAAACATATAACAAGGTTCTGGCAATCGAAAAGAGTCTGAAAGAATTTAACCGCGCTCTTAATGGCGACGGTCTGCGCAGGTATTATGAAGGAGGCGCTCCAAGTTCGGTAAGAGACCGTGTCGAACTGATCACAGGCGCTCTCTGGGCCACAACCGCCGCTCCGACTGTAACATACGAAAAATCGTATGACGCCGCCGCGGGCAAACTTAAAGCCCTGCTAAATGATCTCCGCAAAATCGATTCCGATATAAAACTTCTCGAATCGGAACTTGAAAAAGCAGGCGCCCCCTACACCCCCGGAAGATTTCCGGAGTGGAGGAAGTAATTCGTAAAAGTAATTAAATTTTCAGCCCTACCCTTTATCCCTCCCCTCAGCAAGGGGAGGGATTTTAAATTCCTGACGGAATAATATTGCGGCATAAAATACCCAGTTATCCCGAATCTTTTTCAACATTTATATTCCCTTTCCTGATCACTCAGATTCTCCGTAAAAAGTTTCAGAACTCCTGATCCCGGTAATAAAAACAATAACTTACAGGGATTCATTCGCAAAATAAAAACGAAGAAAATTTGATATGGAAACAACTTGAGGAGATATCTATATATCTTATCAAATAATATTTAGAACCAATATATCAACATTGCTTTATTTATAAGAATAATATAATTTGAACGCCATTTTATGCATCTCCTCCAGAGATGTTTACCAGATTGTCTATTATTTTCTACAATAATGGGAACCTATACACCTAACTTTTCCCAAGAATTTATACACTACCTGTAAGTATAATAAAACTTGCAACTTACGGGAATAAGTTTTATATAATAGTGTATATTTTATACACTATTGGTGAAATATGAGCTTTACAAGAAGAATTAAGAAAAAAAGTGGAGTCTACCTCGCGGAAGTTAAAAACTACCGGGAAGACGGCAAAGTTAAGCAAAAAGTAATCAGATATATCGGCAAAGAAGTCGATGGACAACCTGTCAAAAAGATATCATCTCAAGATGTTGAGGTAGTTTCTGTGAAAAGACATCTTGATTATAAGATCCTTCATGAGATTGCAGAAAAACTCTCGCTTACCGGTATATTAGGAAAACATGCCAATAGAATACTATTGCTTGTTTACACTCAACTAATTACCAGAAACTCCCTTTATAAACTCCCAGAACATATAGAACAAACAACCCTTAAGGAATTGCTGAATCTTGATAAAATCGTAGATAAACAGCTCTACGAGACTCTCGATTTCCTTGAAGACCTGGATTTTGGAGAAATAGAAGATCAACTATTCAAGCAACTTCTCTCGGAAAAAGATGATGACCAGGCATTGGTTCTCGATGTTACAGACACTTACTTCAACGGATCACAGGCAGAGTGGAAATCCAGAAAGGGAAAAGACGGGAAATATGACAAATTGGTACAGATCGCGCTTGCAGTCACAAAAAAGGAAGGCTTTCCAATATTGCATAAACTATATGAAGGTAAGATAGGAAATACAAAAATATTCTCTGATTTATTATCCGATATCAGGCTGAAAGATGTAAAGACAATAATACTTGACAGAGGGATGATATCAAAAGTGCTCCTGGAAGACCTGCTTACCCTGAAACAGGCAGTAATAACAGGACTGAGGATGAATCAAACGATAAAACACAAGTACCTTGACCAAATAGAGAGGGAAGAAATCTATCAACCAGCATACAGAATTGAATTAAAAAATACAGTAGTCTTCGCAAAGGAGTTTGAATATCTGTCCGGGAAACTCATAGCGATATATAATCCAGAGTTAGAGTCCGCAAAAAGAGAGCGGGCAATGAGAAAAGCTGACAAATATGATCCTGAACAAGCCAAATATATGGGATATTCACTAATATTTCATACGACAGAATTTGAGGTGGCGGATGTTATCAGAACATATTTTGAAAAGGATATAGTTGAGAAAGCCTATAAAGAGCTAAAAGGAACAATAAATTTGCATCCGGTAAGAAAATATTTAATCCATCGAGTCAGAGCGCATGTGAAAATATGTTATTTAGCTTATGCAATTTTGTCGTATATACAGTATAAGGTTGGAAAGAAAGGACTGTCAGCAGTATATGCTTTAGAGAAACTTCAGTCGGCATATAAGGTGGAACTTAAATCGGAAAAAGAAAAATTTGAATGGTCAAAAATTGTAACTCTTTCCAATGACCAGAGACAGATTCTCAAACTATTGGAGTGTAGTGTATAAAACTCGGGGAGAACTTAAGTGAGTAGATTTCTTCCAGCCTTTCCTATGGCATTAGTTTTGACAATTTCACCCAGCGGTTCTCTGGGTCCAATTCTGCTTCAAATGGGTGTTGAAACTCAAATATTTCTATCTGTTTTATGTTTCCTATTTTTATCATAAGTGCAAGCTTTTTTATTGCAATATATTAATTTCCTTGCACTTTTGCCACTTTTTATCCCCCTATATTATTTTATTACAATAACTTAACACTTTTTCAGTACGCCCTATTTACAGGGATATAACAATTATTGCCAGTAATTTCACAAAAAACTTATATACAATTCCTTTGGCGTTATCCTTTATCAACAAAGGACTAAAGGATCGGGGCATCGTAATTATTTCTTGGTACCGGTATTGTTTTATGCTATAAAACGGGTGAGCATACTTGCGCGGAAATACTTAACAGACTTTTTTGCTCAGATCCTGTCAGATTATTCAGAATATAAAAAATTCCTGGTTCCTCATTCTTTTATGTCACTGCCTGTTTGGGAACAGGCATCATAATGCTTCAGCTTTTCGGTCAGGGGATCAGTAAAGATCATCCCTGTCGATTTGATCAATATCCCGAAGAAAGCCGGCAATTTTATTTGAAATAAAGTCGAGGAATTTTTCTCCTTTCGCGGCAGAGGCTTTTTTCGGATTTCCTATACCGGAATCGGCGCTGACTTTTGTCCAAGGCCTGGGCATCCACGCTGTGCCATCTCTAAAACCTGAGATTCTGTTAATTTTTTCTTTACCATCGCCCGCCTTTTTTATATTTGAAACAAGCTCAGGGAAAATATACATCATATTGGATGTTTCCATTTCACCGGCGTGATCTCCCGGCTCCTCAAACCATCTGTAGTTATCGGTCATTTTATACCAGTTTATCAAACCTATGAGCACAGAGTTATATTTAACCTGCAGCTCCCTGATTGCCGGCTTAAATTCATTGCCCCCGTGGCCATTGAGTATGATAAGGTTTTTAATCTTTGCCGCCTGCATCGAGTCAATAATATTATCCAGTAATGCTAATTGAGTTGAGGGATAGATATTTATACAAAACGGGATATCCATCTGACCGGTATTTACCCCAAAAGGGATAACGGGCAGTACTATAGCGGAAGCTCCCTGTTTATTTGCTTTTTCTGCGGCTTCTAACGCTATATATTCTGTCTGATAGTTATCCGTACCATAAGGCAGGTGGTAATTATGAGCTTCAGTCGCTCCCCAGGGAAGAATAACAGTGTTTACAGGAGTATCCTTTAATTCAGCATAGTTTGTTTTAGAAAGTGACCCGTTTGTTTTCATATCTCATTCTCTTCGAAATTATATATTTTATCATGTTCAGTTTCCATTCCGGCAATGAATGTTTTTGTTTGTTCAGCGATAAATTTTCTTCTTTCCTTTTGCGGAATATCTTCCATATCAACCGATTGCAGGACCAGAAAATTAAAAGAGTGGCTGCCAAGTCTGTTCCAGTCATTCTGAAGCGCTTTGATATGAAAAGAGCCGAACTTAAGTTCGGAGAAATATCTGTTAAATGCCGCTCTCAGGTTTACACTACCGCCGATAAATTGTTTTTCATTATGGGTATTCCTTATAGCAAAAATTCCCGCCTCATTTTCAGGCAATTTAACAGAAATATTTTCCCGTGGAATTATCGGTTTCTTTGTTAGCTTCATAAGGGTTGTTTTATCAGGTATATAGTCAGCCGCGATATAATTATCCGCCAGCCGGTATTTACCATTCTTCCGCGTCATTATTCCCGTATCAATCATATAACGCCTGATAGTGCAATAATCATCATGAAATTCTTTAATCCGGTCATCGACTTGTTTTTCTTCATATTCTTTACCACGACGAAACTGCGCGGCAAAAAAATCGAGTATTACAAGTTTCTTTTTGAGCTGAGCGGGAAGCTTATCAAGTCTGCCTTCCGAAAAAAAAGTCCGGAAAATCTTTTCTCTGTACTTTCTGATTCTGATATCCTGATTGTCCCGATCAGGTATTTCGGTATTTATCAGATCGGCCAGCGTCATTTGGAGCAGATTTTCTTTTAACCTGTAGATAGTATAATATTGTTGTTTCGATTTATCGAGAAAGCCGGCTTCATCAAGTTTTTTCAGGTGAAAAGAAACTGTGGACTGCGATAAATTTAATTTGTCCGCCAATTCCTCAGCGTAGCTTTCTTGCGAGTTAAGTGAGTTTAATATTTTGAGTCTGGAATCATCAGCGAGCGCTTTAATCATCTTAAGAGTCCTGGTATAATTCATATCGTTACCTTATTTATTTAACGCAAACCTAAGAACAATATCGATAAATGTCAATATAAATCGATAGTAATCAATATAATATAATATTTGAAAACAGAAAACTATTCTAAACGTCTAAAAAGAAGAGTAAAAATTAGTAACTGTCTTTTATTTGTATAGTATTGAAGTACAATAATGTTTATATTATCCAATGTCAGCAGGCCCAATCATGGAACCAAAAGTGAAGCAAAGCGTTTAATAAAAAAACGTTCACGGGAGAATAATGAATAAGAACAGTAACAAAATTGGAATACTTACTTTAGGCTGCTCAAAAAATACAGTTGATTCAGAAAGACTGGCAGAACAGCTTCAGGTGAATAAATTTAAAATGGTTGATAATCCCGAAGAGGCCGATACGGTAATAATTAATACCTGCGGATTTATCGAAGAGGCCCGGGAAGAATCTGTTAACACAGTATTAAACGCAATAGAGTTAAAAAAATCAGGTAAACTGAAGAAAGTGATAGTTGCCGGATGCCTTTCGGAAAGATATGAAAAGGAATTAAAAGAGGAATTGCCCGAAGTTGATTCATTTTTCGGAGTGGAAAAATATGAAGAGATTGTAAAAGAACTGGGCGGTGATTTAAGAAAAGAACTGCTGGGTGAAAGAAAACTCAGCACTCCGTCACATTTCGCATATCTTAAAATATCGGAGGGTTGTGATAATCCCTGTTCATTCTGTTCTATACCACTTATGCGGGGAAAACATGCCTCAAGGGATATGGAGAGCCTTCTGAAGGAAGCTGAGAGCCTGGCCGAAAAAGGTGTAAAGGAGCTGATCATTATTGGTCAGGATACCACAGATTATGGCAAGGATATTTATGGCAGGAGGAATCTTGCTGAGTTACTGAGGAAACTTTCGGATATCAAGAATATTGAATGGATAAGACTTATGTATGCTTATCCTTCTCACTTTCCCGACGATATTATTATTGAGATAGCGGAAAATCCGAAAATATGCAAATATATTGATATACCATTGCAGCATATATCGGATAAAATGCTGAAATCGATGAGACGGGGAATCACCTCCCGACGCACCAGGGAACTACTCCATGAACTTAGAAGAAGAATACCGGGGCTGACGCTCAGAACAACTTTCATAACAGGTTACCCGGGTGAAACCGAAGAAGATTTTGACGAACTTATTAACTTTGTAAAGGAAATCGGTTTTGAACGTCTCGGTGTATTCACATATTCTGTCGAGGAATCCACGCCGGCATATATTCTGGGTGATACGGTGCCGCAGGAAATAAAAGAAGAGCGAAGGGATAAACTGATGCAGGTTCAGCAGGAAATATCATACAGGAAAAATGAAGAACTTATCGGGCGCGAAATTAAGGCGCTTATCGATGAGGAATATGAAGAATATTACGTGGGAAGATCGGAAAGAGACGCCCCTGAAGTAGATGGTGAAGTTATTATTAATAAAGGTCCCGCGCATATGAAAACAGGAGAATTTTATATGGTTGAAATTACTGATTGCGGGGAATATGATTTATTTGGTAAATTTAAGAATTATTAATAGAGGTTAGCAACCATGAAAGCTATTGTAATTTCGCTGATTTTATTATCGGCCGGATTGTGGGCGCAGGTGGAAAACACGGGACATAATAATCCTTACGCGCTTGTGCCAACTGTATATATTGATGTAGCAAACTATAAAAGCGCTTTTGAAGGAAAAACAAAGGTGGATGTATTTCTTAAAGTCCCTTATTCGAGCATACAGTTTACTAAAGATAGTAAAGGCTATAAGGGTGGGTATTCAGTTACCCTGACTTATTATGGTGAGGATGAGGAAGAAATAAAATTTGAAACAACCTGGAATGAAAAGGTATTTGTTGAAAATTATAACACCACAACTTCAAAGAACAGCTATAACATCAGTTACCGCACAACAAGTCTTAATCCCGGAAAATACAAATTAAGGTGTATAATAGAAGATTCCGATTCAAAAAAGAATGTTACGATCAGCGCGGTCGCAAATGTACCGGTGTTTATTGATTCGGTTGATTTAAGTGATATTGTTCTTGTATCCAAGTTTCTGAGGGACGAAAGCGGTGAAAAAATTGTGCCTCATGTTTCAAATATAATTACAAATAAAGATGAAAAAATTTCTTTCTTTTATGAATTATATAGTGATAAAGACAGAAGTGTTTTTCTTGAATACCAGGTAATGGATGAGGAGGATGAACAAATTTATTCCCAGATTGTTTCGGAAGATATCAAACAGGGAACGAATATTGTTCATCATCATATTAACAATGAAAAAATTGCGCTTGGCAATTTTAAGTTGATGATCAATGTGGAAAGTGAAAAAGGGGAGCTGATAAAGAATGTGGTAAAGAAATTCCGCTCAAAAATTTTCGGATTTCCCAATTCGATCACTAATCTTACATCCGCTATTTCCCAAATGGAGTATATCGCGAATTCAAACGAAATAGAATTTATTCAGGAAGGTGAAAATTTTGATGACCAGCTGAAAAGATATCTGGCATACTGGAACCAAAAGGACCCTTCACCGAATACTGAAGAAAATGAGGTCATGCTTGAATATTACCGCAGGATAGCCTACGCGAATGAAAAATTCACTAATTATAAAGAAGGATGGAAAACAGATATGGGGATGATATATGTTACCCTGGGTCCTCCAAACCAGGTTGACCGTCATCCATTTGATTATGATTCAAAACCTTACGAAATTTGGGATTATTATGAAATAAATAAACGGTTTATTTTTGTCGACCAGACCGGATTTGGGGATTATCGTCTCGCTCAGCCGGTTTATGGTGACTGGTACAGATACAGATATTAAAATACTATGATACTTACAGTAACGCTTAATCCTCTTCTTGAGAGGCGATTATATTTTGAGAAAATAGTTTCGGGCGCTGTTAACCGGAGTATTAGGGAAGAATACAGCGCCGGGGGAAAAGGGATAAATGTTTCCCGGCAGCTTTCAAAACTTGGCGTATCAAATCAGGCTCTTACTTTTGCCGGCGGACATAACGGGAAAATATTCAGGAAAATGATATCGGATGAAGGACTCGATTTTGTGCTCGTCGGGATAAAAGATGAAACAAGATCGGCTTTGCTCGCGATAGAAGCGGCAGGTAAACCCACTTCCTATTTCGGGCCCGACAGCGTTATAACAGAAAAAGAAGCTGACAACTTCAAACTACGTTTTGAAAAAATGGTCAGAAATGTTTCCGCGGTGGTATTTTCAGGAAGCGCCCCTTCGGGCCCTGCTGAAAAAATATTTCCCTGGGCGATAGATTTAGCCAATTCACTCGATAAAATGACTATCCTCGATACATATGGCAAACATCTGAAAGAGTGTGTTGAAGCGGCGCCGGCAGTAGTTCATCTGAACAGGGATGAAGCGGTCAGGTACGCGGGAATAAACCCTTCGTCAGAACATTTTGATGAGGAGCTTTTTAAATATTTGTACAAATCAGGAGTGAGGCTGGCTTTTGTAACAGATGGTCCGGATACAGTTTACGCCTCAAAGTTTGATTTTATTTATAAGGCGGATCCTCCTGAGGTAACCGAGGAAGACCCGACCGGAAGCGGCGATGCATTTTTAGCGGGGATAATATACGGCCTGGAGAATTCTATGGTATTTGATGATTTCTTGAAAACCGGAATCGCGCTTGGCTCGGCAAATGCACGTATGTGGAGTGTATGTGATGTCTCTCCCGCTGAATATCAGCCCCTGTTAAATAGTATTAACCTGACTCCGGTTGGCAAAAAAATGAAACTGATTGATGATTCGCCAAATTATTAAATTAGTTCTTCCCCTTTATTTTTTCGTCCCTGTTTTATTTTGCCAGCAAATAAAGGAAATAACATTTTCGGGCGCTCAGAATTTCAGTCCCGATAAATATCTTGAATGGAGCAAAATAAAAAAAGGGCAAAATATTTTTGACGGGCTGACAGATTCTCTCACCGCAAGAATTCTCAATGGATTAAGAAGTGAATCATATCTATTTGCCAGTATCGATACTATAAATATTCATATCAGTATCGACTCGGCTTATGTTGAAATATCAGTTAAGCTGAAAGAAGATTACCAGGTAATCACCGGCGATATAACTTTTTCAGGGGTCAGCGGGGAAGATTCAACAGCAATAGCCGAAAAGCTTCAGTATCTTCCCGGTTCATTGTGGTCCCCGGCGCAGATTGAAACTGAAATCGGGAATATTATTAATGATTATGAAAACAAAGGTTCTCCTTTTATCACATTCAGAACTGAATCGGTAAATTTCCGTAAAGACACTTTGGATGAAAAATATTATGCCGATCTTTTTATTTCTGTTAATAATCTTGACAAATTCAGGGTACAAAAAATTGAAATTGAGGGAAACGGGAAAACAAAAGATTATGTAATTACGCGCGCCGCGAGGATAGGACCGGATGATCTCTATAAACAGGAGGAAATTTTGGAGATTCCGGCAAGGCTGAACAGACTAAGGTTTTTTGAACCGGTGGGTGAGCCTCTATTTTATGTAAATTCCAAAGAAGAGGGGGTTTTGAAAATCAGGGTGAAAGAAAAGGAAACAAACAATTTTGATGGTATAATAGGTTATGTTCCCCCGGCCAAAGAGGAAAATGATGGATATTTCACAGGATTTGTGAATATCAGTCTTCGTAACCTATTCGGAACAGGCAGAGCCGCGGCGATAAAGTGGGAAAAGCTGGAAAGAGAATCGCAGGAGCTTGAACTGAAATATCTCGAACCCTGGGTTTTGGGATATCCTGTGAATATAAGCGCAGGTTTATTTCAGAGAAAGCAGGATACAACGTACGTCCAGAGATCAGTTGATTTGAATCTGGAATATCTGGCTACTAATGATATCTCCGCGTCATTTATTTTCGAATCTGAGAGCACAATACCAACAGAATCAGATAATATGGTTTTTTCAGTATATAATTCGACCTCCATTACAACCGGTTTTAATCTTAATATAAATACTACAGATGATTTTTACGCGCCGACACGCGGGATAATTTTTAATAATACCTACAAGTTCAGCAGCAAGAGCATTGATGGTCCGGAGGAGTTTTTAACGGAATCGACGGTGAAAGAGGTGAAAATTCAGCGATTTGAAATAGATTTTGAATTTTTCTACCAGTTTTTTCCAAGACAGGTGGCGGCTCTTTCCCTCTATATGAGAGAAATGAGAGCGCCCTTTTTTGAGCAAAGCGATCTTTACCGTCTGGGAGGAACAAATACCCTGAGAGGATACCGTGAACAACAGTTTTCAGGTAACCGTGTCTTGTGGTCGAATCTTGAATACAGGTACCTTCTCTCAAACAGGTCATATCTTTTCCTTTTTTTTGATAATGGCTATTACCTCAGAAGCGCTGATGAGACAAGAGGTGTAACAGAATCGAGCGCTTATAAAACCGGCTACGGACTGGGAATAAATATTGAAACAGGGCTGGGAGTAATGGGAGTCAGTTACGCCATGGGAGCAGGTGACTCTTTCAGTGAGGGAAAAATTCATTTTGGCTTAATAAATGAATTTTGATTAAATTATGGTTTAAATGACAACCTCATTTTTCAGAATTTAATTGTGACAATATGAAAAAGCTGATTTTTATTCTGCTGACCATCGCGACTGCCGCCTGCAACAATGATATCGAGATTACATTCAGGGTGAAGAGTACATTGCCTGATAAAACGGATTCTATTTTTATTACAGGCAATAATGAAAAACTTGGTAATTGGGACCCCGGTAAAGTGTCTTTACTTAAAAATGGTGAGTTCTGGGAAAGAACAATTTCGTTTGAAAAGGAAGACAGCATTTTATTTAAATTTACGAGGGGTGGCTGGGAAACCGAAGCGGTTAAGGATAATGGGGATATCCCGCAAAATTATTCCCTCAGATTCAGCAAAGATACAGTTTTTGAAACAAAAATAAACCATTGGAAGGATGAGTTTGAATATGAGATTAAGGGTCAGATAACCGGGGAGGTGAAATACCACAGGGAAATGAAATATGATTTTCTGAAAAAGCGGGATGTTATTCTGTGGCTGCCCCCCGGGTATGAAGATGATAAAACCGAAAAATATCCTGTCTTATATATGCATGACGGTCAGAATATTATTGATCCGAAAACCGCCAGTATAAATACTGACTGGCAGATTGATGAGGTTGCCGACAGCCTTATACGAGCTAATATTATTGAGCCGGTTATTATTGTAGGGATATATAATACCTCAGATCGAATGCATGAATATATATCAGGTGATACATCGGCTGTGTATATGAAGTTTATTGTTGATTATCTAAAGCCGTTTATTGATAAAAAATACCGGACACGCCCGGGAAGAGAATCTACATTTACCGGGGGCTCCAGCGCGGGAGGAATGATAGCATTTCAACTTGCCTGGGAATACCCGGAAGTTTTTGGGGGCGCCGCATGTTTCTCGCCGGCATTCAAAATTGATTATATAGATTACGTAACACCGGTTAAGGAATACAAAGGTAAGAAACCGGATATCAAAATTTATATTGATAATGGTGGAAAGGGACTGGAGACACAATTGCGTCCGGGGATTGATGAAATGATAGAAACTCTGCAAAATAAAGGATTCAGGGAGGGTAAAGACCTGGAGATTTATTTTGATAAATCAGCGGAACATACTGAATCAGAATGGGCAAAAAGAATTCATAAACCTCTTAAATTTTTCTTTGGTGAAAAATGATAATTGAAGGGAATAACCTGTATCTTAAATCAACCGAACCGGATGATCCGCAGCTTGCCGGTCTTGTTCAGGATTCCGGCCAGCTTTTTATGATGTCGGAAAAAAGACTTTATCCTGAAAAACTGCCTGAAGAAATGGCATTCAGGATTGAAAGGGAAGGAGAGCTTATTGGTGAAATCCGCCTGAAATCTCTAAGGTGGTTTAACCGTAAAGCGGAGCTGAGTCTGTTGATCACAGAAAAAAAGCAGGGGTATGGCGCGGGCAAAGAGGCCCTGGGACTAATGATTAAATATGCTTTTGAAAAGATGAATCTTCACCGCCTATGGGCCGAAATTATTGAATATAACGGCGCGAGTATACGATTATTTGAAAAATATGGTTTCCGGCTTGAAGGAAAACATCGTGAGGCAAAATATTCAAAGGGTAAATACTGGGATGTTCTGCTCTATGGCCTTCTGAAAACAGAATGTGATATCTCAACAATTGATGAAATTATAGGAGCGGAGGAGGAGGAAAGTCAAAACTCAGGGTGAAATATTGGCTGTATTATTAACAAAGAGGTTCCATAATTACTGATTAGTATTGCAGTTGAAAACGGTTTAAGATTATTGCACAAAACTGAACATCAGGTGGTAAAGTTTTAATTCATTTTTCTCATTTGTCAAATGAATTGAGCGATAATGAAATTCATAATTGTCAATAAAGCCTTCTTTTCCCAAGGCTGATATTGTAGTGATATTTCTAAATTTATTCAATAACAAAAAATTTATATCCTCAATGTTTTTGTGTATATCCAGGGAATCAACGATAAAACCAATCATGGCATTTACATTATAGTAGGATGAATAATAGCCGGTCGTAAACCTTTGAATGCCATCATCAATATATTTGTAGTTTAATCCGGAAACACCTCTGCAGGCTTTATTATCCAACCGTTTGCACTCAATAATATAATAAGCTTCATCGGAAATGAAAGGATTAATAGGCATAATTCTAATATCCACTCTGCCTTTTGAGTGAATTTCGTTAGTTTCCTTATCAAAAAGATACTCTGTAATATTTATCTGTTTTTTTATATCAGAATTTTTTAAATAACCATTTAATAATATATTCCGAATTTCGTTTTCATCATGAAAAGGAATTTCTGTGTTGCTATTCCGAAGCATAAAATAACATAAAGTGATTTTACTGAGAATATTTTCAAATTCTTTTGTATAAACCAAATCGCAAAATATAAACTTTGACGCGTCCAACAAATTATCCGACATTCATTCTCCGACCTGTTTTTAGAATGGCGTCCATGAATTCATCAACATCCTGATAACCAATAGCTTTGTGCCAAAGACGTTTTTCATTTGGCTTGAAAATATAAAAATAGTCTTCTTCAAATCCCCTTAAATCTTTTTGCACAAAAAGTCTTTCCGTGATTTTATTAGAAGATAACTTCATCGCGAAGTTTAATAATTCTTCGTTGCTTTTATCTTTCCAAATGATTGAATTAGTATTCTCGGCAACAGGCCCGATTTTAAAGAATATCCCAATAATTAGTCTGGATTGCCATATTTCAGCAAAAAACCTATGACTTTTAGCATTTAAGATATTGCCGAATCGATTTAAAAATAAATTAGCATAATTTTCCAATCCATTTTCTTTAACTGTAAAACTCCGAAACAATTTCTCTAATTCAAAGCTGTTTCTTGTGATAATTGGTCGGTTTATTTTTAAGGCATAATCGATCAGAGCGAGCTCTTCATCATTTAAATTTAATTCATTCAGAATCTTATTGTTGATTTTTGATAAATTATCGTTAACTTGATCTTCCAATGTTCTTATTTCAATTTCATCACAAATGAGCTTACTTGTTTCTATTTTAATTCTCTTTTTAAATTTTTCTATATTATTGACAAGGTTTTCAATCTCGCAATTAATAAACGGAACGGTAAATTTATTATAGTTCTGTGCTTGTTCTCTTTCTATACCAATAGAAGCAAATGTATTGATTGCAAAATAGGAGTATAAATCTGAATATAGCAATGCGGATATTTTTGCTAATACTTTTCTATCTTGATCAATTGTCTTTATTGCGGTGATTCCGTCTTTAAAAATAATATCTCGATCTGAAATAGCAGATTTGGTTCTTAATTTTTTTACTTCCAATCCTTTTCTAATGAGTAACATTGGAGCTTTATAAATACGTTTATCCTTGATAATATCTATTTTGTTAAAATCAACATCGCCTTTTTTATTGTAGTCGATAAACATCAAGCCAATTGCGTCTGTTTTAATCATTTCAAAATCTTTAATTTCTCTGGTATTCTTTGGTGGAATAACATCTTTTCTTCTTGAGTGAATGCCAGTACTTACAACGAATGACTCCTTGTCTTTTATGATTTCACCAATTGATTGATAGTTTTCCTTAAGACTCTTTATGAAATTAAAGTCTAGATATGAGCCATATACAAGAACTTTCCACAACCAATCATAGTCTTTTAATCTTTTTTGTTCAATATTTTTTATATCATTTCTACTAATTAAGAAAATCTTAAACATACTAAAAAAACGACTGGGTTTTAAAGTAATATGTTCGATAATATTATTATCTGTATTTTTTCCATCAGCGTATTTATAAAACAGTATGGCTGCCGGTGCAATTGAAGGATCATTTGACTTATCAAATACTTCCTTCCTTACAGGGGCAAGCTCAAAAACTTTATTTATATAAAATTCTTCTGTCCAATAATCCCTGAACGCGCTTCTTTTTTTATTGTAACCTAAATTATAGAGAATACTGCTTCTTACAATCAGTGAAATTTCAGTATTAGGATTTGTAAAGTCACTTGCACGTAAAATAAAACCTTCCGCAATTTCTCCATTATTTACGGCGATTGAATGTTTTTTCCCTTTTTCTTTCCTCTTTCTATTATTTAAGTATTTTTTACCAAGTAAACCCATCCCTGATCCTTTCCAAGGAGGATTTCCCAGAATAAACTGAATTTTTTTATCTTTCAATATTGCATTGTATTTTTTTGCTGTATCGAAAAAATCAGCATTAAAAAAATTGGTGTCCAATAGTTTTGGAAATTTAAAAGTTTCAATACTCGAAGGTTGTTGATAATCCAAAAGTGTAAGTTGAATTGAAAATATTGCTACCTGAAGAGCGGCAATATTTTTATCTATTCCGAAAATATTATCAATTGCGAGTGTTCTTAAGTTTTCTTTAAATTCATCAGTGTTTTTTATAATATCAGGCTTCAGAGCAATATATCGCTCAATGATTTTTCTCAAAGTTTCAACAAGGAAAATTCCGGAACCGCAAGCCGGGTCAAGAACTTTACAATTATATTCACCAGGGTAGTTCAGGTGGTATTTCTCAACGGTTTCATTTAAAATATAATCAACTAAAAAAAGTGGAGTATAATAGGCCCCTTCATTTTTCTGATTACTTTCTCCAATAAAGGATTCATATATATTGCTGATAAACTCAACAGGAATAATAGAAAAATCATAAAGTTTAAACAAAGATTGTTGTCCATCCCCCAGGTTTTCCTCGTTTAATAAGTTTATAATCGTGTTCAGTGAATTTTGATTTATGCATTGATATTCAGAATCATCAAGCATAAACATATCGCCGTTAAATTTTTCTTCAAGGTATTTAAAGAAATTAATGGCGCGATTTCGATCTGAAAGCGCCCTACAAAAATCGTCATTCGTCCAGTATTTTTCTTTTTCAAATCCCATCTTGACTTTTCTGTCAATGAGATACCTGATGAATATTACTTTCCCGATTAATGCGTTTGCTATTTCCGGATTAAGCCCTTCTATTGATATCAATATTTTTCTGGCAGCTTTAATATTACTCAATAAATGATGGTCAACCCTGTTTTCATACTTTAGCTCCGATTGATATTTTTCCCATGTTCTTCCGGAAACTATTTCAAAATATGTAAAATCATTTAAATCATTACCACTCCCGAAGGATTCCAGGGAAGCTTTTTCCTTTACATATCTGAATCCATTGAAAATCTCAACTGAAGAGATGTCGGCAAAAATTATTACAGGTGATTCGTTAAAGTTCCATAAAGCACGGTGAATCTGTTCCTTATCCCGGGGGGAATCATAAAATAGAATTAGCGGTTTATTTTCCAGAACAAAAAATGCTTCGGGTTTGAGTTTTTCTTTTATCAGTTTTTTTACCCGATTGGAAAAATTGCATTCTTTCTGCCAAAAAATATTTTTGGTTGTATATAATCCATTGCCTTTGTTTATACCTAACGTTTCAAAAATACTTTGGAGATTATTCATACTTCTTCTCCGGTTTTGTTTGAACCTTTTTTGATATAATTAAGTCTTTTATATCAGCATCGAGGTAATGGGCTATTTCTCCCAACATATCGAGCGTTGGCTGAACTTTATTCGTACACCATCGGGATACAGTTGTTTCGGCTCTTCCTACCTTGTCAGCCAGCCACTTATTGGATCTTTCTTTTTCCGCAAGAACAGCTTTGATTCTATTTTTAGTCGTTACACTCATATCTATTTAAGAAATATGTTTATAAATATGCATTTAACGCTAATTTAAGAAATATATTTCTATTTGTAAAGTTGTAAATAACTCCATATTACTAAGATAATTCGCGGGATAATAATTTTCAGAGTATCTCAAGCGCTTTTTCTATCGGGCGGGCGAGTACTGCTTTATTTCCTTTTTCTATAATGGGACGTTCAACCAGGTCGGGATTTCCAACCATAAAATTAAGGATTTGCTCTTCGGTATAGTTGATATTTTTCATGTCGAGGGATTTATAGGGATCACCTTTGCGGCGGATAAGTTCTGAAGGTTTCATACCGGCTTTTTTTAATAATTCTTCAAGCTTTTCTCTGGTGAAAGGCTCAATATAATAATTTATCCGGTCGAAGTCGTAACCCTTTTCTTTAAGCAGTTTTATCATTTTCCGGCAGGTTGTGCATGCAGGCTTTTCATATACATTTATTTTTTCCATAATATTCCCCGAAAGTTTTATTATTTTTGTCACCTGTATTTTGTTTGCCAAAGATATGAAAAATATCTTTGTTTGTCAGGAAGTGTGATTGCTTTTCCTGTGACATTGTTAATTTGGATTTATTGTTTGTGATTCCTTATTGGAATTTTTATCGTTTACTCCGTAAGGAATCAAATTCTACGCAAAATGGTAAGAAATATATCAACGAGTAGAAAGTTTTATTGCCAAGTATTATTTTTGCTGTTATTCGAGGTTAGTCCTCCCCTGTCAATGAAGAAGAGTCCGCCGCGGCGGACCACCCCCTCCGGCGGGGGACATTCTGATTGCTCGGATTTGTCGATAAATATCCCCCTTTGGAGGGGGTGGATTCAAAGTGTTTTTCTTTGAAGACGGGGGAGGACTTACTCCAAGTAACTCGATAACTTTGTTAATTCTGGCTCCGCCAGTTTACGATTACGATTATTTTGTTAATATACATTTTTTAATTTTTTGAATGAGGAAAGTATGGATATACCCCGTTTTATAGCGGAGGAAATGAGTGTTCAGGTGCAGCAGGTTAAAACTGTTCTTGATCTTTTTGGTGAGGGAGCCACGATACCTTTTATTGCCAGATACCGTAAGGAGAGAACCGGCGGACTTGATGAGGAACAGCTCAGGGTAATTGAGGACAGGAATAGTTATCTTACAATACTCCAAGATAGAAAGGCTACAGTTCTAAACAGTATAGAAGAACAGGGAAAACTTACCGATGAGTTAAAAGCTAAAATTGAGGCGTGCAGTAAACTTCAGGAAGTTGAGGACCTTTATCTGCCATATAAACCCAAAAGAAAAACCAGGGGTACAATGGCAAAAGCAAAAGGTCTTGAGCCGCTGGCGTTATTTATTATAGAAAATCCCCGTTTTACGGGAGATTTTAACGCTAAACTTGAAGAGTTTATAGATGAAGAACTTGGTGTAAACTCTATTGAAGAGGCGCTGCAGGGAGCAAAAGATATTATCGCTGAAATGATCAGCGACACCGCCGAAGTGCGACAGGCTGTGCGTGATTTTCTGATGGAAACCGCGAGTATTGTTTCGGCAAAAGAGACCTCGGAAAAAGCTGTACATCCGGCAAAAGCGAAGGATGTATATGAAATCTATCATGATTTCAAAATGGAGCTGAACAGGATTAAACCATACCAGTTGCTGGCGATTAACCGTGGCGAAAGGGAAAACTTTCTTAAAGTGGTTTTAAGTTACCAGAAACCGGACGCGCTTGGTGAAGTATTCAGCGCGTTTTTTGAATACGATGAAACAGAATTTGCCGAAATAATCGAAGATGTTGTGGATGATTCATTTACCAGGCTGATTTATCCTTCTATTGAGAGGGAGGTCAGGGGACTGATGACCGAAAAGTCTGATCTTCACGCGATTGAAATATTTGCTTCAAATCTTCGACAGCTTCTTCTTCAGGCCCCGGTGGCCGGTAAAAAAATTATGGGCATTGACCCGGGATTTGCTTCCGGATCAAAGGTGGCCGTAATCGACAGCACCGGAAAATATATTGAGGGAGCTACAATATATCCCCATCCTCCACAGAAAAAAACTGCCGCTGCTGAAAGAGTTCTTCTCGATTATATCGAAAGACATAAAATTGATCTTATCGCGATTGGCAATGGAACGGCAAGCAGGGAAACAGAACTGTTTGTTGCCGAAATGATAAATAATCATAACCTCGATTGCCATTACCTGATTGTAAATGAGGCGGGAGCGTCGGTTTATTCGGCCTCGGAAGTGGCAAGGCAGGAATTCCCCGACCTTGAAGCGAGCCAGAGAGGAAATATTTCCATTGCCCGCCGGGTTCTTGATCCCCTGGCCGAACTTGTGAAAATTCAGCCCAAGTCGATTGGGGTGGGCCTTTATCAGCATGATGTGGACCAGAAGCTGCTTGGTAAAAAGCTGGATGATGTGGTTGTAAGTTGTGTGAACTATGTGGGAGTCGATGTAAATACTGCTTCTGCTTCTCTTTTGACTTATGTATCGGGACTAAATAAAAAACTCGCGCGCAGTATTGTATTCCACCGGGAAACAAATGGACGCTTCAGAAGCCGTGATGAACTGATGAATGTGTCGGGTATGGGTGTGAAAACATTTGAGCAGGCGGCAGGATTTCTTAAGGTGCCGGGAGGAGATAATCCTCTTGATGATACTTTTATTCACCCTGAATCTTATAAACCCACAGTAGAATTGATAAAAGAGGTGGGGACTAAACCTGGGGAAATAAAATACAAGGGAAATCTTATCGGGTTATATGTCAGTCAGAAAGGAATAAAAAACATCGCTCAAAAAATAGGAGTCGGCGAACCTACTCTGATTGATATATTGGAAAACCTTAATAAACCGGGGCGCGACCCCCGTGAAGAGATGCCGGGACCGATTTTGAGAAGCGACGTCCTTAAAATGGAGGATCTGGAAGAAGGAATGGTATTAAAAGGAACTGTAAGGAATATTGTCGATTTCGGCGCCTTTGTCGATATAGGTGTAAAACAGGATGGTCTTTTGCATATTTCCAGAATGGCGAAAAAATTTATTAAATCGCCTTTAGAAGTATTGAATGTCGCCGATATTATCGATGTTAAAATTATAGAAGTAAATATTGAAAAGGGAAGAATTTCATTAAGCCTTGTTGACTGACATCAAGGCTTATTTCCCCAGACATTTGTTATTTTTGTTATTGTATCTTTTAACGTAATTGCACCAGACAGCCAGGTCTTTTCGGCATGCGCCGATTGATGACGGATCGGCAAAAGCGGCATGTTTACAGGTGTAATCACAAAAAGATGGAAGTTTTTCGGTTAAAATCTCTTTTTTATTCGGTTCAGACATAAATTTAAAATTCTCTTTATTTAGAATTAAGACAAACTTTATTATCTTTATCAATTCGATTTGATGATGTACACAAATATACAAAATGAAAATTTTTAATTACATATCAGAAACCATTCAGAAAAAGGGAGCAGCATTTCTTGTGCTCGTTGATCCTGATAAAATTTCTCCGGAAAGGCTGAAGGAGTTCAGCGTTTTATGTGAGAAGCAGGGCACTGATGGTTTTTTGATTGGCGGCAGCCTTCTGATGGATGGTGATCTGAATAAAAGCATTCGGGCGATAAAAGAAAACAGTTCTCTGCCGGTTATTATTTTTCCCGGCAGTATCGACCAGGTTGACGCCGCTGCCGACGCCCTGCTTTTTATTTCCCTTATCAGCAGCCGGAACGCCGAGCAGATTATCGGCAAACATATAATGGCGGCTCCCCTGATAAAAAAATATGGCATTGAACCTTTGTCAACGGGATATATTCTGGTGGAATCGGGCAGCATGACGACGGCAGAATATATGAGCGAAAGTAAACCTGTGCCGGCGAAAAAACCGGAAATCGCCGCCGCCACAGCTCTTGCCGCAGAATACCTCGGAATGAAAATGATATACCTTGAAGCCGGTTCGGGCGCCGAAAGAAGTGTGCCTGATGAAATGGTCAAAGCGGTATCCTCCATCGTTGAAGCTCCGGTGATTGTCGGCGGGGGATTGAGGGATTCGGCTACTATAGGAAACAAAATCAAAAACGGAGCTTCGGTTATTGTGGTCGGCAACTTTTTTGAGGATGAAAATAATTGGTCGAAGATTTCTGAATTTGCCGGTGTTATTCATCATAAGCTCCCACTCGAAGTATAACAATTAAGGTGAAAAATTGGATTTGAAAAATTTCCTGGAAAATTCCCTCAGGGAAAGCGCTGATGTTAAATTAAAGATAATAGATTCCTGCTCAGTCGAGATAATTAATTCAGTCAATCTTGTATGTGATAGTTTTAAAAATGGCGGCAAACTTTTGCTTTGCGGAAACGGCGGAAGCGCGGCTGACTCTCAGCATATAGCCGCCGAATTTATGATCAGGCTCAGCCATCATATAAACCGCCCGGCCCTCCCGGCAATAGCCCTTACCACAGACACATCCAACCTTACCGCAGGGGGCAACGATATAGGGTTCGACAATGTATTCGCCCGAAATGTGGAAGGATTGGGAAACGAAGGTGATGTTTTACTGGCAATATCCACCAGCGGCAATTCGGAAAATGTTATCCGCGCGGTAAAGAAAGCTTATGAAAAAGGTATGAAGGTAATTGGTTTTCTGGGGAACACAGGAGGGAAACTGAAGGAAATGGTTGATGTGCCTGTTATAATTCCTTCAAAAAATGTTCAGAGGATACAGGAAGGCCATATTACCGTCGCTCATATATTATGTGAAGGTGTGGAAGAAAGTCTTTACGGAGAGGGAGTTTAATAATTTTAGTTTGGAGACAAAGCGCGCCTTGTCCCGAAAAAATTAATTTAGGCCCCTGCGCAATCCAAAATCTTTTCTGGCAACAGAATCAGCCGGACTGTTTTTGCTCCAGTATGCCGATTTCGTTAAATTTTTGCGAACAGCTTCTGTTGTGAGTAGTTTCCCCTTTCCAAATCCGCTTTTAACAATTTCTTTCCAGCCGGTAATATCATGTGGAAAATTATTGTTATAATAAACTTTGAGTGTTCGCATAATATCTTCATATTGAAGCTCGTAAGTTGATGTGCCATCTTTATTGTCATATAACAGCGCGTTGGCGTTCTGAGGTTTAAGTTCGATATGCACAAACCGGGAAAACTGTGCGCCGGGAATCACTTTGATTTTCCCTTCAGGAAGCTGGTCAGGACTAATTCTGATTTTAGTCCATAGTCCATCTTCAAGAAATGTTTTTTCAACCGTTGATTTTGTATCTCCCTCAGCCTGGAAATAGGAATATGACTGTATCTCAAAATGATCTTTTCGGTTGTTGAGCTGCTGAAAGCTGTTGCCGCACCATTCTGTTACAATGTTTGTCAGTTTCAGAGGGTGTGCCCACTCGGAACTGACAGGGTCGAAGACAGATGTCATAAGTGTATAGGGATAAATTCCGGTATAAAAATTACGTGCGAAATTCAGCTTCAGCACACTTGTCGATTTTTCTTTGGAACCAGCAATATCCTTTTTAACCTGTGATTCGGTAAGAAACGGCTCTGTTACAAATATGAGTACGGCTTCTCCTTCATATATTTCACCATAGCGGGCTTGTTTTATTTCATATCGGTTCAGTTCAGCTTTGCCGTCATACCAGTAATTTTTGAATTCCGCGGAAATTGATTTTGATCCAGAGGAGCTGACAGATGAAGCAGGATGCCAGGCTATGGAAAGAAAAGATAATACTATTACCAATAATGCGGTATAATTATTCATTTGATTCATTAATATTTCCCTGATAAAAGATTCGTTATCCTTTAAAATAAAATAACAAATGAATTAGTTTCAAATGGCAAACGGAGGTATGAGCGGAAACAAATGAAATTGTAATATTGATGAGGATAACAGAAATAAAAAAGGGCTCATAAAAGAGCCCTGAATAAAATGAATTTTATTTTTGATTATCCGGCCTGGCGGAGCAGACTTATCATTGCCGAGAGTTCCATAACCAGTCCGTCCGGGGTGCCTGAATAGCCGACACTGCGGAACCTGATCTGTCCATGCTGGTCGACAATAAACTTTGTCGGGATTCCCGGAACATTATATTGTCTTATTACTTCATCGCCTTCATCAATAAGAACATGGAAGGAATATTTGTTTGACTCTATAAAAGAGCGCGCGTTTTCTTTATTCGCCAATCCTCCATCCCTGGTATTAAGGAATAGAAATTTTACATCTTCATCATCAGAATATTTATTAACCGCTTTCTGCATTCCGGGAATGAAGCGCGGCATGGGGGGCACCAGGTAGCCCAGAAATCGATAATTACAACTTTGCCTTTAAAATCATCGAGCGATACTTTTTTACCCTCAAGGTCGGTTAATGTAAATCCCGGAGCCTTAATGTTAAGCATCTGATGAGAAAGCTCTTCTTTAAGCTCTTTGAACGCGGAGTTTTCCAGTCCTTCAAGATAATCTAAAAAACCATTTTCGTTCCCATTCTTCTTTACATAAGCTTTTTTCAGGAAAGACCTGATGTTTTCACTCGGTTTGCAGTCGGCGATACAGTTCTCAACGAATTTCATAACCTCTGAATATTGTTTTGTATCGTATAGAGCTGATACATAACTGTTAATAACATCCTCAGAGTCTTTGTCAGTCAGCATAACCGCTTTTTCGAGCAGTGGCACCGCCTTTTCTTTTTTCCTCTTTTAAGAAGCGCATTGCCCAGGGCATAATTACTCATTCCATAATAATAGTCATTTTCCATCTGAAATTCTTCCGCGGTCATTGTGGTTCTTCTTTCAGAAGGTGATTTATCTCTTCTTTTTTCTGCGGCTATGACACCAGCCCCGGCAATTTTTTCAGCGAGTTTTAGCTCTTTGTTATCGTCGACCATTTTGTTTGCGGTTGTAAAATAATAATGAGGATGAATATGTCCCTCATTGCCCAATAGAATTTTGGCTGCCCATGTGTATTCACCTCTGTCGCGTAAATCGCGGGCAATACCGTTAAAGGCTTTTGGTCCGTTTTCAAATTCGGGCCAGGCATCGACAAACTCAATAAGTTTTGTGATTTTTTCATCTGTATTTTCAAGCGAGTTAATTTGATCAAGTTTCTTCTGAAGTGAATAATCACTTTCCGCGAAGTTATCCAGAATATATTGGTTAAACTCGGCGGCTTTCAGGCTGTCGCCCGCTTTTTGATACCAGTTGGCAAGAATCACAAAATCATCATATTTTTTATCTTCTGCCGATTCAATTTGTTTTAGTTCATCAACTATTTTGCCTTTGCCGTTATCTTCGTAAAGAAGAGAGGTAAAATATTGATCAAAGTAAGATTTCTTTAATTCAGGGTCCAGATCAAAAGCCTCGGTAAAGAGATCGAAAGCGAGCGCCTGATCGGGGCGGAAGCCTACAAATCGTCCCCAGTCGGCATATGCCGCGGCGCGTCCCGCAATATTTTCCGGCAGAATATCACCTGAAGTATCATATATTTTTACGAGATAACCATCCCTGTTATTATCATCAATAAGTTTTTCCTTTTCGTCAGAAAATTTTATCAATACTCCGTTAATACCTTCATCAATTTTAAATTTGGCTGCTACGCCTTTGCCTGCGTTTTCCATCGGCACCCTGACTGTTGAATCGAGGTCCTTTGTATAAAAGCTTGCGAACATAAAAACTTTTTCAGATTTTGCCAATGGAGATGTCGTCTTGTTAAAATGTATTGATACGGTTTCACCTGCTTTCGGTTTTTCCGGTAAAAATGAAAAGTTTGAATTTTCTTTCTTTTCAGCGCAGGAAAAGAAAAGGAAAGAGCTAAACAGGATAATGTAAAGAGGGGCAAATTTCATAATTGTAATACCTCCGGCTGTATTCAATTTATTATTGTAAGAAATAAAAATACTTTAGACTGTAAAATATAATGAAGTGTTCCCAAAAAGGAGAATAAAGGATTGTCGGGTTATGAATAATTTATTAGAGGATAAAAAAAACGCCCGCAGAAATCTGCAGGCGTTGAAGGGAAAAATTACTTCTTCGTGTCAAGCTCCATAATTCCGTGTCCGAGTTTACGGAGAAGATCGCCGAGCTGTTTCTGCTCTTCATCTGTAAGAACATCCATGAGTTTGGCCACATACTCTGCATGTTCTTTGAAGATTTTTTTGAAAAGAGATTTACCTTCTTTTGTAAGCTGAACAAGAATAGCTCTTCTATCCTCTTTGCTGTGTATTCTTTCGATAAGAGTATTTTTTTCAAGATTATCGAGAACAAGCGTCATGTTTCCGCCACTCACAAGCATTTTATGGCAAAGAACGCCAATTTTCATCGGACCTAAATGTCCGAGGGCTTCGATCACAGCAAATTGCGGCTGGGTCAGACCGAATGAACGGATGTTTTCCATCGTTTTTTTATGAAAAGTAGAAGATGCTCTGGCCAGCTTTACCCAGGTAGATAAAGCTTTATCTACCTTTTCCCCATATTGCTTC
Source organism: Melioribacteraceae bacterium (assembly GCA_963677445.2). GTDB lineage: Bacteria > Bacteroidota > Ignavibacteria > Ignavibacteriales > Melioribacteraceae. The sequence goes on along the minus strand of CAXXGF010000063.1, from coordinate 113,610 downwards.
GTTGTCTTCATGTCACCTACCATCTTAATGATTATTAAATAAGTTAATTAGTATCTAAATTTAACCAGGACTATTGTTTTTATATTACTTTTCTTCCACCAATAACAATAATAAAAATTATTTACAAAAAGTTCAATTTAAAAACAAATTCTTTTAAACAATATCATAATCTTTCTGATAAAAACAAACTGCTTTAGTAAATAAAAGAGTAAGTTTCAAATTGAAAAATAATAAAAATTTACTACACCGTTACCAATTATCGAAAAAAAACTTGAAAATTTTAATAAAAATTGTAAAAAAAAGTCATTTTCAACCCATTTTTTTTGTATTAAATGAATAAGATGACAAAAAAATTAATAAACAGCATTCTTTTTATGGTAAAAACAAGATACATTTCTTTATTTTTTGCAGCATTATTTTGATAATGTACTAAAAGGACTTTTTATGTACCGTATATACATTTTTATCATGCTTTTTGTTTCCTCTTTAATATCAGGGCAAAAAGTGATACCCGGTTTACTGATATATGAGGATGAAAAAGATTCTCTCTTTTTGGCAGAACACCTTTGCTGGGGCAATCCTGCAGGCGACAGCATTCTTGCCCGCCAGGGTTACGTTTTGAGTTATAATAATGATTTGCGGATACCTGACTGGGTGGCTTATCACATCAAGCCCGGTTATATAAAGTTCAAACCTGCCAGAAAGGGGCGTTTTAGCAGATTCAGAACGGATAAACATCCCTATATTAAAAATCCTGTGTCCGATAAGGAATATAAAGGGCTGAATAAAACGGAAGGTTTTGCCAGGGGGCACCTGGCTCCTTATGCCGTTATGGGTGGCGACCGGGATAATGACGGCTTATTCGCGTCGGAAAATAAAAGCGCCACCGACAAAGATGATGAACTTACAATATTTGAAGCAAATTATATGTCGAATATTGCTCCTCAGTATCACAATACATTTAACGGGGCGGGAGGCATGTGGTATAAACTTGAGCAATGGGCGCAGAAAAAAATTGTTCTGGAATTTGATTCGGAGCTGTGGGTTTACGCGGGCGCTTTATTCCTGAACAGGGAACAAATAAAAAAAAACCGGTAAAAAGGGGGATATCGCGGTTCCCGATCATTTTTATAAGATGCTTATTCTGCGGAATCCTGAATCGGGCAATCCTGAACCCCTTCTGTTTTTATTCCCTCATTATTCTGAAAAAGAGCAATACAAAGGAAAAACAATATTTGATCATATAATAAGTGTTAACGAATTTGAAGAATTGACTGACTTTGACTTCTTTGATTTTTTACCGGATGTGATTGAGGAAAAAATTGAGAGTGAAAAAATTCAGGGATTCTGGAAAGAGAGGATAAAATAAAATATCCTCTTATAATATTCATTTTATGAATTATTTCTATTTAAGATACAACATTTTGGTAGTTTCTGAATAAACCGTCTTATTATCCCGGCTCAGAATCATCCGGCAAAGATAAATTCCGCTTGTAATGTTGCCTGCATCAAATATTACTTTATATTTCCCCGCCGGCATAAGTTTATTTACCAGGCAATCGACAGAATTGCCGAGAATATCAAAAACTTCCATTTCAACAAACGCTTCTTCCGTAAGGCCGTAACTTATTGTGGTTAAAGGATTGAATGGGTTTGGGAAATTCTGGTAGAGGGTGTGACTTATTTTATTCTCATTCATTGCGTTGACAAGAATCTGTTGATTATACTGAAGTGTAAAATACTCTGTCGCCGGATAATAATTTTCCTTCGGTATTATGTTATTTTCAGATATTTTAATTCTGTAGTAAAAAGTAAATCCACTTAAAAAATATTGAGGCTGAAGGTCAATAGAGAAACGCCAGTCGAATGTTTCCTCAATATTTTCGGCAGATATTGTTTCAACAGGTATTTTTGAAATACCATCATAATAAAAATCCCTCAATTTCGACCGCGTTTACATAATTTATTATGCTTGTGCCCAGAATTGAGCTTGTACAAATTCTGTTCCCCTCAGAATTGATTGTTAAAGTATCGGTAAACAATTCAGATGCGATGGAATCGGGAGGATCAAAATTAATCACCTGCGCTTTACCCAAATTTTGAAGGTAGACAAAACCTGTATCGATATAAATTTTTGATTCAAATATGTTTTCTCTATAGTAACCTGTAGGTTCATTAAAAGTACAATATGTATCAATAAAACCTCTCTCTCTGGCAAAAAGCTGTGTGAAAGTTCTGCTCTGATCGGCATACCCGTAACCTTTACAGTGAACATATACATTATTAACCCTAACATTTTTTATCACAACTGTAACTTCCCGATTTCCCTGGTAAAATTTTTCACCATTTTCCAACCCGAAATCCATAAAAAGCTTTTCGGCATCATTATCAAAATAATATAATTTTTGTTCCAGAGTATCATATCTCCAAAGCTGGATTTCATCGTTAAATAATATAAAGTATCTTTTCCCTTCAATAATTGTGTCGCCCTGGACGGTAATATTATTCAGTCTGTATTTACACGTCTCACCAAAATAACTTTCAGAATAATAAATTGTCTGCCATGCGTTGCCTTCATGGAGAGGGAAATAGATATTCTGTCCGTTAATGAATATCTTCACACTTAATAACACGCAGATAGTAAGCCCTGTTTTAATCCCAATTCCCTTAAGCATATTAAAATCCTCCTATTTGAGATAAATCATTTTTATTGCTTTATGATATTTAATTGACTCATCAAAAGAAGCGCTGTATTTACAGATATAAATACCGCTGCTTAATCCTTCCCCGCTGAAATTAACTGAATATTCACCGGCAGTCTGTTTTTCGTTGAGGAGGCAGGCTACTGAATTACCGAGAATATCAAAAACTTCCATTTGAACAAGAGCTTCTTCAGCCAGTGAATAGGTTATTGTTGTGGAGGGGTTGAAAGGGTTGGGGAAGTTTTGAGAGAGTGAGTATTCGGACGGGATATTTTCTTCATCAACTCCCACCGGCTCTTCATATTTCATTTTATACCATCCTTCCGCGGGAATATAATAGGCAACATCGTTATAACTTTTGTTCCATACCTTAAAACGGAGATTTAATGAATAACCATCCTGGTGAAATAGAGGATCAAGATTGAAGAAATAATTCCAGGTAGTAGATTGCGGAAGATGATTCATGGGTATTTCGCTGATAGATATTTGATATTGATCGCAGGAATAAAATATCTCAACGATAGCGGAATCAATATAATCAATAAACTCGCCACCAGAACAAAAATATGATTCGTAAGAGTATATATCAATTGCGTCCGCAAAAAACTGACCGCTGTATAGATCTGGAATATCATTTCCTTCAATCCAGGGGCTGTCGAAAAACGACCGGTTGACATACCCGGTGTCTTCATAAATTTCAGAACATAATAATTCTTCTCTCCAGTAAACGTCGGGACCTATACCCAGATAATAACCCTTTAACCTGACAAATCCTATGTCCTCTACAAATAAAATTTCTTTATTGCGCAAATCCTGATCCCAAGAATGGTATCCTCTGCAGTAACGGAGAGTATCGAAGATCATTAGGGTGTCTTCAATAATTTTAGCAGCTCTGGTAATACTACTACCGGGTTCCCTGTGATGGAATAATACTCCGACCGGGAATGAGAAATCAACGAAAAGAATGTCGGAGTTATTTTCTCTGAAATACAAACTGTTTTCCGCTTTATCATATCTCCACAGATATTCATTGTAATCCCAGTTGATTTTATGATAAATAGTATCATTAATAAGAACTCTTTCTTTTATTATTATCGGTTTCAGGTAACAGTGGCACGCAACGCCTCCTGAGAAATGATAAGATGACAACCATTTATTGCCAACATGCATTGGGAAAAAATTATGTTCTTCACTATCCTGAAAACCGGAACCATTTATTCCGGACGCGAATAAAAAGTTTAAAATGAAAAATACAATTATGAACCTATATCCTCTATTCATGAAACCACCGCATTGAAAATTTATTTAAGGAAGATCATCTTTTTTGTATCGCTAAAAATTGATTTATTATTATCGATAGCTGAAAATTTCACCATATAAATTCCACTGCTTAACTCACCTGCATTAAATACGGTGGAATAGTTCCCCGGGGCCAGTCTCTTACTGATAAGGCAAACCACCGATTTTCCGAGAATATCAAAAACTTCCAGCTCCACAAACGCTTTTTGGGCGATCGAAAAACTAATTGTTGTTGATGGATTAAATGGATTTGGGAAGTTTTGATCTAAGCGGAATTGTGTTATACACCCATCACTTTCTATTCCGACTGTTTGAGGTTTGTATTTGAGAACAAAGTACCCTGTTTCAGGATAATATGTATTTTGGGGTACAATACTTTTTTCTGTAATTTTGAATCTATAACATAAGTCATATTCATTTTGGAAATAGGCCGAATCAAGGCCGCGGGAAAAAGCCCAGTCGAATGAACCTTCAATATTTGTCATGCTGATTGTGCTCAAAGGTATCGTATCAGAATCCTTAAAATAGTACGATTCCAGCTTAATTTCACTAATATAATTGATTATGCTTGTATCAGAGAGCCCGGCGCATTTTCTATTACCCGCGGATTGAACCAGAAGCGTATCGGAAAATGAACCAGTCGAAAGGAACTCAGGAGGATCAAATCCTGTCACTTCAGGGGGCTGTTCATTCCGGTGATAAACAAAGCCTGTATCAACAAAAATCCTTGATTCGAAAGGAATTTCTGAGGTGAAATCATTTGGAGCGCTTGGACTGAAGGAATAGTATTTCACAAATCCCCGGTTGCGGGAATAAAATTCCTTGATAATCATATCCTGTACCGAATATTTATAACCCTTGCATTCCAGGATCTCCCCATTGACAGAAATTTCATCTGTCAACACTGTCACATCCCTGAAGCCCTGCAGTCCATGTGGAGCCTGTTTGAAAACCTCACCGCCATTAAGGTCAAAATCCATAAAAAGCTCCTCTCTTCCCTCCCTGATAGTATATAGTCTTTGTAAGCTTGTGTCATATCTCCAAAGCTGCATTTCTTCATTGTATATTGGATAGTACTTTTTATTGTTTATAAGAGTATCATGACCCACATAAATATTTTTAAGTTTGTATTGACAGGAGCCTTTTTGCCCCGATTCAGCATGAAATATTGTCTGCCAGGTGTTGCCTTCATGCAGCGGAAAAAAACAATTTTTTGGATCCGGCCGTTGAAGTCTGATGTAATAATATCCCTCCGGAGGTAAAAATTTGATTTGAGGAAATATCGATTTATTTTTAACTTTCAGCCGGTAAGCTGCCGTCCATTCATTATAGAAGAGAGTTTCATCGAGATTGAACGATAAATCCCAAATGAAATTATCGGGGTTGTTATAAAGGTTAATTGTATCAGGGTTTATTGATTGGCCATTTTTCTGGTAAACTAATTCGAGGGTGGCTGATTCAATATAATCCAAAATACTTTCCCCCCAGTATGTTGACCTGTACCGGTTAAAATCGGAATTGATCTGAATTTGTCTCTCGAAAGAATTGATGGGAAGATGTATCACTTCAGGTAAAGGATTCTCCAAACATATATTGTCATTAGTTGTTATAAAATTGCATTTTTGGTCGCTGTTATAAAGTTTGCCTCCTATTGTCTGATAAGTGAGATAGCAATAGTAGATCAGATGTGTGTGTTCATAGTAATAGACTAAACCGATGTCTTCAGCGTAGAGCGCCTTATCGTACATATCAAATTCATTGTCGCTGTAAAAACCTTTACAGTGATAAGTTTTACCGTTGAAAACAACATCTTCCTCAATTATATGTGCTAATTGTGTGGTGGGGTAGGGATCTCCGCGGTATGATCTATCCTGAATAAAGGTTGTGCCGGCAGGCAGATTAAAATCGATCCATAAATAGTTGTCAAGATAACCACGATATAATATACCGGTTGAGGAGTCATATGTCATCGAATAGAAAGGTCCGTCGCTAAAAGTACAGTATACTAGTCCGTCTAAATGTTCTACGTAAATTATCTCTGGTTCCTGCAATTCATACAAATAAGTTCCCCAGTCATAATCATGATTATCCATAACTACCTGCCATTTATTTCCCAAAGTTGTAGGGAAATAATTTGCCTGAGCAAAAACGGAAAATAAAGGAAATGCTATTAAGATAGCTGAGAATAAAAGTTTTTTTATCGCTAATTCCATTTTATTTATCTTCGTTATTTAAGAAAAATCATCTTTTTTATATTTGAGAAAATTTGGCTGCCACTTTTTGTCATAGATATTTTCAGCAGATAGATGCCGCTGCTAAGTCCTTCCCCGCAGAATTTAACTGAATATTGCCCTGCCGGCAGTAATTTATTAACCAGGCAAGCGACGGAATTGCCGAGAATATCAAAAACTTCCATCTTGACATAAGCTTCCCCGGCCAGTGAATAGCTGATTGTTGTTGAGGGATTGAACGGATTTGGGAAATTTTGAGAGAGTGAATATTCCATCGGGACAAAATCTTCTGTAACGCCGGTCGGTTCCTCATATTCCATATTGTACCATCCGTTCATGGGAATATAATAGGCCAAATTGTTATAACTTTTGTTCCATACCTTAAAGCGAAGATTCAGCGCGTATCCATTTTGGAAATAGAGAGGATTCAGATTCAGGAAATAATTCCAGGAAATTGACTGTGGAATATGATTCATTGGAATACTCTGTATAGATGTTTGGATAGGCCCTTGTGAATAATATATTTCCACCACAGCCGAATCGATATAATCAATAAAACTTCCCGGATGGCAGAATCTGGATTCATTAGAATATATATCAATTTCATCGGCAAAGTATTGGCTTCCGTAAGTCTGTGGAATGTCATTTCCCTCAATCCATGGTGAATCATGAACCGCGTAAGTAATCAGGCTACTGTCAGAATAAATTTTGGCTGAAAGAAGATCTTCACTCCAAGAAAAATCGGGACCTGATCCATAATATTCGCCAACTAAAGAAACAAATCCCAGGTTTTCAGCATAAAGAACATCCTCTGTTTCGAAGTCCTCGCCCAAAAAAGAATATCCTTTGCAGTATCTTCCGGCGCCGAAAATTGCGATATATCCCTCAATTATTTTTGCATATCTTAAACAACTCCAGCCCGGATAACCCTGGTAAAAAACTGAATCAACCTGCATGTTAAAATCCATATGCAGCCTTTCTTCATTGTCTACCCTGAAATATAACCTGTTTTCATCCCTGTCATATCTCCAGGGATATTCAATATCATTCATGGTCAGGTAAAAATAGGTTGTGTCATTTATAATTGTTTTTTCCCCAATCGAGATAGTTTTAAGCGTTTTTTGGCAATAAGACAGATCCCAGCAATAAATTTCATATGCTGACTGCCAAATGTTTCCGGTATGCATAGGGAAATAATTCGGATTATCTTTTTGTCTCGATTCCGCATCGCTAATTCCAAGCCCAAATATATTGCTCATAATAAAATATAGTAATATGAATATATTGTAATATTCAAATTTCATTATCTCTCCATTTAAAACTACTTAAGAAATAATATTTTTTTTGTATCAATAAATGCTAATTTGCCATCAATCTGGGCGTAGAGTTTAACAAAGTATATACCACTGCATATATTCCCTGCGTTAAAATCGATCGAATATTCACCGGCAGCCTGTTTCCCATTAACCAGGCAGGCAACTGAATTGCCAAGTATATCAAACACCTCCAGTTCCACAAATGCTTCATCCGCGAGTGAATAGGTTATTGTTGTGGAGGGGTTGAAAGGGTTGGGGAAGTTTTGAGAGAGTGAGTATTCGGACGGGATATTTTCTTCATCAACTCCCACCGGCTCTTCATATTTCATTTTATACCATCCGTTAGCGGGAATTGGGTAAGCTATATTATTATAACTTTTATTCCATACCTTAAAACGAAGATTCAGCGCGTAACCATTCTCAAAATAGAGAGGATTCAGATTCAGGAAATAATTCCATGAAATTGACTGTGAAATATGATTCATCTGGACAGATTGTATGGGGGTTTGTATCGCTTCCTTAGAATAAAAAATTTCTACAACAGCCGAATCGATATAATCAATAAAGTTATTTTCCGAGCAGAAAAAAGAGTGTTCGGAATAAATATTGAACTGGTCTGTAAAATACCGGCTGCTATAAAACTGAGGAATATCATTACCTTCAATCCATGGTGAATCGGGAAGAGAATAAACTGTATAGCCAGTTCCTGAATAGACCTTCGCCGAGAGAAGTGTTTCATGCCATGTGGCGTCGGGACCTTCACCTATATATTTCCCGTCAAGCCAGGCAAATCCAAAATTATCGGCGAAGAGCACATCCTCAAAGGTCCAGTCAACATTGGTATAATGAAATCCTTTACAATATTTTAAGTTACCAAAAACCATTAAGGTATCTTCATAAATTGTTACATCTTTATTATAAAGTTCTCCTGGTAATGTCATGGTAAATGCTTCTCCCGGAGCTAACCCTAAATCAAGATAAATATATTCCTGGTTATCTTGTCTGAAGATCAGTTTGTGCTCAGCTCTGTCATATCGCCAGGGGTTTGTGACGCCTTCCATGGAAACCTTGTGATAAACAGTGTCATTAATTACAATCCTGTCACCAACTGAGATGCATTTAAGTTCGTAACCGCATGTTATATATCCGAACGGGCATGAAAAGTGATAAACCGATTGCCATTCATTACCACTATGTAAAGGGAAAAAATTGTGAGAGCTGTCAGAATGGATTTTATTGAGAGATTGGCCTGAGACGCTTAAAGCCCCGATGAAAAGAGATGAAAATAAAAGCAATAAACAAAAATATTTAGAATACATGAACCCTCCATGCAATTGCATTTTTTCTTAAACTTTAAATGAAGATAACAAAAAAAAATGCCATAATAAACAGCCACTGAAAATATTATTTCTTTAAAAGGAAATTATTCAAAAGAAACAGGGAGGTAATACAAGGAAAGATATAAGTAACACGAAATAATAACAAATAGGATAAAGAGATAAGATAACTAACAATCGGATGAAGGGAGAAAAATGAGTTTTTCTCCCTTTGAAAGTGTGAAAAATTATTTAAGCAGAATACATTTTTTAATTACAGACCGGGAGCCTGCGGTGATCTTGTAAAAATATACCCCTGAACCCAGTCCGGCGGGGTTCCACCTTATGCTGTGTTCACCGGCATCCTTCTCTCCGTTTACAAGAATGGCGGCTTCCCGGCCATTGGAGTTATATACAGTTATATTTACAAAACTTCTTTCCGGCTGATACCATGAGATTGTAGTTGAAGGATTGAAGGGATTGGGGAAATTCTGGTCGAGCCGGAATTGACGCGGCGCCGATTCTTCCGCGGCGATGCCTGACGGGGCAACTTCGGCATTGTAGCTATAGCCGGCTTTTTCACTCTGAGCCAGCGAGCTGTCGACACAAATCACCGTCATGACGATATTATTATAACCGGCGCCGAAATCATCTGCTGTGTATACCGCTGATGAAGCGCCCTGAGTCTGCATGAACTCAATTTCTACCGGGTTATAATAATTTAATTTTATGAAAGCCAGTCTGAATTTTTTATCCTCATCGGCGGTAAAACTAATTGTAATGGGTGATTCTCCGGCCGCGTTAAATTTTATATATTCGGCCGCGTAAGAATAAAGACCGGGGGACGCCCCGCTTGCGGGGTAGGCATTATGTCCAAACTTTACGGCCGGTTTTGAAAATGAATAATGGTAGTGAGAATATTTACCCTCCGCAAAATTTTTATTGTCGATATAGTTGGCGACAGCAAACTGCTCAAATATTTCTTCCACCGATTCGCTGTATCCCAGGGAAGTTATTGTGCTGATAAGCCCGTCGAGTCCGTTGGCCTGTTCATTGATCAGGGTGGTAATAAAATCTTCAGCGCCATAGTGCTGGTACATAAATGTCATCCAGATTTTTACCAGGCTGTAACAATTATTATCGATAAAATGAATAAGGGGGAGATTTGGATTGTTGATAAAATAGGGGATGTCGGTAACATTCTGCTGAGTTATATCCTCGGTCAGATAAACAGATGAAAACATGGCAAAACCTTCATCAATCCAGGCTTCCTCCCAGTAGGTTGAAGGATTTGTGGGGGGCTCGGGGCTGTGATCGCGCGCCCAGTGAATCATATGCCCATATTCATGCGATACAACCCAGGCTTCCATTCCCTGGTCGAAAGCATATTCGGTAATATATATTATTTCTTTTTCATTGTTGTTTTTTCCCCATACGCTGTCGACGAATGAGGCGGACATCTGGTTAGCCGGATCAAAATAGCCTGCCCATTCTTCATCTTCCTGAATGAGAATATAGATTTTGGGATCATTATCAAACTGGTCGGGCGCAGGGCCATAGAGCTGGGGAAGAACAGGTCCGAAGTCGCTGTCGAATATGGTGCAGAGATCATCAATCCTGTTTTGCGCAATCTGGCCTTCAATTTCCTGATCAAGAAAAATATAACAATATTCACCCACTGCTTTACATTCGGCAGTTATCTGGTGCTGCGCGGCTGCAGGCTGCCAGTCGATATAGGAAACCGACCAGAAAGTCTGGATATCACCTGTCTGTATCTGGGCCAGGGCAGTCCCGCTGATGAGAATAAAAAGTAAAAATCTTTTCATATTTCCTCGCAATTTCCGAAAAACAAATGCAATAATCTGAGTTGATGCTCATTCGCAAAGTCATCAGTTATCGCAATCCATTATAATAAATTACCTTTTCAATTGAAGTGGAAAAAATGGTCTCTCCCCGGTTTTGGGATGAACCGGGAAAATTGTGAATGAGGAATAACGTCCTCCGCGGCGGATAAAAATTACGAATGAAAGAAAGGTAATGAAACCATGATAGCCTGGGCAGCCAATCCGAGTTTCCTAACTTTAGTATTTCCCGCGGATTACGCTGATTATCGCTGAAAATAATTTCTGAACCATGATTAAAGGATAACATGAATTTTTGATATCGGCTTTAGAAAAATCAGAGTCGGAGTAAGAGTATTTACTCCTCACTATTCACATATTGAATTTTTAATAAACCTCAAAATTCTTGTTTTTCTTTCACTCTGGCTATGCCAATTCAGGATTTGTTAAAGAAGGGATAAAGGTTAAGAAAATCTTCCGGGGAATATATTTTGAGGGTTGAATTTTGAAAATCTTTCAGATCTCTTGTAAGGATGATATCTACCGAATTAAATTTTGCCGATTTTTCTACAACGGCATCTTCAAAATCTTTAATTGGTGAAACTGCCGCGGCGGAAAGAACACTTTTGTTTATTTCGGTTATCTCAAAAATGTTTAATAACCGGGCAATATTCTTTGTCGCTTTTTTATTGACAAGTTTTTTTTCTTATAAGATTATGTATGGTTGTGGCGGCATCGCCACATAGCCATTCATCAACTTCCTCCTTTTCAGCCATTGCCATAACCCTGGCTGAATTTAGAAAGAATGGATATCTTGAAAGCAGCACATCAAGAATGATATTCATATCAAATAATATCTTTAAAGGTATTTTTCTTCCAGGTACTTTTTGTAATCTTTTTCATCAATATCTGAGTTGGCCAATATTCCCGAGAGCGCTTTAACATTCGGGGGAAGTTCGATATTATCTTCTTCTGATTTGGTGATAATTTTTAAATAATCTTCAACAATTGACGAAAGTGATCTGCCTCTTGCTTTAGCGGTTCTTTTGGCTTTCTTAATTAAGGATTTATTTATTCGAATTGTGAGTTTTTTATTCATTGTCTTTCCTTGTACGTCAATGAATAAAAAAATAATACGCCAACGCGATAATGTCAATAATAATTACCGGAAAAAATCAATCATACACAATGAAACAAATCCCAAAGCAGATTTCGCAGATTCAGGCGGAAAAAAGAACAGGATCAGGCTCTTATCACCACACAAATGTCAATATGTTAAGGATAATCCGGAGTACAAAATTTGTCCAAAGGTCCTCTAATAACATGTTGCCTATAGTCAGGCCGCGATTCTAAATTCATATCTTGGACAAACCGTATAATGCTGTATATGTCATTAAGTCTGGTTAATCTGCTGACGGAGTAATCTTAATCCAATCCCCGGGAAAAAATGAACACCCTTATCGCCATCGCCAATCCCGTCATCTTACTGTTATCCGGTTTCTTAGCCTGCCCGTTTCCTCTCCCCAAAAGGAAATATTTCCTTATCCGTTCTTTGGGCTAAAGCCCTATAAGGTTGGTTACTTTACGCTTGAACTCCGGCCTAAAGGCGCGGAGTTATTTTAAATCTCTGAATTTTTCCCTTTGGGGCGTTTTCCTCAGGCTCTGCCTGGGGGAAATTTAGGCAACTTAATAATATTCTTGCTTTTATGGCAGAATATTGAATTTACCATGTTAATAAAAACGAGTCGTACTCGTACTTTCTGAACATCCCTCCGTGGGCGAAGCGGTACTCATATTCGAAAAAAGTATTATAATTACTCCGTAATGAGTTAAATTCTACGCAAAATGGCAAAAATTTCGGAGGGTAATCATATTTATTGAGTTATCTGGGTGATGTTTTGTTGATCCCCTTCAGGGATCAGATGATTCATGTTCTTTTTTACAATAATGATGCTTCTACAAAGCAGATTCGAATCAAAAAAATTTTCCTGGGAAAGCCAATTCGTAATTCGTTATTCCTCATTGTTTCCGGCTTTGCCGGTTTATGATTAAAGTCGTGATAATCGGATACATTGTATAAGATTTTAAAATATTACCGAAATATTTCTTAACAAAAAAATAACATATATATTATAATATTGGAGGGAACTATTTGCACTGTTAAACCGACAAATATAGCAATATTTATCAGGGGCGACTATGCGGTCCCCGGTATATTAGACTCGCTGATATGAATAGTTTTGTAAATAACATATCAGAATACTATTTTACAACAATAAATATTTTTGAATATTGAACAAAAACTGATCGGTACATACCAAAAAATCCTTAAAGAGCAACTAATCTAATTAATCAGGGATAGATATATGATACACAACCAAGGGAAATTATATTTCTTGATTTGTATGCTCTTGCCTCTCCTGACCTGTTTCGGGCAGAAACCGGATAAGGAATTTATTACAATGGATGAGGCAATATCGCGTGCATTGGGAGAAAACAACAGCCTGAAGGCCAGTGAGTTCGCGCTCAGGAAAGCGGAATGGGATACCCGCAACGCCTGGACGCAGCTTTTCCCCTCGCTGACATTTAACACCCGTTTTATGTGGATTGATGATTCCACATACAGAGAGCGGGATTTCACACGCTTTTTTCCGCCGGAACTGAATATACCTAAAACGGTATTCCAGGAAACCTGGTCATCTTCGCTGGACCTTGAGATGCCCCTTTTTAACTGGGCTGCCTATAACGGTATCAGGATGGCTAAAACCAATGAAAAACTTGCCAAAGAACAGAAAAAGTCGAACAGGCAGGTGGTGATTTTTGAGGTTCTCAGCGGTTATCTGAATATTCTTAAGGCAAAAGAGATTCTGGTGCTCCAGAAGGAATATCTTGAACTTTCGAAGCTCAATTATAAAAAAGCGGAACGTCTTTACCAGGCAGACAGGTATTCTAAAACTGAAGCATTACGCTGGAAACTTGATTTTCAGCAGCAGAAAAGTCTGGTTGTTACGGCCGAAACAGAATTAAAAAATGCCGTCACAATACTGAACAAACTGATCAATAAAGAGATATTCAGTGATATTGATGTGGATAATAACATCCCGAAATCGATAGAAACCGAAAGAGATCAGCTGCTTCAAAAAGATACCGAAGAAATTTATGACATGATAAAACTGCCGGATGATAAACTGGTTGAGGTAAACGCGGGACTTGCGGCGCTTAGATCGGGAGCAAGGATGAGTGAACTGAACTATCAGAACTCATACTCTTCATATATGCCAAATATAAATCTCGCCTACACCTATGCGTGGAGGGATAACAATACCATGGCGCTTGACGGCAATTCTCCCCAGACACTGGTAATTAATTTCAGCCTTCCGATTTTCAGCGGGTTTAAAAATTATACTTCGCTGAAATCAAACTATCATTCGTATAAACAGAATAAAGAAGAATTTAATGATCAGCTAAAAGAGATTAAACTAAGTTTGACTGCCATAGCAAACACAATAATTAATCTCAGAACTCAGCTTGAATTAAGCGATGTAAATGTTGAACTGAGCGACGGAAACTACAGGATTGTTGAACAGCAGAAGGAAAAGGGTCTGGTTTCGAATATAGACTTTATTGACGCTAAACTCAACAATCAGAAAGCGCGCCAGGATAAAATAACCGCGGACTATGATTTTATTTCGGTTATGGTGCAGCTTTATTATATGCTGGGTCAGATAGATATCTTTGTAAATTAAATTGAAAAATGAAGTTACCGGAGATAAACAAATGTCATTAAAAAAAGTTTTAATATTATTTTCAGTAATAGTGTTATTAATGCTTACCTCCTGTGAACCTCCCGCAGATGAAGGAGGGGAAAATAGTGGTGAGCAGGTTGAGAAGTCGGAGCGTAAACTGCCCGTTGAAGCAACCTTAATAAAACCGCAGATTGTAAAACAGACAATCGATTTTACCGGTATCATTCAACCGGTCGAAAGTGTTGAAATAGCCGGTGAAGTAAGCGGGAAGATAAAAAAACTGGACGCGTCACTCGGCGACAAAGTAACAACAAAAGATACTCTCGCGGTTATTGAAGATGAGGTGCCATATAACCAGTTCCTTCAATCGAAGGCGGCAGTGCTTTCGGCGGAAAACAGCCTGAAAATTTCCAGGCTGAATTTCGAAAGTGATAAAGTTCTGCTGAAGAATGGTGACATATCACAGCTCGCTTTTGAAAACTCAAAACTGGCTGTGCAGAGCGCTGAAGCAGCATATCTTTCAACAAAAGCAAATAAAAGTCTGGCTGAAAAACAATATTTTGACACCAGGATTGTTTCCCCGATCAGGGGTCATATAGCCAGAAAGTATATTGAAAAGGGAACAATGGTAAACCCCGGCTCACCTGTCTTCAGGGTAGTAAATATTGATTATCTGAAAATTGAAATAGGTGTGCCCCAGGGAATAATAAATAATGTGAAACCGGGCAACAGGGCCAAAATCAGAATATCCGCCCTGAATGGAAATATTTATGAAGGCATTGTAAAACATATTTCACCCCAGGCAGATGAGCGCACAGGAAGCTTTAAAGTGGAAGTGCATGTGAAAAACAGCGGTGATTACAAACTGAAAGCGGGAATGACAGCCAATGTTGATCTTCTTATTTTCGAAGAAGAGGAAAAACTTACGGTGCCCGATTACGCGATAATGAAAAAAGAAGGGAAGGATTTCGTATATAAAGTTGAAGATGAAACGGCAATCCTTACCCAAATTGAGACCGCCGAAAAGATTGGTTCCAATTATGTAATAAAAAACGGCCTGGAATCAGGAGATATTATCGTTACTGTCGGGATGAAAAACCTGGGAGAAAAAACAAAAGTCAATATTGAAACACTATATAAATAAACCGGTGTGAATTGAAAATTTAAACAGGATATAATAATGTCAATAGCAAATTTTTCAGTCAGAAACGGGGTTTTCGTCAACATGCTTATGATTGGGCTGTTCCTTTACGGTATATACAGCTTTTTCAGCATGCCGGTCGAACTGAATCCGCCGGTGCCCTTCAACTGGGTGTTTATTACGGTTCCCTACCCGGGAGCCTCTCCGGTTGAAGTTGAAAACCTCATTATTGATCCAATTGAAGCGGAAGTAAAAGATATTGAAAAAATAGATGAAATTCAGTCAACCGCGGGAGAAAGTATAGGATTCGTTTTAATTAAATTCGAGGATATTTCAGATAGTGAATTCCGCGAGCGTTATCTGGATTTGAAAGCCGAGATAGATAAAGTGGAATTTCCCGACGAGGCTGAAGACCCTATTATCGATGATTTTAACAGTGAAGATTTTCTGCCGATTATTACCGTAAACATGTCGTTCACTATTCCTGAAGCAAATGCGCAGATAATAGCTGATGAAATAAAGGAAGACCTGGAGGATATGGCCGGCATATCGAAGGTGCAGGTTTCAGGACTACCCGAAAGGGAAATCTGGGTGGAGGTTGATCCGATTAAATTGAATTCCTACAATTTATCGATCAATGATGTAATGATGGCATTGATGTCGAGGAATCTTAATATCCCCGGGGGAAATATTTCCATCGGTAAGAAAGAATATTTTATCCGTTCCCTCGGTGAATACGCCAATATAGAAGAGATCGAAAACACCGTTTTAAGAAATACGGATGGGGGAAGTTTTATTAAGATCAGGGATGTTGCTTCTGTTAATGATACACGTGAAGAAGTATCAATACTTTCCCGCCTTAATGGTGATGAATCAATTACTTTTTCGGTTTCCAAAAAAAGTGACGCAAATTCAAATGAAGCTATAGATCGTGTAAAGAATCTGATAGCCAGTTACGAGGAAAGGGTTCAGGATGGAGTTGAGTTTTCATTTACCAATGATAATTCAATTTATATCAACAGGGTAATGAATACACTCAGAAACAATGCTGTTTCAGGTATGATACTTATAATAATTATTCTTTACCTCTTTTTGGGGGGCTATAATTCAATACTGGCAGCCCTGGGAATTCCTATATCATTCTTTATAACCTTTATCTTTATGGACCTTTGGGGTTATTCTATGAATGGCAGCACCATGTTCGCGCTTGTGATGGTGCTGGGTATTATAGTGGATGACGCTATTATTGTGCTTGAAAACTGCCACAGGTACCGGCTTATGGGTTATTCTTCCCACCAGGCAGCGGTACTTGGCACCAATGAAGTTATAAAGCCCATTCTTTCATCGATAGGAACAAACATTGCCGCATTTCTTCCCCTGATGCTGCTGCCCGGAATTATGGGAAAATTTATGCGTATTATACCGCTTGTATTTTCCCTCGCGCTTGTTGCCTCAATGTTTGAGGCCTTTATTTTGCTCCCTTCCCATTATTCCGACTGGACAACAAAGTCTAAAGTTTACAGCAGAGGTGAAAAGAAATTCTTTACATGGCTCAGAAATAAATATGAAAATGTTCTTGTCAGGGTTATCAGGCGGAGATATTGGGCTTTACTTGCTATGATTATAATATTCATCCTTTCTCTTGGGATTATAAAGCATGTTGGAGTTGAAATGTTTGGAGATGAAGATTTTGACCAGTTCAAAATTCTTGTGAAGTGTCCCGAAGGCACCAGTCTTGAAGAAACTGACAGAATAATGAAGAAATATGAAGCTGAGGCGCTGAAATTACCTGAAGATCACATTGAGGCGGTTATCGCGAATATTGGTCTTCTGCAGGGAAATAACGAATGGCTTACCAGAAAAAATGTTGCGCAAATATTTATTCAGCTCAAGCCGATTGAGGAGCGAACCTTTAACACCGAGCAGCTTATGGAGATGCTTCGGTTGAATACAACTTATATCAGCGGGCCCCGCTCGGTTGAATTTGAGATGGTTTCGGGAGGCCCGCCGGTTGGAAAACCTATTTCAGTTAAGGTGCAGGGTAAATACCTTGATGAAATAAAAGATGCCGCAATAGAATTGCAGGATTTTATTCGTGAACAGCCGGGCGCGAAAGATATCACTGATGATTTTCCTCCGGGAAAAGAGGAAATCAGGGTGATCATTGATCAGGAAAAAGCCGCTCTCTATGGATTCAATACCCAGCTTGTGGCTCTCGCGGTTAAATATGCCTTTGATGGTATTGACGCTACCGAGTTCCGCGATGGCGATGATGAGGTGGATGTTGTAGTTAAATATGCCACCGGACACAGGGAAGATATGGATGATATCCTTAATCTGAGGCTGACAAATCCGGCGGGAGCGACTGCCGCTTTGAGAGATATGGTTGAATTTGAAACCATCGCGGGTCCGACCTCAATTAAGCGTTTCGATCAGAAAAGGACCATTCTGGTAACCGGGGAGATTAATGAAGAAGAGACTTCTCTTGATAAAGTAAATAACGCGATGATAGATTTTTTCCCTGTACTTGAAGAGAAATACCCCGGAATTTCTTTTGAAATGGGGGGTCAGTTTGAAGAGTTTATGAATGTGTTCAAGGATGTCGGAGCTCTTTTTGTGCTCAGTCTTGTCCTTATATTTCTTATTCTCGGCACCCAGTTTAACTCTTATTCACAGCCGCTGGTAATTCTTACGACTGTTCCATTCGCTTTGATTGGAGCTCTGATAGGACTCCTGATATCAGATAATCCTTTTAGCGTGGTCGCATTATTTGGTTTTGTGGCCCTTGCTGGTATTGTTGTAAATGACGCGATTGTTATGATAACATTCCTGAATGACCGCCGTCCGGAAGGTGAAGATCTTGGAGTTTACAGGATCTGGAGAAGTATTATTGATTCCGGCCGTCTGAGATTGCGGCCCATCATTCTTACTTCAATGACAACCATTCTTGGTCTTGCTCCCATGGCATGGGGCATTGGGGGCATGTCTGAGATGTGGTCTCCCCTGGCGAATGTAATTCTATGGGGACTTCTCGGCTCAACAATTCTTACACTTTTTATCATTCCCTGTTTTATTGCCATCCTTGATGATATAAGGGGATTAAGAAGAAAAGCCCTGCTGAGAGAAGAAAGTATATAATTGTAAAGCCCCGGTTTTGCCGGGGCTTTTTTAACATGATATAATTATTATCTGACAAATAAAATATTGTCACAAGTATTGACAACAAAATTTTTGTCAGATTGCTCAAACACTTGCAATGGCCGGATATATTCTCTGGTTTGCTTGAAATACCAGGTTGTAATTAAGATGACAGAAACTATCAAATCGCTAAAGGATGAAAGAATTCAGCTTGCCAGGAGTCTGAAGAGCGCTACTATAAGAAAAGAGCTTGGGAAATTCCTGATAAAGAGTGTTGAAGCAATTAATTGGGCAAATGAAGCCGGGGTGAAGCTGGATTTTATTTTATCGGCCGATTCAGATATTGTTCCCCGGTTCCCCGGAAGTCCGCCGGCATATATTCTCTCTGAAGGACTAATGAAAAAGGTTACAGGTACAAAATATCTTATTCCTGCTATCGCTATCGCGAACATTAAAAAGATCGACTGTGAAGATGATTTTTTGATTGTCCTGGATAATCTTCAGGATTTCGGAAATATTGGCACAATTATACGAACCGCGCATGCATTCGGTATAAAAACAATTTACAATACAAGAAAAGATTCCGATCTGTATCAGCAAAAGATTATTGACGCTTCGAGAGGGAAAGTCTTCAACACAAACCACAAGGTTTTTAATGATAGCTGTGATGCGATTAAATATCTCAGGGAAAGAGGATACCGGATTGTTACTACCAGTCCGCACGGAAAAAGGTTGCAGTCCTTTATTGAACTGGATGAGAGACCTCTTGCCCTGGTGATTGGCAATGAGACCGATGGCGCCTCGGAGCAATTTATTAAGGAAGCGGATTTTCTCGTTCAGATTCCCATGGCGGGGGAGGTGGAAAGCCTGAACGCTGGAGTGGCCGCAGGTATAAGTATATATGAGTTAAAACTGAAACGGGTGTTAGGAATGATAGAAAAAAAGATCAAATCAACTTTGGGTAGAGAATTAAATGTCGCGGCTATGCTTATCCGTGATGCGCTTGATACGGAATTAAGTAAAGTAAGCGTTCTTTCAAGTTCTCAGCTTATATTTATGATGGTACTGAAATGTGATGTTGTAATGGACAAAACGGCCATTCAGAAACAATTCGGGATTCCCGATAGCGAAATCGATGTTTTTTTAGAACCCTTGATCTCAGAGGGTTTTTTAGAGCGGAAAGAAGAAAGTTATTTAATTACTCTCGCGGGGGTAGAGACAATTGGCAAATTATGGACAATAATTGAAAATACTGAAAAGAAGATATTGGCAGATTTTGCTGAAGATGAAAAAAAAGAACTGAAGCGTATGCTTGGAAAAATTCAGGTAAACTGCGCCGGAATTATTGGTGAAGATGGAAGTCGAAACAACTAAAATTGCCAAATTCAGAACTCCTTACCTCTCGCAAAATGAAATCGCGGAAATTTTGGAATGTATCACAAGAATTTGTTGTCCATTTATTACGTGACAAGATCTTTTTTAGCCATAAATGATGTGTCATAAATTTAAAATTCCTTTGATCTGAGTTTATCCAGGGTGGTAGAATATGATAGACAACCTGGAAAACATCTCTGTAGGAGATGCACAAAAAGGCGTTCAAAATATATCCATTTTTGGAAATAATACAATGTTGATGTATTGGTTCCAAACATTTTCCGATAAGATAAAGAGATATCTGCCCAAGTTGTTTCCATACTAAATTTTCTTCGTTTTGATTTTGCGAATCAATCCATGTAAGTTATTGTCTTTTATTACCAGGATCAGGAGTTCTGAGATCACAAGAAGATAAATGACAGGCCCGCGAGGAAAGAATTTTCAGCTTTTTCCCTTACCATAATCGCTGCGGTAATGACAAAGCAACTTTTTGATTTATCACCTATGGGTATGTCAAATCCCGTTGTGAGGCTGTTTGCTGCCGAGCCTGAGGAACTTCCCGAAGCGAAAACTTTTGAAAAGGAGCGAAACACCTGAATAAATGGCTCCATATAAAGTTTTATATCGGAGGAATTTAGATACAGCTCAGCTCCGACAGATAGTGTCTGACATCTGATGGTCTCTTCTGAGGGCTGTATAGTGGTTCCGGGGTTGGGAATGGAATAAGCGTAATACTGTGTTGTAGTATGCCAGGCCATTGAAAATCCGCCGAGAATATTTATTCCGGGAATCATGTTTTCTGCTGGTCGGAAAAGAGAATATTCCACCTGAACACCCAGTCCGTTTGAAACCTGATTCACACTGTGCTGGTAATTCGCGCCGACTCCAAACCGCCCCCGTTTAGTAAATCCAAATTGCCCTGTAAAGATACCGGTTTCGTTAACCTTTGTATAGGCGGCTCCAAAAAGTTTTGCTCCCTGGCCTGGTTTAACATATTTTGCCTGCGCTATGACAGCTGTGGATAATAAAAGTGATAAAAAAAATCCACATTTTGAACAGTTTCATCCCTCCTCTAAAAATCAAATTAATCTGTAATAAAATATACCTTCGCTATCAGAATAGAACCATAGTAAGAAATAATCATTTTTTCTCAAGTTTCCAGAAAGGATATGTTTCTGTCTGCTCCGGGGGCCAGACAAGTTTTTCGGCAAAATCGATGATTGAATTTGCGTCTTCCGGAATAAGGAATTTCTTCTCCAGCAGATCATTTGCCGCCTTCCTGACCATACTGATATATTCATCTTTGTCGCGGTACCTTTCTTCGATTGAAAGCCGGGGGTCATTATTCTTAAGTCGTTCCTCTCTCGTTAGCGCGAATGGCCAGAATGAGCCGGAAAACCGCGTCAGGTAACCATATCCTCCCGCTTCTTTTTTTCTCGGATTAAATCCCTGGTATGTGCCCAAAGGAACGCTTACTTCAGGCAGCCTGATTCCTCCTTTTCCGTTGCCATCTTTATCAACCGCGGGGACAAACGTTATATAACGGTCTGTTATAACCGGGGGGATATTGCTGATAATGCCTTTTTCCCAAAAGTCGGGGCCGTAATCGCAGATCGCGGGATGGTAATTTCTTCCCGGGTGAAACATTCCCGGGATATCGGGCATACTGTTTTTGTGTTCTCCGGCAGTAATAAGGGTGTTGCCGGCAAAGGAAGGATGGCGGTTTTCGGGAGGTTTTTCACCATCAGTTACCCATTTATCCAGCAACATAAGAGTCGATCTGAGAACAGGGGCAGTATCAAGAGTGCTCCGACCATGTTCCGCAACCGGATTGGTTCTTTTCCAGGGAGTTCCGTGAGGGGCTCCGTTTTGTATATATAACCTCACATTTTCATTAATACCCGCATCCTTTTGACCGTCAGTAGTGGTGTGTAATAATGAAGCAGCCCGGGTCCAGTATTCAAGCGCGTGATTGGTTATTATAATTTTAGGTATTTTATTCATCTTTTTGGCTGCTGCCAGTATGTCATTTTCCCCTCCCGATCCGGGAGCGTTGTCGGGCAGATAATTAAAAGGCTGGTGGTCGGCAGGCATATAATTTCCTTCAAGATCGCTGGGATGATGTGTTGTCCGGGCAAACCTGTGATTAAATCCCCCTTTACCACCCCCGGCTATATGGATTCTGGCGCCATCAAATACCATCCTTCCTTTTTCATCAACATGGAATCCCTGCCAGAGCATGTGGGCTATAAACCTGCCCGACTGTGAAATTCCCATAATATAACAGGTATTTATGACTTGCTGTATTTCTCCCGAATCAGTTATAAGCAGAGGATTTTTATTGCCCGCGTCATCCTTCCTTTCAAATCTGAAAAATGAGATTGCATCCCTGACTGCCGCAAGTCCCAGCCCGACAACTTTAGGGTTTTCCGCCTCGTATACCAGTTCATAGATTTTGCCCGGTAAAAATCCCTCTTCAAGATAGATGCTCACAGGATCAGGTTCTATAACATTATCCTTCAGTGAAGCATATTGCCATTTATCATTTGGAATAATTCTTCTTTTTCCCTCCGGGGAATCTCTGACAGTAAGAATATCTTCAGAATTATCCGGGAAGTTAAGAGAGGGATAACAACGGCTGTTGCCCCATGCCAGACTTTTTGAATATTGTGGTTCTATATCATAGCTGTTAACAATTTCAGCAGTAATTTTCTGTCTGATTTTTTCTCCTTTTATTGTTGCCGCGGGAGCTTCAAATTGCTGGAAATCAGAGGTATTTATTACATCCCAGTTCCATCCGCTCCATAAAACCGAATAACCCTGTTTCATTAGAAATCCATCGCCAAAGTGTTCCCGTTTTATCGGATTATTGCTCCCAAGCGCGTTATTGAGATTTCGAAGGATATACAAATTACCACGATTGTTTACACCATATAATAATTTTCCATTAGATTTTTTCATATCAACGGGCTTCAGCAGCAGAAAATCACCTCTGCACTCAACCATCCCCCCGGAATTTTTGGGTGCATATCGCAGATCAACAATCGCTGAATTATGTTCATTCGCGGGATCAATTTCATAAATTATCTCCCCTCTTATTTTTTCATAAATACCGGCGTTGCCAAAAGAAAAGCTGTCGGCTACAATGCATCGTTCCTTAATGTGAATTTCTTTTACTTTGGAATGAACGCTTGCAGATGCAAATAGGAATATAGTTATTAGGAGATAGATAAAATATTTCATTCCGGGACCTCTGATATATTGTGAAGAATGTGAAAATTGAAAACAAATTGCAGCCGCAAGGGAAGATAGCCGAATATGAAGACAGCCAAAAGGGAGGGCAACCACAAGGGTTGCCCTACAAATTTTTTTTGATTTCCGGATTACCAGTTTATGATTTATATTTTTTAATGATTCATCAGGCCAGGCGGAAAATTTCAACCGGTTCGCTTCTTCCTTTTACCTGTACCGGTCCGAGGTTTTCATATTCGATATCGGTGAAAGCTTTTTCATATACTTCCTTCGAAACAAGAACGGATGATTTATATACTTTATTCAATTGTTCCAGGCGGGCGGCGATAATTACCGGGTTGCCGGTAATAGAATACTGCAGCCTTGTAACGGTTCCCACATTACCTGCTACAACATCTCCGGCGTGCAGGCCAATCCCTATTTTTGTCGGGTAAATTTTCCCTGCCTGGCTGAATTCCTCAACCTTTTCCTGAATTTCCATCGCGGCTCTGACCGCCTCGGCGCATGGATTGCCATTGGTAACAGGCACACCGAATGTAGCCATAAAACCATCGCCGAGAATCTGGTTTATAATCCCGTTGTTTTTGTTCACAATATCAATCATAAAGGAAAACACATCATTCTGATACTGTACAATTTCTTCAGGAGTACGTTTTTCAGCGAAAGGGGTAAAACCTCTAATATCGAGGAACATAATACAGGCAAACTTTTTCTCACTCTTAATGTTTCCATCATTCGCTACAAGATATTCCACTATTTTTGAGGATATCTGCTGTCCGAACATATTTATAATTTCATTTCTTTCCTGCATAGATTTCTGAGTTCTGTATATCCTTTTATTCAGCTGATTTGCCACAAGTCCCGCGACAACACCTGAAACGAAGATGATCAGTGATTTAGCTCCGTAAACGATCAGCTCGCCGCTGAAAAAATTGTCCGGTTTGTTATCTGCAAATTCAAGAGTAATAAACGCGATAAGAAAATATTGAATGGCGGCAGTAGCTCCCGCTGAAATGGATACTTTCAGATCGAGGCTCAGTGTGGATAATGTAATGAAAACAAAATAGAGATAAACAGCCGGTGAGCTGAGAATATAAACCTGGAATTCATATACCAGAAGGATAATAAGAATTACAGAGATAATACTTATTTCCATGATAAGATTACCATAACGGATAAAATCAGGAAATTTTTTACCGGTTCTGATAGCGCGATCAACGATTTTCCTGGCAAAATATTCCCGTACAACAAGAAGAGCGAATATCAGCATCATCCAGTAGAAGGGAGTGGTATCCGTCATATATTTTTCGAAGGTGGCGGTGAAGAAAATATTGATCATGCCGAAAGTGAAAAGTGCGAATAACAACAGAGAGCCCAGAATAGTAGCCCTGAGTTTTTCACTTTTAAGTGTCTCGGTATAGAGGATTTCTTCAAGTAGCTTTTTCTGCGGCATATTTCTGATTTTATCAAAATATAATTTTTAATATGTGCAAGATAATATTTTTAGGGCATTTTGTTATACCCTGAATTTTTATTCCCGGCGCAAAATGGCAATAACAATTAATAATTTAAAAGACAAAGACTACCGCAGATTTTTCTGATTTCGCGGATTTAGGTGGGAAAAAGGCCGCTAAATCACAAAAACACAAAATCCCGCGAAAAAGCTGACAAAAACCTTATTCTTAAATTTTTAACCTTTGTAGCATAGGAAACCACCCGGCAAAACTAAATCTTATTCAAACGAACAATATTTCCAAAGGAATTATCTAATGTTCGCGTAAAACGCACAGAACAGGTAAAAAGATAAACAGGACATCAACCCCGTCGAAATCTAAATCGGTTTTTTTAATCAGAGAAGTGTTATTTACTCTTCACTCTCCACAAACCACTCTTCACTTCCGGCTTCGCCGGTTTATGATTATGATGAAAATATGGAGCGGATATTCAATAACCCCGGTAAAAATTACCACAAAATGAATCTTTTACCGGCAATTTGGCCGGATTTCCAATATTTTCACCGAATGGTGGTAAAAATTACCACAAAATGGGGTTGTAAAACAGGCCGGGAACAGGGCTATACAGTAACGTTATGTAAATAAAGAAGTTATGGCAATGGTACGGAAGTTGCTAAAAAGGATATGAGTGACTGAAACAGAAAGGAAAAGAAAATGACAACAAAAGAACATATAGATGACCGGCAAAGAAAAAGATTCTTTGATATCAACAACAGCAACGGTTTGTTATTTCCCTTAAGAATAACTTCCCTTTTTATTTTATTGCTTGGTATAATAACACTTCTTTTTGAAGTAAGGAAATATGAGAACCTCTCCGAAATGTTTTATATCTTCCGTTCTTCCGCGATGTTTATTTCCTTTACGGTGTTTACGCTTTCATTTTATACAAAAAGTAAAAAGTTACATTCTTTTTCTCTACATCTTTTATTTGTCACTCTTTTTATTTCATTCGGACTGCTGATAAGCTATTTCCCTGAAACATTTCTTGTAAGCATATTAAGTCTGGCGCTCGTAATGTTTACCGCGGCGCTTTTTCTTAACTGGGAACCGGCTCACCAGATAATAGCCGCAATCTATTTTAACCTGATATTTGCCGGTTCAATTCTGCTGAGTGACAACAAAATATATTTCCTTAACAATCTTTATGAATCGGTGCTTTTCCTGCTGTTGGTAAGTGTTCTTTCAATTGCCGCGGCATATATCAATTACAGGAACAAACTGCTGACAAATAAAAAGCAGAAAGAGATAGAGATAGCGGGTGAAAGATACCTCGGTTATATCAATATTTCTGAAGAGGCTATATTCCAGATAACTATTGACGGCACATTTATACTCGCTAATCCTGCCTTCCGCAGATTGACCGGATATTCATCCAAAGGTGATCTTAATGGGGAAAATATCTGGTCAGTTTTCCCGGGTGGGGAAGATGAATTTATAAGGTTAAAGAAGAAGGTATTTCTGCAGGAAACTCTTGAAATTAAAGAATTCAGGTTCAAATCGAAGGATGAAGAAGAAGGAACCGGCGTGCTCAAACTGGTACTTGTAAAAGATTCAAAAGGCAGAGCGCAATATCTGCAGGGTGTTATAAATGACAAAACAGCGCTTCTCGAAGTTGAAAAGAAAAAGGAAGCTTATGTTGGCAAACTTCGCAAGGAGAAGGTGAAATTTGAAAAAATGGCATATAATGCCGTAAAATCAAGGCTTACGCTTCATCATTACCTCGTGAAATTAAACCATGAACTTCGCGCCCCGATGAACACAATCATCAGCTTTTTATCTCTGATAGAAAGCCGGGCCAACGGATCGCTGAAACATCTTACGGAATTTGTTCATAATGTAAGGGAGTCGGCGGCAAATATTATCGACTTGCTTAATGAAAAGGAAAATGTAAACTGGAATGTAACCGATGAAGTAGTTCAGGAGAAAAAAAGATTTCATCTGAAACAGCAGGCTGATCTGGCGCTTCTGGTAGCCGGAAGAACTGTAAGGAACAGGGGACTCCAGTTTGAAATAAATTATGACGACGCGGCGATACCGCAGACTTTAATCGGGGACGCGATCAAATACCGCCAGGTGCTGATAAATCTGCTTGAAAACGGAATTAAAAACAGCCTGTGCCAGTCGGTCAGACTTAGAATAACAGGTGAAAAAAGGCATCATGATATAATCGGGGTAAACACAGTAATAGAATATAAAGATGCCGCCGGCATGCTGATAGATGATTTCGGATATGACGAATCGGAAATCGGACTGCTGATCACCAAAGAATATCTGAAAATCATGGATGGTTCACTTGAAATTCAGAGTGATGAAGGAAGGATGTCCTTCAATGTTTGTTTTGAGCCGGGTACAGCGCTGAAAGAAGTTGAAGAAGAAGTAAGACCGCAGGTATCACGCAGCCTGAGTGTTGAAGACATAGAAGAAACACCCGCTGAAGAGAGCGCTGATAAAAAGACTCTGCTTTTGGCCGAAGATATCCCTGCCCAGAAAAAGCTTGAATCGAGAATACTCGAAGAAATAGGGTATAATGTAGTTACAGCGGGAAACGGCCTTGAAGTTCTTGAGCTACTTGAAAACCGCGGTTTCGACCTGATACTCATGGATATAGAGATGCCGGGAATGGATGGAATAACCACCACGCACAAGATAAGAGAATCGGAAGCGGAATACCGTTCTATCCCGATAATCGCTGTTACAGCTCATGCTTCAATGCAGGACCGTGAACGCTGCCTTCAGGCGGGAATGAACGATTACATATCAAAGCCAATAAATATCCAGTTTCTTAAAATGATAATCGAACGCTGGATAAAAGAAGAACAATACATGATCTGACTTTAATCTAAAAACACAATAATAACATTCTTAAACAAATTTACAGGAGTTAACAATGGGACAGCAACAACTTTTACTCATCATCTTGGGAGTCATCATCGTCGGTATAGCAGTGGTCGTAGGAATTAACGTCTTTACCGCAAGCAGTACATCAGCCAACAGGGACGCGGTTATCTCGGACCTGACAACACTTTCGAATATGGCACAGCAGTATTACAGGAAACCTTCGGGACTCGGCGGCGGAAATAACACGTTCACCAACTGGTCGATTCCGGCTCAGCTTCAGGGTACAGGCAACGGTTCATACGCTGCTACAGTAAACGCAGGACAGGTAATTATTACAGGAACAGGAAACCAGGTCGGGGAGGATGGTACGAACAATGTTCAAGTCCAAATGTACGTGGGGGCAAATCAAATAGACTCGACGATTGTTGTAAACTAAATTAAAGGATAAAAGCCGGCTGACAGGGAATCCGAAAAAGGATTTGAAGGTTCCCGAAGCCGGCTTTTTTATACACAAAATGATAGAATTAAGATTTGAAGCGGCAAAAACTGACGGACGCAGGATAAAAGGAAGCTTTACCACGGCAACCATGAAAGAGTCGAAGGAGAAGCTTAAAAGACTTGCGGAAAAATACTCGGTTAAGATTGGAAGAGTGGAATATAAATCAACCTTTCTTTATAAAGTTTCCAGGGGAAATGAAAAACCACAGACCGGCGAGCAGAGAGCGTTTAACCGCCAGGAAGTGAATGAAGCCCTGAGAAAACTGGGGTACAAGGTTTACTGGGTAAGGAAAAAACTACTGGAGTTTCAATCTAAACCACCGCAGCAGGATATTATATCTTTTGTGAAAATAAGCGCCGAACTCCTTGAACAGAAACTTAGCTTCGGCGAAATTCTGAATCTTATTATCACAGATACAAAAAACAAAACGCTTAAGCTTACTCTCAAACAGGTCAGCAATGAGCTTCGCCAGGGAGCTGAAAGTGATAAAACATTTCTGAAGTACAGCTCGGTATTCGGACGCTTTACTTCATATATGCTTGGTCTGGCCTCAAAAAGCGGAAACATGGCAGAAATTTTCCGTTCAACAGCCCGCTTCCTCGAAAGAAGACAGCAATTCAGGAAAGACCTTCGCAGCGCTCTTATAACTCCGATGGTTACACTTTTTATACTTTTTCTCGCCGTGCTTTTTTATGTGGCATATATTTTTCCCGAAACGGCCGAATTATTTGTAAAATTCGGGGTCGACCTTCCCTCGATGACAAGAGCCACACTTGACATGAGTGAATTTCTTACTGACAATGTTTTGATACTGGCGGCAATAATATTTATCCCATTTATAATATTGTGGCGTTATTTTGCCACAGAAAAGGGAAAACTCGTAAAGGACCGGCTGATGCTTTCAATTCCTGTTATAGGGCCCCTGGTTCATAAAACACTGATCGAGGTATTTTGCCGCGTATTTTATACTTTATACAGCGGATCGGCCGACAGCATAGAACCGCTGAGGATAGCCGCCGAAGCGGCGGATAACAAATATTTTGAAAAAAGAATTAAAGAAATATCAATTCCCCTGATGCTCAGGAAGGGGAAAGGATTAACTGAAGCGCTTGAAGCCGCAGGAATATTTACGAGCACCGCGCTTTCAAGAATTCACTCGGGTGAAGAGTCGGGCACCATAAAAAACTCCCTTAAACAAATTGCCGACTATTATGAAAGTGAGACAGTATACAGGCTGAAATCGGTAATTGAAATTATTCAGCTTGTTATTTCAATGATAATTATGATCGTCATGATTGCCCTGACACTCGTCTCGGCAGAAACCGCGACGATAAGTCCAAAATCCCCCGTAATGTAATCAGGAGAAGAAAAAATGGCTGAAGCCGGACTCGAAATGGTAGATAAGATTGGATATCTTCTTCTGAAAAAGGGGATTATCGATATACCTCTTCTTGAGAACGCGTTAAAAACAAAAAAAGAGGATAGCGGAAGGAGAAGAAATCTCGCGCAAATACTTGTGCAGGATTTTAAACTTGATTTTGATACTATTTTCAGGGAGGTGGCTTTGTTATACGCTTTCCCTGAAATCAACATGAGAGAAGATGATTTTAAAGCTGAAAACCTTGAAAAAATAAAGAAGTTATATGAAAGCTGGGATGAAACTCTCAGGACAAAAATGGAAGAAAACCTGGTCCTGCCATTCAGATGGCTTGACGCCCAGAAAATAAAACTTGTGCTTGCCGTTTGTGATCCGACATCAAGGGCCCTGGCCGGCATCGCGAATCAGATGCAGCTCAAAAAATATGAGATTCGTTACCTGCCGAAAAAAGATTATGACAGGATAATGGAATTTATAAGTCCCGATGAAAATGAGTTTCTTAAGGTGATGGAGGAAGCGGAAGCTGAAATTACAATAGCTCCCGATGAATCGGGGATTGATGAGGAACAGCTTGATGAGGAAATTAATAAAAGCGCTCTTATAAGTCTGATAGAAGCGGCTTTAATTGAGGGAGTAAGGAAAGGAGTCAGCGATATCCATATCGTTCCCGGATCGGGCAACACAACAGAGATACATTTCAGGGTTGATGGAAAGCTGATGCTCTGGCATACACAGAGAAACACACTTCCGGAAGCGGTGGCGGCGGTTGTTAAAGATCGTTCAAGGGGAATGGACAGGTTTGAGAGAGAAAGGGCGCAGGATGGATTCATTCAGCGCGAGATTGATAAAAACCTTATCAGATTCAGGGTCTCTGTGCTGCCGATGGTGGGCACAGAGCTGAAAAATAAATTTGAAACTATTGTTATCAGGATTCTCGATGACAGGAAAGTGATCAGGGACCTTGATAAACTGGGACTTACCGGTTACGCGAAAACAGCTTTTCAGAAGTCAATCTCCAAACCGCAGGGAATGGTAATTCTTACCGGTCCGACCGGAAGCGGAAAAAGCACGACCTTAATCGCGGCTCTTTACCAGGTTATAGACCCGACAAAAAATGTGCTGACTGTGGAGGACCCGGTCGAATATATAATCGAAGGGGCGCGGCAGTTAAAGATCGGGTACAGGATGGACTTTGAACAGGCTATCCGCTCAATATTAAGACATGACCCCGATATTGTTCTTGTTGGTGAAATGAGAGATAAAATTACGGCCGAAACAGCGATCAAACTGGCGAATACAGGGCATCTCACATTCTCGACTCTTCATACAAACGACGCTCCGAGCGCCGTGGCCAGATTATATAAAATGGGTATAGAACCATTCCTGATTGCTTACGCCATAAATATTATTGTGGCCCAGAGGCTGATACGAAAAATTTGTATGAAATGCCGCAGGGAGATAACACCCGATGAGCAGTTATTAAAAACCGCCGGACTGGATATTTCCTTTTTTGAAGGCAACCCGGTTTATGAACCTGTCGGATGTCCCGAATGCAATAATACCGGCTATAAAGGAAGAATGGCTATTCATGAAGCCCTTTATTTTACCCCTGAAATAAGAGAAATAGTAGTAAGAAGCGGAAAGGATGTTGATGAAAACGCTATCAGAATTCAATCGCGCAAAGATGGCACACATACATTAAGAATGTCGGGATTTGAAAAAGTTAAGAAGGGACTTACCTCAATTCAGGAAGTTCTGGCCGGGACCACGGAGGATTAAATGCTGGACAAAATTAAAAAAACAGCCAAATTTATAATGAATCAGTGCAAAACTGATCTGAGCGGATTCGCGAGAATAAGATCGGCGGCTGATAAACTTAACGAGCTGAATTCTGATTATGTTTTCCTTTTCAGAAAACTTTTTAATATGATAATTTTAAAAGCATGGGAAAAAAATTCATCTGATATCGAAATAGGAGGAGCGGGCACCGCGAAGTCAATCTGGCTGAGAATTGACGGGATAAAAAAGAAGGTTTCCGATCTTCCTTCGCTTGATGAAGATGAAGCCTCCCTTCTGATTTTAAGTGTGCTCGATAAATATCAGCAGAGTGAACTATTTGAAAAAAGGAATCTCGATTTCAGTTATTCTGTGAACAACACAAGGGGAGATAAAATCAGATTCCGCGCCGACGCCTATTTTGAAATGGAAACACTCGCGCTGAATCTCAGGCCTATTTCCCCCGATATACGCCCTCTCGAAAGCCTTGGGTTCCATCCTATGGCGATGCGTTTCCTCAATTACGGTTATATAAAAAACGGACTTACACTTGTTACCGGTATAACAGGCAGCGGTAAATCCTCCACACTCGATTCAATAATAGATTATCATAATCACAATGAACCGGCCCATATTATTATTATAGCCAGTCCTGTGGAATATGTTCACAAATCGGATAAATGTATAATCAGGCAGCGGGAAGTGGGAAGCGATGTAAGAAGTTATCCGGAAGGAGTGGTCGAAAGTCTGAGGCAGGACCCCGACATCATTGTTATCGGCGAAATGAGAGATCCCGAGACTATACTGGCCGCTCTTGAGCTTGCCGATACAGGCCATAAGGTTTTTTCGACATTGCATACTTCCTCGGCAGTTGAATCGCTGGAGAGAATAATCGCTGAAGTTGATACCAGGGACCGTGAGAGAGTTCGCAACCGTCTTGCCGATGTTCTGGTATCGGTGATATCGCAAAAACTTCTCCCGGCGCATGGGGGAGGAAGGGTAATGGCCAAAGAGGTAATGCTTGTCAACGGCAGTATAAAGTCGGCCATAAGGAATAACAATATTGGTGAAATTTATATGATGGTACACCAGGGAGCGCGCGAAGGGATGATGACAATGGAACAGGACCTGTTCCGTTTGTTCAGGGAATCGAGAATATCTAAAAAAGACGCTATGGCCTACGCGAATAGTAAAAGCAGAATGGAAGGTTTATTAAAAATGGTATGATTATGAAGAAGATAGCCGGATTATATATTGATGAACATGAAGCGAGGATAACCCTGGTTGATCCTGAAAACCTGGAAATGACCAAATTCAGGAAAATAAAACTGGAACAGAATTTCGCGAAAAGTGACGCTCCATCCATTGATGGTGAATTTACCGATGAACTGGACCTTGATTCACTTGCTCAGAATCCTGAAAATATGGTCCCGGATGAACTTGGTGATTTCCTCAGCAATCTTGATAAAAGAGATTATCTGCTGCTGCCGGTAGCCTCACAGCCGGAATTTAAATACAATTTTGTTTTCAGGGAAAACGGGGAACTGAAAAAAGAGGAGATAATAAAGCAGTTAAAGTTATCAGGCGAAGTTCATATAGAGAGGGATAATACCGCGATAATTGAATACAATAACAGATACCTGGCCGGATATATTAATGGAGATGGCAGGCTGACAAATATGCTTGCCGAATATACCGCGGGAAAAAACAGCTTTGTAAAAATACCTTGTCTGCTGAGCGCGGAGCTCTCAATTGTAGAACATATTGCGGCAAAATCGGCTCCGGCTCCGGAACATTATTCTCTTATTATCCATGTGGGAAATGAATTATCCAAGCTGATTTTTATGAAGGGGACAGAAATTATTCATATCGGTGAAAATTCCCCGATTGGTGTCAAGAATATGGTTTCGCACGATGTGTACTTCCCGAAAATTCTGCTGGAAATGGAAAATGGGGATATTCCCCGGCTGGATAATATTTTTGTTTGCGGCAAGGACAGCTCGGAAAAATTCCAGATATCTCTTTACGGGCTTTTTCCGGAAGCAAAAGTAAGAAGCATTGATTTTGATGAATTCGGGGGAGAAAAAGGGGAGTCGGGAGAATACGCGATACCTTTGGCCGCTACCGAAGTTTACATAAGGAACCAGGGGAAAAAAGGGAATTATTTTAAAGTGCTTCCCCAATGGATTGAGGAAAGACAGAAACTGATACAGGTCAGCTGGCATAGTCTGCTGGTTCTTCCCCTGCTTTTTGCCGCCGCGTTCTGGCTGACAAATATTATCACCGGCAACAATAAAGTTATTGATCAGCTCTCATGGGAAATAATGGCGATGGAGCAGGTAGGGGCGCAGAACAGAACTGTGCTCGATGAAATTCAACTGGTGCGTGATAAAATAAACAAATTTGAATCAACATACGGAGTGCTGGGAGAAGTATCACGAGGCGCCGGAAAATATACTCACATGCTTCGGCAGCTATCAGGTTACGCCTCAAATAACAGGAGTCTGTGGCTTAATTCATTTGATTCACCCGAAGGAGGAGACATTGTTTTAATGGGGTACTGCCTTAACAGGCCGGTTCTTACGAGAATGGGGAAAAAAATTCCATCTGTTTCAATAAAAAGTATAAATCATCAGGAGCTGAGAGAGCTTAATCTCTTCAATTTTATAATCACAAGTCAATTTCCAGGGGAGGTAAAATGAAACGGAAAACTGTCACCACCCTGATATTATTTGTCATGCTGCTTCTGATAAGCGGCGCGGGAGGTTTTTACGGTTTCGTCATGCAAAGGAATGATATAGATGATCTGGAAACAAAGTTAAAAAACCTCAAAAAGGTTAATTACAATCCTGAAGAGAGCATGATGATACTGGAGGAGTTAAAGAAACAGTCGGTATCGCAGGATTCACTTCTTCAGGCGGGAAAATACAGTATTCCTTCTACGCCGGGGCAACTTGATTTCTTCGATTTTGTCGATAATGTGACCCGCTGTTTTTCGAGCAAATCCTACGTTGATATTGAATTTGTCGACCATAAAGAACATGAAAAATATGATTCCTTCCGCTATGACCTGAAAGGAATCGCCTTTTTCAGCGATCTTTACAGGCTTGTTTATGCTATTGAACAGAGCAGGAATCTTAAAAAAATAGCCGCGCTTCAAATATCGGATATGCTGAAGGTCGGGAAAACGGGAAAACCACTTTATATGGTTACATTCAGTATGATCGTTGAGGTTATCTTCACAAAGGATGAGATACTGGGATCAAAGGAAATAGCGGAAAATGATTTAAAACCGGAACATATCCGGAATTTGTTTTATCCCCTAATCCGTAATGAAATTCCACCCAATAGTCAGCAGCTTCTTGATACTCACAGTGCGAGATTGCTGGCCCTTGTGCCCGGCGGGGCATTTCTTACCGATGTTTCAGGCAGGGCTTTCCTTTTGACAGAAGGGGATAATGTATATCTCGGCCTGCTGACCAAAATCAATTTTGAAAAGCAGACTGTCAGGTTTGTTCTGAATAAGGGGGGGATTGTTGAAAGGTTTGAATTGGGAATAGAAAGTGATAAACAGGAGTAAATAAAATGAAAAAACTGATGATTCTTTTTTGTTTAATCGGCGCGGAAATTTTCGGACAGGTTGATATGCTTAAAGATTTTGTTAATCCTGCCGAATTAGTATCCTTTTCAGAAAAAATGCCTTATGATAAAGCGATGATGATCCTCAACGGCATAAGCCAGGGGCTTGGAGGAAAATCAATTCAGTCGGAAACACCAATCAAGGATGCCATTGGAATTCAGATAGACAAGATGAATTACCGGAAGGCGCTGAACCTCATAGCCAGAATGAATAACATGGATATTGTTGAATCAAAAAGCAGTATTCAGTTAAGGAGCAGGGATGGTAAGGAAAAGCCTGTTTCCTCATCAACTTATGCCGCCTCGGATGAGAGGGAAGTAAAAATAAGCGCCATATTTTTTGAGGCAAATGTTAAGGAAATGCGGGAAAGGGGGAT
The DNA here is from genome assembly GCA_963677445.2 of Melioribacteraceae bacterium. GTDB lineage: Bacteria > Bacteroidota > Ignavibacteria > Ignavibacteriales > Melioribacteraceae. The sequence continues at coordinate 78,233 of CAXXGF010000063.1, read as the reverse complement.
TAACTGGCAGTGGCTGCTTTCAGGTGACGGAGTTAAAATAGGCTCGGAAGTGAGGACCTTTACCCTGCTTGATGATGAAAGCGCTTCGAACACCGCTGAAACTCCCCCCGATTTTACCCTGAATACAGAGACAGAATTTAAAGCCGGCTCTTTCCAGGGAGACGCTATTTCGGCCTTTCGTTTTTTTGAAGATGAAAACATGGGGGAGATAATAGCGAAACCTTCAATCGCGGTAAGGAACACACAGAAGGGCCGGATACAGATTGGTTCCGATATTTCGGTAAAACAGCGCGATTTTGCCGGTAATGTTATCGATGTATTTTATTCCACAGGTACGATAATAGAAGTGACACCTTATGTTTATGAGGATAACGGACTGGAATATTGTCTTCTGAAACTTGCTGTTGAAAGGAGCTCGGCCCAGCCCGATATTGTCAGTACAGAGATAAGGAAAACCATGGCAAGCACAGATGTTTTAATGCTTAATGGAGAGGAAACAGTTATCGGCGGTCTTTATGTAACTGAAACAAAGACAATAAGGAAAGGAATTCCTGTGCTGAAAGACCTGCCCTGGTGGGTTTTCGGAATAAAATATCTTACAGGTTATGATGAATATTCTTTGACAAAAAAGGAAGTTATCATTCTTATAAAAGCAGACATTCTGCCTACCCTTAAAGAAAGAATTGCCGGATTGAAGGAGCGGAGAAATCTGGTTAAAGAACAATATGAAGAGGATGAGGCCGATGCTGCCGGATACAGCATTAAAAACTCAGAAGAGGAGGATAAATAATAAAATGGAATCAATACTGATTGTTGATGATGATCTTGAATTATGCAAGACATTATCATTCGAACTTGATCTGATAGGGTATAATGTCGGATATGTAACGGACGCCGATTCGGCGCTGAGATTCCTCGACGGCAACAAGCTGACAGATCTTATTCTCCTCGATCTGAAAATGCCGGGCAAAAACGGGTATCATGTGCTTGGTGAGATGGGCAGGAGAGGAATAGAGAAAAAGGTGATTGTTCTTACAGCTTATGCCGATGTGGAGGACGCGATGAAATCGATAAGAATGGGAGCGGATGAATTTTTGAGCAAACCATATGATATTGATGAACTTCTGGCCGCTATTCACCGGGTGCTGAAGTCCTGAATTCATTTTGTATCTTTAAGTAAAAATATTATATTCAGGGACTGTCATAATCCCTGAGGATCTGAATGGAAAAATCTGAGGAAACAAAAATGCATAAAATACTCGCCGTTGATGATGAACCGGGAAATGTAGTCCTGTTGAAAAATATACTTGAAAGTTCAGGTTATAAAATTTTGCCCGCCTTTTCGGGTAAACAGGCTCTTGAAGTGGCGATGGAGGAAAAACCTGATCTTATTCTTCTTGATGTTATGATGCCGGAAATATCAGGTTTTGAAGTCTGCCGCTTTCTGACCTCCGATGACAGGACCAGCCATATACCGGTAATAATGGTAACCGCTCTTACCGACTCGAGCGATCTGAAAAAGGGATTTGAATCGGGAGCGTTTGATTATGTGAAAAAGCCTATTGATATAACAGAATTGCGGGCAAGGGTAAAGGCCGCGTTAAGGTTCAGCGAATCACAGAAAATTATAAGGGAATATGAAAAGGCTGAAACATATACAGCTACTATTGTAACAGCGAATCATGAATTCAAACAACCTCTCACATTGATAAAATTATGTACATCTGCGCTGCGCAGGGAGAGCAGAAAGGATGAAATTTCCAGCGGTATGATTCTTAAAAGGGCAGAGGCGATTGAGGGGGCGGCAAACAAAATAATTGATTTGCTCGATGTGCTTTCGACTGTCAAAAAACCGAAGCTGGTGGAATATATCAATGATAAAAAGATGATAGATTTCCGTAAGGAAAACGGCCTTGCGGAGGTTGCCGAAGCGGGTTAATCGAGGTTATATTTTTTGATTTTTGAATAGAGGGTTTTCTGGCTTATCCCCAGGGCGCGGCTGCTATTTTCGCGGTTCCATTCATAATAATCGAGAGTCCTTTTTATCAGCTCAAGCTCCATATCTTCAATGGTTCGTATCTCAAAAGGCTGTTCAGCCGGGGCTGCCGGTTTTTCATCGGTTTTTTCGGAGTCAGATTGCGGGAGGTTAAGATCATATGGATGGATAATGTTGCCTGTGGAAAAAACAACGGCTCTCTCAATTATATGCTGGAGTTCCCTCACATTGCCGGGGAATGGATAAAGAAGCAGCTTTTTTTCAGTTTCGGGCGCCAGCACACGGGGAGATTTCACCGGCGATTTAATTTTCAGGAAATGTTTGGCGAGCAGAATTATATCATTTTTTCTTTCACGCAAAGGGGGGAGAGTCAGTGTGATGACATTCAGCCGGAATAGCAGGTCTTTCCTGAACGCGCCCCCTTCCGATTCTTTCATCAGGTCTTTATTTGTCGCGCCTATAACCCTCACATTTGAGCGAAGATTCCTCACGCCGCCGACTCTGCGGTATTCACCGCTTTCGAGAAACCGAAGCAGTTTAGGCTGTATCGCAAGGCTTAATTCACCGATCTCATCGAGGAAAAGGGTGCCGTTATTGGCAACCTCCACGAGTCCCTGCTTTGCCGATTTCGCGTCGGTGAACGCTCCTTTCTCATGACCGAAAAGTTCGCTTTCTATAAGCTGATCGGAGAGGGAGGCGCAGTTAATCGCTACAAAAGGTTTTGAACTTCTGCCCGAATTATTATGAATATATTCGGCAAAAAGCTCCTTGCCGGTGCCGGTCTCTCCCTGTATCAAAATGCCCGATTCTGATTCCGCCGCTTTTTTTGCCAGCGAGAGGGTTTTGAGAATGACATCGCTATTGCCTATTATTCTTCCAGGGCGCAGTTCGGTAATTTTTGAGGATAATATTCTGTTTTCAATAACAAGATTTTTATGCTGAAGCGCCCTGTCGATTGTAACCACAAGTTTGTCATAATCGTATGGTTTGGTCAGAAAATCATAAGCGCCGAGGCGGGTGCATTCCACCGCTATCCCTATTTCGGCTTTGCCGGTTAGGATAACCACTTCAGTCGCCGGATAATTTTCTTTTACGAAACGAAGGACTTCCACGCCTGAAACTTCCTTCATCATAATGTCAAGGAGTATCAGGTCATAGAAACTTTCACTCAGGGCTTCGATAGCGTCGGAACCGTCATAGACCTCTTTAACAAGAAATCCGTCGGCGCTAAGTTCATCATTCAGAACGGAGCAGAGTTCTTCGTCATCATCGGCGAGTAATATTTTGGCCTTGTTATTCACATCAATCATCGTAATTACAGCATCGACTATTATAAAAACAAATTAATAGCTGAGGGTTCAAAAAGTCAATAAAAATGGTGATTTCTTTTGTTATTTGGAACAAAATGTGAATTATCCTGATATTTTACCGTTGCCGGAGGAAGGGAATATTATGGAATATAAACAGTAAGCAGTCGGATTCTATGCAAAATCGCAAGAAATTTCAATTAACAATTAATAATGAACAATGAACAATTAAAAAGCAAAGAGGACCGCAGATTATTTTGATTTCGCTGATTACGCGGATTTAGGCAGAAAAAAAGCCACAAAATCACTAAAACACTAAATCTCACGAAAAAAATTACGAATTAAGAATGAGGAATTCATGCAAAGGAGGAAACCTTATTCTTTAACCTTAGTAGCATAGGTAACCAGCCGGAAAAAATAAACCTTATTAACCTTTTCCAACCGGTGGAAAAGTCAACAACAGTTTTACATAGAAAAAAATGTATGAACCATGATTAAAGGATTGAGTAATTATTTTTCGGTATCGGTATCGGTATCGGTATCGGTATCGGTATTAAAAAATCAGAGTAAGAGTATGAAGGCCGGGTTGGGTGATGGCAGAGGGGGTGTTCATTTTTCTCGTGTTGTTTGTCTTATCGGTCAATGCGTTATTGGTCAATAATAATATTTTGTTCTTTGACTCAATTTATTTAATTTTACGATATTCTCAGGGTAATGTTTTCATAGTCTCTGTAAGAATAGAGGAAAAAATGAAGAAATATTATGTTTTGTTTTGTCTTTTTTGTTTTCAAACGATAATACCGGCACAGGAAAAATATAATTACTCTGAGTCGGTAAACAAATTTGCTTTTGATATGTATGAGCAGTTGATCAAGAATAATGATGGGAATGTCGCGTTTTCTCCCTTGGGATTATATACCGCGCTTGCGCAGTTATACATTGGAAGTTATGGTGAAGCGAGGGATGAAATAGGTAAAGCTCTTTATATAGAAGAAGGAAATGAAGAATTTCTAAATGACTTTGGTTGCTTTCTGGACAGCATCGGGATTAACCGGAATGAAGAAAGTCTGACACTTTCTATTGCGAACGCTTTACTTGTAAACAGTAATATTAAACTCGATGATTGGTATAGAGGTTCTGTGAAAAAATATTTGCACAGTGAGATATTGAGATTCCATGCTCATGGAGACGCAATTGAAAAAATTAATAATTGGGTAAGAAATAGAACCAATGAAAATATAAAAGGAATTCCTATAACGCACGAAAAATTTGGGAATATTTTACTTGTTAATTCATTTATTTTTCAGGATTCTTTGGAGGAGGGGTTTAGAAAAGAAAAAACTTTTACAGATGATTTTTACCTTCCGGATGGTTCAAAAATTTCACAGGATTTTATGTACGGCAGAGGATTATTCCATGGTATAATTCGAGAAAAAATCTTTGTAGTTAAGTTACCATATAAAACTGGTTCTCATGATCTGTTTCTGATTTCCACCCAAAAAAAGAAGGAGTTCAACGAATTGGAAGTAACTATTAGAGATTTACAGATTACAAAATTTACCAGATGGGCCGGATTAAAATCAATTGATTTATATTTACCCAAATTCCAAATCGATTTTAATTATAATTTTGCGAAATTATTAGAATTTATTGAACCGAAGAATTTTCTCTCAAAGGATGCCGGATTAAATCATTCTTTTGCTGATTTGGATAAAAAGGGAAAAATTAATATTATAAGTAGTAAAATCATATTTAAGCTAAATGAAGATGGAGACAAACCTTCAGTAGAAAAATATATCGAATATGATATGATATGTGATGATCCGATATTTACCCAGTTACGTTTTAATCATCCTTTTATATATTTTCTGGTTGAGAAAAAGACCGGTACTCTATTGTTATTGGGCAGATATGTAAATCCGGGCAATTAGAATATGGAGCTGAAGATGAACTTAAAGCAAATTATTACTTATTGCTATATCATATTTTCTGTTTTGTTGGTTGTAATATCCTGCGAAAGCGCCGATCCTGATTTAAATGAATCTAAATCGGGAATAGAAATATCTTTTTATGACGCGGCCTGCCTTGAAGCCTGGATTTATGTGGATTTTTCGAGGAATGAATCCTGCTCATTTCGCCTGGATTATGATAAGTTTAGCAGGGAATATGAACTTACCGGCAATGATACCATTTTGTACATTGACAGTCTCTCTCCCGGAAATATTTACCAGGTTAACGCCTGGATGTGGAAAAATTATAGCTGGCTTGAGTCGGGCAGCGCCGGTTTCAGAACCCTGGAGCCGACCAGCCATGATTTTACCTGGGAAATTCATCATCCAGGGGATGGGGAATGGGGCGGTTATTTTAACGATGTTTCAATAACGGATGATGGAAGAATTAAGGTTGTCGGTAAGATTATGAGTTATGATGAGAACGGTCATTCATTATTGCCATATTGTAATTATGCGGAGTGGGATGGAGTTTCCTGGGAAAAACAAACAGTTTATTTTAAAGATTCCTACGGTGAAAGCTATGCTGAGTCACGATGTGTACATGATCTGGGAGGTGGAAAAACAATTATTAGTAAAACTGGCGCAGTGAAAATATTTGATGGAAACAATTGGTCACAACCTCCAAGTAATTCAGTACAGGGTAGTCCTTTAGGCACGGGAAATGTTTTATGGGGATTTGCGCCGGAGAATTTTTTCCTGGGTGGAGGATCTGGAAAAATTATTCACTGGAGAGGAAATATGTGGAATATTATCGAAACAGGAGTAGAAAGTGATATTGTGAACCTGGTAGGATATGTCAACAACCTGACTCAAAAGCAGGAGATTCTGGCTACAGGATTTAATGATGAAAACTGGTCAGAAAGTTCTTTGCTTTTAATTAGTGATGATGGCACTGCAAAAAAAATCGAATCTGATCTGGTTGGGGTATGGACAAAAACCGGACATCCAATTTTTGGCTCAAATGATAAATTGGTTTCAAATAAAACAGGTAAATGGCTTCCCCTGGAAGGCGTCGAAAATTATAACGGATCAATCAAGGGCAATGCACTTAATGATATTTTTGTACACTCAGGGTTTAACCTGGCACATTACAATGGGATTGACTGGAGTATCATTTCTTTACCTTATTTCATTAATTCTTTTGATGTAAAAAGGGATATGATTGTTGTGGTGGGAACTGATGGTAAACCTCCTTTAGCGATTATAGGGAAAAGATAGGGGTTATATCTAAAAATATATATTCAACAAGAACTTAGTGCGTATTCAAGATAAAATAAAATTTGAAAATTAACCTTATTGTCAGGGACCAGATTATTCCCCAGTTTAGGTCCAGATTATTCCCCACCTCAAAAAGTGAAATAGCGTTTTAAAAATAGGGATAGAATTGGTAAATAGCGCATAAAGATATGAATCAGAGATTCGTATATTTTTATATTTGATCACCGGAAACCAGCCTCCCGGTTTCTTACCCGCCAGAGAGCTAATGGTCTTGAAAAAAGAGGGTGAGTCTATTCTGTACTGACATTATTTTTCTTAACCCGGCCTGTTGCCTGCACCCTTTCAGGGTTTTGTATACATCTGTGACAAACTGATAGTATTATTAGCGCTGAAGGCGCCGACAATCAATAGCCCCAGGCTGGCTGCAGGGGTAATAAAAAAGTGTACTTAAGCCCTGGAGGGAAAAACATATGTTTGACAATGAACGGTTGATAGGATAACAATTAACAAAAAAAAATCACCCTCATCTTTCTGCTCCCTTAAATATTATTTTTGAAATAGTTGCGTTTGCTATACCACCCTGTAAAGAATAGTTCTTCGAAGAATGCAAAACATGATTGGGAAATATATCCAAACCTGATTGTTTATTAATTGATTGGATTTCTGAATCACGATCTTCGATTATTTCCATTTTGCTAAGGTTTACAGCATATTTTTCTGTTAATTGGTTACCTGAAAGTAAATATATTTGATCTTCGTAATTAAAGAATCTTAATGTCGCGCTTAATTCAACCCGAATGGGAATGGAAGAAACAAGGTTAAGTGATTTATCATATTTAAGAATGAAACTTGTTGGAAAGTTTTCTCCCTCCGCAACTAAATAGATGTTATTTTTATATGTTTTTAGAATATTTCTATAAGCTGCTGACCTTTGAATACGGCAATTAGTACCATTTATCTCTTTTATTTCTTTTGAGAACAGGAAGCGTTGATCTGCAATATCAAAAATACTTAATTTGACACCTGTAACTTGTTTGTGATAATTAGCGAAGTTATTTTTTCTTTTTTCTTTCCGGATTTCTTTAAATAATTTTTTCTTTTTTTCCTTGATTTGATCTTTTTCACTGCGAAATTCGTTCTCAGTAATAACTTTCTGATGTTTTCTCGCATAAAGGTTGTGTTTATTTTTATTAATTATCTCCATCTCTCTTTGTAGCCGTACCAGCTCATTGGATTCCTGAACAACTTCTTTCCTGATGATTGGTTCTGACATTACAATTCTGTTATTGTCCAGCCATTCTGCAACGAAATGTTTAAGTGTGAAATTTAACGGAATTTTCTCGCCATTTTTTGTATTGAATATTGTAAATTCCGAGGTCCTGTTCCGGGCGGAGCACCTGGTTATGAGATAATTATTATCTTGTGAGAGTCTGTAATCATCTGATACCGATTCGGCTGTCCAAATTTGCTGACCTGTTTTAAAGTTTATGCAAAAGATTTTATCATTTGTCTCTGATTCATTATCATCACCTTCTTCAATAAATACAATGTTATCGTCTGAAACCTGGAAAGCATTCAGAATTATTTTCTCCCGATCAGTAAATTTTCTTTCCCAAATTAAACTGGCATTATTATTAAAGATATAAATACCGCTATGGAAGTTGAAATTATAATTTAAAGTAACCACAGTTAAATTATTTTTGTATTCGTTGTGGTTAATGATGACTTCCCTATCCGGGAAAATGTACTCATTTGGATTTTGAGCCAGGTAAACAGATGTGAATAAAAATAAATAAAAAATCATCGCTCTCATTTCTGCCTCCTGAATACTATTTGACTGCAATTCTCTTGTAAATAGTATTTATCTGAATCATGAATAAATTTTCTGTAGTAAAAGTTATCGCCATATTTCTTTTCGAGCTCCTTACAAAACCTGCTATTTTCATTAAAAATCTCATTGGTTTCAAGGTTGACCAGAATATTTTGTGTGGCAGAGTTTTCACGGATCGAGATTTTCAGAAACGGCTTATTTTCAACAAAGAAAAATTTTTGCCATGGATCAAATCCACCGGAGATCTCCTTTGTGGAGATCAGATTCAGTTTAAAATCGTATTTCAGAAGAGTTCTTTCTTTCTCATGTGTTCCTGAAGCTACGAGGTATATAAATTTTTTGTCTGTCAATAAAAAATCACCATCCGAGTAGGTTTTCCCCACCTTAAGTGATTTGCCATTCAAATCCGCGACCTTTTTTGAGATGATAAATCTGCCGCTGTCAAGGTCATAAATTTTTATCCTCGCTCCGGAAATATATTCATATGAATCGTTTATGCTATATTTCCCTTTCGGAACCGGCTCAACAAAAACAAACTGCCTGTCATTTATCCATTCAGCCCGGAAGAATAATTTATCTGTAACCGAAGCGACTTTTTCCATTTTGCGAATATCAAATATTTCAAACTTTGAGCCGCCATAGCAGTTATTTTTTGTCAGAATATAATTGTGTTCGGGTGAAATACTGCTATTTCCCTTCCCAATGGAAAATTTCCAAAATAGCTGCCCGGAGTTTCTGGCGACACAAAAAACACTATCATTATATCCTCTGTCATCCTGGGAGCCATCTCTGAAAAACAGTAATCTGTCATCCGATATTTGAAAAACATTCTCACAATCGTAATAATGAAATTCTTTTTCCCATAGGATATTACCATTCTCATCAAATGATCTGGTATGATAGTATTTGTGGTTTACCATTGTGGTAACAAGTAGTGTGTTTTTGTATTCACTGTGTGTGATTAATATTTCATTCTCAGGAATGTCAAAAATTACATCCTGCTGAGAATAAATTGTCATTGAAAAAAATAAAAAGAAATAAATTATATTCATCGCCGCTCCTTCATTTGCGACTTTTATAAGGTACCCTGAAAACGCCACAAAATACTTTTACGCAAATAAGAATAACAAATATTTTTGTTTTATGCCAGTAATAATTAAGTGCATTAATTTTTACTGAAAAGGTTCATTCAGAATATATGTTGTCTTGTTTTATTTATTTAGTTTAAATTCAGTAAATTCGTTAAGTGATTTATTGAAGGATGGTTTCCCCTATTTTATTTATTCGCGGAGGGAAAGAATGCGAAGACTTTTATTCCTTATTTCGGTAGTTTTACTCTGTTTTTACGGGTGCGAAAATTCAACGCCTCCGATTGTTGAACAGGGTGAGTTATCCCTTGCGGTTGAAGATATAAGCTGCGCGGAAGCCTGGCTGAATCTGTTTCTCCCCGATCAGAGTTACGGCAGGATGCTGGAAATATTTGTTAATGACAGCCTATATCACAGCTATTCGGTTGAAAACCGGGGTGATACAACTTTATTTGTTAAAAACCTGCTGCCTGATAAATATTATATATTTAAAACTTTGCTTCACGGGAAAGGAGATTACACAGATATTGAAGCCCTCGCTGGAGCAAGAACGATGGATACTACAAGTCATGATTTTGAGTGGGAGATGTTTGAGATCGGCGACTTTAATCCATGCTATTTTTCAGATGTGGAAGTAATAAATGAAAATGATATATGGGCTGTTGGTGAATATTATCTTTATGACTCATTAGGGAATACAGATTCAGACAGGTATAACGCCGCTCATTGGGATGGAAACAAATGGAATCCTGAAAGAATTGAGGTCGATTTTCATTATTATGATATTGTACCGGTGTTAAAAGGTGTTTATGCTTTTTCTTCAAAAAATATCTGGTTCGCATCAAGCCTGCCGATTCATGGAGATGGTGAAAATTGGGAACTCTATGACCTAAGAACAACCTTGGATCCATATTTAGGTGTTTATGAAGTCTGGGCGGTTGGAACAAAAGAAATATATTTCGGTGGTCCAGATGGAAGCTTGGTTTATTATGATGGAGCTAATTGGCATAAAATTGAGAGCGGGACAAATCTTCAGATTCAGGATTTATGGGGTTCAAAACAGAAGGATGGCAACTTCAGTGTTTATGCCCTTTGTTGTGACGGGAGTAATAACGATGAAAAAAAACTTTTAAGAGTTAACCAGACAAAAGCAGAGTCAATCGAATTACCTGATATAAACAGTACGGTAACCTCATTGTGGTTTGATGATGAAAAGAGGATGTTACTTTGCGGCAGCGGGGTATACCAGGGAAAAATAACAGGAAACAGTTCATCATTTTCGAAAATACAGCCAAAAATTACCGATACTTATTCAAGCTGCGTAAGGGGAGCCGGCAGAAATGAAATTTTTATCGGGGGCCATTTCGGAAATTTATTGCATTTTAACGGTTATAGCTGGAAAAGATATGATGGTGTTGAAATTCCCTCCTTTAATGGAGTGTGGCTCGCTCTATCAGTAAAGGAAAATGTGGTCTGCGCTGTAGGTTACGGAAATTCAAAAGCAAAAATGGTTATTGGAAGGAGAAAATAGGAGGGGAAGAGCCGGAAGAACCTGCGGAGGGAAAAGGTAATTACGATATAGATAACTCAAGCCTGGCACGCTTGAATTATTGCCTGAATTCTTATCCACAAAATTCATTTTTTAATAACAATATCTATAAGAGGTTTTATATAAACCATTTCATTGCCCGCTGATCAAAAAAAAATCCCCGCTTTTGGCGGGGACACCCGAGGAGGTTATTTATATATAAGGAACCACTTGTTTATCTTGACGCGACTCTCCTTATCGTTTCATTATAATCACTATTTAAAGCCGCGCATAATTTCTTTACCTGTGCATCGGACGCGTCAAGATTTTTGATTGATTTGAGGGCTGATTCAGGATTTATTTTGTAAAGTGTTCTTACTATAAGCTTTTGCATAAAGGCGTCATCAGTTTTTTCAAGGGCTGATTCAAGAGCGGGCGCTACTTCTTTTATCTCATATTTGCCGGCGAAATAAACGCATGATTTCTGCAAACCGGGATTTGATGATTTTATTCCCATTTCGAGATTCTTAACGCTGTTGTTCTGTCCGTAAGAAAGAGCTGATAAAAGAAGAACCGCTAAAACTGTTAATACTGTCGATATTGTCTGATTCCGTTTCATTTTCCTTACTCCTTAATTTTTTGCTTATCAATTTTTTTGTCTTTCTGTTAATTAAGACGAAAAGATTCCGGGGGGAGTTGTCATAAGAAAGTAAGGAGATGTCAAAAGATGTCACGAGGGGGGAATGTATTTTAATAACAGGTCAGAAAGGCTTATGAAAAATCAGTGTAGTCACTTCTTTTTGCTGTAGTCGTCAACTCACAGGATTTTTTATTAAACATTTCTTGTCCACATTTCAGTTCAATTCTTATTCCATTTCCCGACCACTAAAACCCACGAACTCAAAAAATACAAAAACGAACCGATAATGATATTTACAAGAGAAGAAATGCGTAATCTGAACAAAAACAATTCATTTATGATTATAAATGAATATTTTAGCTTTAAACACAATTATGGTTTCTTGTGTCTAAACCAGGTAAGTGAATTTTTTAGTTGAATAATCGTAAAATTATGTGGGGATAATATGCGTAAGTTATTTGTTATTGTTGTGTTAATGCTGGCCTCGATGATCAATGCTCAAAATCCATTGCCAATTACCACAAGTTCTCTTTTTTCAGGCTCCGGGAATTGCGCGACATGCCATACAGGCAGCGGAACAGTTTTAACTCAAAACGGGGCAGATATTTCACCGGTTACAATGTGGCGTTCCTCGATGATGGCAAATTCATCGAAGGATCCTTTATGGAGGGCGGTAGTAGGAGAGGAAGTTACAACTTTCCCTGATTATAAAGGGCTAATAGAAAATACATGCACCCGCTGCCATGCCCCTATGGGGAACGAACAACAAGCTTATGACAGCACAAGCTACTACACTATTGCTCATCTGGAGAATGACCCCCAGGGAAACGACGGAGTGAGCTGTACTTTATGCCACCAGGTTGATGGCGCAAATATGGGAGACCCCGGATCATATTCCGGTGGTTATGTTGTTACCGATGACAGAGTTATTTATGGTCCCTATGCCGATCCGTTGACAGGTCCGATGATGAACCAGGTTAATTACACACCGGTGGAATCTGCTCATGTAAATAATTCGGAATTATGCGCTACATGCCATACACTCTTTACACCAACCCTCGGAGGAAAAGAAGTGAAGCTGGATAATTTTCCGGAACAGACTCCTTACCAGGAATGGAAAAACAGTGTATATGAAGCTGAAGGGACCGAATGCCAGGATTGCCACATGCCCCCCATAGATGATCCAATTGATATCGCGAGCATGCCTCCCTGGCATACGACTGAAAGAAGTCCTTACTGGAAACATGAGTTTGCCGGGGGGAATGTATTGATGTTAAAAATGCTGAGGGACAACAGCGCCGAACTCGGAGTGACAGCGGGCTCCGAACATTTTGATTCAACTATAACCTGGTCGCAGAGGAATATGGAGAGCAGGGCAGTGAGATTCGCGGCGGAACATTATATGGAATCTGACTCAATGAATATAAAAGTGACAATTGAAAATAAAGCCGGGCATAAACTGCCGACCGGCATTCCGCTGAGAAGATTGTGGATTCATCTGAAAGTGGAAGATGAATCGGGCAATAACGTCTTTGAGAGCGGCGAATATACTCCCGAAGGGATTATCAATGATGTCGATGATGGTTATGAACCCCATTATTCGGTAATTAACAGTCCCGACCAGGTCCAGATTTATGAAGGGGTTTTTGAGGATAATTCAGGAAATGTAACTCATACCTTATTAAAAGCGGCGACCTTTAAAAAGGATAACAGGATACCCCCAAAAGGTTTTACAAGCTCGCATGCTTCATATGATACGACTAAAATATATGGTCTGGCAGCCGAAGATGAGAATTTTAATGCTGAAGCCGGGGTGGAGGGCACAGGAAGTGATATAATAATTTACAAAATTCCGGCTGAAATAAACAAAACATATAAGGTTTACGCTGAACTGCTTTATCAGCCTGTTAAACAGGAAACAATTCATCATCTTGAAGAGGTTGAGCATCCGGATACCGAACATTTTGTTGAGTTATATGAAAACGCGGACCGCACACCCGTTACTCTCGCTACAGTTAATTTGAATGATATCGCGCTTGGTTTTGACAAACAGAAAAATGACTTTAGTGAACCACAGTTTCGGGGAGCTTATCCCAATCCATTTAACCCTTCAACAAAAATTTCTTTTGCTCTTTATGGTGAGTCGAAGGTGACACTTGAGGTATATGATATTAGAGGCAGACTTGTAAGCCGACTTATTGACAATTCTTACATGCCGGCAGGGGAATACTTCGAGGAATTCCGTGGGGATAATTTAAGCTCGGGGATTTATATATTAAGAATTTCGGTTAGTAACATGAATGATGGTAAAACATATAATGAAGTATCAAAACTGATGCTGCTTAAATAAGAAGAAGTAAGCGGGGAATAATTTATTGTTATTCCCCTTTAATATTTAAATTCTATCGGGATCGAGCAGAAGATATTTTTTGGCTGGCAGTCCCATAAGTTTTCTGGTTTCACGGATGGTGTCGATAGCGAGTTCACGCGCTCTTTCCGACATGATACGCATCTTTTTGTTCATCGCTTTCCTGTCCTTATATATTTCTTCCCGTCTCTCATGAATAGGGGCAAGAGTTTCAATCAGGGCATCGGCGGCGGCATCTTTGAGGTCGACATATTTTAGTCTTCCCTCGTGATAATCGACCGATAATTCTTCCACGGTATCAAATTTCTGACACGCGTTAAGCAATTCGAACAGGTTGGCGACTCCGGGACTCATTTCTTCTGAATCGCCAAGATCGGTCACAGCAGAGCGTATTTGTTTTTTTATTCTTTCAGGTTTTTCAAAGAGGGATATATAGTGCTTTTCACCGAGACTTTTGCTCATTTTTTTCGTCGGGTCGGCGAGTGACATTATTTTCGGTGATTTGGTAAAGAGGGCTTTCGGCTCGGGAAAAAATTCACCGAAGCGGTAGTTAAAACGCTGCGAGACATTTCGTGAAAGCTCAAGATGCTGTTCCTGATCTTTCCCCACCGGCACATAAGATGCCTTATATATTAAGATATCAGCCGCCTGGAGTACAGGATAGGTGAAAAGTCCCAGTGAAACAAAACTGTTCTGTGAGTCACCTTCTGATATCTGCGCCGATTTATCTTTGAACTGTGTCATTCTGGTCATTTCACCATAAGAAGCCACACACCCGAGGAGCCAGGCCATTTCGGCATGTTCAGGCACGAGGGACTGGACGAACAAGATTGACTTTTCAGGATCAATCCCGCAGGCAAGCAGGTCCATGATCATTTCTTTCGTTCGCTGGAGCAGTTTTTCCGGTTCATAACTTATTGTCATGGCATGATAATCAACAACGCCGTAAATGCACTGAAATTTATCCGATTCCTGCAGCCGCACCCAGTTGGATACCGCTCCAAAATAATTGCCTATATGCATTTGTGATGTTGGCTGGATACCGGATAGTACCCGTGGTTTTTCTTCAGACATACTTCATTACTCCGCTGTTGATAAAAAAGAAAAAATTTAATTCCTGAAAATAGTATTTTTTGCATCATCATTCAAAAAAGAGAAAGATTTTGGACCGGCTGAAGAAAAAAAGGAATAAATTGACCATAAGAACGATTGCCGGGAATAAAAAAGGCGCCAAACTTATTACAGGACTCCTTACATCAGAAACATAACGTATTGAAATATAAAGAAATATTTTTTTTTGTTGCGTATACGCGCATGCGACTGGTGTTAGAAATTCTGGTTCTATATGAAATTTAGTGGGTAAAGTGATAAAATAGCGCATAAAGATATGAATCAGAGATTCGCATATTGTCATGTTAGATTTCCGGAAACCAGCTCCTGGTCTCTTTACCACCACAGAGCGCACGGTCTTGAAAAAAGTGGATGAGTCTTAAAGTCCCTCTTACCCCGACTGAGCCAGACGCTTTCAGCATTCCATATCTTTATGCGTTTGTTGCCTTCACCCTTTCAGGGTTTTGCATCCATCTGTGACAAACTGGAATTATTATTAGCGCTGAAAGCGCGACAATCAACAGCCCCGGGCAACGCCCGGGGTAATAAAAGAAAAAGTGTATTTAAGCCCTGAAGGGCATGCGCGTTAAGTTAATCACCAAGAAATCTCCCTAAAGAATTGCTCGAAGAAAGGTCTTTTTCTTTTATCAAAAGTACAATATCTGCCCAACAATTTAAGAATGTAATCAATATTGTCAGGCAAAGCAAATTGCATAATAAAGGATTCAAAATTTTTGCTGATATACCGCATAAATTTCATAAGGCTGAGATTTTTTCCGGAATCATGAAATACCAGCGATTCAAGGGGAACAAATAATCTTTGAAAAAATAATGTTATTATAATAAATCGGGCATGAAGTAATATTTTCAATTGTATATGAGAAACATTATGAATTTTATCAAAGCTGAAATTGCTTTTCCAAGTCTTAAAAATACACTCAATTCGCCATCTCAAGGCATATATCTGACAAGCATTATCAGCAGTAAAATTTTCATCAAGGATGGTAGTGATAAAGATACTCCAGGAAAGCAATTCCAACAACTCAGCCGAGCATTGTCGGTCTTTGGCTTCTTTTTTCGCTTTCATTCTCCTTTGATTGGCAACTTCCTCTCTTACAGGAATAGCAATGATTCTTAGTTTTGTTTTCTTATCAGCCCCGGCAAGGACAATAGTATCCATGGCGCCACATTGTTTCAGTCTTTCAGCTAAGTTAATTTCTTTTAACGAGACTTGATCATAAAATATGTTCTTATGTTTATACCGTATAATAAGATCAGCATTATTTCCTTTTATTTTAGCCATTGATCCAATGGTAAAATAACCTCTGTCTCTAATTACCAGATCACCTTCCTTAACATCCAGATTGTCAGCCACTTTAAGATCATTGCAACTATATGGATCAATCGAAAACATGATGAATTCCCCGGAAATAAGATCAAAGACACCCTGAATGCGAGCATTGCAGACTTTTTTATGAGCGTTTTTGACACCGGAAAAAATTTCATATAGTTTAGCCGGAAGTCTGACAATAGTGCTATCCTGGATAAGAATCCGATTGAATTTATTACAAAGGTCGTATGATCTTTTATGAGACAAATGATGTTTATGTTTCATAACAGCGGCAAGAATACGCTGAAAGAAATCAAGAGCTTCGGGTGAAGTTCTGTAAAAGAAAGCCTGACGAGAAGCATTGCAGGGCTGCTCGGATGATATTTTGGCAGCAATATCATTAAAGCTGAGAGTTCCCTTAACAGATTCCTGACAGATAAAGGATAAGAAATCCAGAGGGAAAATCTTTTTCCCTTTTCTTTTACAAAAGCCGGTTTGGAATGCAATTTTTTCAATTTCCTGCTGAGATAACTCAGGACACAAATTCTGAAAGAAAGAAGATAACATAAAAAAACCATTTGGAAAGATGACAAAATATAGTATATATACTATCTAATATATTCAAATAATAGTTGTCATTCAAGCACTTAAAGATTAAATTTCATGAAAAAAGGAAAAAACTTATGGGTTATTCAGTAAAAATTCAGAAAGTCGAAAGACCAACAAATAAGTCATTTTACATAAATTTTCCTGCTGCAATAGCAGAGTCGGTTAACATAGAGAAGGGTGAAGAATTTGAATGGTTGATTGAGGATAGAAACACTTTTGTACTAAAAAGGAAAAAACAAGCCGATTCTTTTATTAAATAATTAACTTAACGCGCATGCCTGAAGGGGCGGAAGCTACACGTCGGGATTATCCGGTTATACTTTAACAAAAGGTTTTGTTTAATTTTCAGGACCGACAAAAATCACCCACTGTATTTCATATAGAACCGAAATTCTGTTAAAAAGAATTGCGTTTATTACTTTTTTTTTGCGTGAAATAATTTGAAAATTACATCAACCGGCAAAGCGGGAACCAATGGGAATTGTCATTAATCTTCCCAAACCTATTTTATAAAAATGCCCTTACTTTTTGTCTTGTCCATAGGACTCCTCTGGAGACACAAAAAGTAACTCTCCTTCGGCGAGCAGGCAAAAAAAGTCAAGACTGCAAAAAAATAAGCTAAAAATCAATTCACTTCGCTAAAATGAAAGAACTCGCCACATAAACAGACATGTGCCTCAAACAGCTTTCCTTTTTTAACGCTCCGTTCATTTGATTTTCTTAACGCTTATTTTTTGAGGTCGCTTTAAAAGATAAAAACAATATTGAGAGAGGATAACGAAGAATTCTTACTTTTATTATTTTGTCATTCTATGAAAGAAAATGATATAATGGTTGTATTTCAATATATGTGATGTCAGGAGCTCTGTATTAAGGGAATTGACCGATAGTGACAACGATTTAAAAATGAAAACCCCGCCGGAGCGGGGTGATCATTTAAGCATGAAGGAACTTGTTCCCGATATCTGATTCTATCAGTTTTTTATCTTTGTGTCCGTTGGTATGAATACCGGGATAATCCAGTTTAAAGTGTCCTATAAGTGATTGCAGTCTTTCGGTAAGGCGGTAAAGGTCCTCGGCCGAGCGGCTTATTTGTTGTGTGCTTCCGGCAGACTGGTGAACAATATTGTTGATATTTTCCACATTTTTACTTATCTGTTCACTGGTTTCAGCCTGCATTTCACCGGCCTGGGCTACGCGCCCTATAATTTGGGAAACTTCATCTGAATGAGCAATAATTTCCCGAAGGGCTGCTTCGGCATTTCCGGCGAGTTCTTTTCCGCGTTCAACTTCTTTTGTGCCTTCATCAATGGAAACCACGGCGCCTTCGGTATCCCGTTGAATTTTTTTGATCATTGAGGCGATCTCTTCAGTGGCCTTTGTGGTTCTTTCGGCAAGTTTCCTTACTTCATCGGCCACAACGGCAAAACCGCGTCCCTGTTCTCCGGCGCGTGCCGCTTCGATCGCAGCGTTGAGCGCGAGCAAATTTGTCTGATCGGCAATGTCATCAATTACCTGGATGATTTCACCAATCTGAGCGCTGTTTTCCCCAAGCGTTTTAATAGTTCCGGCGGATTTCAGAACTACCTCTGCGATACGGTTAATACCGGCAATGGTTTCACCAACAATTCTTCCGCCTTCCTGCGCTTTTTCTCTCGCGTCGGCAGCGCTTTTAGCCGCGTCATTAGCGTAAGCTGTGCTTTCAAGAACGGTTTTTGACATCTCTTCAATTGAAGACGCAACTTCACTGGTCTGCATGCTCTGCTCCGAAGCGCCGGCAGCCATCTGTTCGGTGCCTGAGGATATTTCAGCCGCGGCATTAGCCAGCTCGGAACTGCTAAGAGCAACCTTGCCGATAACTTCATTCAGGGAGCTGACAACCTGGTTGACGTTATTAATTACCAGCTGGTAATCACCTTTGTATTCATTTGTGATTTTGCGGGTAAAGTCGCCGCCGGCCATTTTTTCGAGCACTGTTCCGGCGTCGTTAATTGGTTTTATAGAAGCTTCAAGAATAGAATTAATACCTTCTATAAACCGTCGCCAGCCGCCGGAAAATCTTTCAATATTTCCGCGTACATTAAGATCACCTTCATGATTAGCCTCGATAAGTTTCTGAGCTTCATCAAGGAGGGCCTGAAGTGATTCAACTTCTTCATTGAAAGCCTGGGAGAGGGCATCTTTGTCCGATTTTGCTTCAACTTTTATAAGACTTCCACGCGCGATCTCTTTCGCGGCGTTAACTTTTTCAATCTGGGCAGTCTTTAATTTATGAAGCGCTTCGGCAAGTTCGCCGAATTCATCACCTGAATTAACTTCAACATTGGCTTCAAAATCACCCCTGGCAAAATCATCAAGAGCTTTTTTAAATACTTCAATTGGTTTCGAGAGCGCCGGAGCGAGAACAAGCGCAGCCAGGAGGACAATCGCGGCGGCTCCTATAAGTCCGGCTATTATCCAGAATTGCGACGTCTGAATATTTTCAGTAACATCATCACGAAATGAGAGACCTTTCTGTTCAAGGTCCGAAAGAATGGTATCAAATTTCTCTACAAGAGTAGCTCCAACCTCTTCTCCTGAAGTGGTTGAAATAACTGCCGCGAATTCATAATTCCTCGCAGCCGCGGCGCTGACTATCGCGTCTGTCACCACCATTTTATAGTGGAGCCAGACTTTTTTAATTTCGGTTATGAGGGTTGTATCACTTCCCTCTTTCATGCTTTTGGAGATTGAATCGAAAGATTCATCAATTTTGTTTCTTAGTTCATTTAATTTTTTTACATCGGACTGAAAATTCGAAGCAAAATCGGGCATCGAAAATTTCAACATTAAAAACTGAATTTTCTGAAAATCTGAATATACCTGCTTAATTTGATTGCTCTCGGAAATATATTCGGTGAAGAGATTATCTTTCGCGGTTTCAATCTGGTTCATGCGAACATAATCGTGAAGAGCAACTCCGAAAGAAATAATGGCAATAAGTAAAAAGCCCAACTGAATTTTGTAAACGAATTTCAGGTTACTAAAGGAAAAAGATTTTTTTCCTTTTGTTGTAAGATTGCCTTCCATATTTAACCTGTTGTGTTATTTTAGTTTAAACTCAATTGACATGCCCAGCTTTACTTTTACCGGATTCCCCGCGTTTTTCCCCGGTTTGAATTTTGTCTGTTTTAAGGCATCAATCGTAGCTTCATCGCAGCCACCCCCGATACCCCTGATTACTTTTACATCATCGACATCGCCGCCTTCATCGATATAAACCAGCACATAAACTTTTCCTTCAATGCCGGCCATTTTGGCAACTTTTGGGTAGGTGATTTTTTGATAAACAGATTTCAAACCATCAATCGGTTCAGGCAGTTCTTCGGCAAAAGCCAAGTAAGCCAGGTCTTTGTTGTCCTGAGCCTTAATATTTGTGGTTATTAAATTGGTAAGAAATAGCATTGATATTGCGAAAAACAACATCCTTATTGTTTTTATTGACAACATTTTAAAGCCTCCATGCTTTTCAATGAGAAAATAAAATTAATATTTGGCACTTTCATTATCGAAAAGTTGAATGGCAAGTTTAGCTCTTTATAAAAAATTATTATTAAGTTTTTGTTAACATGATATGTTAAAGAATCCTGATTTTATGTTGTAAAAACTCATCAGAATAATCGAAAGTCCCGCAGTGTTTTTTAGCTTTGAATTTTTCCGGAATTTTACGGTGCGAAATCCGGCAGGACTTTGTTTCCGGATTTTGTTAATGTGGTGAATGTATATTATGGTGAGGGAAACTCCGGGATTTTTAACTCCCGGAGTTTTATGAAAATTTTACAGTCAAAGTGATAGCGTTAATTCCATCGTGAAGATAGCTTTATTTAAGGACTATCATTTTACGTACTTCTGAAAAGCTTCCGCTTTCAAGCCTGTAAAAATATATTCCGGAGGATAAATTTTTCGCGTTAAAATTGACTTTATATTCTCCCCGGGTCAACTTTGTGTTTATGAGTGTTTCCACCAGTTTTCCCAATATATCATAAACTCTGATAGTGACCCTGCCCGGGTCCGGAATGGAAAAGCTTATGGTGGTTTCAGGATTGAAGGGATTGGGATAGTTATTCCGGAGTATGTATTCTTCCGGTATTTCAATTTCCTCAGGATTTGTTATACTGCTTATAAGTCCTGTATTTTCAAGATATTCGACCCTGCCTTCATTCGTGGAGGCGACCATGATGTCGATAAAGCCATCATTATTAAAATCGGCTGCTGTCAAATCAATTATTGAATTACTCATTGTTTCAATATAGTAAGTAGTTCCAAAATTATAACCATCCTGATTCTCAAACCATACCACCTTGCATGTATCATGTATCAATCCGCATGAAATAATATCTATATCGCCATCTCCTCCTATATCCGCGGCATAAACAGATTGGGCTGAGGCAATATTTTCGGTAAGGTAATGCTGAATAAATTCTTCCTGCTGAATATTCTCATACCACGCAATTTTGTTTGAACCTTCAGTTGTAATAATATCAGGGTAGCTGTCGCCATTTATATCTTCGGTAAATATGGAACCGGGAATAAATATATCGGAAGCTATAATCTTTTCAGTAAATCCTCCCGCGCCATCATTATAATATACTGCCAGACATTCAGATGAATCAGTAAAAAGAGGGGCGATAATATCAATATCACCATCTTTATCGATATCTTCAGTATGTACTCCATACCATGAATTACCCGAGGCAAGAGTATGAGGCAAAAAGCTGACACCGTCAATATTTTCGTACCAGGAGGTTTTCTGTTCTTCGCCAAAATTGTAAGCTATATCCAGATCGCCGTCATTATCGAGATCGGCGGCGGAAATGTCATGAATGAACCAGATACCATCGGCCAGAATTTCACCGGTGAAATTCTGATTACCATCATTCCTGAATAATACTATTGTGCTGTCGAGAGAAAAAGAAGCGAGGATATCCATATCACCGTCGAAATCAAAATCTACAGGTTCGGCATATTGAGGAGCCAGTCCGTCAAAAAGAATGTCATGATCCAAAAATTCCCCATCACCGATATTTTCATACCATGAAACACACGCAGATATCGAGCCGGTTACAAAATCAATATCACCATCGTTATCGATATCACCCTTTTTTATTGAAACAATACTTCTTTCATATGACGCGGTATTGTATTGTTCGAAATCATTATTTCCCTGGTTTTCCAGGCATACTATACTCATATATTCAGCGTCAATCATAATATCCATCATGCCGTCGCCATTGAAGTCATCAACATCCAGCTTTCTTACCCAATGAATATTATCGGAAATAATAACTTTGGAAAATACCAGCTCGCCATCATTCCGGAATACAAATATTAAATCGTCATCATAGGAAGAGGAGACTATATCAAAATCATCATCTGAATCAAAATCAATCACCTCATAATCCCAGGGTAATCCATACTCATCGCTGATAGTGTGTTCTGAAAAAGTTTCATTCCCTTCGTTTTCAAAGAGAAAGATATTGTTGTAAGACCCGGCAATTATATCATTATCACCATCGTTATCAATATCAATAATTGAGATATTATTTATCTGGTTGTTGGTTTCTATCAGCCATGTCATTTCGAATTCAAGGATGCCGTTATTTTTATGCCAGATTATATCACCATCCATCCCGGAATTAATAATATCCATATTCCCATCATTATCCAGATCAAAAAGCTTGATGCAGTAATTGGAATGTGTGCCCGCATTTAGTTCAATTTCCGAGAAGTTTCCCTCCCCGTCATTAATAAACAGGAGCATTTTGTTATAATTATCGAGCACAGTGACAAAATCCATGTCGCCGTCAGAATCCATATCCTTTACATCTAAATAGTCAGCCCCCTGATATGATAGTCCATGATAAACAAAATTGTCATTATCTTCGTTTTCATACCAGCAGATTTCACTTCCAATTGAAATAATATCGATATCTCCATCATTATCTATATCAGCGGTATCAATCTTTTCTATTCTAAGAGGAGAATTAATAATTATTTCAGAGGAAAAATGCCTGTTTCCATCATTTGAGTGAAGCCTGACAGAATTGCGGTTGGCAGTAAGATAATCGATATCGTCATCTTTGTCGAAATCAAGGGCGATTAAACATCTCGCGCTTACAGGATAAATCCCGTCTCCGGCAATTTCATGTGAATTAAAGAATTGTTGCGGGTAAACTGGCTGGAAAAACATAAGCACAATACTTATCATATAAATAATCAGGCGAGTTTTCATAAACTTCCTTGTCCCTTTAAGAAATAATTTATTGCTGCAAATTTAGTATTTATTACTCTATTTTTATGCCAACCATATAAAGAAGAAAAAATAAATTTATTAACATTGAAAAACTGGGTTTTCCCTCACATTCTTATGGTGTTAAATTATAGCATAAGTCTGGGGAGACTTGAGAAGAAAGTCAAATGTATGTAAAAATTTCACACACTGTAATTATTTTTCACACCGGTATGGTGAAATATTTCCCGTGGTTCTTGAAAACAGAAGCAGAAATATAGCGGGCAATCCCCGTTCCTGATTCGTAAGCTTGCAGAGCCAGAACGAAAAGGGAATAACAAAAGAAGAAATTATAATCATAGACTGGCTGAGCCAGAGTAAACTGAATCCGAAGAAAGAATCGTACTCGTAATCGTACTTCGTACTCGTTTTTCAAAATGCTCAGGTTATTCGAGAACGAGTACCGCTTCGACCCATGAGGGAGTTCCATGAGTACAACAGGGCTCGTTTTTATTAACTTGATAAATTCAATATTTTGCCATTAAAAGCAAGAATATTATTAGTAAGTTACCCCATTCCTGATTCCACATTTCTGATTCGTCATTGTTATCCCGGTATTGGCTCTTCCGGATTAAGAATTGGGGAGAAGAACAGCCTGGTAGCGGTATTTTTTCTTTGGCAGGTTTTTTCCATCGGCGGTTTCAGCAATATAATCCATCGGTAAAATATTTTCATTTACAAAGTTTACAAACTTTTCACCCAGGTAATGTACTTCAACGATCACCACCGGTTTATAAACTTTTAATGTACTCAGCATTCCTTCAAGCGCCTCAATTTCATATCCCTCAATATCAATTTTAATGACATCGGGCGGGGGGACATCTTTATCATTTACATACCGGTCAAGGGTTGTGCATTCGACTGTAACAAAGTCATCCCCATATTGCGCCCTTGATACGCGGGCAAGCTCCGCTGTATGTTTAAGGTCGATAAAACCCACTTCTTCCGCGATGGCAAGTCTTTCGATTTTTATATTCCGGAAATTATTGGCTTTTACATTATGTATGAGAATATCTCTTGATAATTCATAAGGTTCAAAAGCGATTATTTTACCATCGGGACCGGTTAACCGGGCGGCGATCATACTCATATATCCTATATTAGCGCCGATATCGTAAAAAGTCATACCAGGCTTAAGATACTTCTGAACCAGTGAAATTTCCTCTTTTCCCTGTTTTCCGAAAAGCACCGAAACGGAGCCTGTCTTTGTTTTCAGGAGCAGTCCCTTTCCGGGACCGCCGGTTATCCTGGGAATAAAAAAATTAACTATTCTTAAAAAAATCCACGACGGAATATTTATCCATCTGTGTTTATCTCGTAGTTTCACAATTGCGCCGACCGAAATGGTTTCCCTGATAAATATGCAGTTTAATATGTAAATATAGCTTATTCGGGCAATTTTTGCCAGTTTTTATAATAATACTCAAAGATTCGGACAACAACATCCTGCTTTTAAATGGAATCGCGTATTTTGTATTTTATTTTGAGTGGTCAGTTTTTTATCGAAGGGTTTGGAAGAGCACAGGTCTCGGGTTTGTACCACAAAAAAACCTCCGGGGTTTTTAAAACCCCGGAGGTTTACTGAAAAATCTTTGATGAAAGTGACTGTGTCACCACATCACTTCATTATTTCATCAGCATCATTTTTTTTGTTGTGCCGAATGACTGTCCATCAACGCCTGCTGCTTCGATTGTGTAGAAGTATACACCACTTGAGAGCCGTGACGCATTAAAGCTTACTTCATGCAATCCTAATTCAAACTGACCGTTAATCAGTTCCGCTACCTGCTGACCAACAACGTTGTAAACTTTTACGCTTACTTTTGCCGCTACAGGAAGAGCAAATTTGATCTTTGTAGTCGGGTTGAACGGGTTAGGATAGTTCTGGCCAAGGCTGAACTCTGTCGGTACAAAGTCAACTTCAACAGTGTTGCTGTATGCGTATGTCCCGTCAAAGTCAACCTGTTTCAGTCTGTAGTAATATGTACCTGATGTTGCATGATGATCAACAAAGCTGTAGCTATGCGCTTCAGCGCTTGTTCCGTTTCCATCTACAAATCCGATTGAAGCAAAGCTGACATCGTCTGAGCTTCTTTCAACTTCGAAACCTTTATTGTTGGTTTCTGTCGCTGTTTCCCAGGTAAGTTCAATTTTTTCCCCTGCTACGTTAGCCGCGAATGTTGTGAATTCAACCGGTATAGGACCTGTGTAAGCGATTGATACATCCAGTGATGTAAGCGACGTGTTGGTAACAACAACATCTTTTGTTTCACCATCCATGATAGTTTCACTTACAATTGTTCCGCCGAATGGATCCTGAACAGTCATTTCGATAGTTCCCGATACTTCAGGAATAGCGATTGTAGCTGTGAATTCAGTTCCTGTTCCGAGCTGCCACTGAATCTTATGTGATACAGTTCCATTCATGTTGATATCGCCTGCGCGGAAATCATAAAGTGAAGCCATTGACGCGTCAGGAAGTACCATTCTTGAATCGAAAATACCAGCGGGAGGAGCCGGAGGAAGTTCTGCTTCCATAAGGTCCGCGTCGATACCATCTGTTGCGTTAGGATCGATACCAACCATCATGTCATAAGAAGCGTTTCCATCTGTAGCGTTGATTGCTATTTCAAAGAATGCTGCTGTGTTGTTAAAACTTCAACAGGGGCATTTTTGGTCATGTTGAACTGAAGCACGCCGTCACCTGTTGATTTAATCCAGTAACCCATTCCCGCAACGAGGTTATCGGGGGTGAAATATTGTCCGTCAAATCCGAAGAAATTAGAAGCTATAAGTCCTGCCGGATCGGTTGTAATACCGGCCGCCGGAACATTGATATCATAGGCGGCAATCATATTCCAGCCTTCAGATATGGCGACCGGGTCAGTAACGGGCATACCGGTAAATGAGTGATCAACCACATCATCAAATTTTGCCCAGTAACCTGTTCCGTTCATCAGATCAGTAACCGGGGTATAACCGTTATCAAACGCGTAAATGCTGGTTGTAGCATCGGGGAATAAGGCTGCCGCTGTCATGTCATCCATGGCGACAGGAACGGAAACCATGTTCCATCCGGCCATTGTCGAGAATTCAGAGGTAACCATCGGCAGTTCGAATGAATATGCCGCGAGACCGTTGTTTGTTCCGAGTATGTAAAGATTGACAGTTCCGTCACCATTATCTTTAAGATCACAGTCGCCGGTTCCGTTGCCGTTACCTGCAGTTCCGAGGGTATTTGTTACTTCGAGAAAGGTTCCATTAGCGAGTCCCCCTGTAACATCAACGATTCTGAGGTTTTCATTTCCAAGATCACCATTGTAGTTGTACGTGGCGATAATTTCTTTTTCATCAATTTTGAAATATCTTAAAGCGTTGCTGCCTGTCGCCACGATTCCGCCCGAAAGTTCATCGAGGAAAGTACCGTCGGCAGAGTATCTCTGAACCAGGGTGCCATTTGAGTTTACATAAAATTCACTGAGATCATAATTCGGTATCAGAGCTGGTGAGTTCTGAACCACACCATTTGAAAGAGTGATAACTTCAGGAGTGAATGTAACTCCGTTATCGGCTGTGGTAAATTTAACAACCTGGTCACTTCCCGCGCCGACAGCCCAGATTACAACACTATTATCAGCAACTGAGCCTGTTACGGTAAATTTATCGCCAAATCTTTTGTCAAGATCAGAATAGGCAATTACATTAACCGGAGCAGCGGCGTCATCATCCCATCTGTAAACTTTAAATGCGGAGGAAGTCGCGCTGGTAGTAAGGTTACACGCGAAAATAACACCGTCATCTGAAACTTCAGCGTCGTTAAGAAGGAATACACCGCCTGAGATATCGGTCATATCGAGTGTATAAAGATATCCGCCATCCGCGCCGTTAAGCACATGAATATTGGTTCCGTTGTTACGGCTTACCACATAAACTTTTCGGAAACAGAGGCCGCGTTGGGATTAAAGCTGTAAGATGCAACACCATTATTGGCGCCGAGGATATACATATTAAATGACCCGTCGCCATTAATTTTTATGTCAACATCGCCTGCGCCATTCGGATTGGCTTCAGTCCCGATTGTAGGGGTTACAAGTACAAGCCCGGCTGTTTCCAGCCCATTGGTAACATCCACAAGGCGAAGATTTTCATTTCCGAGCGAACCGTTGTAATTATAAGTGACGATATATTTTTTGCCACCTTCTTCAATGAATTTAACCGCGTTGCTGCCTGTGGCGACAATTCCGCCTGAGAGTTCATCCTGGAATGTTCCATCCGCGAGAAAACGCTGAACATATGTTCCGTTTGAATTCACATAAAACTCAGTCATATCACTATTGGGTATTACCGAAGGAGTTGAGCCGAGGTTTCCGTTATCAAGAGTGATAACTTCAGGTGTAAAAGTAGCGCCGTTATCAGCAGTGGTAAATTTAACAACTTTGTCGCTTCCTGATGTGGCTGCCCATATAACAAGACTGTTGTCGGATGCTGAACCGGTTACAGAAAATTTGTCCCCAAACCTGTTGTTCAGTCCGTCATAAGCGATAACTTCAACCGGCGCCGCGCTTTCATCATCCCATCTGTAAACTCTGAAAGGTGATGTCGAAGCGTCGACAGTCAGGTTGCAGGCGAATATAATGCCATCATCACTTACTCCTGCGTCATTAAGGGTAAATGTTCCGCCGCCGACATTGGTCATATCGAGTGAACCGATTTGTTCGCCGGTGAGACCGTCAACTGAAATAACGTTGGTGCCGCCATTACGGCTTACAACAAAAATTCTGTCCATACCCCCTACCATGCCGAATGCGAATCCGCGTTCGGTATGGCCGGTGCTCATATAAGTTGGGAAATTGCCATTAGTCTGGGTTGTTCCCCAGTTTTCGATAAGGGCAATTCCTTCACCTTCACCAAAAGCGAAACCACGCTCGGTGCTGCCTGTACCCATGAATGAAGGATAGTTTGCGTTATTTTGTGACTGTTCCCAAATGGTTGTCACCTGCGCAAAACTTAATGAGGAAAATAAAATAAGCAGTAGTAATGAAGTGACTGTTTTTTTCATACTAACTCCCGTTATAGTTTAAAAATGATAACATATCTTAATTATATTGGAAAATAAAATCGTAATTGAAATATTTCGCATATTTGTCCAAATATTCAACTACATCATAGGGTAGGGAAATGAATTATGAATGGTTTTCTGAGCTGTTAGATACAACGCAGAATGGCAAAATTGCAATTAATAATGAACAATTAAACAGACAAAGACTACCGCGGATTTTTGCGATTACGCGGATTTCGCTGAATGATGTGGAGGAAAAGCCACTAAATTACTAATACACAAAATACCACGAAAAAACTGAGAACAGGATTACGGGGGATTGAAAGGATATTAACTTCCGACGAAATCCAAATCGTCATCCAAATCGGTTTTCCTCACACGAAGAGGAGGAGGCGCAAAGAAAAAAAACTTATTTTTGATTTTTTAACCTTAGTAGCGGAAAATTCTCTCCATGATTATTAACCTTATTATTTACCCCGGATTTTGCTGATTATTCCGGGAAATGATGTCTGAACCATGATTAAAGGATTATAGGATTACATGATTATTCTTCTGTATCGATCTTATAAAATCAGAGTATGAGTATGATGACCAGATAGGTGACGGCGCCGGGGTTATTCATTTTGTCCTGGGGGTGGGGGATTAAGATTACGATTAAGATTATGATTATGATTTTTGAGGGTGGAGACTTTATTCAAAATTTAGTTTAAAATAAATCCGCGCCTTCAGGCCGGAAATTTTGCGTGATATCATCCAAAAATTCAATTAATGCTTTTCGCCGCTGATTTTATTATATTTAAGTTTATTAATTTTGGTGAATTGTATGCTATCCAGTATGACCGGATTCGGCAAGGGAATGTTCCGGGAAGGAACTATCCAGGCCGAAGCAGAAATAAAAAGTTTGAACAGCAGGTATCTTGATCTTTCAATCAAACTTCCGAAGCAGTTGAGTCACAAGGAGTTTGAGGTAAGAGAAAAAATAAAGAAAAATCTCGGAAGGGGTAAAATATCGGTTTACCTGAGTCTGACCAATGAAACCGTGGAAGACAACCTGGGGAAACTGAACGCGGGAGCCCTGGGGAGTATCATGAAGATGCTTACCGAGATAAAAAAAATTACGGGAGTAAAGGCAGAAATCGGGTTTGATCATCTTCTTGCCTTCCAGAACTTTCTTTTTGATGAGGATGATGAAGAGCTTGAAAAGGAATTTGAAATTATCCTGAAAGCTCTTGACATTGCCATTGAAAGTGTGGTTAAGATGAGACAGCAGGAAGGATTCGCTATTCTGACAGACCTGAAAGAACGGCTCATTCTTATGGAAAACGGACTTGAATTTATTGAAAACGGGTGCCGCCCCTCAATCGATGAATATTTCAACAAGATTAAGGCAAGAGCCGTAGAACTGCTTAACGGCATATCGGTGAACTCGGAAAGGCTTGAGCTTGAGCTCGCTCTTCTCGCGGAAAAATATGACTTTACTGAGGAGTGTGTCCGCCTGAGAAGCCATATAAATCTTTTCAGGGAAGCGCTCGATAAAGGCGCTGACGCCGGCAGGAAATTAAATTTCATCTGCCAGGAGATGAACCGTGAGGCCAATACAATAAACAGCAAAGCCGTAGCCGCCGAAATTGGCCACCAGGGAATAATATTAAAGGAAGAAATAGAAAAAATCAGGGAACAGATACAGAATATTGAATAAAAAAAAAGGAAAACTTGTTTTATTCTGCGCGCCCAGCGGAGCGGGAAAAACCACCCTGGTAAGGCACCTGCTCGGTGAGTTTGACAATCTGGAGTTTTCCGTCTCGGCCACAACCAGGCCAAAGCGGGAAAATGAAACCGACGGCGCGGATTATTTTTTCCTGACTGAAGAAAAGTTTCTCTCCCTGGCGGAATCGGACGGATTTCTTGAATGGGAAAAGTTTTATGATTATTATTATGGAACCCTGAGGAGTTTTATTGAAGAAAAAACAGCGGAAGGAAAGAACATAATATTTGATATAGATGTAAAAGGAGCAGAAAATATCAAAAACAAATATCCTGAGGCTTCAGTTTTTTTTGTCGCTCCTCCCGACCTGGAAGCGCTGAAAAAACGGCTGATCTACCGGCAGACCGAATCTGATTCCGATCTGCGAAAAAGATTTGAGCGAATGGATATGGAAATGGAATATAAAGATAAATTTGATTATGTAATTATTAACGACAATCTGGAAGAAGCAAAAGCAGAAGCAAAAAAACTTGTGAAAAATATTTTATCTACGGAGGTATAGATGCCAATAAAACCAATTGATTTACGTGAAATTGATAAGAGAGCGGCTAATGTTTATGAAGCTATCATAATTGCCGCCCGCAAAGCGCGCCTGCTGAATAATGAAATAAAGCAGGAATTTCAGACATCCCTTAGTAATATCATTACAACACCCGAAGATGAATTTGAAGAGAAGGAAAATCCTGATCAGCTGAGATTATCTCTCGAAATTGAAAAAAAGCCGAAGCCGCATCTTGCCGCGCTTAATCAATTTCTCCAGGGTGATGTTGAATTCAGATATAAAAAACCGCTGTTTTAATGCACAACCTGAAAGGTAAAAAAGTTGTGCTTGGTGTTACGGGGGGCATCGCGGCCTATAAAGCATGCTTAATTGCCCGGAACCTTATGAACGCGGGGGCGGAAGTAAAAACAGTTATGACTCCCGCCGCCACTGAATTTGTAGCGCCCCTTTCCTTCTCGGCATTAACCGGCAATGAAGTTGTCGTTGAGATATTCCCCGCGGACCAGAGTCACGGTGTACGCCTGAAAACCTGGCATATAGATTTAGGACTCTGGGCCGATCTGATGATTATCGCGCCCGCGACAGTTAATACCGTGGCAAAAATAGCCTCCGGATTCGCGGATAACGCGCTGACAACCCTCGCGCTGGCTCTCCGCTGCCCGATGATTGTCGCCCCCGCGGCAGATATGGATATGTATATGAATCCCGCTTCGCGCGAAAATATTTCCACACTCGAAAAGAGGGGAGTATTTATTGTTGAAGGTGAGGAGGGATATCTCGCGAGCGGTCTGAAAGGTCCCGGCAGAATGGCCGATCCTGGTAAGATCACTGACGCGGCGGCCCTGGTTCTTTACGGATTTAAAAAAGACCTCAGCGGAAAAAAAATTCTCGTAACAGCAGGGCCAACTTATGAAGATATAGATCCTGTACGTTTTATCGGCAACCGTTCATCGGGGAAAATGGGTTACGCGATAGCTAAAGCGGCTTTCCTGAGAGGAGCTGAGGTAACCCTGGTTTCAGGACCTTCGGCGCAAAACGCTTACCAGGAAATTCCTGTTACAAAAGCCCGCTCCGCCGCTGAAATGAAAGAGGCGGTTGAAAAGCTGCTTCCCGAAAATGACATCCTGATTATGTCGGCCGCGGTTGCTGATTTCAGAGCGTCAAAAAAATATCCCGAAAAAATTAAAAAAGAGGAAAAACCTTCTGTTATTGAACTTGAACCTACAGGGGATATTCTTAAAAGTCTGAAAAAAGAAGGAAAAATAATTGCCGGATTCGCGCTCGAAACTGAAGATGAGCTTGAAAACGCGAAAGGCAAACTCGATTCAAAAGGTATGGATATGATAGTTCTGAACTCACTTAAAGAAGAGGGAGCTGGATTTGAATTCGATACCAATAAAATCACCGTAATAAAAAAAGATGGGAAAATTAATTCTTATCCGTTGACAGACAAATTCCAAACCGCTAACTTTATACTAACCGAACTTAACGATTTAACTGAAAATTGAGTGAACTAAAAAAACTTATAACTGAAGCTCTCAAAGATCAGAAGGAAATGTTTGGCGATGATTTTTTTGAGAGGCTGGATATTGCCGCCCCAAATTCTGCCGAAAAAACCATTGCTGAAGCTGTTCCCCCAAAATCTGCGGGCGTAGTGGAGACTAATCTTTTTATGGAAGATTTTCAGAAAGCGGCCTCTCTTGAAGAACTGGACGCGAAAATTAACAGCTGCATGAAATGTGAGCTTGGCAAAAGCAGAACAAAATTTGTTTTCGGCACAGGCGACCCGAATGCCGACGCGCTACTTATCGGGGAAGCGCCCGGCGCGGATGAGGATAAGCAGGGTGAGCCTTTCGTGGGACGCGCAGGCAAACTGCTCAATGATATTCTGAAAGCCATTCATTTTGAAAGGGAGGATATTTTTATAGCCAATATTCTCAAATGCAGGCCCCCCGGAAACCGTAATCCTCTTCCCGCTGAAATGGAGATGTGCAAACCATATCTCCACAAACAGATTGAGCTGATCAATCCAAAAGTGATTTTATGCCTCGGACTGGTATCGGCAAATTCCCTGCTTGGGAAAAAGGAAAGTCTTACCCGGATGAGAGGAAAGGTATTTGATTTTGATAACAGGAAAGTGATGGTGACATATCATCCCGCCGCATTGCTCAGGAATCCGAACTGGAAAAAGGGATGCTGGGAGGATGTGCAGAAATTCCGGGCTTTATATGATTCACTTTCAGGAAAATAATAATGGAAGAAAAAAGAGAACAAGAGGATAATTTTAATATAGATCAGTTGCGGGATTCTTCAAGAAAAGTTCCGGCAAATACCGAGGTTGAGCAAAGTATTCTCGGCGCTATGCTGCTTGAGGAAAAAGCGGTGCCCAAAGCGTTTGAAATATTAAGGCCGGAATACTTTTTCGATAAAAGAAACCGGTTGATCTTTGCCGCCATGCAGTCTCTTTATGAATTAAATGAGCCGATTGAAACGATAGCCATTTATGAAGAGTTAAAAAAAGGGGGGAAACTGGACGCTGTGGGGGGGCCGGCTTATATTGCCCGTCTTTCGCAGGATATTACTTCGGCTGTGCATATCGACTATCACGCAAGGCTCATTCTTGAAAAGTGGATTCTACGCAAACTTATCAACACTTCGCTTGAAATAGCTTCTTCGGCTTATGAAGCGAAAGAGGATGTTTTTGATCTGCTCGATAAAGCCGAAGAAAGAATATTCCAGATTTCAGAGGAGAGTCTCAAAGAAAGTTTTAAACCGATGGACAAAGCGGTCAGAGAAGCTCTCGAACTTATCGAGGCAATCCACGCCAACAAGATGGATGACTTTTCAGTGCCCACCGGGCTTTACGCTCTTGACGATATGCTCGGAGGCTTTCAGAAGTCGGACCTTATTATTATAGCGGCCCGTCCTTCTATGGGTAAAACCGCGTTCGCGCTCAGTATCGCGCGCAACGCCGCAATCGATCATAAAGTGCCTGTCGCGGTATTCAGCCTTGAGATGTCTACAATTCAGCTTGTCACACGTCTTATTTCTGCCGAAGCGAGAATCGACGCGCACAGCATAAGAACAGGACGCTTTAAGGCTGAAGAAGGAGCTAAAATAAGCCGCACGGTTCATAAACTTAGCGACGCCCCTATTTATTTAGATGACACCCCCGGGCAAACGGTTCTTGAAGTGCGCGCTAAAGCCAGACGCCTGAAGGCTGATAAAAATGTCGGAATGGTAATCATCGATTATCTTCAGCTTATGACCTCCTCATCCAGGATGGAAAGCCGGGAAAGGGAAATTTCAACTATATCAAGATCACTGAAAGCGCTCGCCAAAGAATTGAATATACCGGTTCTTGCCCTCTCACAGCTTAACAGGGCTGTTGAATCAACTTCCGATAAAAGGCCTATGCTTTCACACCTGAGGGAATCGGGCTCAATTGAACAGGATGCGGATGTGGTGCTTTTTCTTTACCGTCCTGAAGTTTACGGAATTAAAAGTTACCTTAATGACAATATGCCCACCGAAGGAACCGGGGAGGTTATTATCGGTAAACAAAGGAACGGCCCGGTGGGGGATGTAAGAGTAAAGTTTATTAAAGAATATGCCAGGTATGAAAACCTGGATATGACTTATGGAAATATGGCGGAAAGCGCTTCATCTAACCAGGGACAGGACGAGGTACCAATATGAAAACCAGAATTGCTTTTGTTTTATTGTTTGTTTTTTCCATATCCATCACAGCGCAGGTATGCACCAATGCTGACAAAGAGATTATCAAACAAAAATTTGAACTGGCAAAAGAAAAGAAACTTTCCGAAAAACCGATCGGGGAAGTGATGACCGAAATCGGCAGATCTTTTATCGGTGTTGAATATAAGGCTCATACAATAGAGATTGGAGATAAAGAACAGCTTGTCGTTTATGTAACCGGACTTGACTGTTATACCTTTCTGGAAACATCACTGGTTCTTTCCAGGTGTATAAAACAGGGCAAATACGGTTTCGAAGATTTTGTTGAGGAACTGGAAAAAATCCGTTACAGGGATGGTAAACTTGACCGTTATCCCTCACGCCTCCATTATTTTTCTGATTTTCTCCATAATCATGATTCGAGGGGCGCCGTTAAAATTAAAAGTAAAGAGGCGGGTGGAATTCCTTATACCAAAGAGATCAATTTTATGACCCGGAATTCAGATAAATATCCCCGCCTTAAAGGGAATGATGAATTTATTCAGATAATGAAAGGTATTGAGGATAAAATCAATTCGAGGGATTATTATTATATCCCTCAGGATTCGATAGAAGCTTGTGAAAAAAATATTCAGCCGGGCGATCTTATAGGCCTTACCACCAATATAAAGGGACTCGATATATCGCATGTGGGTATGGCAGTCAGAGAAAGTGACGGCAGAATTCATTTTCTCCATGCTCCCCTTTCCGGCGCGAAAGTGCAGATTTCGGAAGGAGCTTTGCCCGATTATGTTAAAGCGGTTAAAAACGCAACCGGAATTATGGTCGCCCGCCCGCTGGAGCCATAATTTCAGGATGTTTTTTCTCTCGCGAATAAGCGCGGAAAATTATAACATGATTTCGGGTATTCATGCCGTTAAAAAGATACTATTTTATCAATAATATCTTTTTCATTCTCGTTTCATTTTTAAGGTTTAACCGGACAAAATATATTCCGGAGGAAACATTTTCAGGCATCTTAACTTTTTTGGTTACGGCGCCCGGATCATAATATTCTGATATTTTCAATACCTCATTTCCTAAAATATCATATATCGCGACTGTTCCCAGTCCTTCTTCCTGAATATTAAAAAGCAGTGTGAGTTCCCCGTTAAAGGGATTTGGATAGGCCGACAGTTGATATTTTTTATCGGCAGTTATTTCAATTTTGTCGCCGGTGAATATTTCATAGTTTCCATCAAGATCAATCTGCTTAAGTCTGTAGCGGAAAATCCCCGGACAGGGATTATCCTCAAACTGATAGGCGTGTTCCCGTGTGGTAGTTCCATGCCCCTCTACAAATGCTATTTTTGACCAGGAATTATTCACCGTTTCCCTTTCTATTTCAAAGCCGAAGTTATTTGTTTCGGTAGCTGTCTTCCAATTCAGCAGAACTTTGTCCCCAGCTACCGAATAACTGAAATTAACCAGCTCAACCGGTACAGTCGGGCCGGCATGCCTGTAAATCCCATAATAGTGGACATAAGCGTAAATAAAACCTGAGGAATCAATCGCTATGTTTCTTACATTTGTTCTCAAGAGAGCGCCCGCATTCTCCCAGTTTAACCCGTTATCAGAAGAACATATAACTCCTGAATAATAGTTACCATTGAAATTGTTTGTCAGGTAGAGTCTGCCATCCCTGTCTCTTATAGCTGAATCCCAGGCAGAACCACAATCCAAAAGATATTGATATTTAATAGTATCGCCATAATTTCCATAGATAACGGCCATATCTCCATCTATCCAATCATGAACTCCAAAGAGGTCGCCATTTCCGAGAGAGCACAGGCTTGTTAAAGGCAAATGGAAGGGTCTGTTCCATGTATTCCCGTGATCGGTTGATTTAAATAGTCCTCCATTTATATTCGGACTGCCTGCATAAAAGATATCGCCCTCGCTTACCATGGTCAAAGGGCCCGCGTCAATCAGGAAGTCTGTTTGTGCCCAGCTGTTACCGTAGTCCTCTGATTTGTACAATCCCAGAATACTCCTGACAAAAATGAAATCATTTTCAGCAACAAAAAGGAATCCAAAACCATCGTCGGGTATAGAAGCTGAAATAACAAACCAGCTTTCCCCGTGATTTCCAGATTTGTAAACATCTGAACCGTTTGTGCAATAAAAATTCCCTCTTGAATCTTTCGCGATAAAATCAACAGAACGATTTGACTGCAGGCCTTCATTCCTGATAATCCAGTCCTCCCCCGAATTAGATGAATAATATATCATACCCGGGTCAGCCGCCACAAGAACCTCGGAGATGCCAGAGCATTCAATATCGTTAACATAAGAAATTGAGTCGGGACCGATTTTTTCCCAAATGAAACCCTGTGAAAATAAATCATTTGTTAAGATAGGTATTGCCAATAATACCAGTACCTTCAAAGTGAGCAGATTCATTTTTTTCATCTTCTTTCCTTTAACCAATTTTCAAAGATCCCTTAAAGAAAAACGATTGTAAATTTAAGATAACAAAAAATAATTTCATTGTATAGTACCAGTCCCCCTTTTTTTATTTCAAACAATTGATTTGGGAAGAATTTTTGGAGAAGAGTAGTTTTATTCTTCCATTTCACTGAGAATTTTATCAAAGTCGCTGTAATTAATAATTTTGGTTTTTCGAAATGGATTTAAAATTATTAAGTCTTCATCACCTGTAATCAGACAATCGGCTTTGCCTGAAATACATAATTCCAAAAGAAAATTGTCTTTTGGATCGCGACATTCTGTAATCACAGTTTTAATATTTATAATTTTAGTTCTTTGCTGTAATAGCGCAATAAATTCTTTTATTCGTTCTTCCGGGAAATATCGTCTTAACTTTGGTCGTCTCATTACCTCAACTAACTCGTCAAAAAGCTCTTCACTGAATAGAATAACAAACGATTTATTTATAATAGCCCTGTCAAGTCCCGCTAATGTTTTACCAATAAGAAAACTTATCCAAATATTCGTATCAATTACAATTCTTATTCTTTTTTTCTTCATACCTCTTTTCCCTAACGAATTCCACCTCTGAAGTTATCTCATCAAAAGTTATTTCATCGGTTTTCATTTGTTCAAGAAATCTGGCGAATCTGTCAGGAAAAGTATCATTTTCCAGCATTTTGATTATCTCAATTTTCTTTTCCAGTTCGAAATTGATAATCAATTTTTTAATTTGCTCGAAGTTTAATGGAACAGTATTTTCCATGTTACTTACACCTTAATTTAATGAATACTCAGGTAAATTGAATGATACGAATTTTTCCAAAATATTTCAATGCCCGAATTACAAAGAAAACAAATGTCATCCGGGCCTGATAAACATTTTTTATTGGCAATAATAGAACTATATAATATTTTTAATGATATTTTTGAGCATACTGTTTACTCAAACAGATTTTGCGTAGTTGGAATTAAATAAAAAATTTTCCCGGGCGCTACATGAACAAATATTACCTGCTTTTTTGTATAGTTTTTTTATTTGGATGTAATGGTCATAATGAATTATCGAACAAAATTAAAACCCGGTTTTTATATCATTCCGAGACGGCCAATAATGTATCGGTCGCCGGAACATTTAATAACTGGACAGGAGGCCGCGACACTCTTCATTACGATGGAAAGGGGAACTGGATAACGGATCTGGAACTCGAGCACGGTTATTATCAATATAAGTTTGTCGTGGATGGAGCCTGGATACCCGATCCGGAAAACGAATGGAAAATCAATGATGGCGGGGACAATTTTAATTCAATCCTGAAAGTCGGTGATCCTTCCACACCACAACGGCTGAAGAATAAAGAAAAATTTCCTAAAGAAAAGCTGCCTGAGCCGGTCCTAAAAAAAAATCCTGAACTTGTTGAATTATATTACGCCGCCTGGGAGATGGCCTGGAATAAAATTCAGAAGGGAACCGAGAAAAACGGCTTCGCTGAATATTATATGGATGAAGGATTTAATGAACTGATCTACCAGTGGGACCTTTGTTTCATAACAAGTTTCGCGATTTACGGAAGGGATGTTTTTCCCGTTATGCAATCGCTGGATAATTTTTATAATAAGCAGAGAGCGGATGGTTATATCCAGCGGGTATATTGGGAAACAGACGGGACAATAGCGCATGAACCGACTCCGGATGAACCGATGGTCAATCCCCCTCTTTTCGCCTGGGTGGAATGGCGCTATTACCATCTCAGCGGGGATGATTCACGTTTTGAAAGGGTATTGCCGGTACTTGTAAAATATTACAAATGGTGTGAGAACAACTGCAGAACCGATTTGGGAAAAGGACTTTATTATATCAGTATGCTGGGAAGCGGAATGGATAACACACCGCGCGAAGGAGTTGGCAAAGCCGCGTGGATAGATTATTCGGCCCAGCAGGCGCTCGCCGCTGATTGTATTTCCAAAATAGCCGGGCAGGCGGGAGAACCAGGGATCGCGGCCTCCTTCCTCGCGAAGAGTAAGGAGCTTAAAGAAAAAATCAATGATCATCTATGGAGTGAGGGCGGCTCATTTTATTATGATCTGCGTGAAGATGGCCGTTTAAGTTCCACCAAACATATCGGCGCCTACTGGACTTTACTGCCTGAAATCTGCCCTGAAGAAAGACTGCCCGCGTTTATTCAGCATCTCAGGAATCCCGCCGAGTTTAACAGGCCCCATCTCGTTCCCACCCTCGCCGCGGATATGCCGCAATATGATCCCAAAGGGCATTACTGGCTGGGGAGTGTCTGGGCACCGACAAACTACATGGTCGTTCAGGGTTTAATGACAAACGGATACAGATCATTGGCTGACTCTGTCGCGGAAAATCATCTGAGAAATATCTCCGATATATATTACAACTTCAGCCCGGCAACCGAAGATATCGCTTTTGAGGAAAGATATGAGGATGATTATCACACCTTATGGGAGTGTTATTCACCCGAGTATAAAAAACCTGCCACACGCTGGGACAACACATTTTATTCCCGGCAGGATTTTGTCGGATGGACGGGACTGGGACCGATAGCAATGCTTATAGAAAATATCCTCGGTTTTAATATCATCGGAGCGGAAAACAGGATAATCTGGAATATTAAAAGAGAGGATAAACATGGAATCAGGAATATAAATATCGCGGGGCAAAAAGTAAGTCTTATATTCAAATATGAAAACAATATCCCGTCAATCGATATACGCTGCGAAAAACCTTTTGAACTGGTTTATAATTTCAATGGGGAATATCACAGGTGTATGGTAAACAGCGATGGAATAATCAAGTTGTAAAAACCGCGGTTCTGGTAATAAAAAAATGTACGAATAAGGAATAAAAAACTCCAATTTTTTCTTATATGCACAAATATGCATGAATAATGTAGATTGATCTATACTATTCTTGCGTTTTCCTTATATTCTTGTCGAACCAGGTTTTTAATAGCTAATGTCAATTCAATATGAATATGTAACTATAGCTTCAACTTTCAAGCGCTTGTGCATGAAGAGTCCAGGTTGTGATATCACAAAAATTTTATAATCCTCAAATTAAAACCTGCAATTTCCGGCAGCCAATTCGATTAATGAAGAGCCTGTTTTTGAAAATATTGACTAAACCAATTACTTTATCGATAAGAAATTTTTTTAGCTGTTTTTCCCTTAATATCGCACTATTAGCATCTATTATATAGATACTCTTAAATAAAATATGCATTTTGATTGTATTTATATGATCTGATCACTATTAAATTGACATAATCCACAAAAACAATGCACATCTGGCAAAACACCGCCTCCGCGAATAAAAACGTACAGCGAAAAAGCACGAATAAGGAACAATAATCGTAAATATTTTCCTATACTTGCAATATTGTTATAAATAGTATAGATTTATCTACATTATTTATAACACTTAGAGCAATAATATGACACTTAAAGCCAGGTTAGAGCCAATCAGAGAAGATCTGATACTTGAACGGATGAATTTTGAAAATCCCTGGTGGATTACCGGAAGCATTGATGAAGAATTAAACAGACTGCAACGAAGGACATATTTTAAGTTGTTCCTTCCCCTTGCTAAAGAAAAAGAAGTAAGGCGCGCTGTTGTTCTGATGGGACCACGCAGAGTTGGAAAGACAGTATTAATGCAGCATGTAATAGAAGAAATGCTTGAACAGGGAATAAACCGGCGGCAGATATGTTACCTCGGCGTTGATAATCCTATCTATCTGAATATGGGTCTTGAAAATTTGTTCAAACTGGCGAGAAAAGCGACAGGAAATGAAAGCGCCAAAGGATGGTATGTTTTTTTTGATGAAATTCAATACCTGAAAAACTGGGAGGTTCATCTTAAAGTTCTTGTCGACAGCTATCCGCATTGCAAATTTATTGTTTCAGGTTCGGCATCAGCGGCGTTAAAGTTAAAAAGTGTGGAAAGCGGAGCCGGCAGGTTTACCGATTTCTTTTTGCCACCCCTTACATTTCACGAGTATATTCAACTGAAAGGTCTTTCGCACATTTTGCAAAGAATTGAAATTGCGTGGAAAGGTAATCTCAATTTCTATTTTGGAACCGGCAATATAAAAGAGCTAAACAAATATTTTATCGACTATATAAATTTTGGCGGTTATCCTGAGATTATCTTTAGGCAAAAAACCAGGGAAGACCCCGGAAGGTATATAAAAAGTGACATTGTTGATAAAGTGCTGCTCCGGGACCTTCCAAGTCTATATGGTATTCAGGATATTCAGGAATTGAACTCATTTTTCTCAACGCTGGCTTATTACAGCGGAAATGAAGTGTCGCTGGAAGCACTGTCACAAAGCAGCGGAGTGGAGAAAAATTTACTAAAAAAATACCTGACATATCTTGAAGCCGCATTCCTGATCAAGGTTGTACACAGAATAGACGACTCGGCTAAGAAGTTCAAAAGAGCTGCTTTTTATAAGATATATCTCACTAATCCAAGTCTGAGAAGCGCGCTTTTTACTCCGCTTGATCCTGTGGATGAGTCATTCGGCAGCATGGTTGAAACGGCTGTTTTTTCACAATGGATGCACAGCACACAATTTACTCCACTTTACGCGCGCTGGAGAAATGGAAGAATTCAGGGAGAGGTTGACATGATCGGTCTCGACAAGCGAAAACTGAGTCCTGTTTCAGCAGTTGAAATTAAATGGAGCAACCGATATTGCAACAGGCCGAAGGATCTGAAATCTTTGCTTTATTTCTGCAAAAAAAATAATATCGGCTCAGCTCTTGTGACTACAATTGACAAAACTGAAAAAATCAACCAGGATGGATTTGATATTTATTTTTATCCGGCTTCATTATATGCCTATTCTATCGGCGCAAATATTGTCGAATAAAGTGTCTGATAACCGATAATTTTCCGGTAAATTGTATTTTCGAGATTCTGTCCGGTTAATCAATTATATTTATAAGCCCGGGCTATGCCCCGGGCATTTTATTAGTATGATACGGATTTTCAGTATTTATTGAATTGGATTATATTTAAGCAGACTCAGCATTTCATTTTCATCATTTACAAGGGTCTGGAGCAAAGGATCTTTTAACAGA
The DNA here is from genome assembly GCA_963677445.2 of Melioribacteraceae bacterium. Taxonomy (GTDB): domain Bacteria; phylum Bacteroidota; class Ignavibacteria; order Ignavibacteriales; family Melioribacteraceae. The sequence goes on along the minus strand of CAXXGF010000063.1, from coordinate 36,259 downwards.
TCCGCGATATCCCATTCTATGCCGTCAACGTAAACTTTTCTGCTGACTGGTCTTATGCCGTGGCTGTAATCCACATACCAGTCGATATGAATATTTGTAAGGGGCTGGATTGCTTTGCCATTCTGCCTGTGCCAGCCATATATGGTAACATGCCCGGGGCGGGTTGTATCGGCCAGTTTGCTGCTGATTATAACATCCTTTTTAATACCGGCTACAATTTTACCCGGTTTCCATCCCAGGGAATCAATCTGCTCATTTATAATCTTGTTATGATCCATGAAAATTTCTATGGTTTCATTGCGGTTTCCCACAGGGTAATATGCCACCGGCTGAGGTTTGATTTCTGCGTGACTATATATATCATCCACCAGTTTTCGGGTAGGCATCGTCGCGTTAAGATAATCGCAGATAAGCTGCGCTGAACGTGGCCCCATCGGAACACGGCAGAAATGCTCATCATTCCCGATAGCAAGGTAATCGGGCATTAGGAAATATTTTACATTGTGTTTAATACCCGATGAATCGGCTAATTGTGATTCAACCTCAACTGCTTCTTTAAGAAACAGGGGAGTATTGCCTCTTAATATTTCGCGGGCGGTAAGTTTTTCCCTTTCATCAAATGGAATATCCTTTGTTCTCAGCATAAAATCATGTCCCGATATTGCACCGGGCGAACGGGGAGGCAGCGGAAATATCGGTTCCGGAGGTGAGTTTTCCGCGATAAGATTGTCATATACTCTTTCCCCGAAAAATGTGTAGCTCTTTTCTTCCTTTTCGGTTCCGCTGTATAAGGCCTGTATCAGACCGTTATACTCCACCAGTTTGGTGTGGAATATTTCTTTGCCGGGATTCTTTTTCAGCCTGATATCAATCCTCCCGTTCAAGCCGCGAAATCTGATAAATGAATCATCCTCATTTCTCGAAATATCGAAGGATTTTGAGAGAAACCGGGCCATCATTTTACTGCGGTACCAGGTTCCCCCGGTATCTGACACAAATCGTTTTCCCTTGTAAAGGGCAACACTGTCATTATAAGCCAGGACGCTGAGATAATTGCTGTCATTCGCGGTGAGCCAGTCGGAAAATATTTTGCCGTAATGATCATCATAGCCGTAATCGCTATCGAGAAATGAGATCCTTTTTACCTCATCGGGCACACTTTCAAAAGCATCTGTCAAAGAAAAGAGAAACCGGCCTCCACCGCTGTGTCCCGAAAACATAACGGAAAATTCCTTATGTCTGAAGAAGGAGAGAATATATTCATAGATGTTTTTTATCTCCCCGGTATAATCGGGAGTGACCGTTTTCCAGCGTGGCCAGCTTTTCTGAAAAGCCTCAAGGTATATTATAATTATATTTTTCTCCTGGTTATAATTGCGGAGGTATCTTCCCTGTGCCCCGATATGCTGGATATCAAAATGCCAGTCATCTCCCTCCTTCATCTTTTTTCCCACCGTCTGGTTTATACTGTTTCCATTTGGAAGAGGATAAAATATCAGCAGATCGGGATTATCATTTTTATACATTTTCGCCGGAGGGAGACTGATAAGTATCCTTACATCGGGATAAAAATTGAACCTGCAGTAATATTCCCCCGTTTCCTCCATAACCTGTAAATTGTCAAACTGAGGATAAGGAGAATCACCTTCATCAGAACACCCCGCGCTTAAAAAAAGTATTATTGGAAGTATTAATAAATAATATTTTATAAATTTCATCAAGTTCATCTGGCGCCTGGTTATTTTATGATTGATTCTAACCGGAAATTAATCTTTTCCCCAAATTTTTCAAATAGAGATTAAAAGAAATATCTGTATACCCGGATGCTGGAAACATAACCACAAGGGACACAAGGGGAATAACTCCGCGCCTTCAGGCCGGAGACCTCGGGCAAATATGGCCACACTCATAGGGCTTTAGCCCAAAGAGCGGCTGGCGGGAAAATTAAAGCATGTACAAAATCCAATCCCGCCATTGTCTGAACCATGATTAAAGGATTTTAGGATTGCCTGATTATTTTTCGGTATCGGTATCGGTATCGGTATCGGTATCGGTATCGGTATCGGTATCAAAGAATCAGAGTATGAGTATGATGACCAAATAGGTGACGGCGGCGGGATTGTTCATTTTGTCCTGGAGTGTGGGATTATGATTACGATTAAGATTAGGATTATGATTTTTGAGAATGGAGATTCTATTCAAAATTGAGTTTAAAATAACTCCGCGCCTTCAGGCCGGAGACCTCGGGCAAACATTACCACACTCAAAGGGCTTTAGCCCAAAGAGCGGCTGGCGGGAAAATTAAAGCATGTACAAAATCCAATTCCGCCATTGTCTGAACCATGATTAAAGGATTTTAGGATTGCCTGATTATTTTTCGGTATCAAAGAATCAGAGTATGAGTAAGAGTATGAGTATGAAGACCGGATTGGGTGACGGCGGCGGGGTTGTTCATTTTGTCTTGGGGTGTGGGATTATGATTACGATTATGATTAAAAAATATATATTCTTTTTCCGCCGAAATTCTTAAGTTAATGATGTCTTATTTTGATTCCTCGAAAGTTGAGGATATTGAATCAAAATTCCAAATGAATGGAGGATACTATGTCAATAGTATTGAATGGAACGGGATTGACTGTAGAAAAACTCGTTCAGATAGCACGTTATAATGAAAAAGTGGAATTGCACCCCGATGCAATAGAGAGAATTAAAAAATGCCGCGCGATGCTTGAAGAAAAAATCGCTGCCGGCGAAACAATGTATGGAATAAACACAGGAATAGGTGAATTTTCCGAAGTAAAACTAAATGATGAGCAGGTTAAAGAATTCCAGAAATACCTGATTTATAATCATTCTGCCGGAATAGGTGAACCGGCCCCGATCGAATATGTCAGGGGAGCGATGACAGGCAGAATAAATGTTCATGCCAAAGGTTATTCAGGCTGCCGCCCCGAAATAACTTTAACACTTGTTGAAATGCTCAACAAAGGCGTTACCCCGGTTGTATGCCAGAAAGGGTCTGTCGGGGCATGCGGCGATCTCGCTCCTATGTCGCAGATCGCGTTGCTGATGATGGGAGAAGGTGAAGCCTGGTTCGAAGGAGAACGTTACCCGGGGCATATCGCACTGGAAAAAGCGGGAATAGAAGTTCCCGGTTTACTCGCTCGCGACGGTCTGGCAACAATCAATGGCTCAAATCTGCTTACAGCCATGAGCGCAATTCATATTTATGATATGAACCGCTGGCTCAAACAAGCTGAAATTGCCGCTTCTATGTCACTGGAAGCTTTGATGGCAAACCTGAAACCCTATAACACAAAACTTCATGAAGTAAGAGGATTCCCCGGCGCTGTACGCTCCGCCGCGTCAATATCAAAAATTATTAAGGGAAGCGACCTTCAGACAGGCAAACTAAAAATCAAGGTTCAGGACGCTTATTCAATGCGCTCCACTCCGCAGGTAATTGGCGCGGCCCACGACGCTATCGCCCATGCCAAAAAGCAGGTGGAAATTGAACTGAACGGCGTGGGTGACAACCCGATATTCCTTACAGAAGAAAAACTTACCTTAACCGGCGCTAATTTCCAGGGAACTCCGGTTTCATTGCCGATGGATATGGCCGGCGCGGCTATAACCATGGTAAGTGTGCTTTCCGAAAGAAGGCTTAACCGTCTGCTTAATCCGGCGCTCAGCGTTGGGCTCCCTTCATTTCTTACAAAAGGGGCCGGCATGTTCTCAGGTATGATGTTGAGCCAGTATACTGCCGACTCTCTAATTGTTGAACAGAGAATCCTTTCAGCTCCCGCTTCAATTCAGTCAATTCCGGCCGCGGCTGACCAGGAAGATTTTGTTTCAATGGGAATGAACACCGCGATGAAGAACGCTCAGATTATTGACAACGCTTATGGAGTGCTCGGCATTGAATTTATGGCCGCGGCACAGGCTCTCGATTTCAGGGAATTCGGAAATGGCAGCGGCGTGAAAAAAGCCCGCGAAGTGGTCCGTCGCCACATAGAACATCTCGACACCGACAGACCTCTCTACCCCGATCACACTAAGATGAAAGAGGTGGTTAAATCATGTGAGATACTTGACGAGGTGGAAAAAGAGATTGGAAGCCTTGAGTAATAAATTTCTCTTATGACATTTTAACACAGGGCGGCTCGTGAAAAGTAGCCGCCCTCATAATTTTTCATTGAGACAAGGAATCATATTAACAAATCCAGAGTCGGATGATACTGCTTGACTATTCAATATTGATTGATATATTTCGCAAAAAGGATTAGGACAATAATGAATTATATAATTTAACGAAATAAAGGAACTCAACCGGTCCAGATTTCCGAATGCGCTGCAAAAGGAATGTCTTTTATCCTTTCCCGCAAACTTTTTTAATATCAGGAAGCAGTCTGTTAACACACTTTTTTCCTTCTTCTATCATTTCATTCGCTTTGTAAAAATCGAGGAGACTTGTAGTGGAGAGCCTCGGCGCGATTAATATATCAGGGGGATCGCCGGCGAGTCTGCTGCGGGTAATTCTTTCCTGCGCTATATTAATGGCGCCAAAGATAGCGTCGAGCAATCCGGGGGGATCATCCTTTTCCTCCTTCTGTGAAAACAACTGTCCGGTGTATTCCTTAAGTTTGCTGCTGATCATATCAGTTACACCGCCATTCTTTTTTTCCTGCTTTCCCTTTTTCTCCGGCAGGACAAAATGTTTACCCACAATATCATCATTAAGATTTACCGCGATTACCACATCGGCTCCCAGGGCGCGGCACAAAGAGACAGGCACCGGATTTACAATCGCTCCGTCAATAAGCCACTTGCCATCATTCCTGACAGCCGGGAACAATCCCGGAATTGATATGGAAGCCCATATCGCGTCAATCACCGATCCTTCCGTAAACCATATCTCCCGGCCCGCTTCGAGATCTGTAGCCACAGCGGCAAATTTTTTCGGCATTTCCTCTATTTTAAGCTCTTCAGGCACAACGAAGTCATGAAAAAATTTATTCATCCTGTTAATGTTTACAAAACCGCGCAACGAAGAGCCGATATCAAAAAAGCGGGCGGTTTCCATTTTGGAGAGCTCCTTTACCCACTTCTCAAGTTTACCCAGGTTGCCCGCGACATAAGCCGCGCCAACCAGCGCCCCTATTGATGTTCCGCAGACAATATCTGGATGAATATCATTTTTCGCCAGTTCACTTATTATCCCTATATGGGAAAGCCCCCTCGCCGAACCGCTCCCGAGCGCGAGACCTATTTTTGGTTTATTCATTTTTCTTAACCGCCTTAAATTCACAAGATGAAATTTTTCCGGTTTCAAATTACCTGATTTAATTGGTCAATGGCAAGGTGTGAAAACGAATAAAGGTGCCCCGATCAATCTTATGACACATTCATTCCTGTTGAAATTTATTCCTTTCCGTACTTTACTCCGGAAAATGCTGTGAAAAATTATAATGAAATGTAACGCGACCCGGGGAGGTTGGTTATTCTATTTCAGGCCATCCACAGGTTCAGGAATGAGGAGCTGTAATCTGGCGTATTCATTTTCTCTTATACACATCCCTACTGTCGCCAATAGCGCTGACATATAACATCAGTATATCATCAAGAATAGAGTAAAAAATTCTGTTGTTTCCCTACCGGATTCTATAAACATCCCTGTCAGATAATTTTACACAATCACGCGGCCTTGGATCGTCAGCAAGAGAATCAATTCTTTTCCAGATTTTTTCGATTTTTTTGGCCGGAATTTTTTTAATTTCCCTGGGAGCAGAACGAGTAAACTCTATTTTATTTTTGCCATTCTGCTTCAACTCCCTCAGGACTTGTTCGTAAGGGACTTTCGGTTTGCTAATTCTCTCATCAAATAAACGAAGGTCTTCCTCATCCTGCGCCGGCTCCCTGCGAAGAATGTCATCAATAATTTCTGAAATAGTTACATTGCTCGAGGCAGATTTAATTTTCAAACCCCTGTGAATTTGCAGTTCAATATAAATAGTAGTTCGTTTTTTTTCGGCGGCATAATCATTTTCCCAAAGGGGGCAAAGCCGAATAACCGCAGGCAGATCTATTGTGTCTTTCTTTTTGGTGGGAGAAGACATAACCTGGGATATTTAGATAATTCGACTCTGGTTCGGCCAGTTTTGGAATATACATCTAACCATTTTTTTTGGGGATATATCTGTTTACAAAAACGGACTAATCTTTTACTTTTTCGATTGAGATGTATCTTTACTTTTAGCTTTCTTTGAATTTTTTAGTCCCATTTGATCGAAATACCATTGATCGCTATATAATGTTCCTGCATCAGGATTTTCATCCAGCCTTATGTTTAAAGTTACGACCGAATCTGATTCAATCTTTACATTTTCAATATCCTTTGAAATAGAGGTAACATTACTCGCATGAACGATATATTTACCTGGTGGTATACTGTCAATTAAAAAAAATCCGACAGAATCGGTTGACGCTCCATAGGAATATCTCACTAAAACTACATTTGTGCAGCAGAGCGGCTCACCTGTTTTGCTATCAGTAACATGCCCTTTAAGTTTGCCATAATCACCGGCAAAGATTTTGCCCAGAATAAGAGAAAAAAGGAGTAACAATCCTGTCACTTTCATAAATGTTTCCCCGGTATAATATTGTCCTAAATACTAAAATGCGCAAAATAAAAAAACGGACCCGAAAAGAAAAACTCACTCCTGTTCTTTCCGGGTCTATAGATGTCACTCCCTGCTTAACAACGCTTCTTTCTCTCGTTTACTATCCAGCGCCTTTGCTTTCTGAACAAGCTCTATGAACTCTTTTCTGTATCCGTGAAAATCGGAACCCCTTGAATTTTCCGCTGCTGTTAAAACTTTATCAAAGCTCGCGGAGCCTTTAAATGCCGAATCTCTGAGAAGCAAACCAAACTGTGCGACAGAGGCGGCAAACCGGAAATCATTCGATGATTTCCCCGGATCAACAGGCTCATCCATCAGAATTTTTACAATTTCACGGCTTTTTTCATTTGCGGGATCCTTGTAGCGGATTTTCACCGTAAGCAATTCCCCGGTTTCCCGCGCGAACTTATTTATTTTTTTCTCCACATATTTCAAATCGTCACTTGTCTGCAGATTAGTAGGTTGAGCCGGGATAATTTCATATAATGCTGTAACTGTATGATCAGGTCCGATTTCACCGGCATCCTTTTTCTCATCTTCAAAATCCTGGTCATCCATTATTCTGTTCTCATACCCGACCAGCCTGTAGGAAGCAACCCGCGCGGGATTAAACTCCACCTGTATTTTTACATCCTTCGCGATAGTATATAAATTGGAAAGCAGCTCGGTGACCATTACCTTTTTTGCTTCCCTGAGATTATCAATATAGGCGTGATTTCCATTGCCTTTATCAGCAAGCCGCTGAAGTTTATCATCCTTGTAATTGCCCATTCCGAAACCGAGGGCGGTAAGGTAAATTCCTTCATTCCGTTTTGATTCGATATATTTCACCAGGTCCGATGTTCTTGAAATACCGACATTAAAGTCACCGTCTGTGGCAAGAATAACCCTGTTATTTCCATCCTCTATAAAGTTTTCGGCAGCGACTTTGTAAGCAAGCTGAATGCCTTCTCCTCCCGCAGTGCTTCCCGAGGCACGGAGTTCATTGACCACACCGAGTATTTTCTCTTTGTCTGCGCCCGATGTTGATGGCAGCGCGACGCCTGTTTCACTGGCATAAATAACTATCGACACCCTGTCCTCCTCCTTCAGCTGATCAACCATCATCCTGAATGATTTCTTTAGAAGAGGAAGTTTTCCGGGATTTGCCATGGAACCTGAAACATCGATCAAAAATACCAGGTTTGAGGGTTTAAGCTCCTCCACAGCGATTCTTTTTCCCCGTATTCCAATCTGCACAAGCCTGCCTTCCTCATTCCAGGGACAATCGGAATATTCCATATTAACCGAAAAAGGATCTTCACCTTCCGGAGGCATATAATCATATTCAAAATAATTTATCAGCTCTTCCACCCTTACGGCGTCGGGATATGGCAGCCTGTTATAATTTAAAAATCTCCTGACATTTGAATAGGAGGCACAGTCCACATCAATGGCGAAGGTGGAGAGGGGATTTTTTAGCGCCTCAAAAAAACTGTTTTCGATAATAGCTGAATATTCCTCCTTATCCTGTGGGAGATCCCGACCCGATACTACTCCGGCATTAATCGGCGCGACACGGGCAACGTTGTTGCTTCTTGTGGATGATTTGAACTCGCCGAATATATTTACTGTATTTGTCTTGCCTTCCGAATAAATCTTTTCAGATAAACATATAATCTCATCTAAATCAATACCTGATATAAGTTGCGCGTCTAAAACATACACTGAATCAGCATGGACTTTTATATTTTCTATGGTTTCACTGGAGTAACCGACATAAGAAATTTTTATCGAGTATGTGCCTGGTGGAATATCCTTAATTACATATTCACCTGAAATATCAGTAGCGGCTCCCAATTTTGATTTTATAACAACAACGTTTGCCCCGATCAGAGGTTCTCCCGTCCCGGCATCAGTAATTTTCCCCTTTACTGATCCGGTTTGCGCCGTTGCTGAAAAAGCGCATAATAACGATGTTAAAATAAATAATATTACCCTTGCCATAATTCCTCCTGAATGTTTTACAACTGAATAAAATAATCCCCTGTGCTTCATTGATATTGAAAAAATATGCTTTATCTTAAAATGTTTGCAAGATATTAATACGCCGGCGTTTATCTTGAAGTTAAGGTATTGAATGGAGATTCATCTTTCAATGCACTAATTTATCCCTATATGTTGTGGATAAATTTTTGCACTATAACGTCAGTTTTTAGCAGGGGATACAAGGGTAATAAATGAGGTTTTATATCGATAATTTGCTGAAATGTATAAGCTCTTCTCAACCGGTATATGAAAAAAGCCTGGTCATCCCTTCAATTTATAAACTGGCTGAGGCAGAGCACAATTCACAATTCATCATTCACAATTCTTATCATCCTCTTCCGGTTTCAAGACTCCCGGCCCAGTCATCTCTTCCATTTTTGCGCGCCTCGGCGGCGGCTTTTTTATGATCATATGGAAGTCTGATAAATTCGGTTTTCCATCTTCCGCTCCTCTTCTCAATCATGGCATAAGACAACATCGGGCTGAATGTTTCCATTTTGTGCGGAGGATTATCATCCGAATATGCGGGCAGCCCGATACTCCCGGGATTTACAACAATCTGCCCGGTTGACAACTCCGCGATACCGGGCAAATGTGAGTGACCACACAGAATAACCTTTTCCCCTTTTCCATCAAGAGCGGCTATTATTTCAGCGTCACTTTTTATGAGGGGATAACCTGATTCAACATTCTCAAGCAGATACATTTCATCATTTTCAGGTGTGCCGTGGCAGGCATACATCTCCCCTTCAAACATATATTCGAAAGCCAGACCAGAAAGCCAATGCAATCCTCCCCCTCCGATATCCCGGATTACATAATCAAGAGTAGAGTTCGCGGAAATCTGTTCCTCATCCGCCTCGGGCAATAATCTGTCCTGGTTGCCCGAAATATTAATGATATCTTCATTCTTAATCAGCTCGTAGGTTTCCCGGGGTTTTATGGGTCCGTAGAGAGAATCGCCAAGATTTAAAATCAGCGCTGGTTTTTTCTTGCGGATATCTTTCAGCGCTTCTTCCAGCGCGAAGACATTGCTGTGGATATCGGATATAACGGCAATTTTCATAAGATGTTATTTGATGTGTGAAGAAAATATGAGGGAAAAACAAAAAGGCCCGGGAAAATCCCGGACCCTCAAAAATTAAAACATAATACCGATCTGTATCCTGTGGCATGAGTTTTTAATCTCGAGATTGTCATTTTCGAAAACATTTGAGAAATCATAATCATAACGATATTCGGCAAGGAGTGAGAAGGGAAGAACCAGTCCCGCTTCGACTCCGATACCCACAGAAATACCTGCTACATTCGATTCCAGATCATTTTCTATTGTGTTGTAATATTCGTTGAAACTTTTGCCAAGTTCGAAGTTCACTCTCGGTCCGGCAAAAACATAAGGGCTGATGGCGACCATCGGGAATCTCACTTTCGCCGCGGCAAGAAGTTCGATATAATCGATGGTATTTTCGGCTTCCGTTTTTTCGCCATCAGGATTGGCAACGGAAGTAAGAATCAGCTCATTGGAAACACCTTTCTGCACGTAGTTTAATTCTGTAAGAACACTTACAACGGGGATATCGAGAAATTCGGCAAAAAGACCGGCGGATAACCCTGTTTTTGAATCCCAGTCAATATCGATATCAGCGTTTTTATAATCCCACGACTGGTTTGAAAAGGCGGCGCCTACTTTGATACCCCAACCTCTTACAAGCTGAGCGTCGATTGTTGTCACAGCAGTTAAAACGAGTAAAACAACTATAAGCTTTTTCATATTTTTCCTCTTGCATGATTCGTAAAATAGTATAGTAATCAAAATTTAAATTACATCATTGTCCCGATAAAAATCAACTTTTTTATTTGTTCAGATTTTGTATGTGGAATTTGCGGAGAGTAAAATAAAGAATGAATAAATGATTAACAAACAGCGCTATCTTTTTTTGAATGGGCCGTTTTTGCCTGCGTCTCTGCAGGGTTTTTGTGAGTTGTTTCCTGTTTGCCCGGGGCGCTGCCCCGGGCTGATGCCGGCACACCTCCAGTGTGCTTGAAGGATTTTCTTCTGCCGGCATAAACTCCGTGTGCACGAATCGCAGCGTTCAATAAAACGAATCCCGGAGGGATGAAAGAAAATAACCCCTAAATTTATTTTGGGGTAAATATTCCAGGTATATCAAATAAAGTCCCGGCAGGGACGACAGAGACAACTTTTCATCCTTTAAAATGGAACATCTAATTTATTGTTTGCCCGATGAATGAGAAATGCTGTTTATATTGAGAGCCTGGGATATGATAATTCGCAATAAACATCCGCGATTTCATTTTGCGAGAGGTAAGGAGTTCTCCGGGTACTAAAAGATTCTGGTTCTATGTGAAATACAGTGGGTAATTTTTGTCGGTCCTGACAATTAAACAAAACCTTTTGTTAAAGTATAACCGGATAATCCCGATGTGTAGCTTCCGCCCCTACAGGGCTTAAATACACTTTTTCTTTTATTACCCCGGGCGTTGCCCGGGGCTGTTGATTTTCGCGCTTTCAGCGCTAATAATAATTCCAGTTTGTCACAGATGGATACAAAACCCTGAAAGGGTGCAGGCAACAGGCCGGGGCAACGCCCCGGTTAAGAAAAATAAAGACATTATCAGAGCCCTGAAAGGGCGAAAGCAGCAAACGCATAAAGATATGGAATGCTGAAAGCGTCTGGCTCAGTCGGGGTAAGAGGGACTTTAAGACTCATCCACTTTTTTCAAGGCCGTGCGCTCTGTGGTGGTGGTGACCAGGGGCTGGTTTCCGGAAATCAAACATGACAATTTGCGAATCTTTGATTCATATCTTTATCCGCTATTTTATTACTTTACCCACTAAATTTCATATAGAACCAAGATTCTTAACACAGAACATATTTCTCAATTCAATATTCCACCCGCAAAAATCGAAAAATAATTTATACGTTTTTTTTTCTTTGCGGCTTCGCGTGAGCCTTTTCCCGCCGTTCCGTGTGACAAGTGGGACACGGGGGACTTTGGGTTGGTGAGGATTGCCTGAATGAAACAAAATAATGTTTTTTTTATAAAGCGATGAATAACGGTAAGGGTCGCCAGGGCGCCACTGGACTGCCAATAACCAGGGCGATACCGAAAACGATTTTTATCTCGCAAATCCTTTTAATTTTCCTAATCCTGTTTTTCTTTGCGCCTTCGCGTGAGGAAAAGCCGATTTCGATTTTTTAATCAGGTAATCCTGAAATCCTTTAATCATGGTTCAGAAGTGAGCGGGGGAAGAAGAATCAGGAATTAATAATTAATGAGTCCGGTCAAAAAAGGTGTTTTCTTGAAAAAAAAGTTGCGGTTTCAGCTTAAAAACGCAATCGGAAATTCATTTTGGGGCTTATTTGAGCGGACTCATTAATAATTAATAATTTAAAGGATTGGGTTGGGGAGGCGTTCAGGGGCGTGTGAATTTTCCTGTGGTGGGAGAGGTATGCCCGAGAGTTTTTGTTACCCGGGAGGGACAGGCTGGAAAGCCCGTCCTACGGTTTGAATTGTAAACATCTGCTACAAATCGGGTAAAATTTTCTTTAATTGTTCGCCGAAATGATATTTTAATCCTGCGATATTTTCATATTCTGTCTGGTAATGGCCGAGCTCTTTTAATCGGTTCTGAAAGGCGAAAAGGCTTACTGTATCTTCTTTTCTTAAATCGCCAGTTTTGATATTGGCATTTTTGAAATAGGTGTAAATCTTTGGTGAATTATTGCTCTTAAACTCGCCGAAAGCCGTTTCAAATTCTTCGAGGGTAAATTTGCCAACCTTTGTAAAAAACAACATTACAAAAATATCGCTGTTCCTTACGGCATTATTATATTCTTTTTGCAACCCGGTTTGTGACATTGAATCGATAAAGTCTTCCCATATTTCAAGCTCAAGAAAAATATTCTCTTCAATATAATGTTTATTCAGGCGGCCAATACAAAGTTCAAACTCCTTTCTCTCTTCTTCCAGCTCATTTGAGGAAGCGAGGAATATTCTTATTTTTTTCAGTTTATCCTGCTTTTCCGGTGATTCTTTTTGCCTTTCAAGAAATTCAATGCCTGTAAGAAGCAGGTTTATATCAACAGATTCAAAACTAACCTGGCATTGAAGGGAATTAATCCTCGGGTTTCTGTTTTTGGCGTCAATAATGATGTCATAATTAAACATAAATGGTTCATTCGAGCTCTTGCATATCTCACAGCGGCATGGCACAAGTTTTTTATATGCCAGTTTTTTATACTGCCTGTTTATCTCCTCTATTTTTCTGATAATTATTGCCCTGACCTCCTCACATCTTTTACCCGCGACCCTGATATTAATAAGCTCTTTTTCATTTTGCTCAATTATTTCCGCGATTGTATCATTCAAATCAAGAATAACACCATAACGCCAAACCAACTTCCCTTTTATTTCCTCTTTCATCTCAACAATAAATTGCCACAAAATGCCGGCCGGCATATAAACTTCATACTGGAAACGGAAATGAATATCGTTTTTTTGACCCCAATTATAATCGGGCGCGTCATAGGGAAGCATTTGGGGAGCGATAATAAAATCCTCTTTTTCATACACAAGGTAAAATCTTTTCATTATCGCTATTATTTGGCTGATATAATCGGAATAATTATCTGAAAAGATTTTTTTGATATCCTCCCTTGTGAATTTTCCCTTCTTTTCAGATAAGGAATTATTATCAATTATTTCATAAGCGGCGTCCAGTATCCACTCCTTATCGAGAAATATAATATGGTTTAAAACGTCATCATCCTTAAAATGTAAAAGAATGCCGAGATCATGGAAAAATTCCAGCACAATATCCTGGGCGTCATATTCATTCAGATCATTTTCACGGCAGATTCTCCTGAAGTTTTGTAATGAAATAACTTTTTGTTTTGTTTCTATTTCCGCGAGCGCTTCCCTTACTTTTTTCCAGTTGGCCGGTATAGGATCGCCAATGTGTTTCAGGTGACTGATTTCATATTTTATTTTATCAATTAATAAATCGAATCCCGAACCGGGGGATTTTAAGTTAACCTCTTTTTTATCCGTCAAAATTTCAAATCTGCTTCTCAGTTTTTGAAACGGCAGGTCTTTTTTGCGGTCATCAATCTCATTAATCACAATAATCGCAGGGCTTTCCTCGCCAAAAAGTTCAACGGTATGCAGCCAGTAATAAAAATCGGTGTTTTCTTTTCTGCCATCAGCGACTATAATATAAAATGAACGGTGACTGAGAAAAAAGCGATGTGTAGCTTTATATATCGCCTGCCCGCCAAAATCCCATATATTGGCTGAAATTTCTTTTTCTCCCTTGTCATTAACATTATAGGGAAACCGCCATTTTTTAACATCAATGCCCCGCGTGGTTTCCTCTTTTCCGGGCATTTTTGCTTTTTTATTTTTTATTTTTCGCGCGAGCGTAGTTTTACCTGCTCCCGGTTCCCCGAGAATAAGTAATTTCGCTTCATAAATATAGTCTGTTCCCTTCGATTTAATGTCTTCGAAATATTTTTTGATTGCCTCATTTCCCTGCTTAACAACTTCAAGCGGGGGGCTTTCGAGAGGATTGCCAGTAAGATTAATGCAATTTTCTACAAATATATCATTAACCTCAATTTCAAGTCCTTTTTCAACGAGTGATTTCTCAAAACCTCTGATTTGGTTGGAGGATAAGTCCAGTTTCATCAGTGCAACCAGTTTATCCAGTCCATTTATTTCGCTGATTTTATTGGAGGATAACCTGAGATCAGTTAAAGATGTCAGTTTATCCAGTCCTTTTATTTCACTGATTTTGTTGGAGGATAACCAGAGATAAGTTAAATATGTCAGCTTATCGAGTCCTTTTATTTCGCTGATTTTGTTGGAGTCTAAAGAGAGACCAGTTAAAGATGTCAGTTTATCGAGTCCTTTTATTTCGCTGATTTTGTTGGAGTCTAAAGAGAGACCAGTTAAAGATGTCAGTTTATCGAGTCCTTTTATTTCGCTGATTTGGTTGGAGTGTAACCTGAGATAAGTTAAAGATGTCAGCTTATCGAGTCCTTTTATTTCGCTGATTTGGTTGGAGTTTAACCAGAGACCAGTTAAAGATGTCAGCTTATCGAGTCCTTTTATTTCGCTGATTTTGTTGGAGTGTAACCAGAGATTAGTTAACGATGTCAGCTTATCGAGTCCTTTTATTTCGCTGATTTTGTTGGAGTCTAAACCGAGATTAGTTAACGATGTCAGCTTATCGAGTCCTTTTATTTCGCTGATTTTGTTGGAGTGTAACCAGAGATTAGTTAACGATGTCAGCTTATCGAGTCCTTTTATTTCGCTGATTTTGTTGGAGTGTAACCAGAGATTAGTTAACGATGTCAGCTTATCGAGTCCTTTTATTTCGCTGATTTTGTTGGAGTCTAAACCGAGATTAGTTAACGATGTCAGCTTATCGAGTCCTTTTATTTCGCTGATTTTGTTGGAGTGTAACCAGAGATTAGTTAACGATGTCAGCTTATCGAGTCCTTTTATTTCGCTGATTTGGTTGAAGGATAAACCGAGAACAGTTAACGATGTCAGCTTATCGAGTCCTTTTATTTCGCTGATTTGGTTGGAGTCTAAACTGAGAACAGTTAAAGATGTCAGCTTATCGAGTCCTTTTATTTCGCTGATTTGGTTGAAGGATAAATTAAGCAAAGTCAAACCGATCAGGTTTTTCAGCTCTGATAAATCCTTTATTTGATTAGATGAAAAATTAAGTTTTTTCAGTTTTTCAAGAGGCTCGAGAAAAGTAATATTTTCTATTTCCGCGTTTCGAAGTTCCAAATATTTTATATTACTGAAACCGCCGAAGAAATTTTCAGGAAAATCCGCGATATTAAATTTATTAAGAGCCAGACCGATAACATTTCCGTCAGTATCTGAAATAAAAGTTTTATTATCATCATCTTCAAATTCAGGAATGGAATATCCTTTAAAAATCGGATTTTCACGATTCTTTTCCGCCTGCTCTTCAGTAACCCTTTTTAGTTTAACGCCAAGTTTTTCTTCAATAAATTCTATTCTTTCCAGGTCTGTCATAAATACCCGCGTTTATTTGGAATAATATTAAATATAATATTTTTTTATTAATGATGTTATTATATTTTGTTTTTGTTGAGAGAATAATGCGGGATGCGAGGAAGATAATGATGATCTCAGGCTTTTTTTCTTTGCGTCTTCGCGCCTTCGCGTGAGAAAAAACCGATTTCGATTTTTTAATCAGGTAATCCTGAAATCCTTTAATCATGGTTCATATTGGTGAATCCGCAGAATAATAAGACCTCCCCTCTCCTTTATAAGGCTTTAAGCGCGCCGTGGAGGGAGAGGGGTTGGGGGTGAGGTTAAAAATTATTTTATATCTTTATCATAATTATAGCCGGTATATTTTACTTTGAAGAAGAGTGAATAAAATACCGGGACCATGCCGAGTGTTAGAAGTGTGGCGAAGAGGAGGCCGCACATGATCGCTACTGCCATTGGTTCCCACATGGGGCCGCCGCCGAGATAGAGAGGAATAAGGCCGCCGATTGTAGTGGCTGTTGTGAGGAGAATCGGGCGCAGTCTTCTCTGCGAGGCTTCAATTACCGCGCGCTGAGGCGAAAGGCCGTTTTCATCAATTTCAAGTTTGATTCTCTCAAGCAGCACAATAGCGTTATTGATCACAATTCCGGAAAGAGAAACCACCCCGAGCAAAGTCATAAATCCGAAATATGACTGGAAGGCGAGCAGCCCGAGGAACACCCCGATAACTCCCAACGGTATAGTTATAAGGATTATCAGCGGTTTCCGGATGGAGTTAAACTGCACAACCAGCAGAAGAATAATTATAAAAAATGCCACCGGAAGCTGATCCATAATCGATTTATTGGCTTTTGCCGAGGTTTCCAGCTCTCCGCCATATTCATAATAATAACCGACAGGCCATTCCTTTTTGGCTTCGCATAAAGTCTGGTCAAGCTCGTTTACCACCTCTAATGTGGTGTTTCCCGGTACAAGTCCTGCCGATATAGTAACAGTTTTATAGCGGTCGCGGCGCATAATTTTTGATGGCTGCCAAACAAGTTCTATATCAGCCACTTGGCGCAGGGGCACCGCTTTGCCGGTTTGAAGCGAATATATATTGAGGCTTTCCACCTTGTCAATGTCGTCACGGTCTTTGGCGATTGTGCGCATGGTAACGGGAATAATCTTGTCACCTTCACGATATTCTGTAGTCTGGAAACCGCTGAGCAGAGTTTGCAGGGAAACGGCGATATCCTGGTTTGTAAGTCCCGCTCTTTTGGCCCGCGCTTCATCAATTTTCACAAGTATTTTCTGGGTTCTCACACCCCAGTCATCCTTGATGTTTATTGTCCTGTTCTGTTTAATGAGCATTTCCTTAACAGACTCAACCAGTCCCTGGAGAATATCTGGATCTTTGCCCGCTACTCTTATCGCCACAGGGTTATCCACCGGAGGCCCCAGCTGCAGGGGACTGACCTTAGTGATCGCTTCAGGGAAATTATTAAAACAGTAGGCGCCGAGTTTTGTTATCGCGGTATCGACAAACTCGCGTGATGTGGTATTTATAAGAAGCAGTCCGTAACCCGGGGATATCTGCTGTGGATTATAACCAAGAGTAAACCTCGGGGCGCCCGCTCCTATATAAGATGACCAGTTAGAAACACCATCTTCCCGGTTTTCATTTGTTTTAAGATTTTCCTCGACATATCTGTCGAGTTCCATCACCACTTCGCGGGTTCTCTCAATAGCTGTTCCTTCCGGAAGAGTTACCTCGCATGTCATTATCGCTTTGTCATTTGCCGGGAAAAAGATATTGGGCACGAGGGCGGCGAGCTGCATGGTAATAAAGAAAATCACAATTATTCCAACAACTGACCAGCCCCTGTTATGCAGCAGGAATGATAAAAACCGCCTGTAATAAATATAAAACTTGTTGTTATAGGGATTCTCTTTTTTCTCGACTCTCAGAAATTGTGACGCCATAAGAGGTGTGAGTGTCAGTGAAAGCACCCATGATGAAAGCAGAGTAATGGTGACAACCGTAAATATAACCCCGGTATATTCACCGACTGCCGATTTTGCGAGAGCGATTGGAAGAAATGCTGCCGCGGTGGTAAGGGAGGAGGTAAGAAGGGGCACTCTCAACTCTGCCGCGGAACCTATTGCCGCCTGCACTCCGGTTTTGCCTTCTCCCATCTGCACCATGACCGATTCCGACATCACAATGGCATTATCGACAAGCATACCGAGCGCTATGATAAGGGAGGCAAGACTCATCTGGTCGAGCTGCATTCCGGCGTAATCCATTATAAGCAGAGTCATAAGCATGGCCATCGGAATCAGGGTTGCCACAACAAGCCCGGTTCTGATTCCGAGCGAGAGCAGCATAACGAACAGCACAAGCGCGACAGCCTGAAAAAGATTCATCACAAAATCATTCACCTTGGCGCTTACGTGGTCGGGCTGAAAAGCTACAATATCAAATTCCACACCGACAGGATAAACCGACTGCAAATGGTTATATATTTTCCTGACCTCATTGCCAAGCTCAACAATGTTGCCTCCCGTCCTCATCGAAATCCCTATCGCGAGGGCGTCCAGATTCGAGCTTCTTATCATGCTCTTCGGGGGATCGGCATATCCCCGGTATATATTTGCGATATCTCTTAGCTGTACTATTTCACCTGTTCCGGGCAGACCAATAAGTGTGCTTCTCAATTCCTCAACCGATTCCAGGTTTCCCTGCG
Organism: Melioribacteraceae bacterium; assembly: GCA_963677445.2. Taxonomy (GTDB): domain Bacteria; phylum Bacteroidota; class Ignavibacteria; order Ignavibacteriales; family Melioribacteraceae. The sequence goes on along the minus strand of CAXXGF010000063.1, from coordinate 17,757 downwards.
GTTCAAGAACTATCCGCTGATTTTCTATCCTTACATCACCGCCCGGATTAATGATGTTTTTAGACCCGAGAATATTTTTAAGCTGAACCGGTGAAAGCCCTATTTCGGCAAGTTTAGCGTTATTATATTCCACATAAATATGCTCTTCCTGGGCGCCGTAGATTTCCACCTTGGCCACATCGGTAATTCTCAGAAATTCATCCCTGACCTGGTCGGCCATTTCCTTAAGTTCGGCATAATTGAAGCCGTCGCCTGTCATGGTGATTACTATACCGAATACATCGCCAAATTCATCATTGACAAAAGGCCCGATAACTCCTCCGGGCAGATCGCTTTTAACCCTGTCAATTTTACGGCGGAGGTTATCCCAGATGGGGCGCATTTTTTTATACCGTTCTTTAATATTCACATATATTTCAGAAACTCCGGTGCGGCTATTACTCATTACAAAATCGAGTTCCGGTATTTCCTGCGCGGCTTTTTCGATTTTATCGGTTATAAGCTGTTCCACTCTTTCGGGCGACGCGCCGGGGAAATAGGTGATGACCAGCGCTGTTCGGATTATAAATCCGGGATCTTCATCCTGAGGCAGGGAATTGAAGGCGATTATACCTCCGAAAAATATCAGGATGAGCGCGACATAAGTAACCCTGTTTTTCTCAATAGCAAGTTGGGTAAAACTCATTTTTTTCTCCTGTTTTTCCTGATATCAGAATCCAATTAATTTTACTTTCTGTTTATCATGAATTCTTGTTACTCCGGCGGTAATTATTAAATCACCATCCTGTATTCCTTCCAGTATTTCCAGTCCTTCACCTGTCAGATCACCGACCGTGACAACCTGTTTATTTGCTGTCCCTGTGCCATCCTCTCCGGGCAAAGCTACAAATACATATTTGCCCTTTTCATCTTCACCTACGCTCGAAGGAGGCACAATTATTCTCATTTTTTTATCAGGTTCCTCAAAACGGAAAGCCACATCGGCCGACATACCGGGCCTGATATTTTTATCCGGATTATCAATTCTTACAGTTACCGGATATGTGGTTGAATATCTGCCGGTTGAAATTCCAACCTCTGTTACCGCTCCCCTGAAGTTTTTCTCCTTTATCGCGGCAAAAGTCACAATTACCCTGTCACCTGCTTTTATTCTTGATATCAGCATCTCGGGAACAGAAACTTCAACTTCGGTTTTTCCTTCGGAAGTTAATACCATCATCGGTTTACCGGCGCCGGCAAACTCATTTTCTTCAAGTGTAATCGAAGCGATGGAGCCGTCAAGGGGGGCGGATAATTTTGTATAGGCGAGCTGCGATTTAGTAAGCTCAAGCAGATTTTTCTGCCTTTCGAGCATCGCCGAAGCAGTCTCAAAAGACATTCTTGCCGATTCAAGCCGGGCGAGAGCGATATTTTTATTTTCATATAAAGCGCGCGCTCTGTCATAGGCATTTTTCGCGTTCAATTCCTGCGATTCAGCCTGTTTCAGTCCCGCTTCAGCTTCCGATACCTTTAGTTTGAAATCTTTAGGATCGAGCAGCGCGAGAACATCACCCCGTTTTACCAGGTCCCCCACTTTAACTCTGAGCTCTCTAATCGTTCCCCCCACTCTGAAACTAAGGTTCGACTCAGTGCCCGCTTTCGCTGTTCCGGTGAATACGCGCGAACGGTCACCCCCTGTCAGGTAAACCTGCTGATATCGAACCGGTCTGATTATTTCCTCTTCCTTTTTTTCTTCCCCGCATCCGGTAAACAACAAGGGTAAAAGAACCAAAGGTATTAACAGATAGATCAAACGTTTCATTTGTTACCTCAAATTACTTATTTAATTTAATTTCCTTTAATCTTCTCTATTTCCACTTCAAAAAACTCTTTAAATTCACTGAAAGTCCTGTCAATTTCCGACTGCTTTTCGAGATAGATAAATTTTCCGGTAGCTCTCATCAGGTTCATCAGATCCTGGATAAAATCTACCCTGGCATTGACCGCCAGTTCCGCGGAAATTAGCGCCGCGTTCTGAGCGTCGATAAGTTCAACTATCGATACCGCCCCTCTCTGGTATGAATCAACAACCAGTTCAAGTGTGCTGTAAGCTGCTTTAGCCGCTTTGTCAGCTTCCTTCATTCCCGCGAAAGATGCTCCTGAAAGGTGAAATTGGGACCTGATGTTCTGTTCAAGTTTGTTTTTTATCGATTCCTTTTCAATTTTAAGTTTGGATATCTCAATGCCGGCGAGCGATTTTTCAACAAACCTGGAACCCCCGCTATATAATGGAAGAGAAAGATTGAGCGCGAGAGTCCAGTTGAAATCCTTAGGCTGAGGCAGCGGATAACCAAGCATAAATGCCTGCCCGGAACCGGCTCCTCCCTTGTAAAGTGACTGGTTCGCTGTTCCCTGAAGCGCCAGTGTCGGCAGGAAAAAGGTACTTTTAGCCGAACTTAATCTTCTCTCCTGAATCTCGATCGCCTTGTTTACGATCTTCAGTTCGGGTGAGTTTATAAAACTCTGTCCGACAAAATATTTTCTCATTATCTTGAAATACCATTTATTCTCATAAAAACCGAGAAATCTTTTTTCACTTATCTGTTCTATAAGTTCATCAAGTTCTCTTTCTGAGATATCAAATGCTTCTTCCGATGGCCTGTTAAGTATCCTGTTAAGATTTATTTCGGCAAGGTTTCTTGAAGCGTTTGACTCGATGACCGATTTTTTATTGGAAGCAATTTCACTTTCCCACCTGTAAACTTCCGAAGGGCTTGCTGATCCCACAGAATTTCTAAAGCGGGCAATCTCATAGTTGGTCATCGACCGGTTAAGGTTTTCTTTCTGAATCGCTTCGAGATTTTTTGCTTTCATCAGGTTAAGATAAGCATTGGAAACCTCGAGGATAGTCTCCAGTTTATCTCTATCAAACTCGTACCTGTTTATCTCTTCCCGCAGCCCGGTTATATCGAGATTGGCCCAGGCTTTCTCACTGAATATAACCTGTTGTAACTGCGCCGTGGCGGTAACAGATTTTTCCGCCTGCTGGCCGTTGCTCATTTCAGCCCGGTCTTTATCTATCAGCAGTCCTGTTGCCGATAATTCAAGCTGTGGCAGCAGATTTGCCAGGGCGCCTGCTACATTCTCTTCCGAAATAAGGATGTTTTTTCCTGATGCCTTAAGATCGGGATTCTGTTCAATCGCTTCCTTTATTGCCTCTGTCAGGGTAAGAGTGCGCTCTGGTTTTTCCTTTTTGTAGCCTATCAGTTCCGCGTCGGCCATAACGCTCCAGTTGGGGAAAACACCCAGTTTTATCGCTGTTTCCATGTTAATATATAACTGGTAATTCAGCGGAAAATTAACCGGAATTTCACCCGGTTCCTCACCGAGAAGTATTCTCTGAAGATTAAGGGCTATTCTCCTGGCGATGCGGGTGAAAAAGTTTCTCGGCCCGAGTCCTGCCGCCGCGCCCGCCTTTACTGTCATTCCTCTCAGATCGAACATCGAGAAAAAGGGAATTTCTTTTGCCTGCACCTTCGCAATTAGCTGCTGAAGCTGTTCAGGAGTCAGATTCATCAGGGGAAGGTTAAAAACCGCGTCGGCGCCGGCCGGAATCATCCCTATGGCTTCATCAATATCTGAACTGATTTTTATTGTGGTGATATTTGTATTGCCGGCGGAAAATTTTTCGGGCAAAGCAAAATTGCCTTTTATCCCTTCCAGTTCACTTTCCGCTTCACGGTTAACAAAAATTACCCCGCTGCTGAAATCGGTCAGCTCTCTGAACCTCTTAATAGTGTTATCCATTGAGCTTGAATAGGTGATATAATTGAGATTCTTAACTCCGGAAGCTCCATTTTTAACCGGCATCCTGTGTATCCCGGCGTTCGTGGCAAAAGGAGCTATCACCGGTTTGGGCAGATCGCCTGAAAATACAGCGAGCCGGGTGGAAATTTCACCTCCGGCAATTACGATATCCACCTCATCATCACTAAGAAGCTTATGGAAGTTTTCCCGTATCTTCTCAAGGCTCCAGCCGCTTTCAAGCCGCTTTTCTGCCGGGAACCTGACTTCAAACTCTGATTGTAGAAGTTCACGGATCTCTTTTGAAAAGAGCTCAATCAGCTCATCATTACGCTCCCAGGGGCCGTCGATTACGAATCCGATCGTCACCGGACCATTGAATTCTTTCTGGGACAATAATGGTGAAAACCCTGCTATTAGCAAAAACAAGATGAAAAATATCATTTTTTTCATTTTTGTTCCCTTGTTGTATTAAGGTTTAAGTAATATCTATTCCAAAAATTTATTAGTACAAAACAAAAAGGAAGAACTCAATCAATCATCTTAATCATAATCGTAATCCGGCGGAGCCAGAAAATACAAAGTTATCGAATTACTCGAAGTTAGTCCTCCCCCGTCTTCAAAGAAAAACACTTTGAATCCACCCCTCCAAAGGGGGATATTTTTCGACAATTTCGAGTAAAGAACGAGTGCCTGCTATAAGAGTGCAAGTGTGTTTCTCACATAAAAAATGTTTAAAAATTATTCTGCCAATTAAATCAGCAAACTAATTGATAATGTGAATAATAAGCCAAAATCTACTGTGCCATAAAGAGGAATTTATATCTTTTTATCATTTTTGAATTCTCAAAAATCAAATAATATTAGTAAAAATATAAAACTATTAAGAAAAGGAATCAACTTCTCGCTGATATTCAAATATCAACAGAAACTTAAAAAATAAAAAATCAGGAAAATTGATAATAAAATAGCAGAGAATATGTCCCCCAACAATCATAATCGTAATCATAATCGTAATCGTAATCCCACACCCCGGGACAAAATGGATAACCCTGCTGCCGTCACTCAGCCTGGTCATTATACTCATACTCTGATTTCATAGAGCCGATACCGAAAAATAACCAGGCAATCCTTAAATCCTTTAATTATGGTTCAGAAATGAGCGGGATTGGATCACGCGCATGCTTATATTTTCCCTCCAGCCGCTCTTTGGGCTAAAGCCCATTGGGGGTAGTCAGCCTTTACCACAAATCTCCGGCCTAAAGGCGCGGAGTTATTTTAAGCTCAATTTTGTATAGGGTTGCTATCCTTAAACATCATAATCATAATCATAATCGTAATCGTAATCCCACACCCCAGGACAAAATGAACAATCCCGCCGCTGTCACACAAGGATGGTTATTTTAACTCTTTTAACATATCTTTTGCCGGTGACGGGGCAATAAGTATGCAACAAAAAGTACTTTAACTTGGATTTATTAATAAACTGCTTATCCCGAACTGACGTTTTCCTTATACCGGCAGGGATAACTTTTGTTTTCTGAAATAAAAAAGGCCATGAAAAATTCATGGCCTGTTAAACAAATTTTTATCCTGATAACCAGGGGCAGTTATTTAATCTCAAATATTCTGAAATCAAGAGCTTTCACAGGAAAAGAAACCGCGCTTCTTTCCAGAACAATTTTGTCACCTGTGAGCATATCGGTAAGTTCAGCCGCGTTAAACTCGGCGGGCAGAATGAGCTCGGCTCTTTCTGTTTTTTTCGATTTATTCAGAACCACAAGTATCCTCTGGTTAACATCTGATCTTGTATAGGCGTAAAATTTCTTATCGGCTTTTAATGTATAAAAATCACCATATCTTAATGCAGAATTGTTATTCCTCAGGTGAATAAGCTTTGATGTATTTTCGAGCATACCTTTTTCTTCTTTATCAAGCTGATCGCCGAATCGCATCATTCTGCGGTTATCGGGATCGGAGGCGCCTGTCATGCCAAATTCACTGCCATAATATACAACCGGCACCCCGGGAATTGTGAACATATAGGCATAGTACATTTTCGCCATCTTATAACTCTGCGGATTATCAACTTTCGGAGGATTAGTCCAGCCAACCTCGGCAGCGCTCCATTGTGAAAGCTCAAGATCGCCGTCGGCATAAGCGAGGAACCGGTTTTTGTCGTGGCTGTCCATAATATTACCCATAAGATGAAGCTGACCATATACCGCGAATGTTTTTTTCATTTCCTTATCCAGATCACCAAAACTCTTACCCGGATCAATTATCGCGCGAAAAGCCACTTCATAGAGATTAAAATTAAATTGAGAACTGAGCTGGCCGTTATTAACATAAGAACTGATAAGATCATAACTGCCGAATGTTTCACCTATCTGGTAAAGTTTTTTACCGGTAGGAATCTCAATTTCCTTTTTGAGTCTCCTGGTAAGCGCTCTCCAGAATTTATTAGGCACATGTTTTACCGCGTCATGGCGGTATCCGTCGGCTCCGGTTTCCTTCAGCCACCATACAGCGTTTTCGGTCATAACATCAATCGCTTCTTCCGAGCCAAGGTAATCGAAAGAGGGCATATATGGCTCAAACCAGGTGGTAAGCCTGAATTCATCCCAGAATCGCAGATTTTTTCTTCCGTCAGGCAGATTAAGAGTCCCAAACCATTCGGGATGTTCTTTGTAGAAAGGATGCTGTTCATGAACATGATTGGAAACAAAATCGAAAAGCACCTTGATATTCTGCTTGTGCGCTTTATTAACCAGTGTTTTCAGTGTCTCCATTGTGCCGAAATGTTCTTCAACACGCTTATGATCTATAGGCCAATAGCCATGATAACCGGTGAACCACCTGTGCGGTTCGGGATATTCACGATAGGCCTCATTGGGATTGTCATTTACCGGGAACAGCCAGATAGTGTTGATGCCAAGTTCCTTAAAATAACCTTCATCAAGTTTATCAATAATTCCCTGCCAGTCGCCCCCGTTATAATTTGCTTTGTCGAATAAAGAATCAGCTTTAATCGGCTTGTTAATCGATTTATCGCCATCATTAAAACGGTCTGTCAGAAGGGAATAAATAACCGCGTCATACCATGTGGACTCTGTGATTTTACCATCAGCCGGTTTTCCGTCGAAAAGAATAACTGTCTGCATATTTGTTGAAAGATTCTCTCCCCCTATGCAGACTCTCATAAATTTTTCCCCTTTAAGTTGTGATGAGGGAATTTCAATTGATATTTTATTGTCGTTCAGAGAAACATATTTAAAAGGCATCTGTTTGTTATTAAAAAGAACGACCAGGTCTTTCCCTGTAACTTTATAGTCAATATCACCGGTATTGATAAGAAATGAAAGCTCCGTATTTTCTTTATTGAGTTTAAAACCGTCAACAAAAAGAAAAGGTTTTTTCGATTTATCCTCTTCAACCTTAAAAACTGAATTATAAGCTCCCATGCCGTTGGAGATTGAATCGGGATTGGCGGGATCGGTGATTTCAGCGCCGTCAACATAAAATTTGTACTCATACATTCCGGGGTCCATCGATGCTTCAGCTACAAATACGCCATCCCCGTCAGGATCGGTCATAGGCAGTGTGCCGCGGTTCCATCCGTTAAAGCTTCCGAAAAGATTAATACTGTTATATTTTTTCTTCGGCCTGAACTTAAATGTGAAATATTTCTGAGTTCTGGAGAAAACAGGTAATACATATTCCTCTCCATGCTGTGTGAATTTTACTAATCTCAGTCCGTTGAGATCGCGCGGAGGATTGAAATAGAGAATATTTTTTTCTTTGTCAAAACGCATACCAAGATCATCATTTTGTTCAAATGAAACATCATAATCATCGGCATAAAAAATATCGCTTACATAAACTGAATCAGCATGACCCGCTTTAAGATTGACCGGCTGAATTAAATCATGAATCTTACCTCCCGAATCAGGTGCGCACGCGCTCGCGACAATCATCAAAACCAGAAACATTTTCCTGATAAACATATTTCAACTCCGCTATTTTAATTACTTATTAAAAAATAATCTGTTAAGATAACAAAATAGTGTATAAAAATCTTCAACAGGGCAGTATGGCGTTACCTTTCAGGGGCATCCAATTTCCAGGCAGCCAAAGCCGGGGGAAATTGGGAATTAAGAATTAGGCAACCTAATAATTATATTCTTGCTTTTTATGGCAGAATATTGGACAGGGTATATTGATTTAAATAATCGTACTCAAAAGAAGGATTGTGATTACTCCGTAAGAAGTCAAATCCCACGCAAAATTGCAATTAACAATGAACAATTAAAATTATAAAGTAATGTCAGGAGTAAAAATATTGCTGAAAAAACGCCACCAAATCAGCAAAACACAAAATCCCCAAAAAAAAGATTTCGATTTGGATTGTGGCAGGGAAATTCAAATCCTGTTAATCCTTTTTAATTCTCAAATTCCTGCCGGTTACTGCTCAAAAGGCGACGGGATAAAGCGCTACACCATATCACCAATTTTATCTGTTGGTAAGATCATTTCGATAACCAGTAACATTACGAAACATACTGTGTAAGCAATAAAAAAAGCCTGAATAAGCTGCATTTTATCAATTTCGGGAAGCGCCTGTTTTTCATCAAATCTGACAACGCGGGTGCCCGCGACAAGATCGCCCAGTCTTCTCTCACGGCTGAAAAGTGTAATTAATAATTCCAGCGGCCAGATAATAATAAAAAGATTCCTGACCATGCAGCGCACAGGACCCGCGGAGATTCTGTTATAATTATCAACCACCTGAAGTTTTAATAATCTTTTACCGAAGCTTCGGCCATGTAAAGAGTCCTTACAGAAAAAAAGGGCGACTCCTATAATAAATATCATTGAAGGAAAGGTAATTATTCTTAATTCTCCCATTGTATTATTCTCTCCTCCTATTCCGAAAATTAAAAAAAAGGGAAGAGCAAACGGAATTAAAAACAGGTTTATTGTAGCGTAATCGAGAACCATTGAAGTTAACCTGCCGAAAAAATTCACTTTCTTAACAGCCATCTTTTTACCACCGGAAAATTTAATAATTTTTGCTAAATGAAAGTGAAAGTTAAAATATTCATGTGAATATACAAAATCCTTAACCAGCCGGGCCGGGATGGAAATGAGGATTCAGGAATTGTCTCTCTATGGAATATTCTGTACTCCGGACTGTCAAAAGCTATTTCGATGAGGAAGCACAAAGCCTGTCAATTTTTGTGATGGTGAATAATCCGTAAGGAGTTAAATTCTACGCAAAATGGTAATAATTTTATTTGCCCTGGCTTTTGTGAAATAAACAAATTTCATCTGTCGTCCTTTGCGGGACTTTAAGACTCTCCCTCTTTTTTCAAGAGAGGGGGACGGGGGGTGAGTTTTTGTACGCGATATAGGAAAATTAAATAGCCTTGTTCTGGCTCCGCCAGATTATGGTGATAAGGTTTAATTTTGTCGGGTGATCACTTTTGCTACCTAAGGTTAAAAAAACAAGAATAAGGTTCTTTTACATTCCTATCATTCCTCATCCTCCTCTCCGGCTCAGGCTTTAAGGGGATAAAAAAAAGCCCGGCATTATTAAATAATTACCGGGCCTGGATTCAAATAATTTATAATCAGGATTTTGTTGATTCCCTGCTTCGCCGTATTACAGAGATAAAAAAGCCGAGGGTCATAAAAATCACTCCGCCCCAGACAAGGTTTATAAAAGGTTTTACCGAAGCCTCTATGGCAATTACATCTCTTGCTATTTCTGTCTGCTGAACAGATTCTTCGGCGCCCGGTTCTGAAACAGAAAAACCTACTTTACCCGAAGCATCCATCGTTGTCATTTTCAGACTCAGGCCAGTTTCGGGCGCTTCCACAGGCAGATAAGATCTCGTTCCCTGGACATTTTTCATTATCAGTTCTACCTGTTCCGATTTATCCTGGTAATCGATATTGAGCAGAGCGCCGATGCTGAATTCTTCTCCGCTCATCATAGCAGACATGGCATCTTCAGAAAAGTTGAATTTGATAAAAGTAATCTTTCTCCCGTTAAAATTAACCGAATTGCCTTTTTCGAGAGAATAATCCGCGCCGCTGCTGTTTCCACGGTCTTTGCCTTCGGTATAACTTAGCGGCGATATATAAAAGTCATTAAAGAAACGCTGAAGAATATCAGGTTCTCTCATAAGTGAATTGTTAAATTCGGCAATATACATTACGGGAGCGGCAACGGTTTTTGATGATCCATCTTCCACTTCAATATTAAATTTATATTTTTTACCATTATCGAAAGGCTCAAATCCTTTGAAAGTGAGAGTATGACCAAGCACCTCAACAGGTTTATCTCTTTCAAGGTCAACCGAGTAGTCCTTCGTAAAACCGCCGGTGGCTATAACGCCGAGGAAAAATAGCGCTATGCCCGCGTGGGATATATAAGCTCCAAGGTAAAGTTTATTCCCCATAAAAATCTTCCAGGCGATCTCGGCATTAACAACAAGAGAGAATGTTGTGGTAAGTGTAAATATTGCCAGCATCAGATCATAAACTCCCCCCAAAAATATTATGGCGGCAGTAAGGAGAATAGTCACAATTAAGGAGAAGCGCGATTTTTTCAGTATCTCCTCTCCTTTGGTAAATTTCCATTTCAGAAGAATGCTGAGTCCGTTGATAACCCCGATAATAATCGCGATTGGAAGGTTAAGCTCATTATAAAACCTGATCTCAACAGCCGAACCCCAGATAGGAGCTGAAGTGCCGAATAAAATTATAGCCGCCGAAGCCAGCAATCCCACCGAACCGGTAAACAGCGCCAGCTCTCTTGACATCATGTTTTCTTCGAAGCTGAAATTTTTTGTCAGGTATTTCCATCTGTAAGCTACTCCTCCCAGCCCTATAAGTGTAAAGAGAACCATGAAGACCATGAGAAATAGAAACACTATTCTTCCGGGAGCGACAAAGGAATGCACCGAAGCGTCACTCAGTATACCGCTTCTGGTAAGGAAGGTGCTGTAAATAACAAACACAAATGTCATCACACCAAGAATGAGGTTGGTTTTTACAAATCTTCCGGGATGATCTTTTGAAGCTGTTTTCTTCTGAACAAGCATTGTATGAATAGCGGCAACCCCGATTATCCAGGGAACGAGACTCGAATTTTCCACAGGGTCCCAGCCCCAGTAACCGCCCCATCCGAGCACACCATAAGCCCAGTAACCTCCGAGCATTATCGCGAGTCCGAGTATCATCATAGCTGCGAGCAGCCAGGGAAGCGACTGTTTTACCCATTCACGGTACTCATTATTCATTATTGATGAAACAGCGAAAGAAAAAGGAACGGTCGACATCGCGAACCCGAAAAAAAGCAGGGGAGGATGAATCTGCATCCAGAAATTCTGCAGAAGCGGATTTAATCCCTTGCCCTGAATAAGGAAATCCCCGAACCTGATTCCCTCGGCCATCATAGCCGAATAGAACTCGGGACTTATCCGGATAAATGTATCTTTGGTTCCGGGATCCTCAAAAACAAAATTGGTGATAAAGGGATTGGATAAAAAAGCCTGGTTTATATATTTAATATTTACAAAACTCGCTTCACTCCAGAGATATTCAAAGGGGCTTTTCAGAATAGGATTGACCATCACCAGAAGAAAGGTGGCGGCAAGTGTAAAAACCATCATAACCCGCGGCTCAAGATCACCCCTTTTTGAGGTGTAGTCAAGTAATATCAATCCAATGATTGCCGTAAAGAGAAGCCAGAGCAGAAGGCTTCCTTCCTGGCCGGCGTAAAATGTAGACATAAGCAGCCCTACCGGCAGGTCACTTCCACTGTAATTAAACACATATTTATATTGATACTGATGTGTCATTATCGCGTAAAACAATATTATTGAAGAGGCAATGACGCTGACAGACATTATATGATAGCCTGTTCTGGCCGCGGTTTTTGTATTGCCATAACCTTTCCAGGTTAGATAATACATCAGTATTGTGAACAAACTGGCAGCGAGGCCGATGTTCAGGAAAATATTTCCGATCATAAAATTAGACTCCGTTTCTTTCCGGCTTTTTGCAGACTATTGCGGAACTGAATTTGTTAAACACTTTCTTCCAGTTTTGTCTCATATTTCGAGGGACATTTGGTCAATATATCGGTCGCGTGAAAGTAATCCTTGTTATATTTTCCTGTGATTACCACACTTGTCGCCGATTCAAAGTTATTGGGAATTGTCCCTTTGTAAATAACCTTCATCTCTTCACCATTGCCATCTGTTATATAGAAGGAAAAAAGATTCCGTTCTTTATCGATATGATAATTCTTTTCCTTAACCCAGTAACCTGTAGCTTTAATGGTTACATGTGAATCGCGGATTTTTGTAAAATTGTTTTCATAGGTGACATTTGTCTGTGTAAACAGGTATATCATCACACCCATAAAAACAACTATTATTATTCCGCCTATTATATATTTACCGTTCATTCTCCGGTCTCCTCCATTTCTTTGTGTATATCTTTAAGTCTTTTGTCGAGTGAAAAGAGATAAAAAAAGATGCCTCCCCAGACGACAAGGTTAATAAGCATAACTATATAAATAGAATTATTTTCTAAAAAGCTGAATAAACCTTCCAAATCAACCTCAGATTATTTTTTTCGATAGTTTATCTTTGATAATGATCGACTTCCATGAAATGTTCCAGGCCCAGAAAAATAAAATTGTGAAGGCAACCATTGAGAGATAAAAAACAAGCTGCATATTGCCATTCATCTGAAAATCGACAACAGGCCCTGAATTAACATCATCGGCCGAACCGGGATGCAGACCCATCATAATGCGTGGCATGATAAAAATGAAAAACGGTACGGTAAGAAAAGCAAAAATAGAATACACTGCAGAAAGCCTCGCCCGTTTATCTTCATTATCAATTGCCGAACGCAGCGCCAGAAGGGAACCGTATATCAGCAGAAGAACAAAAATGCTCGTTTCCCTGGGATCCCAGTGCCAGAAAGCGCCCCAGGTAAATTTTGCCCATATCGATCCGGTTACTGTCGCGAGAATTGTAAATATCATACCAAGCTGGAGCGCGGCAGCCGATTTAGCGTCATCATCAATATCCTTTTTTCTCAGGTATTTGATTCCATAGAGCATTGTCATAAGAAACGCGATAACCGAAAGCCAGGCTGTCGGCACGTGAAAAAATATTATTTTCGCTTTTTCACCAAGTCCCGGTATATTAGGAAATTCATACCACGCCGTTGGGTTCTGAACAATCGGGAAAGAGATTCCCGCGATGATAACGTAAACCATAAGAATAAAAAGAATTATCTTCCAGTACATATCCGCCATGTTTTGTTATGTTAAACAGGATATAATATATTAATATAGAGAACCTTTTATAAAGTAACAATATAAATCGGCGTTCCACCCTTAATTAAAGGGGGACAACCGAAGGTGAAAACTAAATTATTTCCTCATAAGTTTCTTTTACGGAAATACCGCGTTTTTTCATCTCATCAATTACTTTTCTGCCGGAAGCCGCTTTATGAACCGGAAGAGCGCCATCGGCAATTTCATCATGAGCGGCCATTATCGCCATCACCGAAGCATGCCACCCCGTAAGACGCTGCATGGAGGTTAATCCGGTGTTCTCATCATAATAATCGATAATCTCAATATCGGCTTTCATTTTTTTGCCATCCCGCGAGCCGGCGCCGATTATTTTTAAGATCCCCAGATCTTTGAAAAACTCTTTATATATTTTGGGTTCCAGCAAAGCATGATAAAAGTCCCGCGGAATAACTTTTACTCCGTTTACCTCAACAGGTTCCAGATCAAATAATCCTAAATCTGAAAATGCTTTAAACCTGGCCCAGTGACCGGGATAGCGTAAGGTTTTATTAATGAGCAGCCCGATCTTTCCTTCAGCATCTTCCGGCAGTGTTGATAAACCTCCCGAAGTGACAGCCGCTTCAAGTTTGCCGAGCGGTTCCGGGAAATCAAGAATTTCATATTCCGAAAAACAATCGGCGCCGGTCAGTTTTCCATCCATCACACAAAGTGATTTGCCGTAATATTCATTGGTCAGACCGTTAATATGAAACGAAACCGCGTATTCCCAGGGGGGTTCCGGTTCCTGAAGAAGGCCCGCTCCATAAGATTTAATTTCATCAGCTTTATCGAACCAGTCAAGCAGGTGACTGATAATAGAAATATTAAACCCGGGGTCCATGCCGCAGTCAGGTATAATCGTTATTCCCGATTGTTTTGCCTCCTTATCGAGGGAAAGCTGTTTTTTAACAACGTCAGTGTTTCCTCCCAGGTCAACAAAGTTGCTACCGGTTCTTAAGGCGATTTCAGTCAGTTTCAGGTTATAATAATATGGCACAGCGCTTATGACAGCGTCGGTTTCAGAAAGAATGCCCGCAAGCGCCTCTGTATCCTGAACATCTGTTCTTACCGGCGCGCATACACAACAGCCGGTTAATTTGTTTATTTTTTCCGCGGCCCCTGCAGCAGCTTTTTTATCAGCGTCGATAAAAAGAACTTCATCGGCCATCCCATACTTTACGAGATCGTAACACGACGCTGTTCCCTGGCGGCCAGCCCCGATAATAGCATATTTATATCCCATATACCTTCCCAAAATTATTTTAGTCTATAAAATAATATTATGCTAAAACAATTTCCAATCCAAATTAACTTTGTGCTTCCACCCGGTAAAACATTTCCCCGAAGAGGATACAAAATCATATAAAAACAGGAATTTTTTTCTGAAAAGCGCGCTATTCAGCCCCGTTTATTTCTGAACCATGATTTAAGGATTTTAGGATAGCATGATTATTTTACGGTACTGGCTTAGAAAATCAGAGTAAGAGTATGATAACCGGGTTGGGCGACGAGGGGATGAGAATTAGGAATGAAAGGGTTAAAGAAAGGATTTTTTACCCGGGATGATTGGTTAATTTCTGTGAGGAGAGCGGAACTTGGGGAATTATTGGGTGTGGAAGCTGAGATTAAGTTTTTGCATTTACCAGAGAAGGTTAAAACAAATCCCTGTTCCCATAGTCGTAATTGTCCCAATGAATTACCAATGATCAGGGCGGGGGGAATTACGAATGAGGAATTGGGAATCAGGAATGAAAGAATTGTGATGAAACCTTATTCTTTATTTTTAACCTTAGTAGCCAATGTGGCCAGCCGCCGGAATTAAACCTTAATAACCTTATTATTTCTCGTGGAATTGTAGATATTCTCGTGAAAGAATGTCTGAACCTTGATTGAAGGATTTAAGGATCGTATGATTTCCCATACTGTAAATCAGTAAAATCCTTTTAATCTCATTTTCTTTGCGGCTTGGCGGCTTTGCGTGAGATTTCCTGGCGGAGGGTGGACTACTAAGTATAAAGTTAAATTCAAAGCAAAATGGAAATAATCTTTGCGAACATTTGCCGGTATTTGAGTTTACCAGCCTCGGGATGGCGGAGTCAAAACCGGTAGCGGGGCTTCGACTCCGCTCAGCCACAGGAAAAGCGCGTTGTTTATGGCTCTGCCGGTTTACGATTAAGATTTCTTCCGTTCGTTTTATTCTACCGTTTGCAGATGCATTGTGATATTCTTTACCGTATCCTTCCCCTGCCGAACAACCACGTTCTTTATCTCTACCGTTTTAAAACCTTCAAGCGCGGCCGTCAGCAGGTAGGTGTCGGGCATCAGGTTATTTATCCTGTATTCTCCTGATTCGTTGGATACGGTGTCCATCTCCAACATAAACTCTTCACCAAAACTACTTAACAAAACGCCCGGCAAAGCCTCTCCCGAACTATCGGTTACATTTCCTCTTATTACTCCTGTTGTTTCCATGGGTGTTTCCTTATACTTAATTTATGAATGAATATTTATTACGGGATTACCGGAAGGTTAAGGACCGCAATATAACCCAAACCAGGTAATATAATTTTTATTAAAAATACAAACTGATAGCGCCACGGAATGGTTAGTAAACTCTGGTTAATGTAAAATCCCTGATTTGCAAATTATCACATGGCATGTAAAAAAGTATTAAGACGGTATCTTTAATCGTGTCAGCCCGCTATCTGATATGACTGACCCAGGGGCTGGAAACCGGAGACATCCTGTTTTTCAAGTTTTGATTTAATCTGCTCAAAAAAGGTGATTGTTTCTTTTGAGTAAAGTCTTTCACCACAGCGCAGACAAACTTCAGCCTTTACTTTAACAACCGCTGTGTTTTTCCCGCCTCTGAGTAATTTTTCAACCTCTTTTTCAACAACTTCGCTTTCGCAAAAAGGACATCTATTTAAAGGCAACATCTTATTTTCTCCTTTTTCCCCATTCAATCCAACGCAATATTCAGCAGATTCCAAAGGCCTTTGACATATCCAATAAAACGAAAGAATGTCATATACGATAATCCTTCATATCATCAATAACCGCACGGCTATTGGAAACTGTTGGAACAATTTGTTATATATTTAATTATATACTTCATTTCAAGATTTCACTATAATTCACTTGCAATTTGAGCCATTGTTAACGTTACTGCATTTTTCATAAAAGCTGCTATGTTCTTTTCTTTCGTTGTTAAATCACCAGTAAGCGAAATAACATGTGGTTTGATTTCTAAGGGAAGGGCGTTGTCTATTCGGTCATGCTCTTCATTATCTACCAAAAATTCAAGAAATGCCCCAATAGCTAAGGTGCTATCCTCATAGCCATAGTGATGGATTGTAATACAAAGTTGGTATTTTTTATTTTCAGCAAATTCAACTCGAAAAGTTAGCCACCCCTTAGGAAAATTCCTATTAAAATAGTACTCGTGTTTTTTAGCATATTTAATTATTTGACCATAGTAATAATCTTGTCTTTCATCCTCATTGGGTGAACATTTCTGAATTGTAATTTTTGCAATTTTATTGAGTCTTTCACCAAGTTGAGTATAAATCAGATCTAGATGTTTGTAGCAAAAATCAAAAACATGGTTTCTGGCTTTGTTAAGCATATCTTCTCTCTCAACAACCTTTCTCTTTTGCCAATTCTCAATTTTGCTAGAAAATATATCTACTACTTCATCAAATGATGAGCTTGAAACCTCTTTTATATTTAACGCCTTTTCAATATGTCTTTTTTGGACTTCAGCAAAGTAGTCTATTAGAGGTTGAAATTCATTGGCATCAGCCTTTTCAAGAGCATTAATATATTTTACTTTAGCCTCTTCTCTTAAAACCGTAAAAGGGAACAGACCATGTTTAATCAAAATTAAACTTGCAAGTAGTCTTGCAATACGCCCGTTGCCATCTTGAAATGGATGAATCGTAGTGAATGCATGGTGAAACCAAGTGGCACAAATTAAGGGATGAATCTTTTTTTTCTCGGCATCATTGTAAATGGAAATCAGATTATCCATTTCAGCCCGGACATGATCAGGGGGGCAATATAAAATCTTAGTTCCATCTTCACGAGTTGGATTGTTTTCAAGGATTTGAAATCACCTTTTCTTAATTCTATTTTAGTTTTACCGCCAAATTGGTCTCTTCCTTCTGCATATTCCTGGTTGCGAGTTACAAGTGAGTGGAGTTCTTTTATAAAACCAACTGATAAATCTCGATTTTCTTTAACCACATCAAAAACAAAATCAACTGCATCAAGGTGATCAGATAAATGAGAAAGTAATTTCGGAACTGGAACGTTTGTGTCATTATGACTAATATATGATTCAACGAATCCTTTTTTGATGAATGTTTCAGTTATACCTTTTTCAAGATCGTACATTCGTTCTACAATTCCGGTTTCAATGGCATGTTCACGTTTGAGTTCGGTCATAAATTCCTGATATTCTTTTGAGTTGTTTTGAAGAATTTCTCTTCTATCAAACCAGGAGGGAGATATATCATCTATCGTAGAAGTGTCACACTCAAGCCACTTTTGACTTAGTCTTATATGTTGCCAAAGTCTGTGTA
>CAXXGF010000062.1:0-229137 GCA_963677445.2 Melioribacteraceae bacterium | reverse complement strand
CTGATTCCGGGAGAATCCAGTACCATCCCACAACAACACAAAGATCAGGTTTTATCTTCTCAACAATTTCTTTCAGGCCGGATGGTTTTTTAAGAGTAAACATTTCCAAACCAGATTCTGTCAGCATATTTACTGAATGAATCCAGGTCGGACCTGACGTCGGATGAATCGTCAACAGTAATAAAATGTTGAATTTTTTCAGGAGCAAGCTCTCTAATTTTTTTCAGCGCTTTTAATCCGAGCTTTTTACTTCCGATAAAAAGGATATTATTAATCATTCATGTCCGCTCAGCTAATCTGAAGAGCATATTTAAGCGCCAGCAGGGCTTCTTCAGGTTTTACGAGAATTTCTGTTTCTCCGCTGATACTGCCAATAAAATTCCTGAGTTCAAGCTCAAGTGGCTCCTGTTTGAAAAGAGGATATTTGATTACTTTTGCCAACATTTATCAACCCTGTTCCAAGGAAAGAATCAGTCATGTTAGTGATATAATCAAAATCGCTGTTTTCATAAAACCAGAATTCCTGGTTATAATAGTCTGCCGAAATCATTCCCGAATCACCGTAAATTTCGATTGTCCTCAGTCTTTTTGGAGCAATCCAGGAAAATTCAGAGGAAGCTTTAACACCGTTGACCACTTTCCATCAGGGTTCTTACGTAAATTTCCTGATTTTTAATTTTAATCACCTGCGATTTGAGATCAATGATTTCACCGCAGAGATAATTAAGTATATCAAGATCATGCACTGCCAGATCAATCAGCACACCCTCCATATTGCCGAGAAGCCGTTTTGGGAAGGGACCGATACGGTGAGTATTTATCAGGTAGATATTATTTAAATTACCTTCATCAATAAAAGATTTTATTTTCGCGACAACAGGATTAAATCTTTCGGTATGCCCGATCGTCAGGAAAACATTTTTTTCAGCGGCTTTATCGATTATTTTTCTACCCTCCTCAACGGTAGGCGCGATAGGTTTTTCAATCAGCAGAGGCAGACCTGTCCCGATAACATCAAGGGCTATTTCTGTATGTGTTTCAGGCTTGGTAGCGATAATAATGCCCTTCAGGCTTTTCCTTCTCAATCATCTCCATATAGTCGGTGTAGGCGCCTTTAACCGCGAAACGTTTTACTGTTGAGTCCAGGTTTTCTCTGTTCAGATCAGTAATGGCAATCTCTGAAATTTCTGAAATGTTTTTTAAAACACGAACATGGTTTTTACCCATTGAACCTGTACCGATAACCCCTATTTTCATTTCAGATGCTCCTTATACCATTCAACTGTGTTCTTTGATACCGTCATCAAACGCGACAGTCAACTTGAAATCGAGTATCTCTCTTGCCAGTTTCATATCCCCTTCATGTGTTCTGACATCACCCGCCCTTTTCGGCAGATATTCAATTTCACCATCATAAGGAAACGCTTTGCAAATTGAAGAGATAACTTTTTCCACACTGGTCTGAATTCCGGAGGCAAGATTCATGATCTGACCCGGGTTTTCAATCATTTCAAAAAATTTAACAGTCCAGTGAGCGGTGTCTTTAACAAAAATAAAATCACGGGTCTGCTTTCCATCATCATAAATTAAAGGCTTGTCACCATTGATCAGCCGCTTTATTGTTTTTGGTATGATCCCCGCGTAACTGCCTTCATTCTGCCTCGGCCCGTAATTATTGAAAGGGCGCAGTATGGATACATCAAGATTAAAAGTTTTATGATATGAGTAGGCCAAAAGATCCGAAGCGGTTTTACTCGCCGCGTATGGTGTGTGACTCAGCATCGGGTGATTTTCATCCATTGGCGTATACAGGGCTGTGCCATAAACTTCGGATGAAGAATAGGCGATCATTTTAATACCGGGCTTTTCATTACGCATAATTTCCAGAAGATTCCTGGTCATAATTACATTCAGATCAAATCCTCTAACCGGGTCTTCCAGAGAAACCTCAAGCGGCAGAACGGCAAGGTGAAAAATCACATCAATATTATTTTCAAATATTACCTTCTTTATATCATCATAGATTGTAACATCAGTCTTCTCAAATAAAAATCGGTTATCTTTTTTGGATTCTTCCAGGTTTTTTTCTTTTCCCAGGAAAAGATTATCCACACCAACAAGTTTAGATAAATTTGTTTCCAGCAACTTGTCGCAGAGATGACTGCCGATAAAACCGGCGGCCCCGGTGACAAGCACATTTTTCTTTTCAAAGCTATTCAAATTATTCTCCGGTTAACTGTTTTTCAATGTGAAATTTCAGCTTTTCACATACTGTTTTAACATCATCAGTTTTCATTTCATAATAGAGTGGAAGAGCCAGAGAGGAATTATATAATTTAAGTGAAACAGGACACTTATCTTCCGATTTATAAACGGGCTGAATAAAAGATGAATATGTTCCAATCTGAGTCTGGATTCCATCATCCCTGAGAGAAAGAATTATTTTGTTTCTGTTAATCTTTTCATCAAGTCTTACAACAAAAGTCTGGTATACATGCTGATAATCTTCAAATTCCGGCTGTACGTAAATGTTATCATATCCCTCAAGATATTCGCGGTATTTTTTTACCAGCTCATATTTTTTTTCAAGAAGCAGATGATATCTTTTAATTTGCTCAATGGCAATAGCCGCGTTAATATCGGAAAGCTTATAATTAAACCCGAGATGTACGAAAGAGGGAATAGAAAAATCGGACTGCCTGTCATAAGCCGATTCTGTGCCGAAGAAGGTTAAGGAACGAATGTAAGAAGCGTATTTCTCATTATCCGTTACAACAAGTCCCCCCTCTCCCGCAGTAACATTCTTGCGGGCGTGAAAAGAAAAACAGGTAATATCGCCATACCGTCCTGCTTTTTTCCCTTTAAATGAAGCGCCGAAAGCGCAAGCGGCATCTTCAATAACTTTCAGGTTATTACGCTTCGCTATATCCATTATTTTATCCATATCAGCCATCAGACCAAATCCATGAACCACAATAATGGCTTTCGAAGCGGATGTAATTTTTTTCTCGAGGTCTGAAGGGTCCATATTGTATGTATCAGCGTCAGCATCCACAAAAACCGGTTTCGCTCCGCAATAAAGTACCGCGTGACCTGTGGCCGGAAAGGTAAAGTCTGAAACAAGGACTTCATCCCCCCGCCCTATTCCGATAGCGAGCAAAGCAAGATGCAGTCCGGCGGTACAGTTGTTTACGGGAATTGAATATTTACATCCGATATATTCAGTCGCGAGCTCTGATAACTCCCGTCCCATCGGGCCCTGACCTGCCACCCATCCCGACTCAAAAGTTTCGGATACTCTTTTTAATTCCTCTTCCCCGAAATAGGGTTTTGTCAAATATATCATGATTATCCGCCTGCTTTTTTGTTTTTTTCCGCTTCTAAGAGCATGTAATCACTTCGGGGTATTTCATATTCCGAACCATCAACAGGACATTTCATTAAATAAGAGTCTTCATTTTCACTGACCACTTGCAGTTTCTGCCCTATTTTGCCGACAAATCCGATTAGTCTCGCCGGCACGCCAACTACAAGTCCGTAATCGGGAATATCTTTGGTAACAACACTTCCCGCGCCAACCATGGAATATTTACCTAAAGTTGTGCCGCAGACGATTGTGGCGTTTGCCCCGATTGAGGCGCCTTTTTTTACTTTTGTTTTTGATACTTTCCAATCGCCGATAAATGATCTCGGGAAAAGATCATTTGTAAAAGTCATATGAGGGCCGAGAAAAGCGTCATCTTCAATAGTAACCCCGTGATAAACTGAGACACCATTCTGGATTTTAACTCCGTTGCCGATTTCTACTTCAAAATCAATAAAAACATCCTTACCCAGATTACATCCTTTGCCTATTTTCGCGTCTCTTCTGACCTGACAATTATTCCAGACATAAGTGCCTTCACCTATGATAGCTGAGTGATCAACTTCAGCGGTCTCATGAATACTTATTCCATTTTCTTTATAAACTTTCCTGACAGTTCTCATCAACATTCCCTTTTGAATTAATCTAATTAGATAAAACCTTATAAACCGAAGACACAGCCCTTAAAAGGGCTGCCTCTCCATAAGAAAATTTATCCTGCATTTTCAGTCCGATCCTTTTTGGCCTCAGGACGTGAATAATAATAATAATATTTATAATAATAGCCATACCCGGTCTTGGCTGAAAAGTCATTTAGTACGCCGCCCAGGAAGTTATGAGAATTCATACTGTAAAGTTTCGCGTATGTTTTCATAAACAGTTCAATATCAGTCTGCTGAGCTTTACCGATAAGGATTGTTCCGTCAACAACGTTAAACAGAATTTCCGAATCGGTGACCGAAACAATCGGCGGCGAGTCAATGATAACGATATCATACTTTTCATTCATCTCTTTCAGCAGATCTTTCATTTTCTGCGAACCAAGAAGCTCTGAGGGATTTGGGGGAATGGTACCGCTTGTAATAAAACTCAGGTTCTTAACTGACGTCGGCCTTATTACATCTTCAAGAGAATTGCGGTCGAAAAGGTAATCTGTCAGACCGGGATGTTTATCCACCTCGAATACCTGGTGCACCCTGGGTTTTCTAAGGTCACAGTCAATTACGAGAGTCTTTTTATCATTAAGGGCAAAACTACCCGCGAGGTTCAGGGAAACAAGAGTTTTTCCTTCACCGGGTAGTGAACTCGTTACCAGAATGGTTTTTAATCCGCCACCTTCAAGTTTAGCGAACTGAACTCTGGTGCGCAATGCTTTAAATGATTCCTTCGCGTTTGAGGATGTATTGTTGGCAACCACAAAACCGCGGGCAGGTGATCCGGGCTGACTTTTTAGGCCATCAATGGTTGGTATCCAGGCGAGTATCGTGCCGCCAAGTTTTTCTATCTGCTCCGGACTTTTAATAGTCCGGTCAAAATAATTTCTAATAAGCGCAAAACCTATTCCGAGCAGAATTCCAAGCACAATACCCATACTGATTATTCTGTTTCGTTTAGGCCTTACCAGCACAGGTGAGTCTGTTCCGGGGTCCAGAATATAGGCGTCGGATACCCTGGTGCGTTCAATAATTTCCGTCTCCTGGAATTTTTCCTCCAGGGCCATATATAATTTTTCGTTTGTCGATTTTTCTCTCTGAAGCTTCGCTATTTCAAGATTGATCTCAGGAAGTTTTGATAACTGTGAATTCAGTTTATTAAGGCTTTTCATAAGAAGATTAATCTTATTTTCGAGAGTAATCTGTTCGACATCGTTAAGAAACAGCCTGTTAACAATTTCTTTCTTTTCAGGTGCCGACACCAGATCAATTACTTTTTCAATCTCTTTAATTTTCGCCTTTTTAATTTCCTGAATGGTATTCAACTGATCGGAATATACCTGCATGATTCTCTGCTTTTTTACCAGATCGGTTTCTTCGGACAGTTCCATGTCCCGTTTTATCTCCACTCGGTTGATATCTCTCTCAATCTGAACGAGCGAGGCCTGATGCGATTCAAGCTTCAGACGTTCTATGTAGGTCGAATCATAACTTTTATATTGTGAAAGAAGTTCTTCTCTCAATTTTTTACTTGTGCTTAACAGAGAACGTGTATCAGCAAGGTTTGTTTCTGTTTTGGTAATATGTTCAATCAGATCGATAGTAAATGTTTCAATGCTGCTGATCTCATTTTCACTTTTGAAACTCTCAATTTTTTCCTCAATTCTGCTCAGTTCATTTAATTTGCCCTGTTTCTCCCGATCTAGGAATTTTTTTAGAGTCGAGATATCCTGCTTTCTGATTTCATTAATGTACTCAATATATTTTTCCGCATAAACATTAGTAATCAGAGCCGCTTCATGAAAGTTCGGACTTTCACACGAAATCTCAATAGCATTAAGCATCTCTTTCTGTTTTAGGTCGACTATAGCGCCAAGTCTTATTCTTAAGCTTTGAAGAGTTCGCGGTGTGCCGACAGGATGATATTTACCCTGGTATACAAGGTGATAAAATACTGATCGGTCGGGACTCTTTTCGAGGGAATCCAGCAGCGCGCCCGCAACACGGTCTCTTACTTCGAAACCTTCAAGTATCTGCAACTGGTTCGCGATAAAAAAAGCGCTTATTGCCATTGGTTCGCTGAAATAACTGTCTTTAAGTATGTTCTGATCACTATTCTCAACCTTTAAAACAGTTGTGGAGCTATAAACTGTTGTAGCGTTATAAAGATAGAACAGTGTGGTGACAACACTGGCAACAATAATTAGTATCATGGGAATAAGATTTTCCCGAAATATCAATAAATATTCAAAGAAACTCTTATCCACACTCTCAGTATTGAAGATAGAGTTATCACCAGAATTATTTTGATTAAAGTTTTTATTCATGGGACCTTAGCTTTTATTAGTTTATTCTCGTTGCAAGATATATGATTGTTACCAGGGATGAAATAACCGATAAGATTGTGGTAAACGGCCTGATACTATCAATCCAGCTGGTATACTTGGGAATAATAACAATATCCTGATTCAGCACAACCGGAAGAACCGCGGATTCGGTAGGAAGCTCTTCTCCTGAAAAATACTGTTCATATTGTTTAACCAGAATTTCCTGCTTTCCACCCGTAGCGCCGTTTTCCGGACTTCGAATGATTCTGATGTCCTCAAGATTCGCTTCCTCGGTTAATCCTCCGGCGTATGTTAATAGTTCGGTAAGATTAATACCCACATTTGTTTTGTAGGTTCCGGGTTGTTTTACAGCGCCCCAGATTTTCACTTCGATTGTTTCGGAATATTTATCACTGATGTCATAATAAAATGATTTTGGCAGTTTATCTGGCTTATCAATGTTAAATAATTCCGATTGTCCAAATACAGTTCCCTGAATCATAATTATCAGGAGCGCTGAAATAAAAAATTTTAGCTGTCTCATATGATTGAAACTTACCTTTACTGAAAAATTCTGTTGATTAAATAATAATAACCCTTATGCGTACCAATTGTTTTGTTAATTCCATCCTCGATTTTAGCGAATCACTTACAGCTCCGCCACGTAAGTCCCATATAAGGACTTCCTCTCCGGAATTTGGACTATTATTACAAACATGTTACACAAATAACTGTAAATCCGATAAACACAAACTTAAATTTACCATTTTCCGGTCACAAAAAAAAATCAAAATTATTAATTAAATATTAAATTGAGTTGTAACACAAACTATGAGTAAAGGAAATAATCAATGAGGAAAAATCGAATATTTGGATGATTTTGTGCCCTTTTAAAAAATCAATGGCAAAAACCGGCAGTTAAATATCCTGCCGGTATCTGCGAATTTTAGTTAATAACTTTCTTCTGAAAGAATAACTTTTCCTTTGAACGTGCGGTAAATAAAAACTGTGTAACCTATGACCAAAGGCATACCGATCAGAGCTATTACAAGCATGACAGTGAGTGTTCTTTCTGTCGATGAAGCGTTATATATTGTCAGGCTGTAACTCAGGTCGGTAATTGAAGGCACCAGCCGCGGAAAAAGGCTGATTCCCATCAAACCTATCATTGAGGCAATTGTGGTTGAGGACGCCAGGAATGAATAGCCCCTCTTTCCGCTTTTAACGGCAACCGGGATATATACGATTGAAGCAATCAGCACAACAAAGACTACCCAGAACAGCGGAGCTGAAAGCATTCCTTCAAAAAGAAATTTTGCTTCGAATATGGCATAAACAGTTGTAAGAAAATAAAGGACAACAAAGGCAATCCACAAGGGAGAAATATAGCCTTTAATTCTTTCAAGCTGCTTTCCTTCTGTTTTCATTGTAAGATAAATCGCGCCATGCATTGTGAAGAGGGCAAGACTTAAAACTCCCACCAGAATGGAAAAAGGATTAAGGAGCATAAAGAAATTGCCGGTAAATGTTCCCTGGCTGTCGAGAGGAATTCCCCTTAGAATGTTCCCCACAGCAACACCGAATAATACCGCGGGTAGCAGGCTTCCGACTCCAAAAGCATAATCCCAGAATTTCTTCCACCTGGGAGAATCTACTTTTCCCCTGAATTCCATCGAAACCGCCCGGAATATCAGAGCAACCAGAAGAAGCATCAGCGCGAGATAAAAAGCGCTGAATACAGTGGCATAGACTATCGGGAAAGCGGCAAACAAAGCTCCCCCTCCGGTCAGAAGCCAAACTTCATTACCATCCCAGACAGGTCCTATAGCATTCAGATCAATCCTTTTTTCATTTTCATCTTTGGTAAAAAGGTGTAAAACCCCAACCCCGAGATCAAATCCGTCAAGGATTGCATAGCCGATAATTAATACGGCAACAAGTAAAAACCAAATTATATTCAGATCCATTACGCTGCGGCCTCCTCTCCTGTTATTGGTTCCGGTCCATGTTTTACTTCCCGGGCAACGAGGAACAGATATAATGATCCCAGCCCGATATAAATTATTGTAAACAAAATCAGTGAAATTAATATCTCTTCCGCCGGCACTGTCACTGAAATAGCGTCCCTGGTTTTAAGAAGTTTGTAAACAATCCAGGGCTGCCTTCCAACTTCCGCCGCGATCCAGCCAAGCTGGCACGCGATAACAGGTAATGGGATGGAATAAAGGAGAGATTTTAATACAATTTTATTATCCCAAAGTTTATTCCTCCACATCAGCCATGTTGAAACGGCCATTATGAATATAAACCACATACCAAGCACAACCATATTATGGAAAGATACAAAAGTGAGCCACAATGGAGGTCTTTCATCTTCAGGAAACTGATCGAGACCTTTGATTTCAGCGTCAACATCGCCAAAAGCGAGCCAGCTTAACAAACCGGGAATTTCTATTGTTCCTTTTAATTCCGGAGGTGTATCTGTCGGAATGGCGAAAAGAACGAGAGGCTGACTATCATCGGTGGTATATAAACCTTCAATGGCGGCAAATTTTTCAGGCTGGGTATGCGCAACCTGTTTGGCATGCTCGTGACCAAATGGGAAAAGCTCAAGCACTGAAACTATCAGGCCAAAAATTACAGCAATTTTCATGGCTGTTTTTGCCACAACAGTATGTTTTTTCTTCAGCAGATAATATGCTGAAATCCCCGCCATAAAAAAGGCGCCGGTAATCAATGCGGCGTCGATCGTATGGTAAAAACGTATCATGGTGGAGGGATTAAATACCGCAGCCCAGAAATCGGTCAATTCGGCTCTGCCGTTTTGGACTATAAATCCCGTGGGTGTCTGCTGCCATGAGTTGGCCACAAGAATCCAGAATGCCGAGATTGTGGAGCCAACAGCAACCATTAAACCTGAAAACCAGTGAACACTTTTTGAAACACGATTTCTTCCGAAAAGATAAAGACCGAGAAAACCTGATTCAAGGAAAAACGCGAATACACCTTCAGCGGCAAGTGGCGCTCCGAAGATATCCCCGACAAATTTGGAGTATTCAGACCAGTTGGTGCCAAACTGAAATTCCATTACAATTCCTGTCGCCACTCCGACAGCGAATGTTATTGCGAGTAATTTGGCAAAAAATTTGCCTACTTTCTGATAGACTTCATTCTTCTTTTTCCAGCCTATCGTCTCAACTATTACGAGCAGCCAAGCCAGACCAATAGTTATTGGCGGAAAAATAAAATGAAACCCGACTGTCAAAGCGAACTGAATTCGAGCCAGTAAAACAGCGTCCATATATTTACCTCCTGATTATTTAGATATAAAGTCGGACAACTTTTTGTTCTTAAAGTCTTTTATTATCTGGTGTTCTATCTTCGCGAAATAATGATGAAACCGGCAGTGAGCCTCAAAACGGCAGTCTAAACTATTTGACAGGCATAAATTCATTCTCGAGGTAAACCCGATTATTGAGAGGATTTCAAACAGGGTAATTTCTTCAGGCTTTTTTTTCAAAAATACTCCGCCAAACTTACCTCTTTCAGACCCCAGAATTCCACCTTTCCCCAGCTTCTGCGCAATCCTGCCTGCGAATATCCTCGATATATCAAACTTTGCGGACAGTTCGGAAATAGGAATATGACCTCGCTCTTTCTCACTGCCAAGCGCCGAGACAATTCTTAAAGCGTAATCCTGTTCTCTTGAAATAAATGATGTCATTTTTTAATCATTACCTGACAAGTATTATTTAACGGGATTAAAATACAATAATAAGATTCGGATGTCAAGTTTAAGATGTCTTGTCTTTTTATTTTTTTTCTCTCCCCGCTTTCCCGGAAAGATTTCGTAATAATCGGGGAAACAGATGATTGTTTGGTAAATATTATGAATATATTTTTGTATTTTTATAGTAAGCTATAAAACATATTTTTACGTATGGAAAAAAATAACTCCGAACTGCGCATATTAATCGTTGATGATGTTCCCAAAAATATTCAGGTTTTGGGAAGTATCCTCATGAGCAGAAGTTACAATATTTCATTTGCCCCGAATGGTTTCGAAGCTATCGAACTGGCATTAACGAATGAACTTGATCTTATTTTACTTGATGTTATGATGCCGGGAATAGATGGCTTTGAGACATGCCGAAGGCTGAAACAGAATCCCGAGACAAAAGATATCCCGGTTATTTTCATGACCGCACTTTCTGATACATCTGACAAGGTTAAGGGATTTGAGGCCGGCGCTGTCGATTATATTACTAAACCTTATGAAGCCGAAGAAGTTCTCGCGCGCGTTAATACACATCTGAAAATCAGAATCCTGGAAAAAACCCTTGAGGAAAGAATAAAAGACCTTGAGCTTCATAATAATTTCATCAGAAGAACATTCGGCAGATATCTCTCGGATGAGGTTGTGGCAAATCTTCTCCAGACCCCGGAAGGATTAGTTGTGGGAGGGGATGAACTTGATGTTACGATTTTAATGTCAGATATAAGGGGATTTTCTTCTATTACAGAAAACCTCAGGCCTGAGCAGGTTGTTTCTATGCTTAATATGTACCTCAGCGCGATGACCGATGTTATTATAAAATACGAAGGAACGATTGATGAATTTATTGGTGACGCTATTCTTGTCATTTTCGGCGCTCCGATAAGACGGGAGGATCATGCGGACCGCGCTGTAGGATGCGCGATTGAAATGCAGCAGGCGATTGATAAACTGAATGAGGATTATATAAATGCCGGACATCCTTCTGTCGAAATGGGGATAGGAATTAATACCGGCGAAGTGATAGTCGGTAATATCGGCTCGGCTAAAAGAGCAAAATATGGTGTTGTCGGCAGGAATGTAAATATTGTCTCCAGGATAGAATCTTATACTGTCGGCAGGCAGATATTAATTTCTGACTCCACAAAAATGGCCGGTAAAGGTATTATGGAAATTCAAAACTCTATCAAGGTTAATCCCAAAGGAGTTAAAGAACCGATAATGCTTCATGATATCAAAGGAATTTCGGGCAAATATAATCTGCGTCTCGATACCGAGCCGGATGAGTTTTACTCTTTGCGGCAGCCGCTTGAGCTGAGTTACATTATACTGGATGAAAAATCGGCAGATCAGGTGCCCTGCAAAGGGAAACTGATTAAAATTTCGAGGCACAAAGCTGTAATGATTACAGCGGAGGAAATACCTCTCTTCAGCAATCTTAAAATCCAATTCAGCAAGCAGAAAACCGAAGACGCTGCCGTTTATGGAAAAGTTACCGGTAATGAAGAAGAGAATATAATTCTTCACTTTACGCATAAACCTGAAACACTCCATGATATACCTGAATTATCCGGTAAGATGTAAATAAAATTATAAACAGATTAGATACGGAAATAACGAATGGCAAAATACTTGCTTCTTCTTTCAGCGCTTCTTTTACCCCTCAGTCTGATTTTGGCGCAGGAGGATGAAACCTTGATAAATTTTGGCGAAATTGAAAGCAGCGGATTTGGCGCGGCGGTCGTTAAATTCAGCCCTGTTAAAGGTGAAACCGGAGTGTGGGTTGGCGGTTATGGAGGCTGGCTTATTAATCATACCTTTATGATTGGCGGAGGCGGTTATGGCCTGGCCAGCCGGATTAAGGCGCCTTCAATCGCTCAAACCATCAATGAAAAAACCCTTTATCTTAAGCTTGGATACGGGGGATTTATGATGGAATATATTTATAAACCTGATAAACTGGTTCACCTTACATTCAATACACTTATCGGGGCCGGTAGCGCGGATTATTCCCTTAAGGACGCGTTCGATACCAACACTGGTGATAACTCCTCCTTTTTTGTCTGGGAAAATCAAATAAACGCTGAATTAAACATTTCAAGTTTTGTCAGGTTTTCGGCTGGTGTTGGTTACAGGTACGTAAGCGGTGTTGATCTTATCGGACTTTCAGATAATGATCTTAGAAATATCAGCGCTCTTCTAACATTTAAATTCGGATCATTTTAATGCAATCGATGATCTTCAATAAAAAAATATTGTATTTCCTTGCCGCGCTCCTTCTTTTAGCATCTGTTATTACTGCCCAGGAAAAGAAAAAGGAACTTGATACAGACCTTCTCGATAAACTCAGACGTATGGAGCTTGAGGATATTCTTGATATCAAGATATCGGTAGCGACCCATACGCCGCTTAATATGAGAGAAGCGCCCGGTATTATAACCCTGATAACAAAAGAAGATATTATAAATTCCGGAGCAAGGGACCTGATTGATGTATTCAACCTTCTCGTTCCAGGTTTTACATTCCTTCAGTCTGAATACGGACCGGTCGGGATAGGCGTCCGGGGAATATGGGCCTATGAAGGTAAAGTTCTGATGATGATTGATGGCGTCGAAGTTAATGAGGAGGCTTATGCCGGAGTAATATTCGGAAGCCATTACCTGCCCGAAAATATTGAAAGAATAGAAGTAATCAGAGGCCCCGGTTCAGTAATTTACGGCGGATATGCCGGTCTTGGTGTAATTAATATTATCACAAAAAATTATAATGATATGTATGGATCATATGTCGGGCTGCAATATTCGCAGATGATCAGTTCATATTCACACAGGAATTTATCCTTCGGGACAGGAAATAAAGCGAATTCTTTCGCCTGGTCCCTCACCGGTTATGCCGGCCAGGGAAAACTTAGTGACCGACGTTTTATCCCCTATTTTTCAGGGGAAAGTTACAACGCGACAAGAATTAAATTTACACCCCTTCACCTTAACCTCAATCTGAAATATAAGGATCTGGATTTCCGCGCGATAGTTGATAAATATGACATTTTTTTTGATGTTCCCTTCCGATTCCCCGCGCTTCATTTAAAGCTTGAACACAAATATAAATTTGATGACAAAACACTGCTTACCACAAAAGTAACGCAAAAGATTCAAAAAAGCTGGGATGTATATGGCACCGGAACATTATTTATGGATGGGGAAATTATCGACACAGCCTATTCTAACGATAAAGTCATTTATAAAACCGTGGGAGCCGCTAATCTGGCCTGCGAAATTATTCCCAATCTGAATTTATTTTCAGGAGTTGAGGTGCAGCATGCTCACGTAAGCGTTGGCGGGAGGAAAGGATATTATGAAATTCCTTTCGGAAACCAGGGAGCCGATGATCTTGACCTGACAACAATGGTGGCCTATTCACAGTTAATCTATCAGCATAAGATCACAAATATTACCATTGGCGGGAGATATGAAAAATCAGATGTATTCGGCGCCTCTTTTGTTCCCCGGATAGCATTTACAAAAATTTTCAATGATTTTCACTTCAAGGCCATGTTCAGCCAGTCGCACAGAACTCCTGCGGGGAAATATTATGATACTAACCTGAAACCTGAACGCGGAGTAAATTATGAAATTGAATTAGGATACCAGGTTTCGAATCATCATTCCTTTACTGTTAACTTCTTCGATATTACAATGAATGATCTTATATCCTTCCGGCAGAATCCGCAAACCGGGTTGTATTTTTATGACAACCTCGACAAAATACAAAATGAAGGTTTTGAGATTGAATACAAAATGGATTATCCCGGATTCAGAATGGGTGTAAATTTCTCTAATTATCATACGGTCGAAAATACAGTTGAATTATATAAGATCGACAATATCTCGAACCAGGTGCTCGGCATCCCCCCGATCAAATTGAATATATTCGGCGGAATTAAAATAAATGAGAATATATCGATCAATCCCTCTTTATCCTATTTCGGGGAAAGATACGGATATATAGAAGGGACTCTCGCCGAACCTTCTCCCGGCGTTTATTATATTGATAACACTTTATATCACTTTGACCCGTCAATAATATTTAATATTAACTTCAGAACCAGGGACCTTTTTACAAGGGGACTTGACATTGATCTTGGGATTAAAAATCTTTTTGACAATGATCATGAGTTTATACAGCCCTTCAAGGGCTACAAAGCGCCTCTCCCCGCTCCGACAAGTTCACTAACTTTAAGGCTCTTTTATGAAACTGACTTTACTTTTTAACTACGAAGAAAAAATAACAAAAAATATGGAGTTCGGAAGTTGAGTCAATCAGGTATGCCGGGAAAAATCATGATTATACTGTTGATTATCAGCGGTATTAAATTATATTCTCAGATATCTCCCGCAACACCGGGCCTTCAGGCAATTTTATTTTCAAAAATATTTTCTTATGTCAGGACACTGGATCCTGAAGACAGGATCAATCTACTTGTAGTTTATACGGAAAATATTTCGGAAGCCAATGAAATAGGAGAAGCTTTCGGCAGTGAAAATTTCGATGTTACTATTTCAAAACTCAGCGAGATTACTGAAAACCTTAAAAAAACATCAATTGTATATCTTGTGGATACTTCAGGTAAAACAAAGCTGGATTCACTTTTCAGCCTGAAAAATCACCTGTTTATTTCGGGTGTCCCCGAACTTGTGGAAAAAGGTATTGCCTCTATCGGGGTTGGTATTGAGGATGACAGGCCGAGAATTATTATAAATCTTAACAGGCTTGAAGATGAATCTCACCAGGTTTCATCTGAATTGTTAAGTCTCGCGAAAGTAATCAGACAATAAAGGGCCGGAATGATATCCATAAAAACACTTGCGAGATATTTCATACATAGTATCGGTCTTAAAATCGCGGGGTTGATCACTCTGCTTGTCGGTATCATTTCCATCACAATCTATATTATGGTTCCAAAAATGATGGAAAACCGATCAATTGAGATGACAAGACAAAAAGCGGAAAGTATTTCGGAAATGACAGCCTATAGCGTTAGGGCTGCCCTCGATTTTATGATGATCGATGATATTGAGAATGCCTTCAGAATAGCAAGACAAAATAAAGATATTGCTTTTCTTGTGCTGAAAAATGAAAAAGGCAGGGTTGTTCATGATTATAATTATCAATTGGCCGACAGCGTAGGTTATTCAGCCTCGAAAGAGGGATTAAATATTTCGGAAGATGGACAGATACTTTTTATTTCCACCCCCATAACCCTTTATAATAGAAATATCGGAGAACTTATCGTTGGATTATCCCTCGAAGAAATGAGAGAGGATATTCATTCCTTTAAACTGACAATGATAATAGTTTCTTTTTTGATAGTTGTGTTTGGAATTGCCTCGGCATTGTTTATCAGCCGGTTTGTTACTAAACCGCTGAACAGAGTTGTAAAAACATTTGATATGATTTCACGGGGAGATCTTACCCGCCGCGCAGAAGTATTAAGCAAGGATGAACTGGGACACCTTGCCGAATCTTTTAATATCATGGTGGAATCTCTCGAATTTACTATGTCGCAGCTTGAGAATGCCAATAAATCACTTCATAATGAAATCGGAGAGCGGAAAAAAGCGGAGCTTGAATTACGCAAGCTTAATCAGGCAATTATTCAGAGTCCGGTTTCTATTATCATAACAAATGTCAATAAAATAATAGAATATGTTAACCCGAAATTTTCAAGCATTACCGGGATTCAGCCTGAAGAAATAATAGGCACAAAATCAGACTTCCTCATAAGAGCCGAATCTGACCCGCACAGTTATAATGACCTGTGGAACACTTTGATTTCGGGAAATGAATGGCGTGGCGAATTTCAGAATATCAAAAAAAATGGGGAACTGATATGGGAGATAGCCTCAATCTCACCTATCCGGGACCCTAAAGGAAATATCACCCACTTTATTACTGTAAGAGAAGATATTACCCAGAGAAAAAAACTTGAAGAAAGCAGCAGCAAATATGCTTTTATTGTAAATACTACCAGGGATCTTATGAGTCTGGTTAACCGCGATTTCGAGTATGAAGCTGTGAACAAAACTTTCTGCTCTGTATTAAATCTTTCCCGTGAGGAAATAATCGGGAAAAGAGTAAAAGATATTTGGGGCAGCCGAAGTTTTTATCCTGAAATGAAAAATTTAATTGAGAAATCTTTCGAAGGAGAGGAAAATAAGACCTATTTTATCGCCTCTTTCGATAAAGCCGGAAGCCGCAATCTTGAACTTCATTTTTATCCCTATTATAACCAGGAAAATAAGATCAGCCATTGTTCGGTCGTCGCTAAAGATGTGACAGAACAAAAAAATACTGAAATAATCCTTAAAGAAAGTGAGGGCAGGTACAGAGAACTGGTTTCGAGGCTTCCCGATATGGTCGTAGTCCAGCAGATGGGTAAGGTGCTTTATATTAACAGCGTTGTCAGAGATGTTCTCGGGTTCAGCGAACAGGAAGTCATAGGGGAAAATGTAATAAACTTTATCGCGGAAGAATACCGTAAAAAAGTTCTCGACATACTACAGAGAAGAAGCAAGGGCGAGGATATCTCAGGTTATGAAGTTGAAATTCTGGCAAAAGACGGAAGTAAAAGATTTGTTGAAATAAGAAGCGCCAATATTGTATATGATCATAAACCCGCGACTCTTAACGTTGTAATTAACATCACCGACAGAAAGCGGTTCGAACTGGAACTGAGGAAAATAAATGAGCAGCTTGAAATGAGAATTGCCGAAAGAACCTCAGAGCTGCTTAAAACCGTGGAGCTTCTTAAAAAAGAAGTGGATGAAAGAAAAGTTGCCGAAGAATCTTTGCGTGATTCCGAAGAAAGGTTCCGGGCTCTCGCCGAGTATTCGAATGATGTTATTATGAGATTCGATAAAGAACTCAGGCATCTTTATGTTAATCAGGCAGTTGAAAAGGTAATGGGACGTAAAGCAGATGATTTTATGGGGCATACGCATAAAGAGCTCAGGTTCTCAAGCGAAATTATTGAAATCTGGACAAAAGCGATAAGGAAAGTTTTCGAAACAAAAGAGCCGGAAAGGGTTGAGTTTCAGACTGATGAAAAAATATGGATTGACCTTATGCTCTCCCCCGAATTCTCACAGTCCAATGAAGTTAAAACAGTTCTTACCTCGGCCCGCGATATAACTGAACTGAAACAAAAAGAAATTGAACTTACCTCGGCGAAAGAAAGAGCCCTCGAAGCCTCCCGGCTCAAATCGGAATTCCTGGCTAATATGAGTCATGAAATCCGCACTCCAATGAACGCTATTATCGGATTCACAGATGTTTTAACCTCCTATATTACAGATAAAAAACAGAGGCACTACCTTTATTCGATTAAAACCGCCGGTAAATCCCTGCTTACTTTAATAAATGATATTCTTGATCTTTCGAAAATTGAGGCCGGCAAGATGGAACTCCTTTATGAACCGGTTAATCCCTATACATTTATCAAAGAAATTCAGAATATCTTTTCAGTAAGAATTTCAGAAAAGGATCTTGATTTTATCATCAATGTTGAACCCGATATACCTGAAAGCCTGCTTCTTGATGAAGTCCGTCTTCGCCAGGTACTTTTTAATCTGATAGGAAACGCCGTCAAATTTACTGACCGGGGAAGTATAAAACTCACTCTAAAAAACAGAATAAAAAACAGGGAAAAAAGTCTGCTCGATCTTATTCTTTCAGTTGAAGATACAGGATCGGGCATTGCGGAGGATTCTCTGAAGCTTATCTTTGAGGCATTTCAGCAGGAACGGAACGCGAAAAAATCGGGCGGCACCGGGCTGGGACTCGCGATAACAAAAAGACTTGTCGAAATGATGGGAGGAGAAATAAGCGTTTCAAGCCAGGTCGGAAAAGGAAGCTGCTTCGATATTATTTTGTACAACGTTTCTGCCGCCACAACCAGGGTAAGAAAAGATAGATCTGACGAATTCCGGCCGGAAAAAATAAAATTTAAAACCTGCAAAGTTTTGATTGTGGATGACATAAAAGTTAACCGCGATCTATTGAAAGAGTTTTTCAGGGAAAGCAATATTAACCTGGCGGAAGCTGAAAATGGTAAAGAAGCAATAAAAACAGCCGGGGAGTTCTATCCCGATCTGATTCTTATGGATATACGTATGCCTGTAATGGATGGATATGAGGCTGTTTTTGAGCTTAAAAAATCAGCCGATCTTAAACATATTCCCGTTATTGCCGTAACCGCCTCGGCTATGAAAGAGGACAGGCAAAAAATTGATGACCATGGTTTTGAAGGTTATCTGATGAAACCGTTGCATATGGAAGAGCTTGTAAAAGAAATGATCAAATTCCTCGACTATTATCATATTGATGAAGAAGATGATAATATCGGGGCTGTTGAGGAAGATGACGGCAGTTCCATAAAACTGAATAAAGAGCAGGTCAGGGAAATGATGGCGGAACTGGATAAACTTAAACCATTATGGGAAAAAGCTAATAAAAGTCACTTCATCAACGATGTTCTGCATGTCGCTAAAGAGATCAGGATAACAGGCGAAAAATATAATTGCGAAATTGTCAGCAATTACGGAGCCGGTCTCGAGTTTTCAGCGGGCAATTTTGATATCGAAAAAATGACCGTATCACTGGCATCCTGGCCCGAAATAATCAGGAAACTTGAAAACCATGTTTAGCTTCCATGCTCTCATTTTATAAAAGTTTGGAAATTCCGAATTGTATGGGGCGTATGTAAAAATTCCTCCATTTTATTTAACCAGCAGCAATTTCCCATAACCGTTATAATCTCCTGCCTGAAGATGGTAGAAATAAACTCCGCCCGGATTCGTATCCATATCTATAGTTGTGTTATGCCGGCCTGCCGAAATTTTTTCATTCACCAGGGATTTTATTCTCCTGCCCTGAATATCATATATATTCAGAATTACGTAACAATCCTCCGGTATTTCAAATGACAGATTCGTGGAAGGATTAAAGGGATTGGGATAATTGGGATATATTCTGAATTTTTCAGGAGTTATTGCAAATTCGGTTTTCTTCTGACCGATAATTTTTTTCCCCCCATTCAGATCAATTTGTTCCAGAAAGTAGATATATGATCCGGGATTTTCAGGATAATCAAAAAAACTATATTCCTGTGTCTGAGTGGTTGTGCCTTTTCCTTCAACAAAACCAAGTTTTATTTTCTCCTTTTCATTCTCTTTTCTGTAAATGCTGAATCCGAAATTATTTGTCTCCGTTGCAGTTTTCCATTTTAAGATTATCCCTGCCCCATCAATATCAAGAGAAAAATAACTCAACTCAACCGGCACAGCGCCTGACTCTTTTTTAACAACAGCGCCTGACTCTCCCACGGCATAACCGGCGCCATTGTCACTGAATTCAATATCCTTAAAATCAGGATAACCTGAAAGGTCTATTACCCAGTTATCTCCCCCGTCAGTTGTAGAAAGAATATTTCCTTCTGAGGTCAGCCAACCCTGATCATGATCTATGAACCAGACAGAACTAAAAGGCGCCAGCGAAGTCATTGTACTCCAGGATGAACCCCCGTTGGTTGTTTTATACAGGTATTCGGAAGCGCAAAAGCCAAAAAGCGAATCAACAAAATGAATATCTCCCCCGCTCGGTAAAGTTTCATACCAGGAATATCCCCCGTCGAGAGTAAGAGATGTTTTATCACTGCCCGAACAAAATCCCTTTAAAGGAGTAGTGAAGAGAAGAGAGGTAACCATTGCAGGGAAATCCCCTGAGGCGGGAGTGAAAGTCTGGCAGCCATCCTCCGAAATCCATATCATGCCGGAAGAATTATCAATATCCACTCCTCCGATGATACAATATTGAGGATTAAGCAAAACAGCGGAATAAAACCGCGCGTTAATATCCTGGGGATATTCATCCCAGGTCGCGCCTCCGTCAGTGGTTTTACATAATGATGGTTTACCCAGGTCAGTATCATAACCTGTAATTATGCCGTTTTGCGTATCGTAAAAATCGATGTCGCTCGGTGTAAACTGACCAAATGGCAGCATCGTCCAGACAATTCCGCCATCATAAGTATATAGCAGGTAGTCATCAAAGCTGCCGGTAAGAGCCAGGCAGGTTAAATCGTCGATCACTTCAATTTTTTTAATTGTACCGCTGTAACCGGTATTGAGTTCAGTCCAGTTCTGGGAATAGGTGGTAATTGAGGTCAATATTAACAGGAGTGAAGAAATGAGTATACTTTTCATATCCCCTCCGGGTTAATTATCATGTTTAGTTAAATTTGTTTAATATAGTCATAAATGCTATTAAAAAGCAACAGGCCGAAGCATACCTTTTTTCCACACCTAAAGATATAATAATCCTGGAACTCGTGATCCCCTGGTAAGAAAACAACCACTTATGGAAATCTATTCGTAAAATATGGTGTACTGACGGCACACCGTATATCCGGCTTTTTCTTTTTTACCGATATGCTGTCCCTAAGGGACATAAAATAATAATTGCTGTATAAGATCGCCCCGTCAGGGGCAAAATATTGGTAGAAAAAAAATCAAGAAATAAGCCAGGTGTGCCGTCAGGCACACCATATAGCACACTCTGAATTATATTCGGCGCCTTCGGCGAGGGAATTAAACCGTAAAAATTCGTTGAATTGTATCTTGGTCGATGAAATCACGACATAATATTTTGATGGGAGTCAGGAGTTCTGAAACTCCGGATAACAAAAAACGGTTTCGAATTCGATTACGATTTGGAATTCGACAGCGCGCCTTAAATTCTTTTAATCTCTTTAATCTTCGTAATCCGGTTCTGTGCTTTTTCCCGCGTCCCTTATTAAATTCCGATGGGAATATTACCTCGATTGAATAAGGTTAATAAGGTTTTATTTTTATGGGGGGTTACCTCTGCTACTAAGGTTAAAAAAATCAAAAATAAGGTTTCATTACATTCTTTTCATTCGTAATTCGTAATTTCTTTTGTGGTTTTTCTTCCACCTCGATTAACGAATTCTGCGTAATCAAAAAATCTTCGGTAGTCTATACCTTTTAAATTATTCATGAGTCCGCTCAAATAAGCCCCCAAAATGAATTTCCGATTGCGTTTTTAAGCTGAAACCGCAACTTTTTTTTCAAGAAAACACCTTTTTTGACCGGGCTCATTCATTGTTCATTATTAATTGCATTTTTGCCATTTTGCGTAGAATTTGACTACTAATGAACTACTCTTACTCAGATTTTTTAAAAATCAGGACGACATTATTTCAGAAGCATACACTTCCGGCCGGTTGAAAAATTCCCTGCTCTCATCCGGTAAATATATACGCCGGAGCTCAAATTGGAAGCGTCCCAGTCAAGTGAATAGTTACCGGCTGATTTCTCTTCATCCAATAATGTTTTTACTTTTCTCCCCATGATATCATAAATTGTGATCTTTACGCGAGAAAACTCCGGAACAGAATAGTTAATTCTTGTTGAAGGATTAAAGGGATTAGGATAATTTTGTGAAAGCGCAAATTTTTCCGGCAGTAGACCGGGATGCTGCTCTCCTTCAACTCCCGAGGGTATAGCTTTCATGTGAACTACTATTTTAGGGCGCAATGAAATATCCTCATTTTCCGAAGCGCCGAAAACCTTTGTACCGCTGCTGCCCGATGGTAAATCTTCCTTCAGTATTATGCCAAAATTCTCATCCGGATTTTCCTTCCAGAATAATACAGCATCGGAAATATCCCAAGAATAAATGCCGCCTGTTTCGCTGCCGACAATCTGAGCGTCAAGAAGCTCCGGGGTAAAATCTCCTCCCGGGTTATTCCAGGAAATCTGGTTATGAAAAGCGCTGTTCCAGGTTACTTCACCCGCGACTGCCGCTCCGCCGTCAATTCCTGCGCTGTTATTCCCCTGCGACCAGTCTGCGGTCAGCCTGTAAGCCGAAATCTGTTTATCGGGAGCTCCGTTGCGGATCCCGGCAAGTGTCAAGACCAGCTCCGCTTCCATTATTTCATCGACTGAGTTATTTACTTCAGACATATCAAATTTCAACAGCGCCGACTTATCATCTGAATTAATATCACCTGAATAACGGCATGTTTCCAGGTAACCGAATCCTCCGGCGTTATTATCCGGGGAGTGTTCTATGATATGAGCGTCTGCACAACCGGTATAGCCATCCAGTCCCTGTTGCAGATTTATGGTGTAATACAATATTTCAATAAATGTAAGGTTCAAAGTTTTCGCGCTCATAATATTTTGCGACGGCGAAACATCGGCTATTCCTGAAATTGTCAGCTCATATTCATGAGTATCCTCCGCGTCTGTTACCTCAAGCAGAACTTCCATACCTCCTGTTCGCAGCTCGGCGCCAATAACAGTCAAATCACTCACACTGTAATTCGATATATTTTCCGCTCCTGTGGTTCCATCTCCCGATTCAACTTTTTCGCTGAAGAATATACTAATATGATTCCCGTCGGTAAATTTCGCGCTGTCGGCGGATGGGGGCACAGAATCAACCTGTTGGTATACTTCGACCTTTGATGAAACCCCGTTGTCGGGGAAACGCGCGTAAGCAATCTTTTTCCCGGCGTCATAAGCCCATCCGGTGATCTGGCTGTTCAATAAAGTATCAGGATTGGTCATAATTAGTTGCTGCCCGTCAAGTAAAACCGAATCAGGTATTTCCTCAATCATCCTGAACTCCCCAATATAATCTCTTGAAGCGGGATTAAAATTTCCATTCCTGTCACCGATGTTCAGGGTTATTATATATCCTGATGTGCTTCTTGAAAGCGCGGTTTTTGACCAGATTCCTGTTTCATAATTATAAGTAACTCCGTCATCCTCATAAAATTCAAATTCAGATGTGGCCCCGGGATAACAAACAATCCGCAGCCTGTCGGATGTTTCTGGATCATCTGTATATCTTCCTGTCACCGCCATAGGAAAAACTGAACCGCTTTTAACAAAAAGAGGAATATTATGATCGGTTAGAGGATACTGAATAGTAACCGGGCCGGATACTGTTTCTTCCCTGAAATAATCAGTCCACTCCCCTTCAGGCAGCCTGATAATTATTTCTTCAGCCCCCTGCTGAACAACCGGATAAACAGCAAAATTGTCACCAAACATCCATCCGTCGATATAATTCTCAAACCCGGTATCCTGAGGATAATCCATAATAAAAGGTCTTACAGGAGGTTTTCCGGTTTCATGGTTTTCCCGGGCCATTGTATAAAAATAAGGCAAAAGGGAATACCTGAGTTTAATATATTCACGAGATATTTCGAGCGCCTGGTCACCATAATTCCACGGCTCACGTTCCTGGTTTTCAGTTCCGTGAACACGCATCACCGGAACAAAAGCGGCAAACTGAATCCATCTGTAATAATTTTCCGAACCGGGATGGCCGTTAAATCCCCCGGTATCCATCGACCACCAGGCCGACCCCAGCAATATGCTCGAAAGCATTATTGTCCTCTGCTGCGCCATAGAATAGAAACCTGTTGAAATATCACCCGACCAGTGAATGTAAGAATATCTCTGGCTGCCGCTGTAAAAGTTTCTGTTAAGTGACCATACTCTGTTATTATTGTAACTCCTTTGTCCTTCATAATTCATTCGCTGCATTTGCATAAACATCATATTGCCGCCATAAACATCCGCTTCATCGTTCCAGTATCCGGTAATTCCGGTATTATATGAATTTTGATTGATGAAGGATTCCCAGTACCACTGACGGCATTCCGGGTCGTGAAAATTTAGCAGTCCCACCTGCTCCCCGCTGAAATAATCAATTTCATAACCAAGAAAAAAATTATGTGTTTCGCAATATTGTCCCTGCACAGTATTAACATGAATCCTCGGTTTTCGAATGCCTCCCAGTTTGATGCCCCGTTCATCCATAATTGTTTTTAATCCTCCGCCGTGGGCGCTTGAAAATTTATTACCCCATCTGAATTCACCAAAATTATCCGCTCCCCAGTCCATCCAGTCAAAATCAAGGACGTAACAATCAATGGGAATATCCAGATTTCTGTAAGTTTCGGCATCATTTTTCAGTTCATCTTCATCAATACCCCATTCAGTATTAATAAAACCGAGCAAATATTTGGGCAGAAGCGGCGCTCTTCCGGAAACCTCCGTCCATCCGGAAAAAATATCTTCCGGCTTTCCAATAAAAAAGTAAAATTCAAAATCCTCTTTTACACCGTTTGTGTCGCGGCCAAAAATAAATTCATCCGTTCCGGCATTGAGATATCCGCCATCCTCATCGGCAAGAAAACCCCAACCGTTCAGCGACCAGACAAAGGGACCTCCGGCGCCTCCCTGGCTCCAGGCTCCGACCGGCGCCCAGCCAGTCAATTCGAGCGGCGGCTGAGCCCTGTTATAAACTCCATAATACGTACCCGGGTTTACGTTGGAGATTATCCCTTCAGCAGCAAAATTGCCCGCTTCAATTTCATGAATTTTTTCTCCCTCTGAATTATACAGGTCAAAACTGAAAGGTTCTCTGAATATTTCAATTCTGTAGGAGGAAGTCGATAAAACCACAGGATTTGAGGATGTATCAATATTGTATCCGTTAAAATCCCAGTCTGTTTTGAACACAACAAGTGTATCTTCTCCCATAATACCCAAAGGCATATAATCAACCTGAAGAATATTTTCGGAACATGCCTGAAACAAAATAAAATCATCTCCGGCGCCGATCGTCAATTTATTATCATCAACAGACACAGATATTACATTCTGGCCAAAAATAACCGAGGTTAATACAGCCATAGCCGATAACATTAAAATCTTTCTCATATTTCTTCCGGTTGTTTGTTCTAAATTATTCCGGAAATGAAATTCTTGAGGAATTCCACTCCTTTTTCCCCCGACTTTTCAGGATTAAACTGAACTCCTGAAACCTTTCCATATTCAATTGTCGCTGTTATTTTTTTACCATCTATCTGAATATCTGATGTTGAGAGCTGGTTTTCCGGCATGTAAAAACTGTTCATGAAATAAAAGCCGGTTTCACTTTTATCATGAAATATCCGGGCGCTATCCCGAACATTGACTGAGTAAAACTGTCCTTTCTTAAACTCCGCCAGCTCATCCGAAGGCCTGCTGTCAAGGGGGAGAAGCCCGATGCCTTTTGTCTCACCAATATTATCACAAAGAAGATTTAATCCCATATTAATAGCAAGCAGCGGCCTTTTAACCACCTTGAGCAGATTAGTAATATTATATAACCTGAGCTTTCTGAGAGACGCGGCTATGTTT
Source organism: Melioribacteraceae bacterium (assembly GCA_963677445.2). Taxonomy (GTDB): domain Bacteria; phylum Bacteroidota; class Ignavibacteria; order Ignavibacteriales; family Melioribacteraceae. The sequence goes on along the minus strand of CAXXGF010000062.1, from coordinate 203,734 downwards.
ACACAATCAGGCAGGATAATCAAATCTGACTGACAAATACATTTTTCCTGATTCGAGTATTCATACTCATAACCAAGCTCTTTAAAGATTTTGCCCAGCTCTTCTGAGCCCGTCGTATGATATTTGATTATCGTTATCATTTTATTATGTTCCTGAAAATGCTGACAAATTAAATTTTTGGAACCTCAGCGAAAACTGGAAAAATAACTCAGCAAAGGTTTATAATTTTTTTAATTTAGTTAGAAACCTGACTGGAATTTATTGAATAATAACTAAAAAGAAAACCGACAGAAAGTAAAAAATTGTAAAAAGATGTAAATATGATACGAATCATTTTCTTTACCATTATATTTTGTAACTGCGCCTCAGCTCAGAATATGACCATCTATGTGGTGAAATATTCCTGGCATACTGGATTATTCATTCCTGTTAATGAAGAGACAATGGAACATATTCCTGTATTGAAGCAATTTAGCAACTACAAAATCGTCGATATTGGCTGGGGCGATCAAGGATTTTATCAGTCCGAGTCGGAGTTTGACCTTGAGCTGGCATTAAAGGCATTATTTACTCCGACTAAATCTGTTGTCAGGATTATTGGCTCCCTTCAGAAACCGGAAGATATAAAACTCTGGTCCGATTTTTTCTTCGAATTTGAGATTACTGAGAGCTCTTTTACTAAATTCGCTTCCTTTATCAACCAGACTCTGAGTGACAGTTTAGCTCAGCCTCTATCTGAAAAAGCAGGCGGTATAATCAAATTTTACAGTTCAGATCTCAACTATTCCCTGTTGTATACGTGCAATACCTGGGGCGGCCGAATGCCTCGGCAAAGCGGATATCTCAGTTACTCATGAAGGAATTATTACCGCGGAAGACCTTTTTATAGAGCTGAAATCATCTGTAAAAGAATAGCGTTTTAAACGGCACCGGGTAATTCCATATCCTGAGTCATCCCCCAAAACATTTCATTATAATGAATCCTTTATTGGAGTAAGGGAAATTTTTTAAAATAAAGGGTAACGCAGTCAGCTTTTTAAGAGACTGGCTACGAAAACATTTTTTAACTACGATTTCGCTTGACAACATTAATAATTTTTTGTATTATTCTGTCAGCATTTGTATACATTAATTAAACAAAGCATACACAAAGATAAAGGAGATTACCTTATGACATCAAAATCTGTAGCGGTAAGTGTCAGGTTATCTCAGGAGGACGCCGAATTTGTGACGTCATTCGACACCCCGGACGCATCCACACCCAGCGACAAGCTGAGAGCGATTATTGCTGAACTGAGGGAAATAAAATCAAGCATGCATGACTATGGCAACAGCCTGGTGACATTAAAAAACCTGGTGCAGAATACTCAGCAGCGCTTGCTTACAAGTGAAAGAAAACTTAATTTGCATTCCGATGTTACAGCAAAAATCGGGGAATGGCTTCCTGAGATAATGGCATTCTATATGACAGCCGTTTCGGCGGGGAAAAAGGAAGTCGACCGGAAAACGCTGGAAACTTTAGAGGATGGACTGTTAAAGAGAGTTTTCTCCCTCTTTTCACATATGATGAGGCTCGGGATTACCGAAGAATCACCGACCTATGATAAAAAGGCTGTCCGAAGGCAATTACAGCCTGTAATGGAATTATCCGGAATAATTGAATTGCAGAGGAAAAAATAAAAGGAGTAAAAAAATGAAAGAAACTATAACCTCACGTGTATCGAGAATTATAAGCGGCAGCGCGAAAAAACTGGTTGAAGTGCTTGAGAGCGCGGCGCCCGAAACCGTAATGGAAGAGGCAATCAGCGAAATCGATAACGCCATTTATGATCTTCGCAGCGAGCTTGGCAAACTGAACGCTCAGAAACATCTAGCAACAAAAAGACTGATGGAAGCCAATAAAAAACATGAAGACCTTTCGGCAAAAATCGAATTTGCCGTGGATCAGTCGAGAGATGATTTGGCAGAAGCCGCAATCGCGCAGCAGATGGATATCGAAGCCCAGATTCCTGTTCTCGAAAATTCAATTGTGGAAGCGAAGGATAAAGGCGCCGAACTTGAGGGATATATTACAGCTTTGCAGGCAAAAAAACGTGAAATGAGAGATGAGCTGAGAGAATTCCGCAAGGCGCGAGCAGAGGCAAAATCGGAAAGTGTAACCGACAGCGGAACCGGACACGCCTCCATCGATCAGAAAGTTGAAAGAGCCGAGGCCGCCTTCGACAGAATGGTTGAAAAAACCACCGGTCTTGAAGCTTCTTCCAGATCTGATATGCAGAACGCGGCTAAACTTGAGGAACTTGAAGATCTGACACGTCAAAACAGAATCCACGAAAGACTGGCGGCTATCAAAGCTAAATCGGGAGATAAATAATGGATTTCATATTCTCAGGCGACAACATACCTTTTGCGGTGTCAATAGGACTTATGCTTGTCATGGCTCTGTTTGAAGGAATAGGGTATATCTTCGGAATGGGATTATCTACCCTGTTTGATTCACTCATACCGGATATCGACCTGGATGTTGATCTTGATATGCCTGATGATATGGAGCCGCCTTCCGTATTGGCCAACATTGGAGCATGGCTGAAAATCGGGGAAGTCCCCCTGATTATTCTCCTTATTGTTTTTCTTACGGTATTCGGACTGCTCGGTTTTATTTTACAATCCGCGGTCCTTTCACTGCTTTCATTTATGCTCCCCTGGTATTTGGCAATCATCCCTGTTTTTTTCCTGACACTTCCGGTTGTCAGAGTTTCAGGTTCTTTCTTTGCTAAAATTCTGCCACAGGATGAAACTTCGGCCGTATCCTCATCTACTTTTATCGGCCAGATAGCCGAGGTTACTCTCGGCACCGCCAAAAAAGCGCTCCCCGCGCAAGGTAAGCTGAAGGATAAATTCGGTCAGACACATTACATAATGATTGAACCGGATAATGAAGACGAAGAGTTTCCGCAGGGATCAAAAGTGCTCCTTGTTAAACAAAGCGGAGCAAAATTTTACGCTATTAAAGATTATAACGGTAAATTAACAGATTAACGGAGGAAAAAATGAACCCCGGTTCGCAATTAGTTCTAATTATTGTTATTGCCATCATCGCTGTCGTTTTTATTATTTCAATGGTGGCAAAATTGTATCATCGAGCATCAAAAGAAATTTCTTTCGTCCGGACAGGATGGAGAGGGCAGAAAGTAATTATGAATGGCGGAGCTATTGTTCTGCCGGTATTTCATGAAATTATCAAAGTGAATATGAATACGCTTCGTCTGGAGGTAAGAAGAGCTGATGAACTCGCTCTTATTACCAAAGACAGAATGCGCGTGGATGTAACAGCCGAATTCTATGTCAGGGTCAAACCGACAATCGAAGCTATTGCCGACGCCGCCCAGACACTCGGCAAAAGAACCCTGGACCCAAAATCTTTGAAAGAGCTGGTTGAAGGAAAATTTGTTGACGCCCTAAGAGCTGTCGCCGCCGAAATGGCCATGGAAGAATTGCATGAAAAACGTGTCGATTTTGTTCAGAAAGTGCAGACTGCCGTTTCTGAAGACCTTCTTAAAAATGGTCTCGAACTTGAATCGGCTTCACTGACAGCGCTTGATCAGACGAATAAAGAATATTTCAACCCTGATAACGCGTTCGACGCCGAAGGTTTGACAAAACTGACTGAAGAGATTGAAAACAGGAGAAAACAGCGGAACGATATTGAGCAGGATACATCTGTTAAAATTAAACAGAAAACCCTGGAAGCTGAAAGAGAAAGGTTGAATATTCAGAGAGAAGAAGAATATGCCAAACTTGCCCAGAAACGTGAAATCGAGGTAAGACAGGCGGAAGAATCAGCGGAAACCGCCATCAAAAATGCCGAGAAAAAACGTCTTTCGGAAGAAGCTGAAATTCAGGCGCGCGAAAAAGTGGAACTTGCAAGAATCCTTACCGACCAGAAACTTGAGGAAGGAAGAATTGAAAAAGAAAAAATGATTAAAGAGAAAGACATTCTCAAAGCAAGGGCTGTCGAAGAAGCTGATATCGACAGGGAAAAAACAGTGAAACTTGCCGACCAGGGTCGTCAGATCGCCATTGCCGAAAAATCCAAAGAGCAATCATTGGCACAGACAGAAGCTGAACAGGCGCGCGCCAAAGCGGTCAAAGCTGAAGAGGAAGTTACAACAGTTAAAGAAAATGAGATCGCTTCTCGTCAGAAACAAATTGATCTCATCAAAGCCGCCCAAGAAGCTGAAAAGGACGCTATCGCAATAACTGTAGCCGCTGAAGCTGAGAAAAAAGCATCTTCAGACAGAGCCGAAGCGGTAAGAATACGCGCTGAAGCCGAAGCCCAAAAACACACTATCATCGCTGGTGGTGAAGCTGAAGCTGAAAAACTTAAAGCCGCCGCGGCCGCTGAAAGATATAAAGTTGAAGCCGAGGGTAAAAAAGCGCTTCACATGGCCGAGAATATTCTTTCGGGCAACCTGATAGAGATGAAAGTTAAACTCGCGATTGTTGAAAACCTCAGCGCAATTATTGCCGCGAGTGTGAAACCGATGGAAAAAATTGATGATATCAAAATTATCCAGGTCGATGGTCTTACACATGGTGGCGGAAGCGGAGCCGGGGTATCGGCAGCAGGAGCCGCGGGAGGCCTTAATCTCGCAGACCAGGTTGTCAACAGCGCCCTTCGCTATAGAGGTCAGGCGCCTCTCGTAGACGCACTATTGAAAGAAATCGGACTCCAGGGGGATGACATCAAAGGGCTGACAAAAATGCTGAAAGACTCTGTCATTACCGAAACTGATGATCCGAAAGAAACAAAGGATGACATGGAAGAAGAAAACCAGGAAAAGAAAGCATAAACAGAATTTACCCAAGTCTGTTAGAGCGGCGCTCCGGCGCCGCTTTTTTTATGTGTAAATATTCTATTTCCCGAAATCCATCCCCCAAAAGGTATTGTCGCTTATGAAACTCCCGGCAACGGGGTGGCCGCGAAGTATTTTTATCCGGTGACGGGGGAAGACTTACCTTGAGTTAATAGATATACTTTTACTTTCGTCTTAGCCGGTTTATTCCTTTAGCAGTTAAATTTTACGCAATATGGCAAAATTTCAATTAACAATTAATAATGTACAATGAACAACTTAAAAGACAATTGATAAATATTCCGTGAGCTTAAAAATTTTTCGTAAATTCAGAACACCTTACCTCTCGCAAAATGAAATCGCGGAAGTTTTTGGAAAATATCATATGAAATTGTTATCCATTTATTACTTGACAAAGTCTTTTCTTAGCCATACATGATGTATTAAAAAATTGAAATTCTATCGATCCGGGTTTATTGAGGATGTCTTAAGGTGTTTGATTATCCGGGGTGGTTTGTGAATCCTCTACAAGGATTTTGTCTTATGGTGTTAACAATTTTCTACAATAATTGGAACCTATACAAGGTTCTGTTATTGTATTTGCCTTGTAGAGGCAGAAATTATTGTAGAATATAATAATAGACAACCTGGAAAACATCTCTGTAGGAGATGCATAAAATGGCGTTCAAATTCAATCATTTTTGAAAATAAAACAATATCAATGTATTGGTTCAGTACACTATTCGATAAGATAAGGAAAGACCTGCCCAAGTTGTTTCCTTATCGAATTATCCCGCGATTTTATGTTGCGAATGAATTCATGTAAGTTATTGTTTTTTATTACCGGGATCAGGAGTTCTGAAATTGATGATTTTTTTGGGGCATGAATTTCTTTCTAAAAGACCCCCCAAAAAAACCTATTCTTTAATCTTCCAGCCTTAATAACAATGGCAGCCCTTCAAAATTTGAACATTATTGCCGTTTTAACCGGGGCATTATTTCCCGCGGATTTCACTAATGGACACAGAAAAAACATGGTTAGCAGAATAAGAATGATGGTCAGGATGTTTTAATAAAATAAAAACCCGGTCATCTTTTAATTATCAATTGTCAATTATCAATTAACTGACTATCCAATTCCGGCTCCGCCGGTTTATGATTATGAAAAAAGGAAAAATCAGAACAGATCGCTTCTGATTTTATAATCCAATAACCTGGCAGCCGTCAGAGGAAAATCATTTTCCAGCAGTTTATAAATGCCATTTATCTCGTCGTCAGGAATATTTATCTTTGAAAAAATCTCAAGATTGTTTTTCCCCTCATTACAACGTGAATTAATTTCACCGACCATATCCTCAATAATATATTCCCCCGGATCAAAAATATTTATTTTCTCAGCCGGCAGATCGGAAAACCTTTCATGAATTCGATTCTTCACATAACTGTAATGTGTACAACCAATATAGACAATAATTTCATCAGCGTCTCCCGCTCCGGCGTCCTTTGCCGAAGTGAAGGCCCTGTTAATTTTTTCCAGAACATCCGCGCCTTCAAAATCTTTTTCTATCGCTCCAGCCAGTCCGCTGCAGGCGAGAGGAATGATATTTTCGGAATTCCATCCCCGCTTCTCGAGTTCACTCTTATGCATGCCTGAAGAAACTGTTGTTTCGGTTCCCAGTAATACCATCTTCCTCTTTTTATCGGGAATGTAGTTTTCACTTAATTTTTTTATGCCATAATCAACAATATTTAATAGCACGCATTTATTATTTTTCGAAAATTCTGTATCGGCAGCCAGCACCGATAATGTATTGCAGGCAATAATAATCAGATCAGGTTTAAACCCGGAATAAAATCCTTCGAGCGCTTTATTAAATACCTCCCTTTTTTCATCAGCGGTATCCATTTTATTATAACCTCTTTCCGGGGCGGGCTGTGCATTCGCGAAAATGAGGCCGATATCCCTTCCCGAGGTTCCCCTCTCAAAAATCCCTGCTGTAATTCCCAGCCCTCCCAGTCCTGAATCGGTAATTACAATTTTCATTTTTCATCCAAAAGTTTTTCCATAAAACCGGTAAGCATATTAAAGGTTTCCGGCAGAAGTCCCTCATCCAGCTCCAGTATGCTGCTGTGAAGATTACCTTTACCCTCTCCTCCCGATATCAGGTAAAGAGCCGGAAAACGCCTGCTGTAGAAGGCAAAATCATCAGCCCCCATTGAGGGTATATCCGAAATAAATGCCTTATCGGTCTTTCCCGCGGCTTCCATGTAGTTTAGATAACTATTAACAAGAATCTCACTATTTACTGTCGCCGGGCACGATGTGGGATATTCGACAGATATCTCAAGTCCATATGAATGGGCAAATTTTTCGGCAAACTTTCTTATCGCCGGCAGAATATTCGTGAGCAGTTCATTATCGAATGTTCTCAGGGTTCCCCTCAGCAGCAGTTCATCGGGAATAATATTGTGGGTATCCCCCGCCGATATTGTACCGAATGCGAGAACGATTGTCTTTCGCGGATCAGCAAAACCTGAAATAAAACTTTTAAGCTGGGTAATAAAGTGAGCCGCGATAAGTATTAAATCCTCTGTTTCATCAGGCCGGGAAGTGTGACCACCCTTACCCCGGAAAATTATTTTCACCTGTGTTGATGATGACTGAACCGCTCCTTTATTGACAACAAAATTCCCTGCCTTAACATCAGGACTTACATGAGTGGTAATAACATATTTAACATCATCCCATATATCTTCACGGTCAACATATTCAGCTCCTCCCGGCGCCGCTTCCTCCCCGGGCTGAAAAATAACCCGGAGCCTTTTATTCATCCGTTTTCCTGAATTATTAAAGTGAAGAAGCAATCCAAGCCCCAGGGCTGTATGATAATCATGGCCACACGCGTGCATAATGCCTGGCGTTAATGATTTAATTTCATGGGAATCATTTTCGGTTATTGGCAGAGCGTCAATATCTGACCGGAAACAGATAATTTCACCTTTATCTCCGATATCACAATATCCGCCGGTATCCAGAGTTGAAAAAGAGTTAAGAATCAGTCCTTCGTTCTCGAGAACACTCGCAATATTTTCAGTTGTCTTTTTTTCCTGAAACGAGAGTTCGGGATTTCTATGCAAATCCCTTCTGAAATGAATAATTCGTTCAATAATTTCGTTGCCTGCAATTTTGCCCATGACTATTTTCCCCGCAAAATGATCAGATAAATTTTTCTATTTCGGTCAGAATTTTTTCTGTAGCGCCTGTATTGCTGTTTATATATTTCTCCCCGGTTTCCCCGGTCAACTTCCTGAGTTCATCATCCGAGGTTATCCGGCGAAGTGTCTTATAGAGTTCCTTTTTATTTTTTACCACTATGCCGGCTCCGATATCCGCCAGAACCCGCGCCTCCTGGCTGTTATGTATTTTAGGGCCATATATAACAGGTATTCCATATACAGCCGGTTCAAGGACATTGTGAACACCCTGCTTGAAGCTTCCGCCAACATAGGCAAGATCGGCGTAATAATAAAGCGTTGATAATATTCCTATTGAATCAACAATTATTACCCTTTCTCCCGCATAATTGTTCATAAAAGAAAATCTGATAGTTTTTGTTTTGCCCACAAAATTATTCTCGATTTTCTCCAGATGAATCAAAGTCGGCTCATGAGGCACAAGAATAAGCACCGTCTCAGGGTCATACTTCATAAGTTTGAGAAAAGCCGGAATGATCAGATTTTCATCCGACTCCCACGTACTGCCGGCAACAAAAACCTTTTTATCGGCTAATGTGCCCTCGCTGAATAATTTTCTTTCTCTGGCGACAAGCGATTTTTGCCATACCCGGTCAAACCTTGTATCCCCCACAGCAAGCAGTCTTTCATCAGGTATATTATATTCCTTGAAGTTGACCATATCATCATGGGATACTGTGAGAACCCTCGTTAATTTTTTAAAGAGGTTTTTATGAAAACGATGAGCCACAAGCCATTTACGCTGCGAATCCTTCCTCATAGTGGCGTCAACAACCATTATGGGAATATTAAAGTTGCCAAGCTGCCAGATAAAGTTAGGCCACAGCTCATAACGCATAAATATAGCGAGATCAGGTTTAACAAGTTTCAGAAATCTTCTCGAAAGATAAGGAGTATCGAAAGGAATATAAGAAATGATATCGGCGTCGGGAAAGTTTTTGGAATTCCTGTAGCCCGATGGTGAGAAAAAAGTTATAATTATATTTATTTTCTCATTTTTTCTCAGCTCTTTTATGATCGGTTTTGCCTGCTCAAATTCACCCATGGATGAGGAATGAAACCAGACCATCTTTTTTTTACGGTCGATCCCATTGAGGTCAATAATCAGATTTTCGAATAGTTTTTTCCGGTCTTTTATACCATTCTTAATCTTTTCATTGAATATCGCCCCAATGTGAAAAATGCCGAAAAGAAGCGGCAAAATCATAAAGTTATATAAATAGTACCAGATACTGCTCATAAAGAACTGACAAATTTTTCAAAATTAGTGAACGCTATTTCCGGTGTTACTGATCGCATACATTCAAAATGCCCCAGGGGGCATTTTTTCCGTCCTATGTGAGAACAAGGCCTGCAAGATAAAGAATTATTCTCTAATATTAAATTTTTTACTTTATAAGGCAGAAAGCCAAATTCTCTTACAGTTGAACCAAATATGGCTATTACGGCAACGTCCGCCGCGGAGGCCGCGTGCATCAGGCCTGAATCATTGCATATAACAGCCCTGCAGCTTTTCATCTCTTTTATTGTTTTCAGAAGCTCATTATTATTCGACAGATTTTCCGCGCCAGGGATATTTTCCGCTAACCTTTCACAGATTTCCCTGTCATCCTTTCCCCCCAGCAATTTTATTTTATATCCCGCGTCAGCTATCATTTCCCCTAATTCAATGAAGTACTCTTCGGGCCACATTTTGGTGAAATGTCTTGATCCGGGACAAAAGCCAATAATGTTTTCACCCGTCCTTTCTTCTCCTTTTTCCTCTCCTTCGGGTAAAAATACTTCACATCCTTCTCCATCAGGCTCCATTCCGGGAAAGGAGCTGATATATCTTTCAGCAACCGGCAGATAATTCTTTAACAAATTAATTTTTAAGTGGACAAGAAGCATCTTTTTAATACCCGGCTTATCATAAAAGAAAAACATTTTTTTAAGCCGCCGCCTTATTTTTCTGCTTCTGAAATTATTCTGGAGATCAATTATTATATCGTAGTCACGATCTGCCAGGTCAGAAGTTATGGTGTCACTTTTGGTTTTATCAAAAAAGATGATATTACTTATATGTGGATTGAACCTGTAAACATCTGAATATTGTTCTTTAATCAGAATATCTATCTCCGAATCGGGGAGAAACTTCTTCAAAATCCTGGTCATCGGAGTGGTAAGCAAAATATCTCCGAGTGAGCTGAACCGGATTAATAATATTTTACGTATATTTTGTTGATTCAATTGCGGCAATACCTAAAATTGAGAAAGCAAAAATACATATTTTCTTTGTTAACTTAAAAATAAAAGGTTTATTATGGGTACACTAAGTACTGCCGGAGTAAAAAAAGCCCCCGAAGATTCCGCGGAATCAAAAATTTACAACCTGGTGGAATCATTTATTGATAATATCCCGATACAGAATGACAGGTACAGGCTGGCCTATAGTCTCTTACAAACATACCAGGGCAAAGGAGACACGCCTGATATCGCGGTAAGAACTTCCAAAATTAAAATAGAAAATATATCAATGGAAAAGTTGATCACTGATATAAGTGAAAGGCTTAAGCAACTCTGAAATTTTCACCTGGAATATCAGGAAGAAAAAATAAAATCAGCGGGAAAAAATCACTTTTTTTTCACCGCTGACAATAAATCTTCTGAGACATTAAGTCCCGGAAATTATTTTTCTGATCCGTCCAGTATTTTAAATTCATCAATAAATTTATTGACCATCTCCACCTCTTCCCTGTTACCGATATAAATGGGTGTTCTCTGGTGAAGACTCGAGGGAGTGATATCCAGGATCCTGTTCCTGCCATCGGTGGCAAGTCCTCCGGCAGCTTCAATGATCATCGCCATCGGATTACATTCATACATAAGCCGCAATTTTCCATAAGGACTTCTTTTATCTGCCGGATACATAAATATTCCTCCGTAAAGCATATTACGGTGTATATCGGCGACCATAGAACCTATATACCTCGAAGTATAGGGTTTTCCTCTCCTGTTATCGGCATCCTGAAGATATTTTATATATTTTTTTAACCCTTCAGGCCAATATTTATAATTACCTTCATTGATGCTGTAGATTTTCGCCTTTTTGGACAGCTTGATATCATCATGTGATAAAATAAATTCACCGAAAGCGGGGTCCAGGGTAAAACCATATACTTTATCGCCGGTTGTATAGACGAGAATTGTACTTGAACCGTAAACAATATACCCGGCAGCGACCTGTTTAAATCCGGGCTGAAGACAATCCTCAAGGGTGCCGGGTGTGCCGTCGGGACTGATTCTGCGGTATACAGAAAATATTGTTCCTATACTGACATTGGCGTCAATATTCGACGAGCCGTCCAGCGGGTCAAATATCAGGGCGTATTTGCCGATTGTTTTATGTTTTGGGATATGAATTATATCCTCCTCCTCTTCAGAAGCCATCACACATAAATGCCCCCCGTGATCCATTGCTCTTATCAGCATGTCATGCGCGTACATATCGAGCTTTTTAACCTGCTCACCATGTACATTATTATGACCCGAGAATCCTAATATATCAACCAGGCCGGCTTTATTTACCTGAAGGGAAATTACTTTTGCTGCCAGCGACAACTCATGTAACAGAGCGGATAATTCCCCGGTCGCGTGCGGGAAACTCTTCTGAGTTTCAAGGATGTGGCGGGGAAGCGTCATAAAACTTGTTCCGGGCATATATTTCTCTCCTTATTTTAAGCTGTTTTTGTTATCTCCTGTTCTTTATATTGAAGCTGATAGAGCTTGAAGTAAATGCCCCTTTCAGCGATCAATTGCTGATGTGTGCCCATCTCTCTTATTTCACCTTTATGCATCACAATTATTTTATCCGCGTTCTGAATAGTGGATAGACGATGAGCAATTACTATTGAGGTTCTTCCCCTGAGCAATTTTTCGATTGCCCCCTGAATAAGAATTTCTGTTTCGGTATCGATACTGGAAGTCGCTTCATCAAGAATTAGAATTCCAGGGTTACGAGCCAAAGCCCGGGCGAAAGAAATGAGCTGTTTCTGACCAACACTTATAGTCGCTCCCTTTTCCATTACCTTTTCCTGATATTTATCGGGCAGGCTGTTAATAAACTTCCAGGCGCCGACTGTTTTTGCCGCTTCCTCCATCTGTTCAATTGTGATGTCCGGATCGCCAAGACTTATATTTGACTCAACGGTACCTGAAAAGAGGAATACATCCTGCAAAACAACAGCTATATATTTCCTTAATTCACGTTTATCAAGCTCAGTAATATTTTTTCCATCTACCTTTATTTTCCCCTTCTGAATATCATAAAACCGGGTGAGTATATTTATAATACTTGTCTTTCCGGCTCCTGTAGCTCCCACTATTGCGACAGTTTCCCCCGGATTAATGGAAAATGAGAGGTCTTTCAGAATATACTCATCTTTATTATAGGCAAACCAAACGTTCTCAAATTCGATTTTTCCCTCTACATTTTCAAGTTTAACCGGCGTTTCGGGGTTTTTGATAAATGTATCATTATCCAATAATTTAAATATTCTTTCAGATGATGCCATCGCGGTCTGAAGAATATTGTATTTTTCCGAGAGGTCCCTGACAGGTCTGAAAAACATTTCGGTATATTGAATAAAGGCGAATAACACTCCTATTGTCATTGTGCTGCTGACAACTTCTCCCCCTCCATACCATATAATAAGCGCAATGGCAATTGAGCTCAATAATTCAACAACCGGAAAAAATACCGCGTAATAAAAAACAGACCTTATATTTGCGTTTTTATGATCTTCATTTATTGAACCGAATTTTTTAGTTTCCTCTTTCTCCCTGTTAAATAGCTGGATAATATTCATTCCTGATATGTGTTCCTGCATATAAGAATTCAGCCTCGCCAGATGAAACCTTACATCCCTGTATGACTCCCTTACTTTCCTTCTGAAAAGAAATGTGGCGTATATCAGAACCGGAAGCACAGAAAGTGTTACAAGTGAGAGATCCCAGGCCATAAAGAACATAAACATCAGTATCCAGATAATTATAAATATATCACTGAACACCATAACTATCCCTGAAGAAAAGAGCTCATTCAATGACTCAACATCATTTGTGGTCCTGGTTACAATCCGTCCGATAGGAGTTTTATCAAAATATTTCAGGGCCAGTTTCTGTACATGGCTGAATATTTTTATCCTGAGATCATAGATAATTTTCTGACCCATCAACTGGGTAAAGTAAGTTAACAGGTACTGAACAACCCCCTGGATAATAAGCGACCCAATCAGAAGAACCGAAATAAGTATCAATCCCTCATAATCTTTATTGGCAATGCTGTCATCGATAGCGATTTTTGTAAGATAAGGCCTTAAAGGTCTGAGTCCCGCGACGATAAGATTCAGTAAAATGGCTAAGACGACATATTTTTTATATGGTCGGACGTAGCCGAGAAGTCTTCTCATCAGTTTCGAGTCGTAGGCTTTGCCCAGAACTTCATCATCTTTGTGTTCTGCCATCAGTTGATACCTTTCAGTTCTTCTTCAAGTAGCTGTTTATAATGCAGTTCGGCATAAAGCCCGTTCGCTTCAATAAGCTCATCATGTGTTCCCTCCTCAGCAATTTCTCCTTCATTCACCACATAAATTCTATCTGAGTTTTTAACGGTTGATATCCTGTGACTTATTATAATATTTGTTAATCCCTTTCTGTATTCCTTTAATCTCCCTAAAATTTCCTCCTCGGTAGCCGTATCAACCGCCGAAAAAGAATCGTCGAGAATAAGAACTTTCGGATTTATTGCCAGCGCCCGCGCTATAGAGGTTCTCTGTTTCTGACCGCCGGAAAGTGTTATTCCCCGTTCGCCAAGAATCGTATCATAACCTTGCGGAAAACCATCGACATCTTTATTGATTCTGGAAATAGCCGCAACCATGTAAAGCAGATCATCTGAAAATTTATCACCCCCGTAAAGAATATTCTTTTCAAGTTTATCGGAAAACAAGAAGGTTTCCTGAGTTACAAAACCGATATTTCTCCTTAATACCGAAAGAGGTATCTCCCTTACATCCCTTCCGTCAATCAGCAGTGTGCCTGAAGTAACATCGTAAAGCCGGGGAATCAGGCTGACGAGAGAAGATTTCCCCGAACCTGTATGGCCAATAAATGAAACCGTTTCCCCCGCTTTAATATCTAAATTGATATTCTTTAATGCCAGAGGTAAATCTTTCCTGTATTGGAAACTTACATTATCAAATTTCAGATTTCCTTTTAAATTGTTTATAAGATAACTGGTGCGGTAACTTTCTTTTATGGAAGGTTCCTTATCAAGCAGTTTCTTTATTCTTTTCATACTTGCGTCCGCCTGCTGGATAATATTGACAACCCATCCGAAAGCGATCATCGGCCAGATTAAAAGGCCGAGGTATATTACGAACGCGGAAATATCCCCGAGGGTCAGAGAGCCTTCAATCACCATAAATCCCCCCGCCGAAATAACAATGATTATCGACAGGCCTGAGATAAGATAAAGAATCGGCTGAAAAAGAGCCTGAATCTTCACCTTATCCATATTTCTTTCAAGATATTCCTGCCCAAGTTTTCGAAACTCTTCTATCTCAGACTCTTCCCTGATATAAGATTTAATTACCCGGATTCCTGAAAAACTTTCCTGGGCTTTTGTGGTAATATCTGAAAATTTCTCCTGAATTCTTGTGAATTTCTTATGAATTTTCTTACTGAGCTTATATACAAACCATGAAAGAAGAGGCAGAGGCAGAAGAGTATAAAGAGTAAGAGCCGGACTAATAGCGGTCATTATCACAATAACAATAAGAAATTTGGTAACAGTGTCGATAGAATACATAACAGCCGGACCGGCAAACATTCTCACAGCGCTTATATCATTTGTCGCGTGAGCCATTAGATTACCGGCGCTGTTGTTCTGAAAAAAATTAAGAGAAAGTTTCTGTATATGTTCCCAGAAATCATGTCTCAGATCATACTCAATTTTTCGGGATACAACAATAACTGTCTGTCTTATAAGAAAACGGAACAACCCGCTGAGTAAAGCCGCCCCGACTATTAACATCGCGTAATAATAAAGCCGTGAATAATTCTCTTTAATATTTATCTGGTCAATACTCTCCCTGAGCAACATTGGTATAGATACCTGGGCAAAATTGGCTATAAGAATAAAGAGAATACCCAGGTAGAGGGTTTTTCGGTATCGGTAAAAATATTTTTTTAATTCAAAAAGATATTTCATTAAATAACACTTGATATCTGCTTATTATAGAAAAAACACCAGGCTTATAAAAAAAAGAGTAAAGCCCAATATTGATTTTTTGCAAAATGGCAATATTGAGCTTTTCCCCGTTTTTTAATACGTTAAAAAATACAAAATAGTTTCGTATATAAAAAAATATCAGCCTATTATTTCAAAACCTGTATACTTCTGGAGCGGTTTCGGTACAATCACCTTCCCTTCAGGGGTTTGATAGTTTTCTAAGATAGAAACCATCAGACGGCTGGTCGCGAGTCCCGAACCGTTAAGGGTATGAACAAACTCAGTTTTTTTATCTTCAGCCCTGCGGTATCTGATGTTAGCCCTTCGCGCCTGGAAATCTTCAAAATTGCTGCATGAAGAGGCCTCAAGCCATTTCTTTTCGGCAGGCGACCAGGTTTCGATATCATAACATTTCGCGGCGGCAAAACTTAAGTCGCCTGTGCAAAGCAATAAAACACGATATGGAATTTTCAGTTCATGAAGGATATCGAGCGCGTCATTAAGAAGAAGCTCAAGTTCTTCATAGGAACTGTCCGGCCTGACCATTTTTACCATTTCAACTTTGTTGAACTGATGCACTCTCAGAAAACCTTTCGATTCCTTGCCGTGCGAACCGGCTTCCCTTCGGAAACAGGGGCTGTAACCGGCATATTTTACCGGCAGCTGCTCTTCACTGAGTATTTCCTCCCTGTGCATATTCGTAATAGGCACTTCGGCGGTCGGTATGGCAAAAAGGTCATCTTTTTCCATGAAATACATATCTTCTTCAAGTTTTGGTATCTGCCCTGTTCCGAACATGGAATCCCTGTTCACAAGCAGCGGAGGCATAATTTCGGTATAACCATGTTTTTCTATATGGAAATTAATCATATAATTAATCAAAGCTCTTTCGAGAGTCGCTCCTTTCCCGACGTAAACCGGAAAACCTGTGCCGCTGATTTTTGCCCCTCTCTCAAAATCGAGTATATTTAATTTTTTGCCAAGCTGCAGATGGTCCATCGGGGTAAAATCTTTTTCGGCGTTAAAATCATCAGGATACCATACTTTTGTCTCCACATTATCATCGGCCGATTTGCCAACAGGAACTGATTCATGGGGAAGGTTGGGAATTCTGATAAGATGAAGTCTGAGTTTATCATTAACCTGCCTCACCTCTTCATCCAGCCTTTTAATGTCGTCAGAAACTGTTTTCATTTCCGCGAGCAGATCATCAGCATTCTCACCCGCCTTTTTCAGTTTCGGAATTTCTTTGCTCACCTGGTTGCGGCGCGCTTTTAATTCCTCAACTTCCTGAAGAAGGGAACGTCTATCTTTATCAAGAGAAAGGATCTCATCAACATTACCTTTTTCATTTTTGTTTTCAACCGATTTTCTTACAATTTCAGGATTTTCCCTGATGAATTTTAAGTCAAGCATATTTCTCTCTTTATGATATTTTCAAATCTTCTGCTGCTTTACGAAATTATGAACATAAGTTCTACTTCGCGACAATATTTAAAATTTTATTTTTGATATATATTTCTTTAATTATTTTTTTACCTTCGGTATGAGCGATTACTTTCTGTTCTTCATAAGCCTGTTTTTTGACAGCTTCTTCATCAGAATTAACCGGCATATTCATCTTTGCCCTTACCTTGCCATTTACCTGCACAACAATTGTAACCTCATCGACAGTAAGCGCGTTTTTATCCGCTTCATAAAATACCGGATTTTCAAATAATGTTTCACTTTGTCCGATAAGACTCCGGCATTCCTCTGCCAGATGTGGAGCAAGAGGAGCCAGCATTGTAATGAAACGCTCAAAAACATAATACTTAAGTTCATCTCTTGTATTTCCGAAATCTTTCTGCATTTCATTGGATAATTCCATCAGAAATGCCAAAGCGGTATTAAAACGGAAGTTGTCAAGTTCATTATCAAATTTATCAAGGGTGATATTCACCTTTCTGTAAAGATTTTTTTCCGCTTCATTTAATTCCGCTATATTAAATTTATCTGGAATAGCGACAGGCTTTTCACATTCCAGTTCTTTCGCGAATGTATAGACCTTATTAACAAAACGATCGATGCCGACAATCCCTTTGTCACTCCAGTCGCCGCCAAGCTCATAAGGTCCCATGAACATAAGGTACATCCTGAAAGCGTCAGCGCCATATTTTACGGTAAACTGATCGGGATTGACAACATTACCCCTTGATTTCGACATTTTGGCTCCCTGGTTCGTTATAGTCCCCTGGTGAAGAAGTTTCTGAAAGGGTTCATCAGTTGAAACAAGGCCTTCATCCCGCAGGAATTTATGAACGAAGCGGGCATAAAGCAGATGCATAGTGGCATGTTCAGCGCCTCCGACATACATATCGACAGGACTCCAGTTTTTAGCCCGTTCGGTATCAAATATTTTATCTGAGGAGGGATTAAGATAACGCAGGTAATACCATGAAGAATCAACAAAGGTATCCATAGTATCGGCGTCTCTTTTTGCCGGCGCGCCGCATGAAGGACAAGTTGTATTCACAAATTTTTCATTTCTTGCCAGCGGTGATCCGCTGCCGAGTGAAAAATCGACATCGTAAGGAAGTTCTACAGGAAGCTGTTCTTCCGGCGCCGGAACCTCGCCACATTTTTCACAATGCACAATCGGGATTGGAGTACCCCAGTAACGCTGACGCGATATCAACCAGTCCCGCAGACGGTAATTGACCTTTTCACATCCCTTTTCCCTTTTTTCAAGGTATTCGGTAACTTTTTTCTTCCCGTCATCTGAAGAAAGCCCGTTAAATTCACCGGAATTGATCATGGTTCCGGAAGCTGTGTAAGCTTCTTCCAGTTCTTTATCTTCTTCCGTTCCCGGTTCGAGAATAACCTTACGTATCGGTAGCCCGAATTTTTTCGCAAATTCAAAATCCCTTTCATCATGGGCCGGAACCGCCATTACATAACCTGTGCCGTAACTCTCAAGAACATAATCACCAATCCATATTGGCACCCGTTCACCATTTACCGGGTTAATCGCGTATGCTCCTGTGGGCACGCCG
Source organism: Melioribacteraceae bacterium (assembly GCA_963677445.2). Lineage (GTDB taxonomy): Bacteria > Bacteroidota > Ignavibacteria > Ignavibacteriales > Melioribacteraceae. The sequence goes on along the minus strand of CAXXGF010000062.1, from coordinate 185,315 downwards.
GTTTTTTCTTTTACAGCCGATGTACGTTCAATTTCAGAAAGAGCTTTACTCTGCTCGATATATTCTTTTACCTTCCCTATATTTTCTTCAGTGGTAATATCCTGCACCAGGCTCTTTTCGGGAGCTATCACAACATAGGTAACCCCGAAAAGTGTATCAGGTCTGGTAGTAAATACCGGCAGTTTTTCATTCGAACCTTCAATATCAAAAACCACTTCGGAACCGTAACTTCTTCCAATCCAGTTTTGCTGCATAGATTTTGTTTTTTCGGGCCAGTCAATTTTTTCAAGGCCATCGAGCAATTCATCAGCATAATCAGTTATTTTAAGGAACCATTGTGAAAGCATCCTTTTCTCAACTTTAGCTCCGGAACGTTCCGCCGTGCCATCCGGGAGAACCTGTTCATTTGCCAGCACAGTCTGATCGACCGGGTCCCAGTTTACAGGGGCTTTTTTTCTGTATGCCAGCCCTTTCTTATACATCTGGAGAAACATCCACTGGTTCCATTTGTAATATTCAGGTTCGCAGGTTTTTAATTCCGAATTCCAGTCATACATACATCCCATCTGCTTAAGCTGTCCGCGGATATCTTCAATATTGGTCATAGTGCTGTCATAAGGATGAATGCCGGTTTTTATGGCGTAGTTCTCAGCGGGAAGGCCAAAAGCGTCATAACCTATCGGTTCGAATACATTATAACCCCGCAGCTTCTTATAACGCGCCCATGAATCGGTCGGGCCATAGTTATACCAGTGTCCGCAATGCAGCTTCGCGCCCGAGGGATAAATAAACATTACAAGGCAATAAATATTTTTGTCATTCTTTTCCAGGTCTGTTGAGAAAGTTTTATTCTCTTCCCAGTATTTCTGCCACTTTTCTTCTACTTCTTTAAAAGGATACTTCATAGGAATTTTTCGGATTAGTTGTGAAAAAAATAACTTTAAAGTTATTAAAATAGGGTTGCTTTAGCAAGCTTAACGCGAGAACCGATATTATTATTTTTATTTTGAGCAAAATATCATTTTCTCCCCCAGCAAGTTTAATTGTACTCCCGTGAATAAATATGGTGCATCTGACGGCACACTGTATATTTTGTTTCCATATTTTTTACCAATATGCTGTCCCTGACAGGATAAATAATATTATTTGTTATATAAGATTGCCCCGTAAGGAGTTAAACTCTACGCAAAATGGCAAAAATTCAATTAACAATTAATAATGTACAATGAACAACTTAAAAGACAAATTATAAATATTCCATGAGCTCAAAAATTTTTCGTATAATGACGATTTCTTTTGGTGCGTGAATTTCTCTTTGAAAATCCCCAAAAAACCTTATTCTTTAATTTTTTAACCTTAATAGTAATGGCAGGCCCTCAAATTTTAAACCTTATTCCCTTTTTTAACCGGGACATTATATCCCGCGGATTTCGCTGATGGACCCAGTAAAAACAGGGTTGCCAGGATTAGAATGATGGTCAGGGATGTTTTAATAAAATAAAATACCAGGTCATCATTTAATTATCAATTGTCAATTATCCATTATCAATTAAATAACTTCTTGCTTCTGACTCCGTCAGTCTATGATTATAATTATTCCTTTTGGTTCCGGCCTGACCAGCTTATGTAATTATATTTTCTCCCTGGGTTCAGGAGCCATAAAATTCTTAATTCTTAATTCGTAATTATTATGGAACCCCCGGCGCCGATTTATTTGAAATAAACAGATTCAGACAAAACCGACTTTAATCCATCTTCATCCACAGCCCGCACGGAATAATAAAAACCGGGAATGAAATCGCCGGAAAATTTCTGCGTCCCAGATTCTTTAATATGCCCCGTTTTTCCGAATAATACCAGGTTATAACTTTCATGTTCTGACCGGTAAATAAAATATTCCTTTATGTCAGGTTCATTATTACTGTGCCAGAAAAGCGCGTTTTCTTTTTCCTCCCTCTTAAAACCTGAAATATGAGGTTTTGAGGGGGGGAGTTTCACCGCTGATTCTTCATTCCTGAAAACCTTTAATTTAATTTTTCCGCCGGACATTTCTATAATTTGCACAGTAATACTCACATTTTCATATCCCGGCACAACCGATGAAGGATTGCTCCATGGAGAAAATATCTCATTATAACCGGGAGCGAACGCGTCAAACAAACTTCCCATACAAACTTCAGTGAGAAGAGGTTCGCCACTTTTTTTATCAGCGACATACCAGTTCGGCCATATATTGCCTTTGAATCTTGCCGAAGCCGCCGATTCCCCAAGGCCGCTTATACTATTTATTTTTATTTTACCAAGAAGAGGAACATCACAACCACATAGCGGACTGTTTTTGACGGTATCGGTAATACCCCAGTCCCAGCCTCCCCCCGCTGATTTAAGCGCCGCCTTATATGGATACCTCTCGGCAGAACTAAAAAGGTAAATGTATAAACCTTTTCCACCGGAATTTCGGTTGTTTGGCAGCGCTTTTTTATTGAAATCCTCAAATGGTGAAACGAACTGGTGATTCTCAAGCACATAATAAATGTTATCACCGGCAACAGGAATCTTTAACGCGTCTCCGCTGGTAACATAATCCATTAGTTCAATCTCCCCTCCATCGTCAGGTAATGAGAGGAAATTTATATAGCCCGCCCTCTCCCTTTCCCAGGAATTTAAACGTAATGTGGCAAATACACCCGGATAAGGAACTCCCGTCATAACCCCTCCATAGTCAGAGTGTCCCGCTCCATATATATAATGCCCGTATTCATGAACCAGGCAATTGAGCATCTGTTCCGGACTCTGAAATCCTTTACGAACCGTTATTCCCGATGAACTGATTCCGAAACCTCCTTTAATTTTCACTCCATCATCTGTGAGGATGTCAGATCCTATGGAAGCAATCGCGGTAAAATTGCCGAACCATGCGGTTGAAATATTTCGGTATATGATAATAAGCATATCAACCACAGAGTCACTGCTATCCCGGTTGAACTTATGCAAGCCATTCTCTGAGTTATAAAACCAATTATCGTACTCCCTGAAATCAATATTTTTATCAACTTTTTTAAGTACCGCCAAATTTGCGTTTCTATATCCTCTTCCCGGAAACTTTTCCCTTCCGGGAATAAAAACCAGTGAATCGTAATAATCGGCGATAAACTTAAACCGGCCCGATGACATCACCCTGTAGTATTCTGAAAGTGAAAACGTCCCTGTTTCTTCGGAAGTGAAATTTTCCGCCCACCGGGGTAATTTACCTGGCGGCCATCTGTAGTTTGAAGCTGTATCATCCTCAAACTGCGCGAAAATGATAAGCGCTTTAAAATACTCATCATTATTTGTTTGGAAAGGTTTGTAAAAAGTTTGCGCGAAAATATAAGAGGAAATACACAGAAGAGAAATTATTGTAAAAATACTAATCCTTCTCATAAAATAATTTTCACCCCGAATAATATTAAGAACAGAAGAAAATAAACAGTATTGGCAGAAAAACAAAATAAATTTCAAAAAAGAGAGTGGAATAAATAAATAAGCCCGGCAAAACTGAATGCCGGGCTATTCTGACAACAAGGATTATATCTGAGATCGAATGAATTTAAGTCAACATTCTGCTTTCATCTGTATATGGAGAATTTACCTGTCCATTTGAAGAATCGTTAAAATGGAAAGTCTGAATCAGCTCCTTCAGATTCAGAGTCAGCTTATTAAGCTCAAGAGCCGAATTTGCCAGGTGCTGCGAAGCGTCAAGCGATTCCACAGAGCTGTTCGAAATAATTTCAGCATTTTTACCGATAAGTTCCGATGTGGATGACTGCTGTTCACTTGCTGTGACAGCCTGGTCAATCTCAAGAGTAACATTTTCGATTCCTGTTTTGATATTATTTAAAGCGTAATCAACATCCTCAGTAATTTTTTTACCGTTACTAACCGCTTCCATAACCTCAACCATTGAAGTATCTGCCTCCCTGGTTTCAAGCTGAATTGTTTTAATAGTCTCTGAGATTTCTTTTGTTGCCCTGGTGGTTCTTTCAGAAAGTTTTCTTACCTCATCGGCAAAAACCGCAAAACCTCTTCCCTGCTCTCCTGCTTTCGCGGCTTCAATAGCGGCGTTAAGAGCAAGAAGATTTGTCTGATCCGCTATCTCATTGATCACATTGGCAATCCGGTCAACCTGGTTCGATTTGTTGATAAGTTAAACAATTGTTGTTCCGGTTCTCTCCGTAGCGGAATAAATTTTCTCTATTCCGGTTCTGTTTTCGACAACCTTCATGCTGCCAATCTCAACCTGTCCTTTGGCATCAGAAGAGGACATAGCCGCATTCTTGGCATTTAACGCGTTCCGGCCTATAGTTGAGGTCATTTCCTCAATAGAACTGGCAAACTTCGGTCGCCTGCTCATTCTGTTCTCTTGACGCGGCTGCCATTTCCTGTGAGCTTACCGAAATCTGGTTGCTAACTCCCGCTGTTTCCTCAATCGCGTTGGAAACTGAGAATATCATTACTCTTACGTTATGCACAGCAGAATTAATACCTTTGCAATGCTTGCTGATTTCGCTGTCATCATTATCATATTCGAGCTCAATGGTAAGATCACCTGAGGCAAATTTATCCATCGCGGCCAGGATTCTTGACACATTATTTGCCGGGAATTCTTTCTGATTTGCTATTTCGGCTGTAGCTGCTTCAATTATTGGTCAATATTTCTTTCAAAGTTTTGTTCACTCACCGAATAAACCATATAACCGATAATTGTGGAGGGTATTACAAAACTTGATATAAAGACTGTTAGTTATCAGCTCTTAACTTGATAAACTGTTTTTATTCATAAGCATGGTCCTTATTTAAATGCTATCTGGAATTGAAATATCAGAGTGTTCCTGGAGTTATCTTGTCCGTCATGCAAATAATTCAGGCTGACTTTCTGCAAGCCTTTGATATAATAGCATAATGCCAAAGTAACCATACCTTTATCTGTAGTTCCGGTTACAGTCTCATTTTCTATCCAGTCATATTTTATTCCCGCTTCCAGTTTTTTCGCAATCAGATATTGGGTGTAGAACAGATAATACCCGTTATATTTTGTAGTTCCTCCGGCATTGTCATATTCCGAAGTAATATATTCCCCCTGTATATGGAAATCCCTATTCATAAATTGAGATTTAAATGTCAGGTTAAAATCCAGCGCGGTCTCATTATAATCAATATCATTGGCTGTAAAAACCCCTTTATAAACAGAGGCGCCAAGTTTAAACTTTTTAAATAATGAAAAAGAAACAGAACCGGCAACATCTTTTGATTTGTTCATATCGCTGCTGTTTATCCCGTTCCCGTTAAACACCATCACCTTGTATTCAAGATTAAAGTCATCATTAACGCCCGCCTGTCCCGATGCCTGCAGACCAATATCTCTCAGGGAACCCCCTGCCTGACCAAGCTTAGATGCGACCGCGCTCGTAATACCTGAAGGTCTGATAAATTTCCACTTGGTGCCGGTGATATAACTTTCAATACCAAACGGGTATTTATACTGACCAAGACGGAAATTCAGATAATTGGATATCCTGTAATCAACCCATGCCTGCAATAACTTGGGGCTTGTTCCGGCAAGTTCATAAAGAAAAGCATAATCCAGATTTTCCACCAGGTTTCCCTTAATCCCCGGACGGAGTTTTTTCACAATAAAGTTTCCATCTTTTCCACTGGTATTATCCGGTTGTTCATATTCTATCTGCCCCCAGCCGAATAGATTAATCCCTTTTACATCCACCTGCTGCTGGGCAAAAAGACTGCCGGCGAGCAGACATAGTAATACTATTCTCATATTTATCCTTGTTTTTTTAATGGCATACAAACTGATTTTCGAAAAATCATTTTAAAAGTTTATATCTTTTCTCCGAAAACAAATAATTTTCAGAAAAAAACATATGGTTATGTTTAACAATTATAAAGCATTAAAGAATAAAGTCATTTATTAAGCAAATTCAGGCATAAAGAATAAACCAGAAACGGTTTATCATATCAAAAAAAAAAGAATTTAACAGCCCTGAATTATCAGGAAGGAACCCGGGTTTTCCGTCCCTCTATCAATAGGAAAACCTTAATGATGGAAGTAACTATGGTATGTGTTAACACTAATTAAATAACATTCGATCGTCAGGTGGATATGACTAATGGTCTTACGCCGAGGGGAAAGTGACTTTTACTCCGGTACCTTTTCCCTTTTGGCTCTGAATGTTTATTTCAGCTTTATTCATTTCGCAATACTTTTTAACCAGACTAAGCCCGAGGCCGTTTCCCTCAAATTGTCGTGTATAACCATGTTCTTCCTGAGTAAATGAATCGAAGATATGAGGAAGATATTCTTCTGAAATTCCTATTCCCGTATCTTCAACTGTTACGGCGAGCATATTATCATCATCTTCTTCAAGAATGAGTTTAATTTCCCCTGCCGGAGTATATTTAATAGCGTTATCAATAAGATTTGTAAATATTTGAATAACACTGTACTCATCAGCAATTATTTTGCTTTTTTCCGCCTGATTCAGAATCGTAAGTTTGAGACCTCTGTCATTCGCGGCATATATATAATCATTGTATACATGTTGTATAACATCGGTCAGTAAATCCAAACTCCTGGGTCTGAAATCATATGAACCAATCTGAAGCTCAGACATATTAAGAATCAGGTCTATTGTTCTAATAACTCTTTTGCTGGCTGAATCGATCATACCAAAAGCATCATGAAGATCACCGTTTTGCAAATCTGAAAGGTCCGCCTCTATCAGGTTGGTAAAACTTACAATAGTATTAATAGGGGTTCGGATTTCATGCGACATTTGCGCGAGAAATTCCGTTTTCAGCCGATCCGATTTTTCCGCCTGTTCTTTTGCTGAAACCAGCATATTTTCCGCTTTTTTTCTTTCAGAGAAATCTTCCACAACACCTTCAATATATTCAATTTCATCTCTCTCATATTTTATCGCGCGGGCGCTTATTCGCACATCAATTATCTGACCATTCTTTTTAATCCATTTAGTTTCAAATCCTCTGACCGAGCCATATTGATTAAGCTCTTCAAGCATTTTTTGCCTGTCCGGAGGATTAAGATAAATATTAGTTTTAATATCTGTTCTCCTGAATTCACCAAACGAATTATAACCCATCATCTCAACCAGCGCGGGATTTGCCAGCAGCATCGTTCCGCCAAGTGTTATCCTGTATAGTCCCAGAGTGGCATTTTCATATAAACTCCTGAAACGTTCTTCACTTTCTTCCAAAGCTTTGATAGCTTTTTTTCTTTCGGAAATATCAACAAAAGTAAAAATTGTTCCTTTTGAGAGATCATTCTTATCCATTGCGCATGTTCGCAACAACACATCAATCACTTCACCATTTTTTTTCACGAACCTGGTTTCCTGGCTGTGAAGCGATCTTTTTCTCATCGCGTCATATTTAATTTTCCCGATACGTTCAAAATCAGCTTCGCTTTCATAGATCATACGGGATGAATTTCCATACATCTCTTCCCTCGGATAACCGAGAACCCTCACAACCGAATCATTAACATACATAAACCTGCGGTCCCTGACAATGCCTATCCCGATAGGAGCAGCTTTGAAAATACTTTTAAGGGTGGCTTCACTTTCGCGAAGCGCCTGTTCCGATTCTCTTCTTTTAATTCCTATAGCGTAAAGTTCAGCGATCCGGCATAAAAACCGGGTAATCTGATCATCAGGTTTCTCCTCAAGATCAACTAATATAAAATAACCTGATATTTCTTTATCAATTATTGCCGGCACAAGGAAATAATTTTTTTGCACGTTGTATCTTTTCAGTTCACAAAAAACAATGACCTGCTCTTCATCAATTTCCTTATAGACAGGTGATGATAATTGAAGAGTATCTTTTATTAAACAATTCACTTTTTTGTCAGAATGAGTTTGGTCTTCACTTTTAACAAAACTGTTTATTTTAATTTCCTCGCCGGTATTAAAAATTACTCTGTTTTGTTCAGCGCCTGGTAAATAAATAAAAAAACACTCACAGAGAACATTGGTCCTGGAAACTTCTATCGCTGTTTTTGAAATTGCCCCTATGTCCGACTGCGGCATAACAATCGTCTGGGATAAGGTCGAAAACGCTTTATTTATCTCTGTTTCCCATTTAAGCCTTTTTTCCGCCTGTTTCAATCTTCTTTTTTTGGAGGCTTCATCGAGAGCTCTTTTAATCGCCGGAACAAGGCGGACCGTATTATTTTTGAGAATATAATCTGAAGCTCCTTTTAACAGGCTTTCAACAGCAGCTTCTTCCCCCATAACACCTGAAATAAAGATGAAGGGTATTTCGGGATATTTTTCTTTAACATGCTCCAGAGCTCGCGCGCCGCTGTAATTCGGCAATGAATGATCTGAAAGGACCAGATCTATTCGCTCCTCTTTTAGTAACCTTTTGAATTCCTTTTCCCTGTCAGTGACAATCACCCGATATTCAGCGCCGGCATTCTCAAGCTTTCCTGCCACAAGCTCGGCGTCGAAGGCATTATCTTCAAGATATAATATATGATAAACATTATTCGTCATTCTGCCCCGTTACCTTGTTCAACTCCCGGTTCATTTATCATAACCCAGAATATACCAATATTTTTGACCGACTCAATAAAGTTTTCAAACTTTACCGGTTTAACCACATAAGCGTTCACGCCAAGTTCATAACATCTTTTTAAGTCTTTTGATTCCCTGGAGGAAGAAAGAATAACAACCGGTATTGTTTTGAACTTTTTATCCGATTTCATAAATTCAAGCACTTCAATACCATCTATTTTTGGCATTTTGAGGTCAAGTAGAACCACAACAGGGAGAGGGTCTTTATTATTTTCATACTTGTTTCTCTTTTCTAAATAATCAAGAGCCTCAGCGCCGTCACGCGCCACTAAAATATCATTAACGATATTATTATCCGTTAATGCGGCTATTGTCAATTCCACATCATTCGGGTCGTCATCAACAAGAAGTAGTTTTTTTATCTCTCTCATATATCAGAATCAACGGCTCCATCTATTTATTCTGTGATTACAGAAGAGTATCGGCTGATACCTGTTTTTCCTCTGCCTCCGGAAGAAACTTTATTTACCTCTGTTTACCCGAAAGCCGGACTTCGGTTTTAATATAAATAATAATCTGTTTAATTTCAATAAAGTTATTTTGTAATGTGACATAGAGCTTTGCACGCCTGTTTTTTGCGGGATACATGAAAGTTATTATCTGAAAATTTCACTTGAATAATTTAGACTTTCTCTCATCCTGTCCCTGAAAACCCGGAAGATTTCTCAAAAGGAGAGTTGCCCGACCGGGATAACGGAATTCCCTTCATTATATCAATCTTTTCCTTTTGCTTAAAAATTAATCCCTTATGGATTTAACTGGCTAAACCCGAAACAAATGCGGCCATCCGGTGGCTGAGCGGAGTCGAAGCCCCGCCGCAGGTTTCCTCCTGTGCTCAACCGCCGGCTGTGTTCATGAAAAGCCTTGTTATTTTGCGTAGAATCTGACTGTTTATGGAATAGTCATAAACCGGATAGCCTGAAATAAAGAATTATAAGAATTTTCAGATTCTCCGGCAATTTGAAAAATGGAGAGACAAAAACATCAATACCATTCTTTTTCGATCATTCTAAACTATCTCGGCAAAGCGGCATTTTTGCGCTTCCTCCCTCCGGGCGCCGCTTTTAGCTTAACAAAAAAAAAGCCCCGTTAAAGGGGCTTTTCTTATAGTTCTTCAATTTTCGAGGCAAGCTCAATATCCTTTTCTGTAATTCCTCCGGCGCTGTGAGTGGAGAGTTTAATCTCCACCTGGTTCCAGGAGTGCAAACGTATCTCAGGATGATGATCAGCTTTTTCAGCTTCAACACCTGTTTTAACAACAAATGCCAAAGCATCGCTAAAGCTTTTCAGAGTGAAATTTTTAATAATTTCATCTTCTGTTGCCGACCACCCGGACATTGCGGCAATCGCCTTTGAAATCTGATCTTGTGTATACAACACAACTTTTTCCTTTCAGTCAATCTTTTCGATTGTTTTATCTTCCGGTTTTTCCTGGTCCGATGAATCTTCCTTTGTTTTTTCTATCGCTTCATCAGTAGTAACAAAGTACAATTCCTCAGTATTTTCCTTATGCCGGACAATAATTTTTTCCCCATCCTTAAAATGGTTTAAAAGCAGTTCTTCAGCGAGAGGATCTTCAACATATTTTTGTATTGCTCTCGCGAGAGGTCTTGCTCCAAATTTCGGATCATATCCTTTATCAGTCAGGAAATTTTCCGCTTCATCATCAAGCTCAAGAACCATCTGTTTTTCTTCCATATTTTTAACCAGTTCTTTAAGCTCAATTTTGATGATTTTTTTAATATCGGACTTCTGAAGATTCCTGAATACAATCGTTTCATCAACACGGTTAATAAACTCAGGATTAAATAACCTGCGCATGGCGTCTTCAACGGTGTTTTTCAGATTATCATATTTTGACTCACTATCCATGCCTGAAAATCCGAATCCGCCTGTTTCCTTGATATCTTTGGTGCCAACATTGGAGGTCATAATAATAATGGTGTTTTTGAAGTCGATCCTTCGGCCAAGGCTGTCGGTCAGAAGACCATCATCCAGCACCTGGAGCAGAATGTTAAATACATCAGGGTGAGCCTTTTCAATTTCATCAAAGAGAACAACAGAATATGGTTTCCTTCTTACCTTCTCTGTGAGCTGGCCACCTTCTTCATAACCAACATAACCGGGAGGCGCTCCGACGAGCCGGGAGGCTGAATATTTCTCCATATACTCACTCATATCTATTCTTATCAGAGCATCTTCCGAATCAAAAAGATAGGAAGCGAGAGCTTTAGCGAGTTCTGTTTTGCCCACTCCTGTAGGCCCGAGAAATATAAAACTTCCGATAGGTTTATTCGGATTCTTTAATCCGGCTCTGCTGCGTCGGATAGCTTTGGCAAGTTTCAGAACAGCTTCATCCTGGCCAATTATTCTTCCTTTAAGTTTTTCTTCCATTTTCATCAGTTTATCTGATTCAGCCTGGACAACCCGTGTAACCGGTATACCTGTCATCATTGAAACAACTGTGCCGATATCGTCATCCGATACATCATAAACGATATGTTTTGTTTCTTCTTCCCATTCCTGTTTTGCGTGTTCCAGATCGGTTTGAAGTTGTCTCTCACGGTCGCGCAGCCTGGCAGCTTCCTCATAATCCTGAAGTTTAACCACCTTTATTTTCATCTGTTTAATTTTTTCAATTTCCTCTTCGAGCCTCAGGATATCTTCTGAAACCGTAAAGTTGCCCATGTGAACCCTTGAGCCCGCCTCATCAAGCACATCAATCGCTTTATCAGGAAGATGGCGATCTGTTATATACCGATCACTTAATTTTACAGCCGATTTCACCGCGTCTGATGAATACTGTACGTGATGATGTTCTTCATATTTGAATTTGATATATTCAAGTATCTCAATAGTTTCCTCAACTGTGGGAGGTTCAACCATTACTTTCTGGAATCTCCTGTCGAGAGCGCCGTCGGTTTCGATATGTTTTCTGTATTCATCAAGAGTTGTAGCTCCTATACACTGAATATCGCCCCTGGCGAGAGCCGGTTTGAACATATTTGAAGCATCCAGCGAACCTGATGCTCCTCCCGCTCCGACAATAGTATGAAGTTCATCGATGAATAAAATAACATCATCCGCTTTCTCAAGCTCATTCATTAAAGCTTTCATTCTTTCTTCAAACTGGCCCCTGTATTTTGTTCCCGCTACCAATCCGGCAAGGTCTAAAGTGACAACACGTTTATTCTGCAGAATCCTGGGCACTTTCCTGTTTATGATTCTTAACGCCAGTCCTTCAGCTATGGCTGTTTTGCCCACACCCGGTTCACCTATCAGAACAGGATTATTTTTTTTCCTGCGGCTCAGAACCTGCGCGACACGCTCTATTTCCTTTTCCCTGCCTACTACCGGATCAAGTTTATCATCCTGGGCTAATTTTGTAAGATCACGCCCGAAATTATCCAGAACAGGGGTTTTTGTTTTTTCAACTTTTTTGGCTGCCGGTGGAGTAAAGGGAGGTTTATCCGGGTTTTTGCTGCTTAAAATATTATTAAGTTCCGATCTGACATTTTCATATGAAATATTAAATTGCTGTAGAATCTGAGTCGCTATATTATCTTCATCCCTTAAAAGAGATAACAATATATGCTCTGTTCCAATAAAATCAGATTTATAAATTTTAGATTCTATCTGAGTAATCTTTAATACTTTTTCAGCCTGTTTTGTCAAAGGAATATTACCTATGGTTAGTGTGCCGCCTGAAGTCCGCACACTATTTTCGACCGCCTTTTTTAACTTGGCGAGATCGACATCGAGATTTTTAAGAATTTTTACAGCAACACCCTGCCCCTCCCTGATAATTCCCAGGAGCAAATGTTCTGTTCCTATGTAATCGTGTCCAAGTCGTAAAGCTTCTTCTCTGCTTAACCTGATAACTTCCTGTACTCTTTCCGAAAAATTTCCATCCATTTTAATCTTTTCCTTTATGTTTCTTTCTTTAACACCACGGGAAATAATTTTGTTTCATAATTGTAAATATACACTTTTGAGTAACAAAACATTTCCCTCCTGCATCATAAAGCAGTTTGATTTTATATAATATTATCGTTTTTTTTTAATATTAGTTCACTTTGCGCCTCATTTTTTTAATAATTGTAAATATGTTGGAAAATATTTAATTTGTATCCAGTTAATTTGATTACTGAATATAATGGAGGCATTTAATGGAAGCATTAACCGGACTTGGTTTTTTTGCGATAGCAGGGATCATTATTTTACTTATTCTTTTTCTTTATCTGATTCCTGTCGGACTGTTTATCACTGCTTATTTTTCCGGTGTACAAGTAAAAATATTCAAAGACCTTGTAGGAATGAGATTGAGAAAAGTCTCTCCTTTTGTGATAGTCCGCAATATGATCACCGCTACAAAAGCGGGGCTGAAAATTTCGGCCAGTGATCTGGAAGCGCATTATCTGGCGGGCGGTAACGTTTCGAAAGTTATCACCGCGTTAATTTCAGCAAATAAAGCCAATCTCGACCTTAATTTTGAGAGAGCTTCCGCGATTGATCTCGCGGGAAGAAATGTGCTTGAAGCGGTGCAGATGTCGGTTCTTCCCAAGGTTATTGAAACACCTCTGGTGGCCGCAGTCGCGAAAGATGGCATCCAGCTTAAGGCTATCGCCAGAATTACCGTGCGTGCCAACATAGAAAAACTTGTCGGCGGCGCTACAGAGCAGACAATCCTCGCGAGAGTCGGAGAAGGTATTGTTTCAACTATCGGTTCCAGTGACACTCATAAAGCAGTTTTGGAGAACCCCGATAGTATATCAAAAGTGGTGCTAGCAAAAGGGCTGGACTCAGGAACAGCCTTTGAGATTCTTTCAATTGATATTGCTGACGTAGATGTCGGCACCAATATAGGCGCTATTCTGCAAACAGATCAGGCTGAAGCCGACCTTAAAGTGGCAAGGGCGAAAGCTGAAGAACGAAGAGCCGCCGCTGTTGCCCTCGAGCAGGAAATGAAAGCGAAGGTTGTTGAAGCAGAATCGGAAGTGCCACGCGCTATTGCCGAAGCGTTCCGTACAGGAAATCTTGGTATTATGGATTATTATAACCTGAGAAATATTCAGGCAGATACCGATATGCGGCAGACAATAGCAAAACCGGAAGGCAAAAAAGATAAGGAAACCGATGGATAATCTTTATGAATATATATTGGTTATCTTTCTGATTATCAGCTTCCTAAATGGTATCTTCGGAAAGAAAAAAAAGAAAGAACAGCAGGCCAGGCAGCGTGAGCAGGAGGCCAGGCCTGTTCCTTCGGGAAATAAATCCCGTAAATCGGACCGTGATACTCTCGAGGAAATACTTGGTATAAAACTGCCCATTCCAGAGGAAGAAAAGGAGGAAAGAGCACAGGTGAGAGGAAACCAATCCTGGAATCCGGAGGAAGAATTCCGGGCTGAATCCCCCAAACCTCAACAAAGGCAGGTGCAAAGAGAATTCAGGAAATCGAGTGAACAGATTACTGCGGAAAAAAGGCTAGAAAGAGCCAAAAGAGAAATTGAGAAGAAAAAAGCAGAGGTATATGATATTGACACGCTGATTCCGCTGCCCGATAATAGCCCCGGAGCGATGGGTGAAAGTAAAAGGATTACGGCCCTGCGCAAAAAATTACAGCAGCCTGATTCGATGAGAGATATAATAATCGCTGCTGAAATACTTAAGAGGCCGGGAAAATTTAGAAGATAATGGCAAAAAAATACATTATTAAAAGAATTAATAAGGCGGGTTTCACTCAACAGGATTTTGATGAAACCCGCTTTTCGATTAATTACAAAAGCCAGTTGAATGAGGCGCAGTTTGAAGCGGCAACCGCTTTAAATGGATCTTATCTCGTTATCGCGGGAGCAGGCACAGGCAAAACCCGCACACTGGTCTACAGGGTTGCCCGACTTGTGGAAATAGGAACTGATCCCTCGGCAATTCTTCTTCTTACGTTTACCCGAAAGGCCGCGAAAGAAATGATGGAAAGAGCCGCGATGCTTCTCGATAATCGCTGCAGCAGAATAAATGGAGGAACATTCCACAGTTTCGCGAATCTTACCCTTAGAAAATATGGAAGGACTATAGGGCTTAATCCCCAGTTTACTATTCTCGATCAGAGTGACAGCCAGGATATAATTAATCTTATCCGCAGCCAGATGAATATTGATCAGATTAAACGAAGATTCCCAAAAAAAAATACAATATTTAATGTCATCAGCCTGAGCAGAAATACAGGGATACATATAAATGATATCCTTGAAAAAGACTACCCCCACTTCGCCCGATTTCTTGAGCATTTTATTCATATTGACAAAGTATATGATGATTATAAAAAAAAGAACAGCCTGCTCGACTATGATGATCTTCTTGTTTACCTGAGAGATTTTTTAACCGCACAAAGCGCCGCCGCGACAGAATTCCTCGAAAAAATACAATATGTAATGGTTGATGAATACCAGGATACAAATAAACTGCAGGCTGAGATTGTAAAAGGGCTGACAAGAACGAATAATAATATTATGGTTGTTGGTGATGATTCGCAGTCTATCTATTCTTTCAGAGGAGCTAATTTTAAGAATATAATGGATTTCCCAAATCTTTTTGATGATACCCGGATAATAAAACTTGAGGAAAATTACAGAAGCACCGAGGAAATTCTTAATTTCACCAATAATATAATTGACGCTGCGATTGAGAAATATCCTAAGGTTCTTTATACACGTAACAGAAACGGCGATATGCCGGTCATTATTTCGGCAACGAATGAAAATATGCAGTCCCGCTTTATCGCCGACAGAATACTTGAATTACGTGAAGAAGGTGTGGAATTAAACGATATAGCTGTTCTCTTCAGATCATCATATTTCAGTTTCGACCTGGAAATTGAGCTGAATAAAGCAAATATCCCCTATCTCAAGTTTGGTGGAATGAAATTTATGGATACAGCTCATGTTAAAGACCTTATCTCTTTTTTGCGTATTTCATCCAATCCTTCCGATATGATAAGCTGGTACAGGGCGCTCCTTTTGCACGAAGGAATAGGACCCAAAAAAGCGCAGCAGATTATGGATAAAATTTCTTCCGGTGAAATACAGGTTGACAGTGGTGATAAGCAAATTAAAAATGACAGGCTGACATCAAAGGTTTATTCCCTGTTTAAACTTCTTAAAAAAATACAAAACTCAAAGAAACCCCCTGCTGAGCTGGCAGAAATCGTGTATACCTATTATGATCCCCTGTTCCGGGAAAAATATGACGATTTTAACAAAAGGAAAAAAGACCTTGATATTTTTCTTAATATCGCTGAAAACTACAAAAGTCTGAACAGCTTCTTAACAGATTTAGCCCTGGAGCCCCCGACAGACAGTGTCGGCAGTGTTGATTCAACAGAAAAAGATAAAGAATATCTTACTCTTTCAACGATTCATTCGGCAAAGGGACTTGAATGGCATTCTGTATTTATTATTCACGCGCTGGAAGGATTTTTCCCTTCAAGCCAGTCATTTGAAGATACCGACGCCATTGAGGAGGAAAGACGTCTGATGTATGTGGCTTCAACCAGGGCAAAACGAAATCTTTATATTTGTTATCCTATGAATATTTTCGACCGTCAGCAGGGAATCACTATTTCAAAACCATCACGGTTTATTGAAAATATCAGTGAAGATCTGGCGGAAGAATGGTTGTTAGAGGAAGAATTTTAAGTGTGGTTGACGGAATGGATTTTCGTTGGGGCCGCGTCGGTAATTCTGGTAACGAATATTTATATTCTGTTATCATTTATTTTACGCGGGGAAAAAATCAATCCGGCGCCGCCGCTGGAAATTTCCGTTATCATTGCCGCAAAAAATGAAGAAAAAAATATTCAGGGCCTCATTGCCTCCCTTTTAAAACTCAATTATCCTGAAGGAAAATTTGAAATAATTATAGTCAATGATAATTCCACCGATAAAACCGGTCATCTTCTTGAGGAATTAACTTTATCTAATGAGCATATAAGTTTCTACAATCTGCGAGAAAAAAAACTCGCGGGAAAAAAAGGAGCGCTCGATTTTGGCATCAGTAAGGCAAAATTTGATAATATCGCCGTGACAGATGCCGATTGCCGTCCCGAAAAAGAGTGGCTGAGAATGATTTCGAATCATCTCTCCGCCGGGTATGATCTGGTATTCGGCGCAGCTCCTCTTTTGGACACCAGGGGATTTGCAGGCCGTTTCGCTCTCTTTGATAATTTACATACCCAGGCTCTAATGTTCCTCTCAGCTTACGCTGGTATGCCTGTTTCAGGTACGGCAAGAAGCATGGCTTATCGGAAAACCTTACTCAAAAAGATTGGCGGGTATCAAAAAACAGCCGTCACCCTGAGTGGCGATGACGACCTTGTATTAAAGGAAAGCGTTAATAAAGGTTTTAAGCCGATATATTTTATTGATAATGCATCCTTTGTCTGGTCTGAGGGTGAAACCACTTTTGGGAAGTTATTCAGACAAAAACAAAGGCATCTTTCAACATCAATTCATTACTCCCCTCTTAAAATGATATTGCTTTCTCTCTATCATATCAGTAATTTATTGGTTATTATATTGCCATTAATTCATTTATCAGTTGAGTGGGGAATAATTTTATTGTTGAAAATTTCAACAGACTTGCTTATTAATCTGTTATTCAGGAAAAAGCTTGATTCCAAGCTGCAACTCCATGAATTATTATTTTACCAGTATTTATGGGAATTTTTTAACCCGGCCTGGTTTATTTCCGGAAATCTAAAAAAAACGGTCTGGAGATAATATGGACTACAAACTATTAGCTAAATCAGCTATAAAAGCGAAAAAAAAGGGGCTGCCGGTTTATTCGGGATTTCATGTCGGCGCGGCTCTTATTACTGAGGATGGAAAAATTTACCAGGGAGCGAATATTGAAAATTCCTCCTATGGCTTAACTATTTGTGCCGAAAGAACCGCGGTTTTTAACGCTGTTCTCGAAGGGGAAAGAAAATTTAAAGCAATTGCCATAGCAAGCGACGCCAAAGGATTCTGCCCCCCCTGCGGAGCCTGCCGCCAGGTTCTGGCAGAACTTTGCGGCCTCGATCTGGAAGTGCTTCTTGTTGATCCCGAAGAAAATATTCAGCGATATAAAATGTCTGAACTGCTTCCGGTTTCTTTTGAGAAAGATTTCCTGAACAGTAAATAATATAGATCAATAATTATTGGTTTAATCGCGGATAATATTGTATTTTTGCTTTTTTTATTAAATTTACTGGATAATACGATATGCTGGAATATAACCCTCAGGCGATACCCACAGATACCGGCTGGATTGAAGTTGTTGCAGGATGCATGTTCAGCGGTAAAACAGAAGAACTTATAAGAAGACTCAGAAGAGCGGAAATAGCGAAACTTAATGTGAAAATATTTAAACCAAAGATTGACACAAGATATTCATCCTCAAGAATTGTCTCTCATAATGAACAGTCCCTTCCATCAGTTTTGGTCGCGAACGCGGATGAAATTCTCGCGAACGCAGGCGACGCGCATGTAATTGGAATTGATGAAGCGCAATTTTTCGGACTGGAGCTGATTGATGTATGTAATGAGCTTGCGGATAAAGGCAAAAGAGTAATTGTCGCGGGACTTGATATGGACTATAAAGGAATTCCTTTCGAACCTATACCTCAGCTTCTCGCTGTAGCTGAATATATAACAAAAACACATGCTATCTGCGTTGTATGCGGCAACCCGGCCGACCGGACACAGAGGCTTACCGATTCAACCGAAAGAGTAGTTGTAGGCGCTTCGGGAAGTTATGAAGCCCGCTGCAGAAAACACCATTATATTCCCAAATCAGAACAGGAAACAAAATGAGTATTGAGTCAATTCTCAGAGGTATACCGGGAATTATTATTATTCTCGGAATAGCGTTTTTTCTTTCGAACAGCAGAAAAAAAATCAACTGGAAACTTGTCAGAAACGGCCTGATTCTTCAATTCCTCTTCGCTGTCTTTTTCCTCAAAGGTGAAGTAATGGGTCAGTGGTTCGCTCCGTTAGGGTGGCCCAAAGATTTATTCCGTTTTGTGAGTCAGTTTTTCGTGGTGGTTTTACAGTTTACGACCGAAGGAGCTGAATTTATTTTTGGCCCTCTGGCTTTAAGTCCCGGTTCAGAAGGCAGTATGGGTCATTTTTTTGCTTTTCAGGTGCTCCCGACAATAATTTTCTTCGCCTCACTCATGGCAGTTCTTTATCATCTTGGAATTATGCAGATGATAGTAAAATTTATGGCATGGGTAATGGCTAAATTTCTCGGCACCAGCGGAGCGGAAAGCCTTTCATGCACCGCAAATATTTTTGTCGGGCAGACCGAAGCGCCCCTTATGATTAAACCTTATCTTAAGGGAATGACAAAAAGTGAAATACTGACTATTATGACCGGAGGTATGGCAACTATTGCCGGCGGAGTAATGGCCGCTTATATCCAAATGTTGAGCCAGTCCTTCGCCGATTCTATGGGACTTCCACTTCAGGAAGCGCAGCTGATGTTTGCCACCCACCTGCTCGGCGCGAGTGTTATGGCCGCTCCTGCCGCCCTTGTAATTTCAAAAATGATCTTCCCCGAAACAAGCACTCCCGAAACTAAAGGTGAAGTTAAAGTTCATGTGGAAAAAACATCCTCCAATGTTGTTGAGGCAGCCGCTTCAGGCGCGAGTGAAGGATTAAAACTTGCGCTGAATGTCGGAGCGATGCTGCTTGCGTTTATCGCGCTGATAGCGATGGCCAATTATCTGCTTGAGCTTGTTGGTTCAGTCGGCGGAATAAATGAATATCTTCTTGCCGAATTTGGAAAACCGCTCAGTATGCAGCTCATCTTTGGAATGGTGCTTCAGTTCCTCGCAGCGGGAATCGGTGTTCCCTGGGAAAACGCGCTCGATTTCGGCAGCCTGATCGGAACAAAGGTGGTTCTTAATGAATTTGTCGCTTACCTTGATATGAGCAACCTTATAGCCGCGAAAGAAATGGTAAGTGAAAAAGCGATTGTTATGGCCACATTCGCCCTCTGCGGTTTCGCCAACTTCAGCTCAATCGCCATTCAGATCGGAGGACTTTCTCCTCTCGCTCCCAACCGCAGACCCGATTTTGCCGCTCTCGGAATCAAAGCGGTTATAGGAGGAACTCTCGCAACATTAATGACAGCAACTTTAGCAGGAATACTCTTTTGAAAACTGACTTAAAAGCAAAATACAAAGATTTACTCGACGTTTTAAAAAATGAGGCTCCTTTTGAGCCTCATTTTTCCATTGTGCTTGGAAGCGGACTTGGCAATTTTGCCGATAGCGTTGAAGTAATTAAATCAATTAACACAGCCAATCTTCCCGGTTATCCCGAATCTACCGTTCAGGGACATTCAGGCAAAATTTATTTCGCCCGGTATGAAGGGAAAAACCTCCTCCTCTTTAAAGGCAGAATACATTATTACGAGGGATATTCTCTTTCCGAATGCCTCCTGCCCGTGCTTGCCGCCTCTCACCTCGGGACAAAAAAAATGCTCCTGACCAATGCCGCCGGCGGTATAAATCATCACTTCATGACCGGCGACCTGATGCTTAACAGTTCAATGAACTCAATCTTCATTAAAAAAGAACTGGCAAAACTGCTCGGCGTTCCCTCCATCGAGCAAAAAAACCGTTTTACCGATTTTCCCTCTCATCATCTTAATATGCTTGTCAGAGAGGCCGCTTCGGCCGAGGGAATACTGATAAGAGAAGGAGTCTACTGTTACGTTACCGGACCTTCTTATGAAACACCAGCCGAAATACAGATGCTCGCCAAACTCGGTAATGACGCCGTCGGAATGTCCACAGTTCATGAAGCTGTATTTGCCTCTTATCTTGGCATTGATGTAACGGCAATTTCATGCGTTACCAATCACGCCGCGGGAATTTCACATCACAAACTCTCCCACCATGAAGTAATGGAAACCGCCGACCTCGTCCAGGATAAATTTGAAAGGCTGGTTAAAAGGCTTGTGACACTGGTATAGGGTGAGCTTGATTTTATAAATGGATGCACTCTTCAGGGTATGTTTTTCAATTATTAAGTTGACATTCTAAAGAACAAAAAGTATTTTCTGCAATTAGAAATAGTGTTTAAGAAACAATATGTTAATAATTGCGAGGTGATACTTTTTATATTTCCTATTATAAAATGAAATTCTAATCAATGACTTTTATGTTAGAACAATTTGACCAGATTCACTATTTTTAGTGTTACTGAAAAAGTACAATTCAAAAAAAACTAATTGTTCAATGAACCCAATGTTTGCGTACATGAACTTCGCATGAAAGAGAAATTAACCTGATTTATATAATTATTTGAATTTATTAAAAATTACAACATATATGCAAAAAATTGAAATAAAAAACTTTGGTCCTATCGAACAGGCAGAAATTGAGATAAAACATTTTGTCGTCTTGATTGGAGAACAAGCAAGTGGAAAGAGTACGATTGGTAAACTAATTTACTTCTTTAAAGCGTTAAAAGAGGACTTGTTTGCTCATGTTTATCAATATATCCAATCCGATACAGACTTCAGAAAAACCTTTATCAGAACAATTCAGACAAAGTTCTATTTGTTTTTTGGAGCAGTGAAACATCTCCCTCCATTTAAGATCAGGTATTACTATTCCTATTCAACTGGAAGATATATTGAACTTATTAAGAAAAATGAGAAAGACTCATCAATCAAGATCAATTTCGATGAAAATTTCTATGGAGTAATAGGAAAAGAATTACGGGATATTTTAACTATTCTGAAAGAAGAAAATGAAGGGAAAGATTTTTATGAAATTAAGGCTAATGAAGCTACAAAAGCAAAACATATAAATCGCCTTGTTTCAATAGTAAACAAACTTTTCGAGGATGAATCGACCGCACTATTTGTACCTGCTGGAAGGAATATTACTGTTTCATATCCAAATCAATTTAAATTCCTGTTTTTTGGTGATATTTCCGTTCAATTAGAAAAAAAATCGAGTGAAGTGAAAATCAATAAATATTCAGATGAACACTCGATAGACTTACATTTAATGAAAGAATTTCTAAAGGAAATCGAAGGAGTACAAGATAAGTTTCGGAAGCATCGTGATTTTGAAGGATTGGTAGAATATAAAGAAATGTTGAATGAACGAATGAATAAGGAAAGTATAGAAACAGCTCTAAACATTATCAATGCTATCCTTAAAGGAAAATATGTTAATGATTCATATAGTGAAAAAATATTTTTCGATACAGACAAGAACCGATATGTACATTTGCAAAACGCTTCATCTGGTCAACAAGAATCAATAAGAATATTACAGGACCTGTTTTTAATTCTGGTTGATAATAAAAAGGCTTTTAGAGTTTTTGAAGAACCGGAAGCTCATTTGTATCCCAAGGCTCAAAAATTAATCATTGAGTTAATGGCTTTGATTGTACAAACTACAGAATCAACAATGA
The DNA here is from genome assembly GCA_963677445.2 of Melioribacteraceae bacterium. Classification (GTDB taxonomy): domain Bacteria; phylum Bacteroidota; class Ignavibacteria; order Ignavibacteriales; family Melioribacteraceae. The sequence goes on along the minus strand of CAXXGF010000062.1, from coordinate 163,180 downwards.
TCATTACAACACACAGTCCATATATTTTAAGTGTGTTAAATAATCTCCTGTATTCAAAAATGTTAAGAAAAAAATTCCCGAAATCTAAATCAGAAATCGATGCGATAATATCATCCGAAATTCAACTTGATTCAGATAATATAACAGCTTATTCTCTGAAGGAATCTAATGAACAGAATGGCCAATACAGTAATTCAATTTTGAATAATGAAACCGGTTTAATTGACCAAAATTATCTTGATGATATTTCTGAAGAATTGAGTGACGATTTTAATGAATTATATAATATCCATTCCGCATTGATAGATGGCTGATAATTTAAAGAAAAATTTTTTAACAGTAATGGCTGGTGAACTATCAGAAAGTTGTTTTGAAAAAACTTCAAATGACGAAACTTTCATTGATGATTTAGGCATTAATCAAAAGTGCGGTTTTACTACAAGTTCCACCAATACTTTTAAAATTTTAAACCCCGCTAAAAAAGATTTGTATTTATTATCGGTTGATGGTTGTTGGTTTGATTCCAGTGATAAATCGAGATGTGACGGAATAGTTTTTGATGACAAAGAATTGTGTTTTTTTGAACTTAAATTGAATTCGACAAGCACAAAAAATAAAAGAAGAAAGGAAAACTTTAAGAAAGCTATTTCTCAACTGGAAACGACAATCAATTACACTAAGAAAAGCTTCCTTGATAAGAAAGTGATGATAAAGCATAAAATGGAAGCTTTTATTTGCATGAGAATGAATTCTTATCCGAGCAATAAAGCTTATTTAACAAATAAGCGAGTCGAATTTCTGATAAAAAACAAACTACCGCTCTTTCATGAGAATAAAAAAACTTTTTACAAATAGCCAAAGTTTATTTGAACAGTTAACTGTAGCGCTCAAATTGAAAAGTGACTTTTATTAAATTGCAAAATGCAAAATCGATTTAATAGGAGTCAGAAATACCAATTGAATTTTGATACTCATCTTTAGGAAACCTAAGATTATAAAGTGTCGGTGTTCTCACGGAAGGCACAGGTTTTATAATTTAAAGAGTCCGTATGATGTGACTTCTACAAAGACCCAATTTATATTATTGTAGTAAATGATAATAAATTCATTAAAAAATCCTTGTAGAGGATTAACAAACCGCCCCAATTCATTAAACACCTGTTGTAAGCCAGATACAGCACAGGCAATGGTTTTTCGTAATCATGTTGAAATTAAGAATCCCGGACGTCTCCCTCATCAATTAACGCTGGCCGATCTGAAAAAAGACCATGAATCTTTTCCGGCCAACCCTCATATAGCAGAACCACTTTTTTATGCCGGCTATATTGAACGCTTCGAAAACGGTATTACGGATATGGTAAAAAACTGTGCTAATACCGGGATTGGAGTAACCTGAATTCTTGCAGGAATCCTCCTTCAGAGCTATTCTATTGAGGAAAGCCCGTAGAGACAAGGCATGCCTTGTCTCTACAAATTTTGCATAGCAGAATTAACCATCGCCGCCGCCGTAATAACCGCTGTTTCGGCGCGCAGCCTGTTTTCAGCCATTTTAAGAATAACTGGATCTTTTTCATTTAGAATATTCAGCTCATCATCTGCCAGTCCCCCTTCCGGGCCGAATATGCAGTAAATATCATTATCGGCAGATTTTGATGCGCTCAGGAACTCTGTAAATTTTTTTTCACCTTTCTGATCGAAAATGATGAGTCTGCCTTCCTTTTCGGCAATGCCTCTAATTGATTTTTCATAACCCACATCCGGGAGAAAACTTCTCAGCGACTGCTTCATCGCGGCTGTGGCAATCTTCATCCAGCGTTCTCTTTTATCCCCTTTCGCGAGGCTTCTTTGCGCGTCAAAAACAATAATTCGTGTAATACCGAGCTCGACCGCCTTTTCGATGGCAAATTCAAAACGATCTGCTACTTTCAGACGGGGAATGCAAAATATAAAATTTCGTAATAGGTTTTCATAACGGTATTCCTCCAATGGTTTCGCGACGAGCTCCCTTTTGGAAAGTAAAACAACTTCCGAGCGGAATATTGAACCTTTCCCATTTGTTACATGGAATATATCCCCGATATTATGCCTCATTACCCTTATAATGTGCAGAGCTTCATCACCGGTGATGTTGAAGGGATTATTTCCCTCAGCCTCCGGGGTAAAATATAATTCACTGTCAGAAAGAAAAACCTGATCCAATCAGCCACTCTCCTTCTCTGATTTCATTAAAAGAATATTCGATTCTGAACGCGTTATAGGGCAGGAATAAAAATGTAAGCCCGAATCCCCATCCCGAATCAAAATTATTATAACTCAATTTTTCGTTATTATAAAATGTTGTTCCCGTATCGCCAAAGGCTGAAAAAAATATCCCGATTCTGGTCGATGTCAGCCTTTTGGGAAGCAGGGGCAGATCGATGCTGAAATTCCATTCACTCACAATTGGATACACCGCCTCCAGTGAGGTCAGCAGATAATTATTTCCCTCCCTGTCATCATCCTTATGGCCTCTGACAATCTCACTGAATCCCAGGAAAGAAAGATCATAAGAGGGAACTGTATGCCCCGAAGTATGCCTGCCGGTAAATCTGAACTTCAGTGTAAACTTCTCCCAAAGGGGAAAATATTTTCTGAAATCCATCCGGAACAGGTTATATGAAACATCCTTCAAACCAAAACCTTTATGGAGCCAGTCAACCTGGGCAAAAATTCCTCCCCTGGCATACTGGGATAAATCACGCGAATTATGCACATAAGTAATACCGGCAACGGGAATATAATCCTCAGCTTCCCCGGAAGCTGTAAATCCTTCCGTATATCCGTCAGGCGGTTTCAGATAATAAAAATTTGTATTAAGATAGAGCGCGTTAAAGATATCAAGCCGCTTACCAAATCTTAATTCACCTCCGATCACCTTATTCTGGAAATTATCTCCGTAACGTCTTCTCGCTTTAATGCTGTTATTCCCTATCCGTGAATAATAGAGGCTGAAATTCATACTAAGATTATCAGCAAAGGGCAGATAAGGATTGAAATAATTTACCAGATAGGTGGGATTATAGCCAAAAGTGGCGATAAGCCTTATGGTTTCATTGCGCCCCCTGAAATTCTTATATAACACATTAACTCCATAGGAGGCGTCCGCGAGTCTGTTGTTATTGATTTTGAATACAGGATATGGATAAATATACCAGGATTCATGGAGCGAAATTATTACAATATTCAGCGAATCATGCCTGACAGGGAAAACATCAACTTTGCTAAAAAGTCCCAGACTGAAAACTCTTTCACTGTTAAATTTCAGAATTTTCGCATCGACAGAATCCCCTCTCGAAAAGGAAAGCTCGCGCAAAATAATAAAATCTTTGGTAATCTTATTCCCTACAAGAGCGATTGAGTCAACTAAAACTTTACTATATTCCGGAATTGAAAGAGTATCAGAATATTCTGACAAATTAGCGGCCTTAGAATAACAGTTAACAGGGGACATATAATAGAAGGCTGTCCATAATAAAAAGGGGAAGCTAAAAACTATTCCCCTTTTCCAAAATTCATTCATTTTATTCAGACTTTTCAATAAAGCATCTCATCATAAACAATTTTAATACATTCATCCTGAACAGTCATAATATTCGCCTCAATGACAGAAGCGACAGCTTCATCATTTCTAATTCCCAGTTGAAGCCATAAAGCGCCCGGTTTAACACCAAGCACATCCGGGATAATTTCACCAATTGTTTCAGGTCTTCTAAAAACGTTAACAATATCAATTTCAAAAGGAACATCTTTCAGTGAGGGATAAACCTTAATCGATCCGGCTTCGGTAAAGGCCGGGTTGACCCCGGCCACATTAAAACCTTTATCAACAAGGTACTCTGCAATGACCCTGCTTATCTTGAACGGTTTTGAGGAAATGCCGACAACAGCGATATTCTTTGATTTTTTGAGTAAATTATATAATTCTTCTCTTTTATACTCCATCAGTTATTCCTCGTATTCCGAAACAGGAAGACAACTGCATACAAGATTTCTGTCGCCATAGGCATTGTCCACTCTGCCGGAAGCGGGCCAGAATTTATTTTCTTCTATCCATTCCATAGGGAATGCCGCTCTTTCCCTGCTATAGGGATGGGTCCAGTTATCCTTCAACACCGATCCCGCGGTATGGGGAGCGTTTATTAAAGGATTGTCATCCTTCGGCAACGACCCATCCGCGATTTCCCTGATCTCATTATAAATTGAGATCATGGCGTCACAGAAGCGGTCCATTTCAGCTTTTGACTCACTTTCGGTCGGTTCCACCATCAGGGTGCCCGGCACAGGGAAAGAAACAGTGGGAGCGTGATAATTATAATCCATGAGTCGCTTGGCCACATCCTCAACCTCAATGCCGGTTTCAGCTTTGAAGCCCCGCAGATCGAGAATCATTTCATGACCAACAAATCCTTCAACACCGGTATAAAGAACCGGGAAATATTTCCCCAAGCGGTTTTTTATATAATTAGCATTGAGGATTGCGATTTCACTCGCCTTTTTTAATCCTGCCGCTCCCATCATTCTGATATAAGCATAAGATATGACAAGAACGTTCGCGCTGCCCCAGGGAGCCGCGGATACAGCGTTTATCGCCTGTTCCCCGTTGATCGTAACAACACAGTGTCCAGGTAAGTGAGGAGCGAGATGAGAGGCGACCGCGATAGGACCCATACCCGGACCGCCTCCGCCATGGGGGATACTGAATGTTTTATGCAGATTAAGATGGCAGACATCGGCGCCGATTACACCGGGATTTGTCAGCCCTACCTGGGCATTAAGATTGGCGCCATCCATATAAACCTGGCCGCCATTATCATGAATTAATCGCGCATATCTCTTTAATATCTTGTTCAAAAAACTCCATGAGTTAGATGGGTAGGTTACCATGAGGGAAGATAACTGCCCTGAGTTTTCCTCAGCTTTCTTTTTCAAATCATCAATATCAATATTAGCCTTTTTCATCACATTTTTACTATCACCACTTTACAACCTGCCATCACAGCGCTGGCCGGGTTGGTTCCATGTGCTGAAGAAGGGATGAGACAAATATTCCTTTCACCTTCTCCATTCGCTACCTGGTATTTCCTGATTACCATCAATCCGGTAAATTCACCCTGGGCGCCTGAATTAGGCTGAAGCGAAACAGCGCTGAATCCTGTCATGTTCTTAATCTGTTCTTCCAGTCTGTTAAAAAAGTTCTGTATATCCTTCCGCCTGATCGCGCGGCACAAAAGGATGAAGGGAAGAAAATTCAGGCCAGGTAATTCCTAGCATCTCGGTGGCGGCATTGAGTTTCATTGTGCATGAACCGAGAGGAATCATTGAAGTGGTAAGAGAGAGGTCTTTGCGTTCCAGCTTTTTGATATATCTCATCATTTCAGTTTCGGAAAAATAACTGTTAAAAAACAGGATGATTAAGATATTCACTATTTCTGATTAAGCTGCCTGCAGGAATTGAATCCCCAATCTCAAAATCTGAAGGAAGTTTTTCACCTTTAACCTCAGCGAAAAGAGCCAGTATATTTTTTAACTTCATCGAAATTCGAGCTTTCATCCAGAGAAATGCCGATATCGCCATTATTAAAATAGCGGAAGTTCATGTTTGCGTTAAGGCTTTTCTCCTTTATTTCATCAGTTTTATTTTCCACCCCGATCCTGATGGTATCAAAGAAATTTTCATTCAAAACAGGATAACCAAGTTTTTTAATACCTCCGGCCCAGATATGCTGTAAGTTTATTTATCCGGGAGGCTATATTTTTCAAACCTTCCGGTCCATGATAAACAGCATACATTGAGGCCATAATGGCGAGCAAAACCTGCGCGGTGCAAATATTGCTGGTAGCCCCTTTCACGTTTGATGTGCTGCTCTCTTGTTTGAAGCGCCATCCTTAAAGCCGGCTTTCCATTAGAATCCTGTGAGACGCCGATTATTCTTCCCGGCACATTTCTTTTGTATTCTTCTCTCGTAGCGAAAAATGCCGCGTGAGGGCCTCCGTAACCCATAGGCACACCAAACCTCTGGGCCGAACCCAATGCCGCGTCAGCGCCCATTTCTCCCGGCGGTGTCAGCATAGTAAGAGCCATCAGGTCTGTAGCGACAGCCACAAATATTTCATTTTCTTTCGCTTTTGAGATTGCTTCGGAATAGTCGATAATTTCACCATTATCGTCGGGATACTGAAGAAGCATTCCATAAACATCTTCATCATATCCGAATTCGGCAACGCTTCCCCTGACAATCTCAATTCCGAGCGGTTTAGCGCGGGTTATCATCACATCAACTGTCTGTGGAAAAACGGAATCCGCCACAAAAAACTTATGAGCTTTCTTTTTATTTTTCTTTCTGAGTGAGAAAAACATGGCCATCGCTTCCGCGGCGGCGGTTGCTTCATCGAGGAGTGAAGCATTTGCCAAAGGCAGTGAGGTAAGATCAGAAATCATTGTCTGAAAATTCAATAAAGCTTCAAGCCTTCCCTGTGATATTTCAGCCTGGTACGGAGTATACTGTGTATACCACCCGGGATTTTCAAGAATATTTCTTCTTATTACTGATGGTGTGATTGTACAGTAATACCCCATTCCGATAAAGGACCGGAATACTTTATTTTTCGCGGCTATTCCGGCAAGCTCATCGAGCAATTGAGCTTCGGTAAGGGGTGTGTCAAGTTTCATTTCGTCAGCTAACCTGATTTTTTCAGGAATTGTTTTTGAAATCATCGAATCAACAGATTCTTCACCTAAAACATCGAGTATCGCATTTATTTCTTCAGCAGAAGGACCAATATGACGGTCAATAAATCGGTCGGTAAATTGATAATTTTCCATAATTCGCTTTCTCTTTTATATTGGAAAAATCAGTTAATAATTGATCAAAATTGATATGTAAAATATATAAAAAGTCTTCACTCTCTTTGAGAAAAAAAAGCTCCCCGAAAAGGAGATCATACAAATATTTTATGATTGATACTAAAGGTAAAATATACTAAAGAATCGTAATCATAAGCGACTTCGAATGGAGTCGAATATTTACAACCGGCAGAAAATTATATCTGAGGGATAATATTTTTTCTGCACATGAGAGTTATATTCGACCACTTCAGGGTCTTATCGCATTTTTTTTCTTTTTACCCCTGGCTGCTCTCTTCTTTCGCCGCCTGGGGGCTATTCATATTGAATCCCTTTCGGGATTCTTTTTCAAGAAAAACTTTTCCATTTTGCGTAGAATTCAACTTCTTACGGAGTAATCGTAAACTGGCGGAGCCAGAACCAAACTAATTCTGTCGTCCCCTACCGGGACTTATTTACCTTTCTTTATACATTTTCCCCTATTTGAAAATAGGGGCTATTATCTTTCATCTGTCCGCCGCGGAGGATCCCTGCCGGGGTTCACATTAATCTGATTTAATATTTACTTGTAGATAATCATTATTATTTAGAAAAAGTCCCGTTAGGGATCCGCCGCGTCGGACAGGCTTTCAGAAAATAGCCCCCACAATTCATTGTGGGGTAATATAGGTTAGGGAGAGAATAATAGTCCCGCCAGGGATTCTCCGCGGCGAACAGGCAGACAGATTACTCAGTAAATAGATGGTTAAATAAAATTTTGCCATTTTGCGTAGAATTTAACTGCTTACGGAGTATAAGCTGACCGAGCCGGAAGTGAAGAGTGATCAGTTGCTTAATTGCTAATGGACAATTGACAATTAAAAGATGACCTGGTTTTTTATATTGTGTTATAGTATCCTGTTAATCTTTTTATCCCCCTAATCCCGTTTTGGTAATTTTGTGGTCATTTTCCCTCATCAATCCACGAAATCAGCGGAGATTTTTTTTACTCCGGCTCCTTATCCGCTTCCTCAATTCTTTTTTTGATAATCTCAAGCGCTTTTTTTGCGGCTATCTGCTCTGCCGATTTTTTGCTTTTCCCCTCTCCCAGGCAGACTACCTCTTCATTTATCAGCACTTCTGTAGTAAATGTTTTCGAGTGTTCAGGCCCCTCCTCCCGCACATAATCTGTATAACGGCATCGATAAACCAGCGGAATGAGCAAACTCAAGAAGCTGACCTTTATAATTTGTATCCTTCATAAATTTGCCGCTTTCAAGATTAGGATAAATAATCCACTTAAGAACAAAGTCTGTGGCTTCATCAATCCCTTTATCAATATATATCGCGCCTATTACAGCTTCGAGGGCGTCGGCAATGATCGTTTTAAATCCTTCGGAAGAACCTTTAATAAACTTTTTTATTATAAAAGACATACTTTTCGAGACCCATACGCTCTGCTGATTCTGCAAGAGATTTTTTTATCAACAAGCTGCGATCTGGTTTTTGTGAGAAAACCCTCATCCCTGGAACTGAATTCTTTAAATAAATATTCCGCGACGACGAGGTCGAGGGACCGCGTCGCCGAGAAATTCAAGTCTTTCATTTGTTTTATTCAGATCGGGCAGGGACACCCAGATAGGAAACGATGTGTAAGAGCCTTTATGTAATATTCACTTTGCGCCGGGACTATTTTATAGTCCTGCTCCAACCCATTCAATCTTTTATTTAATAATTTTTGATCGGAATAAGATTGAATATTATTTTTACCAAAAATACTTCTTATTCTCTCAAAAACAGATGTCAACAAAAATTAACCTTCATATTTTTTAAACACCAGTGTGGCATTATGTCCGCCAAATCCGAAAGTATTGCTCAGGGGCATACCTGATATCCTTTTTCACCGGCTTCATTGGTGTATAGTTTAAATCACATTCCGGATCGGGAACTGTCAGATTGATCGTCGGAGGAATAATACCATTTTTCAAAGCCAGCACAGAGGCAATCGATTCGACAGCGCCCGCGGCGCCAAGCAAATGTCCCGTCATTGATTTGGTGGAACTGATGGCCACCTTATAGGCGTAATCGCCAAAAACAGTTTTAATGGCAGTTGTTTCGGTAACATCATTTAATGGTGTGGAAGTGCCATGAGCGTTTATATAATCAAGCTCTTCAGGTTTAATACCTGCTTCAGCGAGAGCCATTTTCATCGAACGAACAGCTCCTTCGCCACCAGGCGCCGGAGCGGTAAGATGGAAAGCATCCCCTGTTAATCCATATACCAACTAATTCAGCGTAAATTTTTGCTCCTCTGCGCAGAGCGTGTTTATATTCTTCAAGAATCAGAACAGCTCCACCTTCTCCAATAACAAATCCGTTTCTTTCTTTATCAAAGGGACGTGACGCCTCTTCAGGTCTGTCATTCCAGGTAGAAATAGCCCTGGCAGCGCCAAATCCACCGACCGACATTTTAGTAACGGCAGCTTCCGATCCGCCGCAGGCCATCATATCGGCTGTTCCACGCTGGATTAGCATATAAGCGTCGGCAATAGCATGTGAAGAGGTGGAACAGGCGGAAGTTGTAGCATAATTTGGTCCTTTCAATCCGAAATTAATCGATATTTGCCCGGCGGCAATATCTGAAATCATCATCGGGACAAAAAAACGGACTGATTCTTTTGGCTCCATTCTTAACATATTCACCGTGCTGAGTCTCAAAAAACTTCCATACCGCCGATTCCGCTTCCAAAAACAACACCGAAACGTTCACAGTCAGTCTTGTCAAAATCAAAACCGGCATCATCAACAGCCATAGAGGCGCAGGCAACCGCATACTGGCAGAAAAGTGTCCATTCTTTTCGCGGCTTTTTTATCAATATATTGATGGGGATCAAAATTTTTAACTTCGCAGGCGAACCGGGTGCTGAATTCTGAGGCATCAAATTTTGTTATCATTCCGGCGCCATTGCGTCCTTCAAGCAATCCCTGCCAGTATTCTTCAACCGTATTCCCGATAGGGGTTACAGCGCCCATGCCGGTAATTACCACTCGTCTGTTCATTAAATTACTCCCGATAGGATTTAGGGTATTCTCAAATAGGTATTTAAGTATTGAGGCTGCGTTGAAAATTCAACTGCAGCCTTAATCAATTACTTTTCTATCTTTTCACCAAGATATTTAAAAGCGTCACCAACTGTAGAAATCTTTTCTGCGTCTTCATCAGGAATGGAAATTCCGAATTCTGATTCGAACCCCATAACCAATTCAACGATATCAAGTGAATCGGCGCCAAGGTCATTCGTGAATGAAGCATCAGGAGAAATCTGGGAGTCCTCAACACCGAGTTTGTCCATAATTATCTCTTTTACTTTTGCTTCAATATCCATTTTTTACTCCTATTAAGTTAATGAATTAATGTTTTTTAATTTATAAAATCTACATCGCAAGACCGCCGTCAATACGGATAACTTCACCTGTAATGTAATCGGCGGCGTCACTGCATAAAAATCCAACTACTTTCGCGACATCTTCAGGTGTGCCAATTCTTTTCAGAGGCACATTCTGCAACAACATTTCGCGCTGCTTATCGTTAAGCTTTTTTGTCATGGCGGTTTCAATAAATCCGGGAGCTACCGCGTTAACTGTAATATTTCTGGAAGCAAGCTCTTTGGCCAAAGCTTTTGTCATTCCGATAACGCCTGCTTTCGCTGCGACATAATTTGCCTGGCCGGGATTTCCGATCATCCCGACAACTGAGGCAATATTAACAATCCTTCCATAACGCTGTTTCATCATATATTTGATGGCCGCTTTGGAATAATTATAAACACTGCGCAAGTTAGTTTGTATTACTGAATCAAAATCTTCTTCGCTCATTCTCATCAGAAGATTATCACGCGTAATACCAGCATTATTAACAAGTATGTCTATTCCGCCAAGTTTTTCAACTGCATATTCAATTGTGTTCACAGCATCTTCATACGAAGTGGCATCTGCCTTAAAGGCATGAATTTCAGTATGTGGATTATTAATCTCCTTCCGAAGCTCATCAGCGCATTCATCACAATTGTTATAAGCGAAAACAATATCAGAAAAGAGAACGCCGCAGCAGCTTTTCGAAGCAAGCTCCTTAACGATCGCTCTGCCGATACCTCTTGTACCGCCTGTAACTATTGCTCTTCTTTTAGGTATTTCCACAACGACTTCCTGTATTTATTTACATAGATATATTATCTATAAATTTATAATTCTTCACGCGCTTAATCAAGCTTTTATCTGAGGGGAAAAAATATTCATAAAATATGAAATTTCCAAAAAGTTATTCAATTATCAGGTATACTGCTCAACTTCCTCAAATTTCGAAATTCCGAAAAGTTTCACTGAAGAATCAATTCGTTTAACAAGACCGCGCAAAACATTCCCGGGGCCTATTTCATAAAATTCATCAGCTCCGGCTTCAATCATATTTTTTATTGTTTCTTCCCAGCGCACAGGGGCAGTGACCTGCTGAAAAAGAAGTTCTTTTATTTCTTCCTTTTTTCTTACCGGTTTTGCCGTAACGTTGGCATAAACATCGAATGAAGCATCTGAAAATTCAGTTTCCTCAAGTCTCTTTTTTAATTTATCTTTCGCGCTCTGCATCAGCGGGGAATGAAAAGCTCCGCTGACAATAAGTTTTTTAACTATTTTCGCTCCCGATTCTTTCGCTATTTTCATTGCCGACTCAACACCGGTAATGGAACCTGAGATTACAATTTGTCCGGGTGAATTAAAATTCGCGCACTGAACGATACCATCGACAGATGCTTTTTCGCAAACTTCCACCATTTTCCCGGGAGCCATTCCGATAACCGCGGCCATCGTTCCGGGATTATCAATTCCGGCCTGCAACATTTTTTCACCTCTGAACCGGACCAGTTTAACAGCATCGCAAAAATTGAGGGCGCCCGCGGCAACTAAAGCCGAATATTCACCAAGCGAATGACCCGCTGCCATATCGGGTTTAATTTTGTTTATCATTCCCGCCAGAAGCACACTGTGCAAAAATATTGCGGGCTGAGTTATATCAGTCTGTTTTAACGCCTCAACAGGTCCGTTAAACATTATTTCAGAAATCTTAACATCCATAGCCTCTTCGGCTGCCATGATTTTTTCTCTGGCTTCCGCAGATTTTTCCCACAGATCGGCTGCCATACCTACATACTGAGCTCCCTGCCCGGGAAATAAAAATGCTTTTTTACCCATTAGTCCATACTCCAGACCAGGTAAACAGCGCCCCAGGTAAATCCGGCGCCGAATGCAGAAAGAATCAGTTTATCACCTTTTTTTACTTTTCCGGCTCTGTAATATTCAGTAAGACAGGATGGAATCGTGGCGGCAGTTGTATTGCCATATTTATGTATATTGATCATAACTTTTTCTTTTTCCAGCCCCATCCTTTTCGCTGTTGAGTCGATAATTCTCAGGTTTGCCTGATGAGGTACAAGATAAGCTATATCTTCTGATTTGAGTCCGTTTCGTTTCATTATATCAACAGATACATCGGCCATTCCTTTAACCGCGACTTTAAAAACCGCTTTGCCATCCTGATAAATATAATGCCAGCGTTTGTCGACAGTTTCGTGTGTGGCGGGATTCAGACTTCCGCCCGCTTTCATGTGCAGCGCTTCCATGCCCGATCCATCGACATAGAGCATAGAATCCTGAATACCAAAGCTTGTATCTTCTGTAGGCTCGAGAAGGACAGCCGAAGCGGCGTCACCAAATAGAATACAGGTATTTCTGTCCTGGTAGTCAGCAATAGAGCTCATTTTATCGGAACCGACAACGACAACTTTTTTATATTTGCCTGTCTGAATAAGGCTTGCGCCCTGTTCAAGGGAAAAAAGAAAAGATGAGCAGGCTGCTGAAACATCATATCCCCAGGCATTTTTCGCGCCTATTTTATTCTGGATCAGGCAGGCTGTAGAAGGGAAAAACATATCTGGTGTAACAGTGGCGACAATAATTACATCAATTTCTTCAGCTTTCAGACCGCTGGTTTCCATCAGGTCATTTATCGCTTTTTCAGCCATATCACTCGTGGCGCCATTTTCCATTTTCCTTCTTTCCAGAATTCCGGTCCTGGTTTTTATCCACTCTTCATTTGTATCAACAATCGATTCGAAATATTTATTGTCAAGAATTTTCTCAGGAAAGTAAACTCCCACACCGGTAACAGCAGCATTGATTTTATTCAAACCTTGTTAACTCCCATATTATCTTCCAAAACTTTTTCAAACTTATTCAGGAGGTCCCTGCGGAACATTTCTTCCGCCCTGAATATCATATTTTTAATTGCCAGAGGAGAACTTGATCCATGCCCGACAATATTTATCCCCTTTATTCCCAATAGAGGAACTCCCCCCTGGTTCTGGTAATCCATATCACTGAAAGCGCTCTTCATCACTCCCCTCGCGGCGCCGATCTTAAGTTTATTCATAAAACTCTCTTCCGCCGCTCTTTTGAATTTGTTTTTTATGAGTCCCAGAACACTTTCAGCGAACTTCAGAATAATATTGCCGATAAACCCGTCACAAATAACAATATCGACCTTACCTTTTAATATATCTCCCCCTTCCACATTGCCGGCAAAATTAATATTTGCTTCACTCAATAGTTTATATGCCGCCTGTGAAAGTTCGTTTCCCTTCTTCTCTTCCTCGCCAACATTTAAAATGCCTACTGAAGGATTTTTAAGACCATATATTTCTTCGGCGAAAATTGAGGACATAAGCGCATATTCGAGGAGATGCTGAGGTTTGCAGTCTACGCTGGCGCCGACATCAAATAAAAAGCATACACCGCCCGACATGGTCGGCATCGGAGCTCCTATTGTAGGACGTCCCACACCCCGTATTCTCCCTGTAAGGAGAGTTGAAGCTGCAAGCATCGCGCCAGTATTTCCCGCGCTGATAAAAGAATCGGCATCACCCTGCCGGACAAGCTTCGCGCCCAAAACAAGCGATGAATCCTTTTTCTGTTTAATCGCCTGGGCAGGACTTTCATTCATACCGATAACTTCGGCGGCGGGAATAATTTCACACCTTTCCTTACCACCCGGATAATATTTTTTTATCTCCTCTTCCCTGCCAACAAGAAGCAGTTCAATATCCCTGTTTTCCTCAAGCGCCTGCAGTGATCCCGCTATAATGCTTTCAGGGGCATAATCGCCCCCCATCGCATCAACCGCGATTCTGCATTTATTTTTTCGGGTCGAATCGGTCATCAGTTACTGTTACGATTCCGGGACAAACATTGAACGACCCGCGTAATATCCACAGCTTGGGCATGCGCGGTGATTAAGTTTCATTTCTCCGCAATTCGAACAATGAGTTATTGTGGGCGCGGTTGCTTTATAATGAGTTCTTCTTTTGTCTCTTCTTGTTTTTGATATCTTTCTCTTTGGATGTGCCATTATAATTACCTTCTTCTATTAGTCTAATTTTCCTTTTAATTTCAACAACTTTTCCCAGGCAGGATTTATTACATCCCCTGAACATACACATTTTTCTTCATTAAGATTTTTGCCGCATCCGGAACATAATCCGCGGCAGTCTTCCGAACACAAAGTTTTCATAGGAACAGCTAAGTTCAGATATTGCACGGTATCATCTGTAAAATCTATTAAATCAATTTCAGAATTGATGTAATGTACATCATCCTGTTCATTCCCGGTTTCAGATTTATCGAAAAAGTAAGTTAACCTGAAATCTGTTTCCAGGGTCTTATCAAATTCATTCATACATCTGTCACACTCCTGACGCATATTGCAGGAAGCCTGGCAGGTAAAAACTATTTGATGTAAAGATTTATCCATCGTGATCTTTAAAAGCGCGTCACCGGTAAATTTATCATCCAATCCTATCGAAGAAGCTTTTTTTTTCAGACTGAAATGATGAATTCCATCAGGATAATTCTTATATTTTAAAACCATTGGTTCTTTGTTCCAAAAAATATATTTTCGAAATATAAATATTGTCCTTTTCAGAAGCAAGAAACTCAGTTCACAATTATTATTCGCAGGTAAAAGGTTGCTACATAAAATCATCGCTATCGCGAGGTGGGAATTTTCAGAAAAAGTCAGGAATAAAACATTTCTCTTTTCCATAATCTTCACCCCGATAATTATCTACGGCATGACTCTTCTGCCAGGCAGTTTCGCAAAGCGGGAGCAGACATCCCCTGTCGCCCTGGGAATATATATAAAAGATAGCGATACTGCAAAAAAAATTGCCGGTCAGCTTGACTGTTTTACACTTTTTAACGGTCAGCCAAAATTTGTCTCTGTCATTATTCCTCCCCAAAAAGGGAAAAACAAAGCGAAAGAGTATGTAGTAACAAAAAAAATTGAAGGTTATATTACCCGGGAAGAAAACTTTAGCGGAAACTGGAAATTTGTAACTTTGTTTCCATCAGCGCCTCTATGGCTGAATGAACTTCGGCTCGCGCTCAGAGATGTCACTCTGCAGGAAAAATTAACACCGGCCGCCTCCGCCGAATTTTCCGGCGCTGTATCATCGATTGATTTCCTCTTCTCTACAAAGGCTCTCTTTAATACTGATAACGAAGACAGCGCCCTGACAAAAAAAATAACATCGGGATATATTCTTGTATTGGTTTTACTTATGTCGATACTGATCGGGGGTGGAATGTTCGTAAGGAACATGATGCTCGAAAAATCGAATAGAATTACTGAAATCCTTATATCAAGCTGCAGCGCAAAAACTATTCTTGCGGGCAAAGTAGCGGGAATTAGCATTTTTGGTTTTTTCCAGCTTTTTATCTGGACAGTTACCGGAGTGGCGATTATTTCACTCTCATCCTCTGAAACTTCACTCTTTTTTAATCTTTCCCCACTTCATTTTCTCTATTTCTTCCTTGGTTACGTCTTTTACACCTCTATATTCGTCGGACTCGGTTCACTCGTTGTAACCGATTACCAGGCTCAGCAGCTGACAGGGTATCTCAGTATGGCTCTGCTCATTCCTATCGTATTGTCCGGTCAGGTACTACTCGATCCCGATAGCGCCCTCTCTTCAATTATGACCTATATTCCTTTTACTACCGCCCCTTCAATGATACTAAAACTTGTTACCGGACATGTTTCACCAATTCAGATCATTGTTACTTCCCTTATTCTCCTGATATCAATCTCTGTAACTATTTATTACTCCGCCATTCTCTTTGAAACAGGTATAATTCATTTCGAGCGTAAACCCTCATTCCTGAAAGCAATAAAAAGGAATAAAAAATGAAGGACCGCCCGGGATTAAAATATTATTTTTACAGTTTTTCAGGAGCTCTTGCGGCATTTTTCACCGCGCTTATTGTTATCTATATAATTACATTCTTGCTTACTGATCTTTTGGGGAGTCAAACAGCTTTAAATATTGAACTGTTTATTACTGCCCCGGTGACTGAGGAAATAATCAAATTTTTTGCCGCTTATCTGATTCTAAAATATATATTAACTTTTTCGGCTAAGGTCCGGCTCTTTTTTCTCTTAATCGCTCTTTTCTTTGGCCTTACAGAATTAATTATCTATACTGTTCCTAACGGCTTAACCGGTTTTTACAGCAAACTTCCTACGCTTTTCTTACATGTGTTAACCATATCGGTGGCGGTAAAAATATATTATTCCGGCAAAAGTAAATTTGTCTCTTTAATTCCGGCTATATTAATTCATATTTCATGGAATAGTATCAACTATTTAATTGTGAGATATTTATGAAAGCAGGCATCCTCGGCGGTTCTTTCGATCCGGTTCATAACGGACATCTTATTACATCAACTATTTTAAGGGAGCAAAGAGCTCTGGATAAAATTATACTTGTTCCCTGCTTTATTTCTCCCCACAAACAGGATAAAAATTATACCGACGCTTTCCACCGGATTAAAATGCTTGAACTCGCGGTAAAAAACAAGCGATTTTATGAAATATGTGATTTTGAGATACGCAAAGGAGGTATTTCATATACATACGACACTCTGATTCACCTCAAAGCGAAGTATGATGATCTTGAGTTAATTATTGGTATGGATAACTTTAAGGTGTTCAGTCGATGGAAATATCCTGAAAAAATCATCGAGCTTGTAAATATTGTTGTTATGGAAAGAAAAAGCGATCAAAGTGATTTAAAAGCTCTTCCTTTTTATCACGATGTCAGGTTTACGAACACTCCCAGAATAGATATTTCATCAAGTAATATAAGAGAAAGGTTAAAATCGAATTTTTCAATCGATTATTTTGTTCCTGAAGATGTAAATAATTATATCATCAGAAACAACTTGTACAGGTAAACAAAATAAGCGCTTTTGATTTAAACCGACTCAACACAAAAGATAAAAGGCTTCTCTCCCGAGTGATTTCAATCATCGAGGATGGCAGACCGGGATGGGAAGATATATTATCCCGCTCATTTGCTCAAACCGGGCATGCTTACCGTATTGGAATTACAGGCCCGCCCGGCGCAGGTAAATCATCACTTACTAATCTGCTTGTTAAATTATTCACCTTAAAAAATCTGAAAACCGCTGTAATCGCCGTTGATCCTACAAGTCCGTTTACCGGCGGAGCTTTACTGGGTGACCGTGTCCGGATGCGCGATATTTCATCACTGGAGAATACATTTATCCGGAGTATGGCGAGCAGAGGGAGCCTGGGAGGACTTAGCAGGAAAACTGTGGATGCCGCCGATATAATTGACGCGGCGGGCTTTGATATTATCATCCTTGAGACAGTTGGGGTAGGACAGTCGGAGCTTGATATCGCCCGCCTGGCCGACTGCACAATCGTAACCCTCGTTCCCGAATCGGGTGATTCGATTCAGGCAATGAAAGCGGGACTTATGGAGATTGCCGATCTGTTTGTTCTGAACAAATGTGACAGGCCGGGAAGCGACTCAGCGTACAGCTCATTAAAAACTATCCTTTCTATCGCGGGAAAAGAAATTCCTGTTCTTAAAACTGTCGCTTCAACAAATGACGGGATTACGGAACTGGCAGAGGAAATATTAAAACTGAAGGAGGCACAGTTTACCAATGGCGCTATACTAAAAAAGAGAAAAGAAAACTATAATATAAGAATCAGGCAGATCATCAGTGAGAAACTCTCCGAAAGGTTATGGACCTCCGGGCGTGAGCTGTATCTCAGGAACTCACTTGAGAATCTGATTGTTGATAAATTATCCCCTTTTGAAATTGCCGACCGGATAATTAAGCAATTCGAAAATGACTTAAAATAAAATTAAGGGTTCATTATGGCAACATCAGCAGAACAGCTTTCTCATTCGCCTCAATTTGATGAAAGCCAGGAATTTATCAGAAAGACAGTCAGAGATTTTGCCGAAAGCCGCATTCGGCCCGTGATAATGAAATATGATGAGTCACAGGAATTTCCGATTGAAATAATGCTTGAACTCGGAGAACTTGGTTTCCTCGGGATACTTGTTCCCGAAGAATATGAAGGGGCAGGTCTCGGATATATTGAATATGCCATTGTAATTGAAGAGCTTGCCAGAGTTGATCCCTCAATCGCTCTGTCGGTCGCCGCTCATAACGGACTTTGCACCAATCATATTAATCTTTTCGGCAATAAAGAACAAAAAGAAAAATACCTGCCCGATCTGGCGACAGGAAAGGTTATTGGCGCCTGGGGCCTGACCGAACCTTTTTCGGGCAGTGACGCGGCGGGGATGAGAACTCTCGCCGAAAAAGATGGGGATGGATATATTCTTAACGGCACAAAAAGTTTTATTACCCACGGTAAATCGGGAGAAACAGCAGTTATTATGGCTGTAACCGGAAAAGAACTTGTACGAAACAGAATCTCCGCTTTTATCGCGGAAAAAAAATTCGATGGTTATACTCCCGGCAAAAAAGAAAACAAGCTTGGTATGCGCGCCAGTGAGACTACACAAATTATTCTTGAAAACTGTCATATCCCCTCAGAAAATCTTCTCGGCGAAGAAGGAAAAGGTTTTCACCAGGCGATGAAAATTCTTGAAGGAGGAAGGATTTCCATCGCGGCCCTTAGTTTGGGACTTGCGAAAGGCTGCCTGGAAGTATCCACCCGCTATTCGAATGAAAGAAAACAGTTTCAGAAAACTTTATCTGAGTTTCAGGCGATTCAGTTTAAACTTTCTGAAATGGCCACGGAAATAGAAGCCTCAGAACTGCTCATATATAAAGCGGCTTATCTTAAAGACCAGGGGAAATATTCGACCTCCCAGGCGGCAATGGCAAAACTTTACGCGAGTGAAACGGCTGTGCGCGCTTCTAATGAGGCTGTGCAGATACTGGGCGGTTACGGTTTTACAAAAGATTATCCGGTTGAAAAGTTCTATAGGGATGTAAAACTTCTTACAATCGGCGAAGGCACATCGGAAGTACAAAGAATTGTTATAGCTAAATCGCTACTAAAAGATATGGAGTAAAAATGAAAAATATCGGAACTCCTGCCGCCGGTAACAGGGAATATAATGAAAGAGAAGATTTCCAAAAAAATCTTGTTAGAAAATTAGAGGGAATAAAGAAAAAAACAGCGCTCGGCGGAGGAGAAAAAGCGATTGAGCGACAGCGCGCCAAAGGAAAGCTTACCGCGCGTGAAAGAATTGCAAAACTTATAGATTCAGGAACAAGGTTCATGGAAATCGGTTCGCTGACAGCCCATGAAATGTATAAAGAATATGGAGGCGCGCCTTCAGCGGGCACAATAATGGGAATTGGCAAAGTATCAGGCCGCGATTTTATAATAGTGGCTAATGACGCGACCGTAAAGGCTGGCGCGTGGTTTCCGATTACGGCAAAAAAGAATCTTCGCGCTCAGGAGATAGCTATGGAAAACAGGCTGCCTGTTATCTATCTTGTCGATAGCGCCGGGGTTTTTCTTCCGTTACAGGAGGATATTTTCCCCGATAAAGAACATTTCGGCAGAATTTTCAGAAATAACGCAAAAATGTCGGCTATGGGTATTGA
Organism: Melioribacteraceae bacterium; assembly: GCA_963677445.2. Classification (GTDB taxonomy): domain Bacteria; phylum Bacteroidota; class Ignavibacteria; order Ignavibacteriales; family Melioribacteraceae. The sequence continues at coordinate 143,301 of CAXXGF010000062.1, read as the reverse complement.
GCAAATTTCAGCCATCATGGGGCCTTGTGTCGCCGGAGGAGCCTACCTTCCTATTATGAGTGATGAAGCGTTGATTGTGGAAGGTGAGGGATCAGTCTTTCTGGCAGGTTCTCACCTTGTAAAAGCAGCGATTGGTGAAGTAATTGATAATGAAAATTTGGGCGGCGCAAGAGTTCAGTCCAATATCTCGGGAGTAACTGATTATATTTGTAAAGATGACGAAGAATGTATCAGCCTTATCAGAAGCCTCGCTGATAAGTCAAAAACAAATGACAAAGCCGGTTTTAACCGCGCTGAATCCGCCCCCCCGAAATTTTCCCCCGCGGAATTATACGGGCTTCTGCCTGAGGATACTCTCAAACAATATAATATGTATGAGATTATCGCCAGAATTGTTGATAATTCAGAATTTGACGAATACAAAGCCGGTTATGGAAAATCGATAATTACCGGTTACGCCAGAATAGATGGCTGGGCTGTGGGAATTGTGGCCAACCAGCGAAGTATAATTAAGTCGGAAACAGGAGAAATGCAGATAGGTGGTGTGATCTATTCAGACAGCGCCGATAAAGCGACCCGTTTTATATTAAACTGCAACCAGAAAAAAATACCGTTGGTTTTCCTTCAGGATGTTACCGGCTTTATGGTTGGAAGCAAAGCGGAACATGGCGGAATAATCAAGGATGGCGCCAAAATGGTTAACGCTGTAGCTAATAGTGTCGTGCCTAAAATTACGATAATAATCGGCAACTCTTTCGGAGCCGGGAATTACGCTATGTGTGGCAAAGCTTATGATCCCCGGTTTATTTTTGCCTGGCCCAACGCCAAAATTGCCGTGATGGGAGGTTCACAGGCCTCAAGTGTTCTCCTTGATATTAAAGTCAAACAGCTTTCGAAACAGAACAAATCCCTGTCAGAGGAAGAAAAAAACAGGATGCTTGAGGAAATTAAAAATTCTTATGACAGTAAAAGCAATCCTTATTATGCTGCCGCGCGTCTATGGATTGATGAGATAATTGATCCCGCGAAAACCCGTGAATATATATCCTCCTCTGTTGAAACGGCTGATAATAATCCATTTATTGAGGAATTCAGGCTCGGAGTAATTCAAACCTGATAAACTTAGCTCTCCTGAACCAGGTGTGAATAGAATTTTAATAAAACGAAGTCATCTTTTAATTGTCAATTATCAATTGAACAGCCCTTTGGTTCCTGCTTTACCAGCCTGGAAGAATCCAGAATTCCTGAAATTACAATGTTATAAGGATGTTATCAATTAAACGGGTGTTTCCAATTTTGCAGGCAACGAGGATATAATAAGACGTTCCTTCTTCAAGATATTCAGCTTTTTCAAACGTGGTTTTTTCAACTATTGCCGCGTAATCGGGATTTGAGGAGGGTGCACCCCGGAGTAATTTCTCCATTTTTTTAATAATTTCAGAACAGTTTCTTTCTCCTTCTGAAATTAAATTTTCGGCAGTTTTAAGCGATTTAAAAAGAACGAGCGCTTCTTCCCTCTCCTGACCGCTCAGATATATATTGCGGGAACTCATTGCCAGGCCATCGTTTTCCCTTATAACAGGTAATATCCGGATATTAATTCCGAATTTCAGATCCTCATTCATCCTTGAGATAACGGCTGCCTGCTGCGCGTCCTTCTGTCCGAAATAGGCTGCGTCAGGTTTTACCGCGTTAAACAAAATCGACACAATTGTTGTGACCCCCCTGAAATGGGCAGGCCTCTTTTCACCCTCCAGAATTGATGTTACTTTTTCCACGCTAACGTAGGTCTGGAATGTCTTTGGGTAAATTTCCGATACATCGGGATAAAAAATAATATCAGCGCCGGCAGAGATAAGAAGTTGCTTATCTCTTTCGAAATCCCTCGGATATTTCGCCAGGTCTTCATTGGGAGCAAACTGAGTGGGATTTACAAAAATTGAAACCACGCAGTATTCATTTTCCTCTTTCGCTTTCCTTACGAGAGAAAGATGGCCGTCATGTAAATACCCCATGGTAGGGACAAAACCAATCAGTTTCCCCTCTTTTTTTATCCGGGAAGACCAGACCCGCATTTCCGCAGTAGTTTTTATTATTTCAATCATTTATTGTGTAGTAAAATAACTGAAAAGCTGAACAAGTTTCGATTTTAATTCCTTCCGGTTGCAGATAAAATCGACAAATCCATTTTTAAGCAGGAATTCGGAACGCTGGAAACCTTCCGGAAGGTCTTTGCCGATAGTCTGTTTAATAACGCGTGGTCCGGCAAAACCGATAAGAGCGTTGGGTTCGGCAATAATAACATCGCCAAGCATAGCGTAACTCGCTGTTATTCCTCCGGTGGTCGGATCGGTCAGAACAGAAATGTAGGGTATACCGGCATCTGCGAGACGGGCAAGTCGGGCGCTTGTTTTGGCCATCTGCATTAGTGAATAGGCCGCTTCCATCATCCTTGCCCCTCCACTCTGGGAAATGATGACAAGGGGTGTTTTGTTTTCCCATGCTTTATCTATCGCGCGGGCAATTTTCTCACCAACCACCGATCCCATACTGCCGCCAATATATTTAAAATCCATACAGGCAAATGAAAACTTATAATTTCCCATTTTACCTGTGCCTGTCCTTACCGCGTCGTTCAGGCCGGTTTTTTTAGTCGTGGCAACAATTCGGTCGGCATACTTTTTTGTATCGGAAAATTCAAGGGGATCGGAAGGTTTCATTTTTTTATCCAACTCCCTGAATGTTCCTTTGTCGAATAAAATTTCAATATATTCTTCACTGCCTATGCGAAAGTGAAAGTCACATTTAGGACAAACCCAGCAACTTTGCTGCAATTGTTTTTTATGAACAATTTCGCCACATTTTTCACACTTAATCCATTGTCCTCCCGGCATTTCCAGTTTTTTAGAGTCGGGAGAAATATTTTCTTTTGAGCGTTTAAACCAGCCCATTAACCTTCCTGTTCAATTATATTGGCAAATATTTTAAAGTGAATTTTCGATTGGTCAGGATCGTTTGAATAAATCGTCACCGTCTTGCTGTTCTTTCCCTGGCGGCCTTTGGTATCAAATGTCACTTTAATTTCAGCTCTGTCACCCGGTTTTATGTTATCTTCACTGAGCAGAGCGGCAGTGCATCCGCAATTGGTTTTTACTCTTTTGATCAAAAGGTCTTTGGTCCCCGTATTAATCACCTCAAAAACAACATCAAGAACAGAGCCCTGTTCAACATCGCCAAAGTGATGCTGATTTTTTGAAAGCTTTATTTTTGGCCCGTCAATTTTTTTATGATACCTTAACTGCCCAAGCGTTACAATATTGGCGGTAAAAGCTAACCGGGCTTTAGGATTACGGGGATCATTTGTCTCTACATAAACTGATTTTCTCTGTTTCCCTTTACGTCCTTTTGTATCAAAAACAACCCCGATATTGGTAGATTCACCCGGTTTTAACAACTTTTTCTCAGGGCTGACGGCAGTGCATCCACAAGATGCTTTGACTCTTTTAATCAAAAGGTCTTCATCACCCCCGTTTCTTATTACAAAATTATGTGTTACCTCATCCCCTATCGCGATATCCCCAAAATCATAATCAGTTTCCGGTATGTCCATTACCGGCCCTTTTCCCTGTGCGAATAACACTCCTGAAAGCAGAACTAAAATAAAAAGTAAATTCCTCATTTTTTTATCCTTGCTACAAATTTTTTAATATAATCCGGTTCCAAATAATCATATTTGAAAGTTAATAAATCTTTTCCAAAAATATAAGCCCAATCTGCAATAAATGCCGCGTTGGGCGCTGAAACAGACTGGTTGTCTTTATTTTGTCCGTTATTGCCAAAAAATTTCTTCTTCTCCGCTGCTCGTTTAACCAGGTCCTCCCTGCCGATAAGTTCGATTATTGTTTTATTCTTAAACATATTTTCATCAAAATTATAATCGGCATAATAGAGCTCGGTTACATTTACAACGTTAGCGATGGCAAAGTTCCTGAGTCCCGATAATGAATATATCTGCCAGGCGAGAGCGTCAAAAGTGGGAACAGGAATAACAGGCAGATTAGCCCCGAAAGCGATACCTTTCGCGGCCGACATCCCTATTCGCAGCCCGGTAAAAGATCCGGGACCCGATGACACAGCCACAGCCTTTAAATCATCAACAGATAATGAAGATAATTCGAGCGCCTCGCTTATCAATCGGAAAATCATTTCAGAATGGACATTCTTTTTTTTAATATTGATCTCAAAAAGAACATCATTCTCATTAAGAAGCGCCACACTGCATAATTCACCACTCGTCTCAATTGCCAGAATCGGCAGCTCAACTATGTTTTTCCGCAATTCTGATTTTCCTTTTATTTGCTGAAATCCATTCAATTGTTAAAATATAATGATTTTTCGGCAGAATATCAGGAAACATTTCCCCCCATTCCACAAATTTAACCGCCTCCCGGTTATAAAGATAAGTTTCTATTCCAATATCGAATAGTTCAACCTCTTTTTCTATCCGGTAGAAATCAATATGATAAACAGTTAAATCGCCCGAATACTCATTTATTATTGAAAATGTCGGACTGGCAGCGTCATCAATATTAAAAAACGCGATGGTCTTTTTAACAATAAATGTTTTACCCGCTCCCAGGTTTCCATTCATCACTATAAGGTCGCCCGGTTTTATCAGCTTCGATAACTTTTCACAAAATAGAGCCGTCTCATCTTCTGAGCTGACTAAAATCTCATATGGAAGATTCATTCAACTTTTACTCTCCATTGTAACAACGGGAAGTATCATCTCCTCCATAGATATGCCTCCGTGCTGAAAAGTATCTTTGTAATGACTCAGGTATTTATGATAGTCGGTCGGATATACAAAATAATAATCTTCCTTGGAAATGATATAGTTTATCGTAACACCTCTTCTCGGAAGCTTATACTCGTGAGGTTTTTTAATATACATGGCATGTTTTTCGTCAACCTTCAGGTTCTTGCCAAATTTAAATCGAAGGTTTGTCGAGGCCTCTTTATCACCCAGCACTTTCGCTCCCCTGAGAGTTCTTATGCTGCCATGATCGGTGCTGACAATTACTTTGGCATTTTTTATTGTTGATATGGCCCTGAAAGTGCCCAATAGTGAGGAATGCTGAAACCAACTGTTTGTCAGACTTCTATAGGCAGATTCATCCGGAGCGATTTCTTTCAGAATATCAGAGTCCGACCTTCCATGAGCGATCATATCAAGAGTATTGACAACTACCGCCATTAGATTGGTATTTTTATGTGACAAAACATTATTCTCGAATCCCCTGCCAACATCAGGATCAATTATTTTCATATATTTAAGATCATTCCTGAGCCTTATGCCTTTTCGGTTGAGAAGAAGCTGAAGCAGATCTTTTTCATACTTATTCTGACTTCTCTCATCATCCCTTCCGCCCTGCCATAGCTCGGGATAATACCTTTCTATTTCGCTGGGAAACAAACCGGCAAAAAGAGCGTTCCTCGCGTATGGTGTCGCTGTGGGCAGAATAGCGTAATAATATTCTTTCTCAATGTTATACAATTCCAGCAGATATTTTTCCAGCCCGAGCCACTGGTCAAGTCTCAGGCAGTCGAGGACAAAAAAGAATACCGGCCCGTTATTATTCTTCACATGATCGAGCACATATTTATCGATTATTTCTGTAGTGAGAACAGGGACTTCAGGACTTCCGCTGTTGTTAATCCAGTATTTATAATTTCTTTCCACATATTTCGAGAATTCTTTATTACATTCTTTTTTCTGCTCACTGAGTGTCTGGCGCAAATCCACTTCCGGATGTTTATCCAGTTCAAGCTCCCAGTATACCAGTTTCTGGTATATTTCCACCCAGTCGTTATAATCCGGATTTTCCATCAGCCGCATTGAAATCTGGTTGAAATCCTGAAGATAATCTTTCGCTACATATTGCCCCGAAATTTCTCTCTTTTCAAGGATTTTTTTAACAACCATAAGTATCTGGCTCGGCACAACCGGTTTTATCAGGTAATCGTCAATCTGACTTCCGATCGCGTCATTCATCAGGCTTTCCTCTTCACTCTTGGTAACCATTACCACCGGAATATTATTATTGATATTCTTTAATTCCGAAAGAGTTTCCAGTCCCCCCATTCCCGCCATCATTTCATCGAGGAAAATAAGGTCGAAGCCTTTTTCTTTTACCGCTGAAATCGCGTCTTCACCATTGGTAACAGTATCTACATCATAACCTTTTTCGGTGAGAAAAATAATATGAGACCGAAGCAGTTCGATCTCATCATCAACCCACAATATATTCTTTTTCTTCATATATATGTCCGTTTAAATAACTGATATGCCGGATTTATCTGATGGAGATATGCACATCAAGGCCGGCTTCGTTGGTAGTAGTAGGAGGAATACGGGCTGCTCCTTCCGGTTCCACAGAGGTCATCTTGTAGAAGAGAGAAAGTGTTACCCTGGAACTCATTACATATTTTATCCTCGGCTCCATTGAGGTTCTTATTGTTCCATCCTGGGGTTTTCCTTCCTCATCAAAATTATCCATTTCAAATATCAGGACCGAATTTCGTCCGCTGGTATATGAGAATGAAATTTCCAGGTCATTCTTCAATGAGACACCAAAAAATGGTATTTCAAAACCTGATTTAGAGTAACTTGCCGTAATATTTATATCTTTCTGCAGCGATTCGGTAATGTTTCTTGTTGAAATACCCAGATCGTATGAGGTCTTGGTAGAATATTTAAACGAAGCGGTCAGATTCCCTTTCCATAACTGCTCAAATGTAATATTAAGCCCGAGCAGAGGTGAAAATCCATAATTTAGCCTTTGAGTTTGTATCGCCCGGTTACCGTCGGGATCAATTTTCCAGCCTTCAGAATATCCCGAGGAATAAACATGGTTAAGAGATACTCTTTTGGCAAATCCTTTAAATATTGAAAATTTCTCAAGTCCGCTCCAGCTTATTCTCCAGTTAGGCCTCGGAACATATTTCGCGAATTCGCCGAGGAATGGTATCCGGGAAAAGATCGGCACTGATTCAAATCCTTCACTGAAAGCATCCGAAAGGCTTTGAGTCGGGTTGGCCGCGTCTGGATCATACAGTTCATTTACACCCTTAATGCCGCCACCGAGAAATCCTATCGGGATACTAAGGAACGACCTGTCAATGCTTCCTGTGGAACCAATACTGGTAATTGTAAGATTACCTAAAGTATCGGTAGTAAATTTGGTAGTCTTATTTATACCCCAGGCAACTTTCCAGCTCAGGTCAATTGTCGCTCCCTCCCAGAGTGGGCGGGATGTTTTGAAATCGATCGAGTTTTTCTGTGAAAAGTTATCGGTCAGGTTACCATTAGGAGCCCTGGGTCCCAGGTCGTAATCGAGACCGAACATAAATCCCCTCGCAGGTCCTTTCTCGTAATCTTCAGCGATACCCCAGAAATTCGAAAATCCTGTTCCTTCACCCAGGATTCCGCCGCCCGAAAGAGAATTCTGCTGGCTGAAATTTAGTGTTATCTGCTCATAATCAAACAAAATATATTTTGTGGCCAGCTTCATAAAATCAAGCCCGCGCCAGAAAATTGAAGGTTTGCCGGATGAAGTATCCGCCGGAACCGACTGAGTGGAATCAACAGGCGACTGACCCGGTTTGGGAATCGGGTCTTCTTTCGGATCCTCACGGTCCCTGCCTCTTCTTCCTCGCTGACGTTTAGGAGGGAGAGCTCCGCCACCCCTTGAACCCGATTCGGCAAACAGAGGATCCATCAATGATTTTAGCCTTAGGGACAACCCGGCTGAAAGCCTCGAAGAAAATCCCGCGCTTCGTCCGAGTTCCTCCTGGGTAAAGTTATTATTCCAGCTATAATTTACAGAATACCCGGCGTTAATATTAAAATATTTATTAATATTCCACAATGAGGGGAGCTGCGGTTTTGTCTTCAGGTCAAAATTCTGGGAAAATTTAAAGTCTCGTCCAAAATAGTCGCCGCCGAAAATATCGCTCCATATTTCACTTTCCTTCCGATCAAAATAATCCTCTCCAACCCGGTGGGTAAGCAGATAGGTTAACTGGGAAGCAAAATTGGCGCTGTAATTCAGATCAAGATTTATAAAACCTCCTTCGGTAAACTTCCAGAGGAAGCTGAAGTTCCTGGTGGACTGAAAATCTCTCTGGATATTGGGTTCTGAATTCGTTGTCCGGCTGAGATTATAACTCCATGATCTTTTCGCTGTTATGGCGCTGTTAAAATTCTGTGGTGAAAAATAAACTTTCACATTTTTGTAATCTTCAAAAATTCTAAAAAGATAACCGAGCACCGGAATATTAGCCGGATAGAAATAATTTTCCTTTCCGAAAGTGAGGGCATAATTAGCGTTCGCGTTCCAGAGCCAGTTTTCACTCTTCTTGGTGGTCGGAGCCCTGCTGCTTTTTTCGCTGTAGTTAAAACCGAAACTCAGGGAATTAATAATATCCTGAATATACCAGGCGTTGGAAGGTATTTTAAACCTGATATTGGAAAGAGACCAGGAATCTGAAATATTCAATGTCTGTGTTTCCGTTTTTATTTGCTGAACTTCTCTCTCGGCCTCTTCAGGAGTATAATTTTCATTGTTGATAAGTTTCTGTTTGGTCTGGTTCATAGCTTCTTCAACCAAGATATCTGTTCCGGGCAAATACAAAGGCTCTGATACAGTTTCGGTATGGGAATAGTTAAGCTTTAATGAACTTCCCTGAATATTTGCCGGTATCAGTTTAATCATATCAAGATCAAAAGAAGCGCCCCAGCTTGTTCGGTCCACTCTGGAGCCAAAACGATCGGCGAGTTTATGGAAATAGGGATCGGTACGGCTCATATTCGCGTTTACAGTAAGCAGATCGGCAACTTTGAAGGATGTCGAAGCGCTATATGCCCAGCCGGGTGTATCTTCAGCGTCCAGAACCCTGAGTTCATTTATCCAGATATTTCCGCTGATATATTCATCAGGTGTTCCAATACCTTTTGGATTAACAATTCCGATAGTAAAATAGGTAACTTTAGTCAGAGAAGGATTACCTTTTACCCCATATGAGTGCCCAGGCTTATCTATAACGGGCAGAGAATAAAAAATATTTATCGAGTCCCTGATCTGTTTGATAGCTGTAAGTTCCTCAAAAATCATCCCTATCTCATTCCAGTCGGCCTGCACAGGCTGCCTGTATTCGTAAAAGTTAAGAGAGTCGGTTCCGAACCTAAAATAAACCTCGGCGGCATAGTTAGTTGCGTCAACATAATTTGAAACCGATCCGGGAGAAATATCCAAATCACCATGGATGAACATTTTCATTTCTTTATAATTAAAAAGGTCGAGAGGCCTGTAAAGATATTTCACCACTTCCCTATTTTCGCCGTCCGGCAAATCATTCACGATAAGCTCCAGTGACTGCTCATTCTTAAGAACTTCTTCATCCGGTTTGCTTCTGTCCCTTTCCCTCACAACTCCCGGAGGGCTTGTATAATAGGGATTATCCTCAAAGTTTATTGTACCTACTGTGAGAACGGTGTCTTCTTCTTCTATAAAACCGGGAATAATTACCTTCTGCCACTGGTTTCCAACAAGGTTCATTTCGGCAAATCTCAGGTACACTTCCTGATCGACATCCTTTATCCAAACCCTGATAGCTTCAACAACCGAAAGACTGGGGCTCCCCTCGGTGGAAACATAATCTTTTAAGGGAATTCTGAACTGGTACCAGTCCTGTAAACCAATCCCCCCACCTATGATATATTCATTATCCAGAATATTTGTATCGAGGGGGACTTCATAGGTAAAATAACTGTTTATTCTGTCAAGTGTAAAATTTCGGTTCATATCTTCAGTATCGGGCAATTTTATTCCGGCGTTACGAAAAGCGGCGTTGCCTTCACTTCCGTTTATCCGTTCATAGTTATTTGCGCCGAGATCAAGATAAAAATCGTCACCACTGGGGTCGGTATTGTTGACCGGATCATAACCGGGCTCTTCGGAATTAAATAAACCATCTATACCGGTATCTTCACCTTCTTCCTCAAGGTCATTCGAGTTTCTATCCTCTGTGTCCAGTGTATTATTCGGAATAAGGTCTTCAGATATCTGACCGAGATCAATCTTTAATTTTGCTCCCTCGGGAGCGTGACCGACAAAAAGCCAGAATTCAATAAACTCAATATTTTCCTCGACAAGATTATTCGCTGTTGATGAAAGAGGTTTCATCATACCTCCCCAGTTATCCTTGGGATTATCGAAAGTCGGCCACCAGTTGTAACGCCCGACTTCATCGGGGCGGTAAACAAAATCAAGCACCGTAACCTGCTGATCATCACGCGCGGTCTGCTTCCTGTCACCCCAAATATCCTCTACAGAAATTGTTGAAGGAAGTTCATTAAACCAAAATGATTTGGCTTTGTAAGCCATCACATCAAAAGGAGTCATAATACCGGCAGTGTCGACAGGAGGGGTGGCGTCTTTCCAGGCGCGGTCTGAAATACCGATTGGAATTATCCTTTTCGCCCCTTCGAAGTCATCTATATAAGCAATACTTTTTCCGCCATCGGAGGTAATGTTGCTCTTTTTGGTATTCGGATCGGGGCTCATATAGGCAAATTCACCTTTAAGGCTAAGCGATGACATCGTTTTGGTCGATATCAGGTTATCGAGTCCCTTGGTGAGAAACGGCATGTCTACCGCGGTCTGAAAATCGAGTCCGAATATGGAGTTATTGAGAGGTTCCTCGCCAATCCTAACTTTATCGCTGAGTGTCTGCTGATTCAGATTCAGGAATGAAAAACCGAGCTTGGTTTTTTTACTGAAGTCATAGATACCTCTGAATCCAAGCAGAGTTTTGGAAGCGAGCTGGAAAAGATCGTTCTGCTCATAAGTAATCCGCAGATCAGCTCCCGGTACGAGCGCGGCGTCATTTCTTATGGTTATCTGGCCAATGTTATAATCAACAGAATAGTCGGAACCTTCCCGCAGTTCATTTCCATTCAGGAGCACTTTGACCGAATTTTCCACAACGTTAAAACCAATATTGTAGGTAGATGATACCGACGCGGAATATTCACCTGTGATAATAAACTTATCATTCTCCCTGTCCTGCTTTGCAAACGTGAGGGTTTTGGTATAGATTGAAGCGTAATCAGGGTAGTCGCCCTGGAGCGTTTCAGGGAAATCATCACCGAAAGGCTGAAGAACAGGAAATATCAATTCGCCGGTTGAGGGATTGATCGTCCTTTGCGGTATATAATCAAAAGCGCCGTCAGGTGTAGGAGAATTACCGCTTTGATCAGTATTATCAAGCCCGAATATGTTTACAAGTTTTTTCCCCTTAAGTTCGCTGATCGGGTCCTGCCCATCAAGAGAATATTTAATATCAAGAACAAATCCTTCCTCCTTAATATCTCTCCCCCCTATCGGGTAAATATTTCTTAACTGAAGTTTCCAGGCCTTCTCAAAATCGGGCTGAAGGTTTTTTGGTTTTACCAGCTTAAGAACCTTTACAAATCCGTTTCCCTGGTCAGCCACGTCAGCAACAAATTCACCGTAAAACTGATCATCATCTGATCCGGGACCAAGCTCCTGCCTGAAAGCAACCGCAATCGCTTCATTATCCTGTATCTGTGTTTTAAAACTGATATAACCTGTTTCGGGTTGATAAGTATAATCAACACCTTCGGTAAGCTTAATAAAACGGTCGTTTATCAGGCTTTCGCCAGCTATTGATTCCTGGCTGATATTTCGGTAATCATACGTATATAATCGGGTATTCAAACTATCAGCAGGTGGCAGTTCAATAAAGGCGTTTGCCCGGTTATCATCCGCACCAGCGATCGCGGTTGTTGTCTTCCAAACCTCAAGGTCTTTTACCCGATATTGCTCATCAATGACCGGGGTCGAATTGCCATAATAATTATTAAAAATATTTATATCAGGATTCGCGTAATCTTCATGAAGGAAAAAGTGGTTGGTTGAATATTCATAAGCGTGGACCTCAAATTCCTGCGATTCCGCGCCGCCGCTTACCGAAACCTCCTGCACTTCTCCTTTTTTCTGCGACGCCAGCGCGGTAAGACTAAAGGGTCCCATCTGAAACTGCGCTTTTATACCAAACAGAGCCTCGCTTCCCCCTACAAGAGAGGATGTCTGAAGCGATACGTTACCTGCTTCAATGCTCTGAATTATTTCATCTTCATAACCGGTATATTTAATTTTTAACTGGTTTTCAAATTCGAAAGTACGTTCTGTATTCCAGTCGGCTGATATTGTGAGTTTATCGCCTATGGTACCGCTTACGTTAATCTGCACCTGCTGTTTAAAGTCAGGTTCATTCCTGGTATTTCCGAGTCGTGAAGAACTGATTCCCTCGGTAGTTTCCGATCTCCACGCGCCATGAATATCAACGGCCCCGCTGATTTGGAGATTAATCTTCGGCGGGCCAAATATACTTAAAAATGATGTCGGGGGAAGAGGAATATCAATATTTGTTATATCGCTTATCAGCTCCCCAAGGTCTTTTGTGCTCGATTTTAATTCATACTGGTAGCCAAGTTCTTCCCAAAGCTGCCTGTTAATAGCCTTTCTTCTTAATTCGATATATTCCTCAACCGGCATTTCCAGACGCGGTTTATATTCCTTTTTATCCAGCGTCTCCTTAATAATTACTTTAGCGCCGGATGTGTCGAGCTCAACTGTTCTTTTATAAGTTGAAGGAGGAATCTGAGCGAAAAAAGCTGATTTCTTTTTTTGGGAAAAACTTAAATATGGCAGATCTTTCCGGCGGTGTGTAAAATGCCTGAGCCTTGCCGTTGAATCAAAAGCCATGGAATCGATCCGGGTAAGAGTATCAGCGGCTATCGAATCGGCAATTCTTATTGAATCGGCAATAGCGAGCGTTATTGAATCAATACGGGCAGAATCGACAACCGACCCGGTAGAATCCACAGCAAGTGTATCACCGGTGATTACATCGTTTGTATCTGACAGAAACATCCTTGAAAAGGTTTCGAACTTCTTTTCAAATCCCTCATCATCGGGGAAAACCGGATTAACGTCCTGAATTTCAGACACACTTCCGGGAACATAATAAACCATTCCCAGTGAAATAAAAAGCATTACAACGATTGCAAGCAGTAGTAAAAATCTGTTCCTGATAATCAGCAATAAATTATTTTTTCTCAAGAATAGAAGACCTATAAAAATTTGGAATCACAATTATAGTAAATTTTTACCTATAATTCCCCCGAAAATGTTTGCAATTTTAATTCAAATTTATCCATTTGACTTTTGAAATTCAACGAAAAAGAAGATACTACCAAATTATTGCCCTGTCAAATGATATCATTTAGATGAGTATTTTCCTCAAAAGTGTCGACAACTTCACTTTCATGGATGATTACCGCGCTAAGTTTATTCCCTATACAGGCGCCTGTATCAATATAGAGGGCATTGGATTCCTCATCGAATGATATTTCCGTTTGTTTGGTATGACCAATCACTTGTAATTTTCCAAGATTCAGCAAATTATCACGGGTCCAGAGAACTCCCCGGTCAGTGGCATAGTCGTTATAGATCAATTCTTCAATTTCAGTAATATCATCTTTGTATCCGGGATCAAGTATATGCCGGTACTGTTCTGATATACCGGCATGAGAAATAAAACAGTCGGGAGTATTATAATATAATGGAGCAGCATGGATCTGATCTATATGCCGGTAAATATCTTTTTCCCATCCTTCATAGGATTGGAGTGTCATTTCATTACCATTAAGATTCCAGGAACGGGCGAAGATTGAGCCGGGATTCTTAAAATAATGGCTGAACATAAAATCATGATTGCCCGGAGTAAATCTTATTTTCTCATCAATAATAAACTCCATTACACTGTGAGAATGATTTCCCCGGTCTACCAGATCGCCGACACAATAAAGAGGAATGTCGGTATAGATTTTTTTAATTCTGTGATAAAGCTCCACGAGCGTAAAATAACACCCGTGGATATCACCAATTACTGCAACCATGTTTTTCTATATATGATAATATTCTTTGGCAAATTCAGTAAGCTCATCCCTGAACTTGGGATGAGAAATATTAATAAGCGCTTTCGCTCTTTCCTGTATGGTTTTACCAAAGAGATCGGCAATACCATATTCGGTAACCACATAATGCACATCACCTCTTGAGGTGACAACTCCGGCGCCAGGTTTAAGGGTCATAACGATCCTCGATATTTCACCATTCTTGGTAGTTGAAGGAAGAGCTATTATCGGTTTTCCATTATTGGAATGAGCCGCGCCCCTGATAAAATCAACCTGGCCGCCAATTCCGCTATAAAAACGTGTACCTATTGAATCAGAACAAACCTGTCCTGTTAGGTCCACCTCGATTGCTGAATTTATAGCCACCATTTTATCATTACGTGAAATAACAAAGGGATTATTTACATATTCCTGCGGGTGAAATTCAATAATCGGATTATTATCGAGAAAGTCATAACTTTTTCTAGTTCCCAGCACAAATCCGGCGATGATCTTTCCGGGATGCAGAGTTTTTTTCTCTCCGTTTATTATCCCCGATTCCACCAGATCAACAATGCCATCAGAGAACATCTCGGTATGGATACCCAAATCCTTTTTATTTTTCAGATATCGCAGAACAGAATCAGGAATTGCGCCAATTCCCATTTGCAGTGTCGATCCATCTTCAATCATTCCGGCAATATATTTGCCAATCGTATCAAATATACCAAGCATTTCAGGAGTGGCATCCGGATCAACCTGGGGCAGCTCCAGCAGGTCGGCGTCATGCTCAACAATGTAATCAATTTTATTAACATGAATAAAACTGTCGCCGAGTCCGCGGGGCATTTTCCTGTTAACCTGGGCAATAACCACATCAGCTTTTTCAGCGGGAGTTTTAATATTGCCCACATCAATGCCATAACTGCAAAAACCATGCTCATCAGGAGGAGAAACATGAATAAGCGCGACATTGGCTTTCAGGATATCTTTCTTATAAAGCATTGTCACTTCCGAAAGAAATATAGGTATAAATTCAGCTCTTCCTTCATTAATAGCCTTTCTAACATTTCCCCCGATAAAAAATGCTTTATGTTTGAAATGTTTTTCCATACCCGGTTTTATATAAGGCAGATCGCCAACCACAAGGATGTGGTGTATGGTAACATCAAATAGTTCTTCTTTTCTGGCAACCAGAGCCCTTATCAGTTCGAGAGGTGTGGCGCAGCCGGGCTGAATAATTAGATTATCGCCCGATTTTACAGCTCTGAGCGCTTCATCCGAGGAAACCAGTTTAGAATTATAATTTTTTATCCAGGCAGCATTAAGTGGCCTGCCTATTGTTGTCTCGTTCGGTGTCATTTAAATACTCATAATTTTAATTTGTCGAAAAAAAGTGTAAACCTCTGTATTCCACATTAAAGGTTTCAGCTAATGTTTCATTTGAACAGATGCCGTTATAAGTACACACACCCCTGGCGAGACCAGTATCTCCCAGTAGCGCCTTCGATAATCCATTATCGGCAATTTGCAGAATATATTGAATAGATGCGTTGGTTAATCCGTATGAAGCGGTCCTTGAAACAAGAGCGGGCATATTCGGGACACAATAATGAATAACATCATGTTTTACAAAAACCGGATCGGAAATTGATGTCGGGTAGCTTGTTTCAATGCATCCCCCCTGATCAATCGCAACATCTACAATAACAGCTCCTTTTTTCATGGTCTTCACCATTTCTTCGGTCACCAGATGGGGCACTTTTTCGCCTTTAATATGTATAGCGCCAATTAAAAGATCGGCAAATCTGACTCCCCTGGCAATAGTGTAGGAATTTGCCACAACTGTAGTTACATTCTTTGATAAAACATTTTCAACATTTCTTAGTCGTGAAAGGTCTTTATCGAGCATGATAACCTGCGCTCCTCTGCCCAGAGCCGCGCGGGCGCTGTTCAGTCCCACTACTCCTGCTCCGAGTATTACCACTGCCGCCGGAGCTACGCCGGTGATACCGCCCATTAAAATACCCCTTGAATTGGGGAAATCGCTCCCCAGGTATTTTTCACCGATCTGAACTGCGACCTGACCCGCAATCTCACTCATCGACTGCAAGACGGGAAGCTCGTGATTCTGCTCAATCAGTTCATAACTGATTGCGGTAACTTTTTTCGTGAGTAAAGTTTCCAATATATTATTATGCGATATCTCCAGATGTAGAAATGAAAAGAGAATTTGTTCCTCCTGGAGCATCTTGGCCTCCTCTTCGGTCAGAGGGGAAATTTTCGCGATGAGTTCTGCGCGCTGGAAGATTTCATCGGAATTATAGACCACCTGGGCTCCCACTTTTCGGTAATCTTCATCTGTAAAGTGACTTTCCAGTCCGGCCTCAGACTGAATATAAACTGTATGTCCGGCTTTTACGAGCGCGTCTACTCCGGCAGGAGCCAGCGCTACCCGTTTTTCTTCACGATGTCTTTCTTTTGGTATGCCAATTCTCATAAGATTCGTTCTTTTATTAATATGGAATTGTTAAGATAATTATTATAAACTATACTTTCAATCAATTTATACCGGTGTCACAGGAGCTTTTCCTGTGAGCACGTTGATAACATTTTCAGCGGCAAGCAAAGCCATTCTGTCGCGGGTGTCAAATGTCGCGCTGCCAAGATGAGGAAGCAGGACCGCATTCTCAAGTTCGATCAGCTTGTGATTTATATCAGGCTCATTGACATAAACATCAAAACCGGCCGAGAAAAGTCTTTTTTCTTTAAGCATTTTTATCAGATGTTGTTCATCCAGCGTCTCGCCTCTGGCAGTATTTACCAGTATAGCGTCCTTTTTCATAAGGTCAAGTTTTGAAGCATCCAGCAAATTTTTTGTATTTTCGGTCAAGGGTATGTGCAACGAAACCACATCCGATTCTCTCATTAATTTATCCAGTTCAACCCTGACCGCACTGATTGATTTTTCCAGAAGTTTGTTTTCAGAACGACTGTAATAGAGGATATTCATTCCAAATGCTGCTGCCCTTTCGGCGGTAGCCGCGCCAATTCTTCCTGCCCCGATAATTCCCAGGGTTTTACCCTTCAGGTCCTTACCCAGCAGAAGTTTTGGTTTCCATCCGTCAAATTTGCCTTCTCTTAAAAATTTATCCCCGACAACAACATTTCGCGCGCATGCAAGAATCAGCGCAAAAGCAAGATCAGCTGTCGCGTCTGTCAGAATGTCGGGAGTATTAGTAACAATAATGCCTGAAGAAGCGGCATATTCAGTATCAATATTATTATAACCGACAGCGTAGTTTGCTATTATTTTCAGCCCGGGTATAGAATCGATTATCTCAGGAGTGATTTTATCTGAAAGAAGGCAAATTAATGCGTCTGCATCAAATGCGTACTTCCTGTATTCTTCGGCTGAAGGATTGAATCCTCCGTAAACCAAAGTTTTAAAACCTGCTTCCCGCAGCCTTCTGACGGCAATATCCGGCAGAGCCGCGGTAATAAATATTTTCATGACTCCCTATGCAAATAATAGTCTGACTATAAATACGGCTCCCAGGATGCCTGCTACATCCGCCATCAGTCCCGCTGCGAGCGCGTGTCTCGTCTTCCGGATACTGACAGAACCGAAATATACCGCCAGAACGTAAAATGTTGTTTCGGTGCTTCCAAAGAAAGTGGAAACAAGAATACCAATAAAGCTGTCAGGACCATGTACAGAAATAATTTCGGCCATGATACCAAGTGAACCGCTTCCTGAAAGGGGACGCATTATTGCCATTGGTAAAGCTTCGGCAGGCATTCCTATCAGTGATGTAGCCGGTTTAAGAAGCAAGAGTAAAAAGTCCATACCTCCGCCTGCCCTGAAAATACCAATAGCCACAAGCATAGCTACAAGATATGGAATTATTCTTACCGCAACATTAAAGCCTTCTTTTGCTCCTTCAACAAACACTTCATATATTTTAACTTTTTTTAACGCGCCGTAACCAATGAAGATAAAGATTAACATCGGAATGGCAAGTATTGAGATCACTTGTATAATGCTTTTAAATAGTTCGGGATTTATAAAGCTGAAAAATGAGAGAACCGAACTGATAGCTCCTGAAACAATAAGAATAGCGACTAAAACCAAAATTGAAAAAAGAATTAAAAGCCCCCTGGAATTAGCTTTCACCATCTCAGAAAGAGCTCCCTTTTTCAAGGGGAATTTTTCAAGTATCTTTGTCGCGGTAATTCCCACAGTAGTAGCGCATAACGCGCCAAATATTGCGGTCCCGATAATAATTGCCGGATCGCTGCTTCCCGCCGCCGCTCTGATTGCAATAGCTGTGGCCGGAATGAGGGTTAAACCTGCTGTATTAACCGCGAGGAAAGTACACATCGCGTTTGTGGCTGTTCCCTTTTCAGGATTAAGTTTATCAAGCTCCTCCATCGCCTTAAGACCGAAAGGAGTAGCGGCATTGCCAAGTCCGAGCATATTAGCCGAAATATTCATTATCATAGCGCCCATAGCCGGATGATCGGACGGAACACCGGGAAAAAGAAATCTGGTAATCGGTTTTACCGCGGAAGCGATAATCTTAATTAGCCCCGATTCTTCGGCTACTTTCATAACTCCCAGCCATAATGCCATAATTCCGATAAGGCCAATTGATATCTCAACAGCCACACTCGCTGTGTCGAGAGCGGAATTTGTGACAGCTTTCATTTTAGCGAATGAGATATCCTCAAGAACCAGGTAACCCTCTGCTTTTCGATTAACAGGATCCGAGATAAAAACTAACATACCTCCAAGGTCATCATCTTTCCCGGAAACTGAAGCCATCTCTCTCCAGAAAGGTGGTGTTGATTCATTGATTTTGAAGTAAACAAGGTTAAGATTTTTTGTGGTGTCTTTCGTCACCCGGATTTGTTGTGTAAAACTTTCGGCAATTGAGGTATTATAAAACCTGTTATAATCACCTTTCTTAATGTGGATAAGGGCGGTCACTGAATTGGATTTCGCGAAATCCTCCTGAAATTCAACCTCTACTTTTAATTCCTCTCCATTTCGATATTTGTTATTGCTTTTATCAACAATGTCAGTTGTAAGAGCAAGCCCGATACCAAGTACGAGCAGGGCCAGCCAAACATAATTAAGCATTAAAATCTCCCTGAAAAGCTGCTTTTTGAAATTAATATTTTATTAATTTTGCCCGTTAATATACACTTTTTAAGGGAAAATGAAATGTGTTTTTAAGTTTTTTCCCTTTTTTTTCCTATTTTTTAATCAAGAAAATATAATTATTCCCGGGTGATCGATATGAAAATAGCCTTAATTCAAAATAACCCCTTCTGGGAGAATAAAGAAAAAAACATTAATGCAATAAATAATATTCTTAAATCAAATTACGATAATGAAGATTTAATTATTTTCCCCGAAATGACACTTACCGGATTTACTATGAACGGCGAAGAACATGCCGAAGAAATTGACGGAGCCGGCACTCTCTGTTTTATTCGTAAGGCGCAGGAACTCAGAACAAATATCATCGCGGGAATAATAGAAAATTTCAACGGGAAAGTTTACAACACAGCTACACATTTTGATAATTTCGGCCTGATTAAAGCGCGCTACAGAAAAATCCACCCCTTTTCCTACGCGGGAGAAGATAAATCATACTCGGCAGGGAAAGATACGGTCGTTACAAAAATAGGCAATATTCGCGCGGGACTTTCGGTATGTTATGATCTTCGTTTTCCCGAATTATACAGAAATTACGCGAAGGAAAGAGCGCCAATAATAATAAATATCGCGAACTGGCCGGAAAAACGTATCGCACACTGGTACTACCTGCTAAAAGCAAGAGCTATCGAAAACCAGTCTTTTACTATAGGAGTTAACAGGAGTGGCAAGGACCCTTACAACAACTACCCCGGCAGAAGTGTGGTTTTTGATCCGCAAGGTGAGGAATTGCTTGTTATGGATGAAAATAAAGAATGGGCGACAATTGAAATCGATACAGCTCTTGTTGAAGAAACCAGGGAAAAACTCCCCTTCCTCAATGATATAAAAATGATTTAAAATTGAAAATTGAAGAGCAAAAAAAACAAAACTTTCGAAAATAGTTATGAATCTGCGCTGCTTTGCTGAAGAAGAACTATTGTTAAATATGGATACGATTTTCTCCCGTTCCCCGGTGAGGATAAACGGGACGCAGACCTGACCAAACAATATACTGATTACCCGCCAAAAATTTTCCTGTTTCATATAAAATTTTCAGAGAAACCGGAAGACAAAAAAGTTGATTCTCAGAACTCCTTACCTCTCGCAAAATTAAATCGCGGAAGTTTTGGAAAATATTACAAGAATTTGTTATCCATTTATTACGTGACAAGATTTTTTTGGTTCTATGTGAAATACAGTGGGTGATTTTTATCGGTCCTGACAATTAAACAAAACCTTTTGTTAAAGTATAACCGGATAATTCCGACGTTCAGCTTCCGCCCCTACAGGCTTAAATACACTTTTTCTTTTATTACCCCGGGCGTTGTTCGGGGCTGTTGATTGTCGCGCTTTAAGCGCTAATAGTAATTCCAGTTTGTCACAGATGGATACAAAACCCTGAAAGGGTGAAGGCAACAGGCCGGGGCAACGCCCCGGTTAAGAAAAACAAAGACATTATCAGAGCCCTGAAAGGGCGAAAGCAGCAAACGCATAAAGATATGAGATGCTGAAAGCGTCTGGCTCAGAGGGACTTTAAGACTCATCCACTTTTTTCAAAACCGTGCGCTCTGTGGTGGTGAAGACCAGGGGCTGGTTTCCGGAAATCAATCATGAGAATATGCGAATCTTTGATTCATATCGTTATGTTCTATTTAATTACTTTACCCACTAAATTTCATATAGAACCAATCTTATATAAAAAAACCCGGCCAACTGACCGGGTTTTTTGAAAATTTATATAACCAACAGATTATTTCAGAAGCATCATCTTCTTAACATTAACGAAGCCTTCTGCGCCTTCTTCAGTTGCAGTTACTTCGATTGTGTAGAAGTAAACACCTGATGAAAGTTCTGAAGCGTTGAAGTTTACAACATGATATCCGGCATCCATTTCACTGTTAACCAGACTTGCAACTTCTTCACCAAGAACGTTAAATACTGAAAGTTTTACGTTACCACTATAAGGCATGCTGAAGCGGATAGTTGTTGCGGGGTTGAACGGGTTAGGATAGTTCTGTCCCAGTTCATAAGCAACAGGAACTTCATTTCCGCTTACTTCAATTACCTGAACAGCAGGATTGTTGATTACAACACTCTGGCCATCGGTTAATGAAGCGTTCAGATACTCACCATTAAGTTTGTCTCTCAGTTTCAGGCTTGTGCCGTTAACTGTAACTTTAACAGGATACTGAGCTGAGCTCATAACAACATCCTGAATAGTTGACAGAACTTCAACAAATGAACCTGTTGAGAATCTTGCGTCGAATGCTCCTTCAGGTGGAACAGGTGGTAACTGATAACCTGATACTGATTCATCAGCAACATATAGTTTTGTGCTGCGACCTGCCGCATCCTGAATTAAGATTGAACCCCAATCCTGGCTGATTGTAATATTATCAACCGATTTACCTCTCTTAACTGGCACTGTAAGAATTGAACCTGCTGCGTTTGTTTTAACCCAGTATCCATATCCTGGTGTAAGCACGTCAGGATTGAAATAGGCGCCATTAAATCCAAAGAACATTGATTCAATGATTCCTGCCGGATTAGTAACGATATTTGCTACTGTCAGTTCGGCATTATAACCACCTAAGAGGTTCCATCCTTCTACAAGAGGAATATTGTCGGTAACCTGGGTTCCTGAAATGGAAATGCTTTCAGCGGCGTCAAATTTGAGCCAGTATCCAAGTCCGTTTACGAGCACATCGGCAGTAACATAACCGTCAGCGAACATATAAGCGGGTGATGTGGCGTTCTGGAAGAGAGCTGTGGCAGCCATATCATCAGCAAGAACAGGAACCGCGACTATATTCCAGCTTTCCATTACATTAAAACCAACTGTAATCTGACCGCTTCCTGCTTCGTCAACAGTTACATTATCAACAAAGAGATCATTATCTTCGTTAGTTGTTGCTGATTCACCATAGAATCCAATCATGATTGTGCCGGTATAAGCGCTGAGGTCGATAGTTATATGTTCGCCTGCGCCGTTCGGTATAGGAGTTGTGCTGTCCCACTGCCGAAGAACATTATTTGATGACCATGTAACACCCATATCCGTTGAGATAACAACAGCAAAGATATCATCTACACCCAAAGTAGCCGGATTCTGATTTCCGTATTCGGTAAGAGCGAGATCAAATTCGAGCTGATAATCTGTTTCCACATCAGGAAGAGCGATTGGAGGAGTCATCAACCAGTGATTTCTGCTTGTTCCGTAAATATTATTACGGGCAGCTTTGTTTACAGGATCAGTAATGTTAGCAAAATCATCTTTAATCCAGCCTGAAGTTGTTGTTGTCAGAACTGAAGTTTCTTCAAGATATCCTGAATAACGTGTCCAGTTAGTTGGCGGGTATGTAGCGTCTTCAAATTCTTCGACGAATCCCGGCTGCAATGTAGGATCTGCCAGAGTAGAGAACATCCATACCGGACAGTCAACAGCGTTACCGTTGGCATTATAAGGCACTACCTGCCAGAAATATTCTGTTGAATAATTAAGCGGAGTAGTAATGTCAAAAGTAGTTCCAGCGCCATCATAAACCTCTGTCACCGGAGGGTTATCCGTTCCGAGATATACTTTAAATCCGGTAGGAGCTCCGCCGCCGCTTACCCATGATAGCGTAGTCATAATAGCGATATCAGCGGTGCTGTCGGCAGGATCAGGATCAGTAGCGCAGTTCGGTGGCAATGTTGAGTTTTCTTCAATTACTATATCATCGAGGCCGATTCCATATGCGTTGTAAGTAGCGTCAGTTACATCTCTCCATCTGAACCATACAGTCTGGTTGCTGTAAAGCGCTGAGGTCGAGATACTGTTCCGAGTATTCAGTCGCATGAGACGGGTCTGACAGGAATACCAATGTTTCCCAGTCTGTTCCATCAACTGAAATTTCAAAAAATGTAGTGTCATGACCGATAATTTCAATACCGCGGTCATTCATTGTCTCCAACCATTTCTGTTTTGCGGGATTGTCCGCGTTATTGATATCATCATCTTTCCAGAAGAAAGTAATACCATAGTTTTCGGGAAGTGTGAATCCCGGTGTAGATAATGTAGCGGGGATATCAGCTGAGTGATTATATTCAGCCCTGGGCACAATAAGAGCCTGAATTAGGCTTCAGAACCAAGTGACCATGGTTCATCAAGATTCAGCCATCCGCTTGGAAGCACTAAACCATCTTCAAAGTCTATTGTATATGGGTAATCGGTAATGATGAGAGGCTCGATGGTCAGAACGCCTGAAACGTTGTTAACGCCATCCCAATAGCCGCCGCGCCTGAGTTATAACCGCCGTAAAAAATAATCGCCGTCATTCAGTTTGAAACGGCTGGCGTAATAATATGTTCCCGGAGGAAGATTGCCGACAAAATCCATCATGAACTCATCATTGTTTCCAACCTGAACGTTGAATGACGCTTCCATCCAATCTTCCCAGGAAGCAGGATCAGTATCAACAGCGCTTAAACCGAACCATGCGCCCATACCTTCCGCTGCGCCATCTGAAGTATCTGTAGCGCCTTCAGCCCATACCTGGGCATAAGCTGTAACTGATTCACCCTGGGTAATTGTCGCCGCGTCGGGCCACTGCAGGTTACACCAGCCAATTTCAGTTGTTGTTTCTTGAAATTCATAAACAGTGGCGCCAATAGTTCCACCTTCAAGATATGTTACAACCAGTTCGGCTTTGCCGTCATCATCCATATCAACAGCCGGCATTTCAATTCCATAGCTTCCGCTTGCTGTTGTGTGTGTGGCAAAGGTTGTGGTTACATAGTTTGATGTATCAGTGATGTCTCCACCCTGGAATTCATGGCTGAGGACAATACCACCGCCATAACCGGCAGTATAAAAATTGATAAGGCCATTGCCATCAAGATCGCCACATCCGATGCCATAACCACCTGATTCACCGGGAACAACAATTTCATATACTGAATAATCATCGGCATCGTCATATTTTAATCCGACCATTGATCCTGCAGCAGCGCCGCTATAGAGTGTCTGGTAGACTTCATCTTTACCATCTTCATCCAGATCGGCGATAACAAGATTATCGAGAGAAACCGCGTCGCCTCCATAGAGGTCGGTCTGAAGTAGAGTTCTGAATTCATAAGTATCAGGAGCAACCGCTTCAGCAATTTAAAATTGATGCATTATCCCAGATTCCGAAAATAGCTTCGAGATAACCGTCGCCATCGGTATCGCCGATAATAGCGTTATACGCGCTTCCGCCAAAGCCGGGGTTTCCATTTTTTCCCCAACCGAACTCAAGTGTTTCATTAACTGTTCCGGCCCAGTCACCCGAAAAAGGAGATAACATAAGAGCTGTCGAAGTCACCCGAACCGTTATTTGAGATCAGCGCCTCTGTGGTTCCGTCAAGATCAACGTCCCCAACATAGAAATTCTCAATGTTAATTCTGTTTATCAGCGCTCCATCATCAATAACTGTGTGATAAGGAGCAACAAATGAACCGGCTGTCGTTGAATATTCATAGATCATAAGACCCATAATATCATCATCTGTGCCGCCTTGACCATTTACGGAAATAATAACTTCATAGTCACCGTTTCCATTAAGGTCGGCAACCTGAACGCAGCGGACAGAACTTCCGGATGATGAACCAAGTCCTTCTGAAACAAATATTTCAGTAGCGTTGTTGTCGTCGTCAATTTCATAAACGTGGAATTTACCACCGTCGGCATAGTCGGTAAGAACAACTTCCGGATATCCGTTCTGGTTAAGATCGCATCCCGCGAATGCTCCCCTTACCTGAACGCCGTCAGCAACAGGAAGATCATATCCAACAGCTATTCCATCAATAGCGGGAATATTTTTTAAAATAGATTTTTAACTGGGCAGGTGAGTCGCCGCCGGCGTAAACAACACCCATTAGTCCGATTAGAAAAAGAATTGACATGAATTTCTTCATACAGTCCTCCGATTAAGTTTGGAAATTATGTTGTGATTTATTTTGGCTTTTATAATAGTTTCTCCCATACGGGCTTATATACTGTATGTAATAGACATATTAATTTAACAATAATTTTAATTAAAAATCATATTTAGTGTAAAAAAAAATTCCCTCCCTAAAAAAATCCTCATCTTCTTGACAATTATGACAAAATAGGTTATTTTTTGAATATTGATTCAAACAATTCGAAGTTCATTATATGCGTACGAAAGAAGGAAACAAAGAAAAAGATATTCTTGAAGCGGCGGTAAAAGTATTTGCCGAATCAGGCTTCCACAGGTCGAAAATTTCGAAAATTGCCGAACTGGCAAAAGTGGCCACCGGCAGTGTTTACGTATATTACGAAAACAAATATGATATACTGCGAAAAATCTTTGAGAAACTCTGGAACAGGCTTCACAGGGAACTTACTACAATTGCGGATGATAAATCACTCACCCCTGAAGAAAAAGTCGATCTTATGATAGAAAAAACTGGTTGACACTTTTACCGAAGAACCGGAGTTATCGATTGTATTTGTTAATGGAACAGCATACTCTTCTCGAAGGGATGACGAAATGTCAGTCCGTTATTACACTGCTTATTATAAAGCTATGGACCGTGTGTTTACGGAAGGGATTGAGAAAAAAGTATTTAACAACAATATTGATATGAGAGTCTTTAAAGATTTTATGTTCGGCGCCCTGAGAAATATTATTCATAATCAGGCGCGTAAGACTCTGAATGTTCCTGTTGATAAAATTAAAAGAAGCATCCAGATAATGATTAAAAACGGCCTGAAAATCTGAGGCCTTTTTTTTATTTTTATTATGATTTTGATTCATGATACATTAAATAGTCTTCCTTATTTACGTAATAGATCACGTTACCTCACAGATTCCGCCCCGCACAGGCGGAATCTTTATTTTAAATTAAGAATGAGGAATTGTTTTTAAAGTTTTATGATGCTTCCAATAATTTTTAATAGTTCGTCCATTAACCCCAATCAGTTGTTCTGATTCTGTTTCACCTGAGCTGGCAGAGCCAGAAACAAAATAACTCCTGAACAAATGATCGTTCTCGTAATCGTCCTCGTACCCGGCTTTATTTTCTCTGGTAAATTGTTCGGGAACGATTACGTGTACCTGTTTCATGAGTACGAGTAAGGATCGTTTTTCTTAACATACAAATTCAATATTCTGCTAAAAAGCGTGAATATTATTAATTTTACCCAGGCAGAGCCTGTGGAAAACACCCCCCAAAGGTGAAGAATTCAGAGATTTAAAATAACTCCGCGCCTTTAGGACGGAGTTCAAGCGCAAAGTAACCATCCTAATAGGGCTTTAGCCCAAAGGACGGATAAGGAAACCTTTTTGGGGGGAGGAAACGGGCAGGCTAAAAACCGGGTAACAGAAAGATGACGGGATTGGCGATGGCGATAATGATGTTTAATTTTTCCCGGGGGTTGGATTATGATTACTCCGTCAGCAGATTACCAGACTAAATGGCATATCAGCATTATCCGGTTTGTCCAATAATGAATTTGAATCGCGGCCTGACTATCGGCAACATGTTAATAGCGGGCTTTTTAACAAATTTTGCTCTCCGGATTATCCTCAACATGTTAACAGTAGTTTGTTTCTAAGAGCCTGATTCACCAGTTACTCAACTCCGAAAAGCCTTTTCATTTCATCATTATCAATATCCTTAATCCTCTGCTCCTCTTCGCAGCCATATTCTTTTGCGACATTTCCCTCGAAAATGTTTCGCTCCTGATAACCTTGCACCCGTTTACTCTCGCGAATTGCCCCAGTTAAAATCGGAAGTAACAACAGCAAGGAGCCGCGGGGTTATGATACCTGGCAATTTCATCCTTTATCATATCATCTGCCGTCCTGTCGGCTGAATATTCAATTTTAAGGTTTATTGTCCTTATCGCTTCACCCCTGTGCCCGTCAAGATGGAGAGTGACACCATATTTGGAACCGGAAAAATGACTGTCGAGCCGGTAGGCAAGCTTCGCGCGCGAACCCTGTTTATCTTTTTTCTGCAGTTTTTTGATGGAGGGAATCTTCCCCATCAGATTATTTCCATCGATCAAATAATGCCTGATCATAAATTACCTTTCTTTATCTACCGGAGTAGAGACCTCCCGATTTTTCAACTTTAATATCTCTCAATGTGGGCGCTTTCATCCTTATCTCAAATCTGTATCCCCTGTATGTTCCCATCGGCATCCATGAAAAGTTCATCTCCCAGCAGTCGAGATCGCGGAAGACTGTCACCCGGGGGGCGGTAATATCGTGCTTCTCAAAATCATAGCCCCCGCTCGCTGTAATCTTCCAGTTTTTCGTAAGATTAACACTGGCGCTAATATTCGCTGTGGTACGAATATCACTTTTAACCGGCGTATTTTGTGAATAAGAATAGTTCAGTCCGAGGCGGATACTCCAGGGAATTGAAAAATCGGGCGGGCGTTCATCATAAAGCGATATATACTCCGACCCGGCAAACTCATCAAATAACTGCGGATCCCTTACCTGCTCCTCCCCTGTTCTTTCCTCACCGCTGATTTTATCCCCCGATATATTGAGATTCATTGAGAGGCTGAAATTCCTTATCCTGAAAAGCCCCTTCCCCCTGGAGAGGAGAAACCGGTTTACCTGGCGGGTGCTGTCGTAATCATAAAAAGTATAACTTGAACGGCCGTTAAAATCGAGGATATCACCGATGGATGTTCTGTAAGAAAGACTTAAATCGGATAAATTCAGACTGTCAGCGGCAAAATTATAACCAACTCCCGCGCTGAGGTTGAGCAGGTTATATTTTTTCGCTTCAGATGTGGTATCTGTCTGGTCTTTCAGAGTCTTCATCTCAAAAAGGTTGCCGACCGATAACCTTACGCTCTGGCTCTCTCCTTTGGTCGCCCCTGTAAATATGCCTTCGCTGAATTTGTCATAATATGTTTTTTCACCGGTGCTATCGGTATAGTAATCATAATAACCCCATTGCTCTTCAGAAAAATCGGGACGGTAGTTATATGAAATTGAGGGAGAAACGGTATGCCTGAAAGCGTCAATGCCAAAGTTGCCAACCGGAAACATCCCGTATAATTTCGTAGAAGCCGAAAGTGAAAAGTCGAATGTTCTCACAAAACCAAGTTCTTTTACTTCTCTCGTAACGAGTGAATCGGAAGATGCGTATTTTGTCAACACTTCCGGCTGAGAAGAATTAACTGTTATAAACTCTTTCTTAATGTGTTTATCATACCATTTTTCATTATAACGGATAGAGGGAGAAATATTAAAATAACCAAGTTTCGGACTCGCGCTTAAATTCACACTATGCTGGATTCCCCCTTTCACTTCCATATCCTCAGCTTCAAATTTCCGCTGATTTTTGAACTGTCCGTTATAACTGTACCCTATATATTCATACCAGTCCATATCCCTGCCGCCACCCTTCTTTCTGAAAGGATAGCTGGTTGGAATATTAAAATTCATGCTGGGTAGATTTTCAGTTATAATATCATCTTCAATATTCTGATTACGTGAGTAATTAATACTCATACTGTTGCCCGATTCATCCCATCTTTTATTATATGTGGCGTTTGAGACAATATTTTTTCTGAGAACATCACTGTAGTTGGTGCTTGTATTCTGAAGATAACTTCTCGATTGAAAATACATATTGACATTCAAACTTGAAGTCGGGGTAAGGTTCTGATTGTGGACAACAGAAATTCTCCAGTCGGTCTGCACACTGCTTTCTTCATCCCCTTCTTCGCCAATAATTATTTTTGAATAAGCCGCGTCAATACTGCCGGTGTAATTATATCGCTTTTTATAACGGAAACGGGTATTTGCTCCCCACCCCCCTTTCATATAATAATCACCCTGGAGAGAGAGGTCCATAAAATCACTTATTGCCCAGTAATATCCAAAACCTTTGAAATATTGCCCGCGCCTGTAGTCTTTACCAAAACCGGGTATAATTATTCCTGAGCGCCTTCCGCTCTGATTCGGAAATACACCGAATGGTAAAGGAATCGGTATAGGTATACCGGCGATATGCATAAATATCCACTTGGCGAAGATTCTGTCATTCTGTATAACTTTCATTTCACTGGCTGAAAAATGAGTATGGGGAGGGTCGCCGCCGCAGGTAGTGTAAATTCCATCCTTAATAAAGAATGTGTTTTCATTTACCTTTTTTACTTTTTTCCCCTCATAACGTGAATCATTCTTCACATTTTTTGCCATGGAAATTAAACCCCGGCGGGTTTTGAAATTATATTTCAGACTCGAGCCCTCATAAACCTCCCCTCCTTCGGTGAGAACAGGAGTATTCATCAGGCTCTGCCCTGTGCTGTCGGAAGTATCGGCAACCCCGAAAGCCGCTATTTCGTTTGTTGTGAAATCTGAGACAATATGCCCGCTTTTTAATTCCGTGGTAAGATATTTAATTTCACCGCTGCCATAAACATACATCTTTTTCCCAAGCACATCAAAGGATAAGGAATCTTCCGCCGACGCGTAAACAATATCTTTGATATCACTCCCGCCGGAAGCCGCCGAATCGACAGAAACTGAATCGGCAGCGACTGAAAGAGAATCGGAAAAAACCGAAAGGGAGTCCGGGTTTCCCTGCTGTCCGTAATAAGCAATCGAGGAGAGCAGAAAAAAAAGCAGTATTTTACAGGTATTGTTCATATATTCAGAATATCATCTGTCAGGCATTTTCACGGTAATGCACCAGGGCGGAAGCCCCTTTGATTCCGGCTTCATTCTTTAACGCCGCGGGAATAACATTTATCCGGTCACGGAATGATTTCATTACCCGCTCTTTCATTGTTTTTTTAATAGTCTCAAAAAAGAACGGCCCGAATCCCGACACACCTCCGCCTATAATAATGGTTGAGATATCGAGAAGATTCACTGCCGACGCTATCCCATAAGCAAGATTTCTTCCTGTATGCCTGATAACTTCACGCGCGAATACATCATCTTTTGAATAGGCGGCGCTTATAAGTCGGGGTGTTAGTTCCTCACCTTCTTCCATCCAGTCATTCAATATTGAAGTCTGAAACGTCAGCACCTCTTTGACCTGTTCAATAAGATATTTGTTTCCCACGTAGGCTTCAACACATCCCTTGCTTCCGCAATTACAGGCATTGCCGTTATAATCGATAGAAAGATGTCCCAGCTCTCCCGCGGCGCCGGTTTCACCCCTGAAGAGTTTCCGGTTGAAGACTATTCCTCCCCCGACTCCCGTTCCGAGGGTGACCATAATAAAATTCGGATGCTGCCGGCCGGCGCCATATATCATCTCGCCTATCGAAGCGGCATTCGCGTCATTTTCGACATAGGATGGCAGGGAAAATTTTTCTTCAACAAGCTTTGCCAGATATACTCTTTCCCAGCCGGGCAGATTAGGAGGATGCTCCACACATCCATCCTCAGCGTTAACACAACCGGGGGAACCGATGCCGATACCCCCGATTTCATCTTCAAAATCATCCAGAACCGCTTTAATTCCGGCATATATCTGGTTGATCACCCCTTCGGGACCGAGATAAGCTTTTGTATCAACCGAAGCCTTCTTTACTATTTCTCCTTCCCTGTTCACTATCCCCGTCTTCACTGATGTCCCGCCAAGGTCCACCCCGATGGCATAATCAATATTGTTCATAAATGCTCCTTTATTTGGGTCTGCTTTCTTCAATTTTACGGATCACTATGTCGGCAACCTCAAGCGCTCTCATTCCATCTTCTCCTGTTACAACCGGTTCTTCTTCATTAAGAATACAATCAATGAAAAGGTCGATTTCATGTTTGAGAGAATTGAGCTCAATTTTTTTAGGTTTTTCAAAAATTATCTTTTTCTTTTTATCGCCGACGCCCATTTCCAGCAAAGGAGAAAATCCGTTGCCCGAAGCTTCGGAATCGATAAGGCGGTAAATTTCCGATTCCCCGGTGCCGAAATCTATAGAAATGTAAGCATCCTTCTGGAAAATTCTCATTTTTCTCATTTTTTTCATCGATATCCGGCTTGCGGTCACATTTGCCACAGCGCCGTTTTCAAATTCCAGCCTCGCGTTCGCTATATCGATGTTTTCAGAAACAACATCAACACCACTGGCGCTGACATTTTTAATGGGACTTTTAATAAGACTCAAAATGATATCAATGTCATGTATCATCAAATCAAGCACAACCGCGACATCAGTGGCTCTCGGTGAAAATGGCGCGAGTCTGTCTGTCTGGATAAATTTTGGCTCAAGAGGCATTTTGTCCAGCGCGACAACCGCGGGATTGAATCTTTCGATATGCCCCACCTGAAGAACAAGATTTTTTTCTTTCGCTATTTTAATCAACTCATTTGCTTCATCAACAGTAGTTGTAATCGGTTTTTCTATTAAAATATGTTTGCCCCTTTCGAGAGCCATTTTCGCTATTTCATAATGTGAACTTGTAGAGGTAACAATAGAAACCGCCTCAGTATTCTCAAGCAATTCATCAACTGTCTGAAAACTTTTAGTTTCAAATTCGGCCGCTATTTCGGCAGCTCTTTCACCATCAAGATCAAATACACCAATCAATTCCGATTTCTGATTTTCCTTAAAAAATTTAGTGTGAAACTTTCCAAGGTGTCCTGTTCCGATAACTCCGGTTTTGATCATCTGATTAATTCTCCGCTTCTGATAAGTTTGTAACCAATTATTTTAGTGTATACTCCTTTATCGACATCCTCGTAATAAAGAAATACCCTGTAGTCATTGTCCGTTTCCCAATAATTACCTTCAAGTTCCAGGTAATCGGGATTTAAAATTTTGTCCCCCTCCAGGTCAATAGCGACATAGCTGTAATCATAGATGCCTCTTTTCAATTCAACCGGCAGATAATATAGCCCGTCATCATAATACATTATGTAATCAGGATTTATCTCCCAGTCGTTGAATGACCCGGTTAAAACAATATCTCTGACAAATTTTTCCTCCGGCCTTATCGAAAACATTACATTCATATATTCGGCATAATCATTTTCAAATGGCAATAACAGAGAACCGCCCTTGTTATCCCTTCGGCCTTTCTTAAAAAAACGGGTTGTTTCCACCCCCTCAAAATGAGCTTTCGTATCAGGTGTTTTGTATTTATTAATATCCCTCAGATCCGCGATTCGATATTCATTGCCCGGACGCAGATCATTTATCTGAAATGAAAAGCTGTTGGACCCGTTCCATTCAAAAAACCTGTTCTCCTGAAAATTATCCCGCGTTATCCTCAAAGGATTATTTATCTCTTGGTTTTTTATTATCTCCACATATTTTACCCGGGAAGAGACCATTTCATCCGGCAGATTAAACTCAACTTTCAACCTGTGAGTGCGACCCAGCGCGGCGGGACTGCTTACCCGGTTCTCAAGAGTGGATTTTTTTAGTTCTGCCTGAAGAGGCACAACAGGATTAATAACAAAAAATTTCCCCTCGGCAAGAATTTTTTCCCTTTCAAATGGATTGAATACGCGGAATATCCATTTGCCAGAATAAGGGAACTGTACTTTTTCATTCGGAAACGCTCCACTGTAATGAAAATCGACTCCCTTTATATGCCCCGGAACTCTGGTAATGCTTATATTATACATTTCATCCTTTCCCCTTGTGGAAAGCAGATTATTTTCCACCGGCCTCCATTTGTCAGCGCAATAATAAAACTGAATATTAAGATCGGGATTAAACTGAGCTTCAATGTCAAACTCTATTACAATTTCTGTCGTTCCGTTTACAAGGTTTTCAATAATCGGAAAATATCTTTGATCGGAGCCCCCATATACCTGAAAACTTTTAATATTTATCCCTGAGCCCAATAACGCCGCCGGGATCAGCAGCAATAGAACATGAATTATTCTGTACAATTTTTCTCCTCCTGTTCAGCATCAGAGTCAAACCCCTGAAAAATCGAAAAAATTAAATATTTAAATTACCCAAAATCGTCCATATTTCCAATACAGGACAAAGGAATCAATTTTAAGATAAAATTAAATCAACAGGGAGATAAAATACCAGTCATTTATTTCGGGATAAGTAACCCTCCGCTATCAACCGGCTTCTAAGTTTTCAATTTACCATTTTTACCCCCCGAAGCCGCCTTTTGGCGAAGGAGGACATAATTCACCATTCATCATTCATTTCAGGTAAACCATTTTCCCCATATCGGCAAATACTATTACATTATTCTGTCTTACCTCAAGGCGGTAAAGGTATATTCCCGATGCTACCACAGGGGTGTAGGGAACCGAATAATAGCCCCGCTCAACCGCGCGGTTGAAGATTTCATCTATGAGTTCACCGTTGCTGTTGTATATTGATACTCTTGCTCTTGAGGGCTCCTCTATATAAAAACTGATATTGGTTTTCGGATTAAACGGATTCGGGTAATTATGGTTAAGTCTGAAACCGTGAGTATCCTCATGTTTTTCTTTCATATTTACAAGGGAAATGCTAAATGAGGTTGTATCGCTTTCATTGCCCTGGTTATCGATTGAGATAATTGTATAAAGCGCTTTGTCAATACCTTGCGGTAAAATATCCCCAAACCGGGCTCTGGTATGATGCAGCAATCCTCCCGAATGAATTTCATCATAAAAAACGTCCACTCTGTAATGTGAAAAATCGGCCTCTGTGTTCAGCTCCCAGTTGAGAGTTACAAGGCTGTCAGTCACATCATGAACAAGAGATTGCGGTTTAACGGGAGCAATATCCTGGTAGCGGTAACTTTCACCGTAAGGGCCGCCGTAATATCCCAAATCGCTGCGGGTGCCGTCAACATCAAGAACATCAGGGTCGCCTGCGTCTATCATAGGGGAATATAACTGAAGGTGAAGGTCTTTGTTGTAAACATCCACAAACATTGGATTCAAATGCATATTTGTGCTGTCCGGTTCATTTGGGAAGTTATAAAAATCCTGTTCCGTCTTCCAGCAATTATTGTATTTTATCGTTGTCACCGCCGATCCACAATAACTTTCAATTCCATATTTAGTCCCTACTATTATATTATTAAACACATGCTGGTTATTATTTACCACAGCAATACCGCTCTTTAGCAGTACCCCGGGACGGGCATAGATCACATTGTTAAAAATATATGCAAGTTCGCTTGTTACAATTGCCCGGCGGTCATTATCGACATTCGCGTAAAAAAGGTTGTTGTATATTTTTATTGAGTCAGATTCATACCCTCCAAACATATTGTAATGAGGGCCGATAATTGCATTATACCTTATTATTGTTGTCGGTCCAACCGGCCAGTCCGCTCCTATCCCTGTGTCACTTACATAAATATAGTTATTCTCATAAGTTACCTTTAGCCACGTCATTGTTGACCCTATAATTATACCTTTTTGTGTATTTGTCAGAATGCAATTTCTGACTGAGCCATAGACATTTAAACCCCTAATGGAAAGTGTTGTTCCACCGACTGTTTTAATATTCTCAATAGTCACATGATTGATTGAAGTATTTTCATCCAGCAATTCCATTACATGTTGATAATGAGTATAACCCCCGTGAGCGACAAAAGTAATATTTGAAACAAGGCAGGAATCTCTTACAATAATCAGCCAGCCTTCATTTTCAGGATCAGAATAATCCACAATTGTGCTGTCTATACCCGCCCCGATAAGGCTTAAGCCTCTTCTGAGTACCAGACTTTCTATATATGTACCAGCGCCCACGTAAATTGTGTCTCCAAAAGAAGAATAATTTATGCAGTTCTGGATTTCATTTGACGCTGTAATCCAAGATGTATATGGCTCTTCATTGCTTCCGTTGGGGCTGACGTATCGGATTTCGGCAAATGTTGTTGAATTAGGAAGCAGGATAAATATAAATACCGCTATGATAATCTTGCTCATACTCTGATTTTCTCCAAAACCGATTTCGACTTCGAAATACAATTAAAAAACTCATCTACATTTTATAGTTTTTTAATTTACCATTCATAATTCATAAACTGGCAGAGCCAGAATAAACAAGGTTATCGAGTTACTCAAAGTAAGTCCTCCCCAAGGGGATGCAAAGCAAGGGGTGGCCTCCGGACGTCTTTTGCCGGAGGGCGGGGGAGGACTCACCTCGAGTAACCACAAAACCTTTAATTGGCAATAAAATTTTTTACTCGTTAGTAAAATTTTGCAATTTTGCGTAGAATTTAACTCCTTACGGAATAATTCATCATTCATTTCAGGTAAACCATTTTCCCCATATCGGCAAAAACTATTACATTATTCTGTCTTACCTCAAGGCGGTAAAGGTATATTCCCGAAGCGACCTCCGGAGTGTAGGAAACGGAATAATAACCCCGCTCAACTTCCCGATTAAATATTTCATCTATCAGTTCACCGTTGCTGTTGTATATTGATACTCTTGCTCTTGAGGGCTCCTCTATATAAAAACTGATATTTGTTTTGGGATTAAACGGATTTGGGTAATTGTGGTTAAGCCTGAAACCGTGAGTATCCTCATGTTTTTCTTTCATATTTACAAGAGAAATGCTAAATGAGGTTGTATCGCTTTCATTGCCCTGGTTATCGATTGAGATAATTGTATAAAGCGCTTTATTAATACCCTGCGGCAGAATATCACCAAACCGGGCTCTGGTATGATGTAGCAATCCTCCCGAATGAATTTCATCATAAAAAACGTCCACTCTGTAATGTGAAAAATCGGCTTCCGTGTTCAGTTCCCAGTTAAGAGTTACAAGGCTGTCTGTCACATCATGAACAAGAGATTGCGGTTTAACGGGAGCAATATCCTGGTAGCGGTAACTTTCACCGTAAGGGCCGCCGTAATATCCCAAATCGCTGCGGGTGCCGTCAACATCAAGAACATCAGGGTCGCCTGCGTCTATCATAGGGGAATATAACTGAAGGTGAAGGTCTTTGTTGTAAACATCCACAAACATTGGATTCAAATGCATATTTGTGCTGTCCGGTTCATTTGGGAAGTTATAAAAATCCTGTTCCGTCTTCCAGCAATTATTGTATTTTATCGTTGTCACCGCCGATCCACAATAACTTTCAATTCCATATTTAGTCCCTACTATTATATTATTAAACACATGCTGGTTATTATTTACCACAGCAATACCGCTCTTCAGCAGTACCCCGGGACGGGCATAGATCACATTGTTAAAAATATATGCAAGTTCGCTTGTTACAATTGCCCGGCGGTCATTATCGACATTCGCGTAAAAAAGGTTGTTATATATTTTTATTGAGTCCGATTCATACCCCCCAAACATATTGTAATGAGGGCCGATAATTGCATTATACCTTATTATTGTTGTCGGTCCAACCGGCCAGCCCGCTCCTATCCCTGTGTCACTTACATAAATATAGTTATTCTCATAAGTTACCTTTAGCCACGTCATTGTTGACCCTATAATTATACCTTTTTGTGTATTTGTCAAAATGCAATTTCTGACTGCGCCATAGACATTTAAACCCCTAATGGAAAGTGTTGTTCCACCGACTGTTTTAATATTCTCAATAGTCACATGATTGATTGAAGTATTTTCATCCAGTAATTCCACAACCTCCTGGTAATGAGTATAACCGCCATGGGCGACAAAAGTAATATTTGAAACAAGGCAGGAATCTCTTACAATAATCAGCCAGCCTTCATTTTCAGGATCAGAATAATCCACAATTGTGCTGTCTATACCCGCCCCGATAAGGCTTAAGCCTCTTCTGAGTACCAGACTTTCTATATATGTACCAGCGCCCACGTAAATTGTATCTCCAAAAGAAGAATAATTTATGCAGTTCTGGATTTCATTTGACGCTGTAATCCAGGATGTATATGGCTCTTCATTGCTTCCGTTGGGGCTTACGTATCGGATTTCGGCTATGTTAATTGATGTTAACAAAAAAATCAGTAATATTATTATATTATTTTTATTGTCCATTTTACCATTCAGCTAACTAAGTTATATTATTAAACCTCCGAGGTTTCCAAAACCTCGGAGGTTTATTCTTGAATTATTTCATATAAATTAATTTTATTGATTTATTAAACTTCGGCGCCTGCATCCGGCAGATATATACTCCCGAAGCGAGTCCCTCCGGTCTGAATGTTTTTTCATAATATCCCGCTTCAAGAATGCCTTCCTGAAGAACTTTTATTCTGCTTCCCAAAATATCATATATAATTAAACTGATATCCGACTTCTTTGGCAGCTGGAATTTTATCCTTGTTTCAGGATTAAAAGGATTCGGGTAATTATTCTCCAGATCAAATACCGTGGGAAGCCTGTGGTTTCCGGAATTTCTTTTATGGGCCTCACCTGTATTTACAAATTTTTCAACAGTATTTGTATATCCCGATTCTCCCGCTCTGCCACTTATTTCTCCATAAGCTGTCACTTTGTACTGAACCAGCATTGAATCGCCAATTCCTCCATAGATAGTATAATATTCATCAATATAATAATTGGAATCGGCCTGGGCAAGGAAGTTCCATTTCCCTTCCCCGGTTTTTCTGTAAATCTTGTAATGCTGAAGTGAATTGATCCAGGTATTTACTCCCCAAACCAGCTTTGGATGGTTGTTATCTTCCATAATAAGCAAAGATACATCCCAGGAAGAGAAATACAAATTACCACTATCGGGAGATATGTTTCCCTGTTCATCAATAACAATTGAAGCCGTTGAATCAATAAAAATATCATCTTCAAGCACATAATCGGAAGATATGGTAAGTTCGCATCCTTCCTTAATTGTCAAATTTCCGCCGAGAACCATATCCGTCGCCATGGTTTCATCCACTTCAAGAACGCCGCCGGCGGATATAACAGGGAGAAAACGCCATAGTCTTCCTTCTCCCGGGGAAAAAACTTTCTCTAAATTCATACTGTCAGAATAGCATGTATCAAGCCCCCCCTCAACATCTGTGATTCGTATATTGGAGAAATTAGGATAAGGACTTGTAAGATCAAGATCGAAAGTATAGTCATCAAAGGTTCGGTCGTGTGTCCGGGCATTCACAACATATAAATAATGTGGATACCAGGACTGACTTTGAGGTATCCTTTCATCGATAAATTCCCTCAGCATACATCCTACAGGCACTCCCGGGATAAGATTCAGCTCAACCCAGTCCAGTTCATCAACGCATTCAAGACCTGTGAGAGATGAGGTTTCCCACCAGGATATGAAATTATCCTGAAATGTAAGGTTTAATAGCAAATTGCCAAATTCTGTCGCCCCGTTCTCATTATTCAGACGCGGCCCGATATTATCCCTTACATGATAATATAAAACTGTCGGAGTTCCATCATGATGACAGAGTGCGCTGTCCGAGCTGCTCTCTCCGGCCCATTTGAAATATAAAATTGATTTCGCGCCGTTGGCCAGGCTAAGATTTACCAGACCATCCAGCTCTTCTGGAGTAGGTTGACGAACTTTCGTTCTATAACAATGGGTCTGTACAGCGGATACCAATTCCACTCCTCTTTCATTCGCTTCTTTTCCGGCTCTTTTGAATACACGATTATAAGCGTAATGTTTCTCGAGAACATTCCCCAGGCCATAAACACCATAACCAATAGGATAACGATTAATGGTCAGCACATTTGGCTGCGCGAGATCGAGATAACGTTCTATTCTCTCTTCCCGGTTTTCTCCATTGATGACCCGCCAGAAAGGATTAAATACCTGGGTCAGGGGAGCTTTATAATCGGAGCTGAGTTCATTCATATAATTACATGTGATTCCAAACGGACGGAAAAGGTCTAAAAATACTGGCTCCATATAACCTCTCCACTGCAAAATATTTACATCCCCGATATCAAATGCTTCGATGCTCGCCTTAACTTGATTTTTATTGACAATTTGGTTAATTGGATTAAGCAACTCTGATCCAATCGTCTTACAGTACACCTCAAAATAATCGAGATAAATATTATAATCATTATTAAAGCCGCTTTCATAAAAATCAGCTTCCAAAAACATACCGCAGTCTTCACACCTGTCCTGTGAAGGACCGTTATCATCATCAATATCCCCCTCCTCTTCTGGCGTTGTTCCGATTCCGGAAAATAATTGGGAATCAAATGAGTAAGTAATATTATCATTTATTAACACAAATCCATCTCCGGTATACTCACTCGTAATATAAAACGGATCTCTCAGTGTGATAATATTATAAACGGAACTCTCATCGTAATAGCCATACTTAAAATCAAACCTCATAAGAGTGTCATTTTCCACAAGTGTATCCTGGTTCTCAAACTCAACTTTAAATCTTATCTGAAAATAGTATTCCAGATCATCATACCCTGTTGGAACGTAAAGTTTTGCGGGATATTCTTTTTGCTGGGCAAAGTTAGGGCCGGTAATTACATTATCAAAATCTTCGTAATTTTCATCTTCATTTGTCCAATATCCTTCACCAACAGGAGTGGTGACATTTCCGGCGTCTGCATCATAACTAAAGCCCGGAGAGCGGAAAACATCTTCAAATTCCCATCTGCTGTAATGTCCACCGGTAAAGTACTGGTAATGCCTTATCGAAGAATCTTTTACGGCTTTTCCCAGCACCAGTGAGAATGTGGTGTTATAAAAATCAGTATAATTTGAATCATATAACGCATGGTGAATTGTGTTAAGATACGCCGCGTTTAGTAAAACGCTATCTGATGGATTGGCATAATATACACCATGAGGAAATTTTGGGTTTTGCCCGTATGATAAAAAAGATACTAAAAGAAAAAAGATACTAAAAGAAAAAAGATACTAAAAGAAATAATTAAAAATTTTTGTTTGTTTCGCATAAAAATGCTCCCCTGTTTCTGAATAAATAATTAGTTTTTTGTGAGTCCCAATAACAACAATAAGATAAAACAATATATAATTAATGTCAAATAATAATGTTTCGGTAATGTAAAATTATTTTTAAGATTAATTATGAAATTAATAGAGTATCATTTGGGTTAGAACAAAAGACTTGAAGGGTTATTTCTGATTAATCCTTACAGTCTGTTTTCAACCTCGCATTGGTTTTTTATCAGGCCGGCAAAAAATCACCTGACTTCAAATTTTATTCTTAAAGATGGATTATTATGCTTCCCAATTCAACCAATGGAGTCAGAATTCAGGGATAATTCATCTTTGTGTATATGGTCAGAAAACCGTCAGCCTTAGAAAAACTAAATAAAAAAAAGGTGAGTTCGAAAACAATCCGGGCTCACCTTTCTTTTATAATCATTTTTATCCGGTCAGGATAACATTATTTTCAGATTTTTACTACATCACTTTTTTAAAAGTAACATCGCCGCCGGAAGTCCGGCATTCAATCATCGGGCCGCCGCCATTAAGTTTTGCTCTAATGTAACCCGATTTCACCCTGCTGGCGCTGGTTCCCGGGTAATCACATTCCACATCGCCGCCGGAAGAATCAAGCTCAAGATCGGCATTTAATCCTTCTTTCGCGAAAACATCAATATCGCCCCCCGAGGTTTTCAGCTCAATGCCATCATTGTCGCCTGTTATCCTCAGTTCAATATCGCCGCCTGAGGTTTTCGCCAGAACCGTTCCCCCTCCCTGGACAAGATCAATATCACCGCCTGAGGTTTTCGCTGTAAGTTTTCCACGGGCGTTTTTCGCGCTTATATCGCCCCCCGAAGTATATAGGGAAATATCTCCGGTGTGATCTTTAAGAACAATATCTCCGCCGGAAGTGGTCGCGTCAAGTGATCCCGCGCAATCTTTAATGGTTATATCCCCACCGGAAGTTTTTAATCCGCTTTTGCCCTCTACATCAAAGATCATTAAATCGCCTCCGGAGGTCATAATTTTTGTATTAAACTGCCTCGGCACTTTTATCTCAAGTTTCAGACTTATACCGCTGAACCAGTCACCCCAGCCCGCGCCTTCCTTCTCACAAATCACTTCAACACCTGCCGCGGTTTTTTCTATGGAGAACTCCATTTTTGAAGCTGCTTTTTTATTTCCCATTATTTTTACGTAGACTTCATTTTTATCCCATGAAACAATTTTTACATCACCGGAAGAGGCTTCCACATGTAACTTTTCACCCGGTGATACAGGGATATTTTTTTCTTCGAGAACTTTTAGTGATCTCGCGCCTGTTGATACCGTTATGAGAAATATTATAAATACCGTAATTTTTAATCTGTTTAATACTGACATATTTACACCTGTTTTTTTCGTGGTTTTACTCTTTAGACCAGTGTTTAAGCAAAAAGGTTGTAATTTTTTTAAATAATTCCACATATTTTCAATAAGCAGACTATATTTGCGTATTCCCGATAACAATTTTGGATAACAATGCTGTTAAGATTTATAATTATTATTCTGGTCGCGACAAATCTGTCCGCGCAATATAAGTATGATCTTAAGCAGTTTGGAGATGAAACATCCCGGTTCCTTAAGCTTCCTCTAAAATGGAACGCGGGAGATTACGCGATATTAGCGGGTATCTCGGCCGGAGCTTATTCCCTGATGTTCGCTGATGAATATGTAAGAAAAAGCGCGCGGGATTTCCGGAAAAAGAATGATGATATGCTGCTGATGAAGTTCGGGACTTATTACGGGGAGCCCCTTACATCGGCCCTCGCGGGAGCCGCGTTTATAATTCATGGCATCTCAACAGGAAATGACGCGAATAAAAAGCTCGGTTATGAAATATCCCAGGCATTCGTTTATTCGGTAACAGTAACAGGTTTGATAAAATTCAGCTTTGGCCGCGCCCGGCCATTCAAAAATGAGGGAGCTTTCAGTTTTTCTCCCTTATCGTTCATGGGCGCTCCTTATATGTCCTTTAGTTCAGGACATACATGCCTCGCTTTTTCACTTTCAACTGTTTTAGCAGAAAACAGCGGTAACACCCTGCTCAAAGTTGTTTATTACATTCCGGCGATAATTACAGGCATATCAAGAATTTATCACGACAGGCATTGGCTTTCCGATGTATTTTTCGGGGCCGCAGCAGGTTATTTTATAGCAAAACATGTCACTTTAATTCATGATGACAAAATAACGCTGATAAATGAACCGCCAGCTCCCTTACTGCGTCTAAACTTTCCGTTGAACTGATGCGTAAACTAAAATATGTGAAAAAGGCATTCTCTTTTCATATATTATAAATGTCAAAAAACAAATAGAATATTATGGCACAATCCAGAAGAATAAAAGTTCTTGTGGCTGATGATCACAAACTTTTCAGAACCGGTTTATTAAAAGTATTAAACGAAGATAAAGAACTCTTTGTAATTGGTGAAGCGGAAGATGGCGCCGACCTGGTTGAAAAATATTTCAGATTACGGCCTGATATTATTCTTCTCGATATTTCCATGCCAAAACTTACAGGCACACAGGCTTTGAAAAAGATTATTGAAAAAGACCCCCTCGCCAAGGCGCTGTTCTTATCAATGAATGATGGAGAGGAATATATTTATCATGCACATAGAGCCGGCGGGCTGGGACTGATAAATAAAAATATATTTGAAGGCGAACTTTATCTTGCCATAAGGACTGTCTATGAGGGTAATAAATATTTTGGCCCCGAGGTAAATGAAAATGAACTGAAGGAAATCTGTGAAAAATTTGAAGGGAAAGCTACAAATTTTGATGACCTTATGAATTTTGAACTTTCTCAGAGGGAGGAGATAATCATAAGATTTGTCGCGGCGGGCAAAACAAGCAACGATATCGCTGAGGAATTAAGAATGTCCAAAAGGACAGTGGATTTTTACCGTTCAGCCCTCATCCAGAAACTTGGTATAAACCATACGAGCGAATTTATGCGTTTTGCATATGATTATGTGGCTAAA
This sequence comes from Melioribacteraceae bacterium, assembly GCA_963677445.2. GTDB lineage: Bacteria > Bacteroidota > Ignavibacteria > Ignavibacteriales > Melioribacteraceae. The sequence goes on along the minus strand of CAXXGF010000062.1, from coordinate 100,237 downwards.
TACCCCGAAAACAATTAAATATGTAAATTCAGGTCTCATCTGAACCCTTCCTTTTAATGAACTGAATTCCGGTTTCCTCCGTTAATATTGTTAATTTATTCTCCCATTCTTGAATTATATTTATATTTTACAGAACTTTATATGTCGTAATATTTTGCGATGCAACGCACATAATAACATCATTAACGAAAGGAACCACCCAATGAGAAAGAACAGTTTCCTCTTTTCCCTAATCCTCCTTCTTTCCCTGACTATCCTGATAAACGGGCAGGATAAACAAAAACAGGTAGAAGAAAGAAAAAAATTCAGATATCGTAACGCACAAATGGAAAAAATCAATATAGAAATTGATAATATGCGTTACTGGAAAAAAATGGCAAAACTTGGATATATTGAAGTGCAGCCTAATCAAGAACTTGATAAAGCTGTTTATACCGGAACTACTATTTCCGCAGAATCTGTTGTATCTGAGAACTCACCGGATGTTCCCGTAATAAACGCTACAAATACAACACAGAGCGAAAACTCAATATTTGTAAATCCTTCAGACCCGACCAACGTGCTTAATTCCAACAACTCGACACAATATCCACTCGGAAATCTTTATGGCGCGAATGACTTTTACTCATTTGATACCGGCCTGACATGGGCTGGTGAAGTTCAGGGAGCCGGAGGCAGCAACTCAGGTGACCCGGCTGCCGCGATAGGCCTTAACGGGTATTATTATGTCGGTCAGATTTCCGACAACTCTGGCCAGGGTATTGGCATTTCCACCAACCAGGGAGCAACCTGGTCGCAGGTGACAATCGCCAATCCTCCATCAGGCTGGTGGGATCTTCTCGACAAAAACCACCTGTGGATTGACAACAGCCCGACTTCCCCTTATGAAGGAAACCTCTATGCCGCATGGACACCTTTCGGCGGTTCCAATGATCAAGAAGTTGAGCTTAAACGTTCGGCAAATGATGGTTCTACGTGGGAAGGCCCTGTCGTAGTAAGCACCGGCTCCGCTTCCGGATATCTCAACCAGGGTGTGAATATTCAGACTGGTCCTGAAGGACAGGTTTATGTCTGCTGGACAATCTATGACGTCTCCTCCAGTGATGAAGACGCTATCGGTTTCGCGAAATCTACCGACGGCGGTGTTACTTTTTCAACCGGTATAAGAGCGATTAATAATATCAGGGGAATCAGATCAAGTGAAACCTCCAAAGACCAGCGCGTGAATTCATTCCCTGTTATGGCCTGCGATATAAGCAATACAGGCGCCAGAGGAAATTTATATATAGTCTGGACCAATATTGGCGTGCCCGGAACAAATACAGGTTCCGATCGTGACATATATTTGATCAAATCAACAGACGAAGGTGAAAACTGGTCCGATCCAATCAGAGTTAATCAGGATGAGATGGGATTAGGCAATGAACATTATTTCCCCTGGATAACAGTTGATCCGGTTACCGGAATTGTTTCTGTCGTTTTTTATGACGACCGTAATGTCGGCGGAACCCAGGTTGAAGTTTATTGCGCCAACTCTCTGGACGCCGGTGAAACCTGGGAAGATTTTAAGGTTAGTGATGTGGCTTTCACTCCTTCTCCTATTCCGGGACTCGCGGGCGGATATATGGGAGATTATATCGGAATCTCGGCAAGAAACGGCTGGGTTTATCCTGTATGGACCGACAACCGGGGTAGCAATGTGATGACTTATGTATCTCCTTACCAGGTCAGCACTACTCCTATCGCCAATTTCAGCGCTTATCCTACTTTCGGCACCGATCCTCTGACTGTTCAGTTTAGCGACGAATCTTATCCCGGCCTAAACGGCGTCGCTAATTACCTGTGGGATTTTGGCGATGGAAATACAAGCTCTGAGGCAAATCCGGAACATACTTATCAGGAAGCTGGTGTTTTCACTGTGTCTCTTACTGTGGAAGGACCGGTTGGAGGCAGTCCGAGTACCCTCACCAAAGAAAACCATATTGAGGTGGTTGATAACCTGACATCTCAGTTTGATGTTACCGCGCACTGGAACATGATATCCGTTCCTTTGAACGCAGATGATATGTCGGTTTCAACTCTTTTCCCCAACGCGAATTCTCCCGCTTATAAATTTAATAACGGATACGTTCAGGAAGATATACTTACAAACGGAGCTGGTTACTGGCTCAAATTCCCCCAGCCGGAACTTGTTTCTGTTTATGGTGAAAATCCGACCTCCGAAATTACAATAAAAGAAGGCTGGAATCTTATCGGACCTTTCAATTCCGATATTCCGGTAGAAAATATAACAACCGAACCCGCGGATTTAATTGCTTCACAATGGTTCGGATTTGACGATTTTTACGTTCTCGCTAATACTCTTAATAGAGGAAAAGCCTACTGGGTAAAAGCATCCGGCGATGGAATACTGAATCTTAACCCGGGTCCGGCAAAAAAATCTGATAAAAATATCAGACTATACAAAGCTGATAACTTTATTACTATGAAAGTTTCTAATTCCAGAAACGCTTCCACAAACCTGGTATTTGGTTATGACAGAAAAGCAACTGATGGATTCGACCAGGAATTCAGCGAAACTGAGCTGCCTCCTGTACCGCCGGCAGGTTTTGATGTCAGGTTCAGAATAAATAATGAAATTTCCACCATTGCCGATTTTAGAATGGAAACTTCTCCTGAAGCAACATACAATTATAAAGTTGCTGTAATGAACGCGGATGAAAATCCGGAACTGACCTTTAGCTGGACTCAGCCCAAAGGAATGATTCTCAAGATCACTGACGCTGTTGATGGTTCAATCATTAACAGAACATACAGAGCGGGAAATAATGAACTTGTCATTTCTAATCCTGCTGTAAAGAATCTTAATTTTGAGTTAACTTCCTTCACTCCGGTTTCAGTGGAATATACAAACCTTGATGCCGAAGTTACTGAAAATATGGTTACTCTTATGTGGACAACCTCAGGTGAGGAAGATATAACACATTATGAAATTGAGAGAAGTAATGACGGCTCGGCTTATCTGAAACTTGACGCGCTTTCAGCTACAGGAAATAGCGGAAACTACAGGTATACCGATAAATATGCTTCCGCCGGAAACTATTTCTACAGAATGGCCGGGATTTCCAAAGATGGATCAAAAACTTATTCCGATGTTGTTGAAGTCTCCTTCTCTGTGCCGACAGATTATTCTCTAATGCAGAACTGGCCGAATCCGTTCAACCCCGAGACAAACATCCGTTTCTCTCTTCCGGTTGACGCGAATGTAACTCTCTCTGTATTTGATATTCTCGGTCAGAAAGTTATTGAAGATTACACAGGTGATTATGACGCGGGACGCCATACCGTTAATTTCTCAGGCGGACAGCTTTCAAGCGGGACATATATTTACACAATTATCGCGAAAGGTAAAGATGGTTCCAGCTTTACCGAAAGCAAAAAAATGGCCCTTATTAAATAATAAGTAACGACAGATTTATTTTTCAGGGAGAAAAAGTTTTCTTTTTCTCCCTTTTTTTTGGCCCTTTCTCCTTTAAACCGGGAATGACTCCCTCCTTTTAATAAAAATCGTTTCCCCTGAAATTCTCATTATTTCTAATAATACTGAGCTCCTGACATCACTTATATTGAAATGCAACTATTATATCATTTTCTTTCATAGAATGACAAAATAATAACAGTAAGAATTCTTCGTTATCCTCTCTCAATTTTGTTTTTATCTTTGGTTCTATGTGAAATACAGTGGGTGATTATTGTCGGTCCAGACAATTAAACAAAACCTTTTGTTAAAGTATGACCGGATAATCCCGACGTTCAGCTTCCGCCCCTACAGGGCTTAAATACACTTTTTCTTTTATTACCCCGGGCGTTGCCCGGGGCTGTTGATTGTCGCGCTTTCAGCGCTAATAATAATTCCAGTTTGTCACAGATAGATGTAAAACCCTGAAAGGGTGCAGGCAACAGGCCGGGGCAACGCCCCGGTTAAGAAAAACAAAGACATTATCAGAGCCCTGAAAGGGCGAAAGCAGCAAACGCATAAAGATATGGAAAGCTGAAAGCGTCTGGCTCAGTCTGGGTAAGAGGGACTTTAAAACTCATCCACTTTTTTCAAGACCGTGCGCTCTGTGGTGGTGAAGACCAGGGGCTGGTTTCCGGAAATCTAACATGACAATTTGCGAATCTTTGATTCATATCTTTATGCGCTATTTTATTACTTTACCCACTAAATTTCATATAGAACCTTATCTTTTAAAGCGACCTCAAAATAATAAGCGTTAAAAAAATCAAATGAACGGAGCGTTAAAAAAGGAAAGCTGTTTGAGGCGCATGTCTTTTTATGTGCCGGGTTCTTTCATTTTAGCGAAGTGAATTGATTTTTAGCTTATTTTTTTGCAGTCTTGACTTTTTTTGCCTGCTCGCCGAAGGAGAGTTACTTTTTGTGTCTCCAGAGGAGTCCTATGGACAAGACAAAAAGTAAGGGCATTTTTATAAAATAGGTTTGGTAAGATTAATGACAATTCCCATTGGTTCCCGCTTTGCCGGTTGATGTAATTTTCAAATTATTTCACGCAAAGAAAAATAATAAACGCAATTCTTTTTAACAGAATTTCTAACACCAGTCGCATGCGCATATACGCAACAAAAAAAATATACCTTTATATTTCAATACGGTATGTTTCTGATGTCAGGAGTCCTGTAATATTTAAGAGCGTATATAATTAGCAGGCAGGCCGGATAAAAATTGCGATGAGGAATGATAATCTGAGAACTGGATTTTTTTCAATTTATATTATTTTTTCTCTCCTTTCGAACTCGCTGCTGAATAATAATAAATCTTTAACAAATTTTAATTGTCAGTTTTATTGAAAAACTTATAATCTACGATCTTTTTCCCCTATAATTTTTTGGAAAAAGCTTCTTTTTGATTAAAACTGTTCCTATTTTTACTTAACAAATTCTTATTGTGTTACTTTCTTTTACGGAGCAAATGAATGAAAAATGTCTTAATCCTTGGCGCAGGTCAGAGCGCCCCCTATCTGATCAATTATATGCTTAAAGGAGCTGAAAAGTATGACTGGAATGTAAAAGTATGCGATATGGACTATGAACTGGCAAAATCCAGAACAGACGGATTTTCCCGCGGCGAGGCGGTAAAATTTAATGTTAATAATGAAGTAAAAAGAATTGAGTTAATCAAATGGTCCGATATCGTCATAAACTTTCTGGCGCCCAAATTTCAGCCAATGATTGCCGCAGATTGTCTTGAAAACAAGAAAAACTGTATAACAGCCTCTTATACAAATCCCGCTGTGGCAAAAATGAATGATGAAGCTGTTAAAGCAGGAATAATTATCATCAATGAAATGGGACTGGACCCCGGTATCGATCATATGTCCGCGGCGGCCATTATTGACGATGTTAAATCAAAAGGAGGTGAAGTTGAGAGTTTTGAATCTTACGGAGGCGCAATCCCCGCTCCCGACGTAAAATCAAATCCTCTTGATTACTGCATTACCTGGAACGCGAGAAATGTCGCGATGGCAGCCGAACCGGGCGCACAGTACCTGGAAGATAGCAAGGTAAAACTTCTCCCCCATTTTGAAGTATTCAACAGGACCTGGAATGTTTATATCGAAGGGGTTGGCATGCTTGAAGCATATCCCAACCGCGATTCTTTAAGTTATATTGATGTTTTTGATGTTCAGGGTGTGGAAACCATGGTAAGAGGAACTCTTCGCTATCCCGGATTCTGCGAAACCTGGGCGCAAATTGTGAAACTTGGAATGGCAAATGAAACTCTTTCCCTTCCTCCTCTCGAAAATATGAGTTATGAAGATTACACAAAAATGTTTCTGCCATTAAGCGACAATTGCAAATCGGTTAAAAAACGCGCCGCCAAATATCTTGGTATCAGTCCGACAGGCAAAATAATGAGCGATCTGGAATGGCTGGGACTATTTTCAGCGGAAAAAATTGGACGGAATTTCAACAATTCGGGAGAAGTACTGACAAATATTTTAGTTAATAAACTGCCGCTGCCCAAAGGAAAAAGGGATATGGTGATCCTCGCTCATGAAATCAGGGTAAAATATGCCGATACGGGTAAAAAAGAAATTATTAAATCACAAATGGTTGATTTTGGACAACCGGATGGATTTACCGCGATCGCGAAGACAGTCGGACTTCCCGCTGCAATCGCGGCAAAATTGATTCTGACCGGAAAACTTGAAATGAAAGGCTGTCATATCCCCACTCACCCCGGAATTTATAAAGTTGTTCTTGAAGAACTTAAAGAATCGGGGATAAAATTTAATGAAAAGATAGAGGAAGTTAATTGAATTTATTAAATTTATATTATCCGAATACTATTCATTAAACGGGAGTTAAAAGTGAAACAGGCTGATATAAGTAAAAAAGATCTTGAAACTTGGGCCGATTACCTGGTTGACTATTCAATAGGCGGGGTTACCGAAAATGATGTTGTCATGATAAAAGGAGAACAGATATGCTGGCCGCTGATGTCTGTAATCCAGGACAAAGTAATCAAATCGGGAGGCATCGCGGATGTAAATATTGTCTCACCCGATAATGACCGGGGTAAAGTCTGGGGCGCCTCAATGGCGCGGCATGCTTCAATTGACCAGATAAACAAAGTGCCGGCGTGGCATAAAAAAAGATATGAAGCTATGACCAAGTATATCGAAATTCTTGGCGCGGGTGATCCTTCGCAGTTCGGCAATGTGGATGAAGAAAAAGCACAGGCCATCATGAGAGTGGATGAACCATTTAAGAATATAAGGCTCTCGAAACCCTGGGTGCTCACCCTCTACCCTACTGAAGGATTTGCCAATCTGGAAGGAATGTCACTTGAAGATTATACCAGGGTAATCGTTTCAGCGTCAACGGTCGATCCCAAACTGCTCGATGATGTTGAACAGGATATTTATGAACTGATGTATAAAAGTGAAACCATCACCATTGAAACTATACATCCGGACAATAAAAAAGCCCTGACCCTTAAAATGGACATAAATGAGCGGGATGTAATAAAATGCACCGGTAAGCGTAACTTCCCTGATGGTGAAGTTTTTACAAGCCCTAACTCTTTTACCGTACAGGGTGAAATATTTGTTGACCTTCCTGTTTTTTATACCGGCACAACAATCCAGGGCATATACCTGAAGTTCGAAAATGGCGTTATTGTGGAATACAACGCGAAACAGGGGTATGACGCCCTTAAAAAAATCATTGAGACAGATGAAGGTTCCCACAGACTCGGAGAAGTCGCGCTCGGAATGAATAACGGCATCGAGAAAGTGCTGAAACATCCGTTATTTGTTGAAAAGGTAGGCGGCACACTCCATATCGCGATAGGCGCCAGTTATCCTGAATGTTATGAATCATCCGGATTGAGTGAAGATGAGCTTCTCAGCTCGGGTGTGCTGAATAAATCTGCTCAGCATGTCGATATTGTCACCGATTTTCGTCCCGGCGGATCGGGCAGGGCAGTTTATCTCGATGATAAAAAACTGGAAATAGAAAATAATATATGGGTTGTCATATAATCTGTATATTTTTATAAATTAGAAAATAGTCCCCTCTTTCACGAGGGGGCTTTTGTATTAAACATCGTTAAACCGAAACAGGTAAAAATAATTATTCGCTGTTTGTCACAACGCGATATTTCTGCCCGGCATTTTTTAGCCGGTTTATGCTTGTTTTGTAAATACCATTATCCGGACCTTGGGTTACCAATAATATTTTGTTATATATATTATTGTGAATTGAAAAAAGTCTGATTTTTTCAGTGGAAAACTCACCGATTTTTAATGATGCATTATATAAACCGCTAAATGGGGAAAATGATGGATAAACGTCTTCAGTCAAAGATACTGCTTGTTGTCGCGCTTTTTGCCGCGCTGGTAATTTTATTTGAACTCGGGCTTACTCTGGAATACATGCTGATATTCACCGGAGCGGCAATAGTATTGCTCATACTTCTCGTACTTTATTTTACATGGAGTCACAGCCGCACACATATATGGAAATGTGGCAAATGCGAAAAAATATTCACTATCGGCATCTGGAAAAATCTTAAAGCCGATAGTGTCGGAGTAGATATAAAAAAAATGAAATGCCCCGGTTGTGGTGAAGTCACAGTATGTTCAGCATTTGAAAAATCAAAACTCGGATTAAAAAATAATTTCAGGATGGATGACTGATGAATCTTAAAGTCAGCAGTGAAACAGGAAAACTTGAGGGTGTGATTATTCACGCTCCCGGTCCCGAGGTCGAGAATATGACTCCCAAAAACGCCGAGAGAGCTCTCTATAGCGATATCCTGAATCTTAATGTGGCAAGCAAAGAATATTCGGAATTCAGCGGAATATTAAAAAGATTCACTGCCACTTATGAAATTGAAACTCTGCTGAAAGAGACTCTTGAAATTGAGGAAGCCAGGGATCACCTTCTGAAAAAAATATGTGGTAATGAAATTACAGATGAAGTTGCTGAGCATCTGCTATCCGTTGAAAACAAACTTTTGGCTGAACAGTTGATTCGCGGAGTTCCTCTGGAAAGGAATACTCTGACCAATTTTCTCAGCGAGGAAAGATATTCCCTCAGGCCTTTGCATAACTTTTTTTTCACTCGCGATTCAGCGGTAACAATTAATGAAAAAGCCCTTATCGCAAAACTCACGAGCAGAATAAGAGAGAGAGAAGCGCTGATAACTGAAACAATTTTCCGCTTTCATCCCCTGTTAAAAACCGAAACGATAGTCATTGATGAAAATCAAAGATTCTATGATGATATTTCCATAGAGGGGGGAGATGTTCATGTTGCCCGCGAAGATGTCCTGCTTGTCGGAATTGGAGCGAGAACAACTTCCAGAGGGGTGGATTTCCTGATAGATTGCATTAAACAGAGGAAAACGACAAAGCATATATTTGTTCAGGAGCTGCCTCATCAGCCTGAATCTTTCATTCATCTGGATATGGTATTTACCTTTCTCGATCAGGATTGCTGTATGATCTATGAGCCTGTTATGCTCAATCCGCATGCTTTTCAGACTATACATATAATAATTGATAATGGTAAGGTAAAAAATATCAGGGAGGAGACTAACCTGCTTAAAGGGCTTTACTCTGTCGGAATTGATTTGAAACCTCTGACCTGCGGCGGCAAAAATGATCCCTGGATTCAGCAGAGAGAACAATGGCATAGCGGCGCGAACTTTTTCGCTCTCGCACCGGGAATAGTTACCGGTTACAGCAGAAATGTAAATACTATGGAAGAACTGAATAAAAACGGTTTTGATATTATCCCCGCTTCACAGATTCTGAAAGGTAAAAAAGAATTTCCCGAAAAAAGAGCTGTAATCACGATCAGCGGAAGCGAATTGGCAAGAGGCGGAGGCGGCTGCCGCTGCATGACCATGCCGGTTAAACGAGCCCCGCTTTAATAAAATCCCGGAATATCACCTCGTATAAATTTCATTCCCGAATAATCCGAATTGTCCCCCGCCATCACCATGGAACATTTAGAAACTCCAGGCAATCGAAATGTCCCCCTTTGGCCCCGGGGGGATGCAGGCAAGGGGGTGGTTGAGAGTGTTTTTCTCGAAACCGGGGGAGGACTCACCTTGAGCGACTCTCCACCGCTTTCATTTCGCAAATCACCAAATTCACCGCTCCGTTTTTTTCTTTTATCCTGAGATGATCCACCGTAGTCCTCCCCCGTCTTCAAAGAAAAGCGCTTTGGAGCCACCTCCTCCAGAGGAGGACATTCGCAACTCCAGGCAATCGACAATGTCCCCCTCCGGAGGGGGTGGCAATGAAGTGCCTTTCTTCATTGACGGGGGAGGACACCCCTTCGAGCAACTCTCCACCGGTGGCATTTCGTAAATCACCAAATTCACCGCTCCGTTTTTTTCTTTTATCCTGAGATGATCCACCGTAGTCCTCCCCCATCTTCAAAGAAAAGCGCTTTGAATCCACCCCCTCTGGCGGGGGATATTCGGAAACTCCAGGCAGTCGACAATGTCCCCCTTTGGAGGGGGTGGCAATGAAGCGTCTTTCTTCATTGACGGGGGAGGACACCCCTTCGAGCAACTCTCCACCGGTGGCATTTCGTAAATCACCAAATTCACCGCTCCGATTTTTCGGTTTTTCCGGGATGGTCCACCGTGGTCCTCCTCCGTCTCCAAAGAAAAGCGCTTTGGAGCCACCTCCTCCAGAGGAGGACATTCGCAACTCCAGGCAATCGACAATGTCCCCCTCCGGAGGGGGTGGCAATGAAGCGCCTTTCTTCATTGACGGGGAAGGACACCCCTTCGAGCAACTCTCCACCGGTGGCATTTCGTAAATCACCAAATTCACCGCTCCGATTTTTCGGTTTTTCCGGGATGGTCCACCGTAGTCCTCCTCCGTCTCCAAAGAAAAGCGCTTTGGAGCCACCTCCTCCAAAGGAGGACATTCGCAACTCCAGGCAATCGACAATGTCCCCCTCCGGAGGGGGTGGCAATGAAGTGCCTTTCTTCATTGACGGGGGAGGACACCCCTTCGAGCAACTCTCCACCGGTGGCATTTCGTAAATCACCAAATTCACCGCTCCGTTTTTTTCTTTTATCCTGAGATGATCCACCGTAGTCCTCCCCCGTCTTCAAAGAAAAGCGCTTTGAATCCACCCCCTCTGGCGGGGGATATTCGGAAACTCCAGACAATCGAAATGTCCCCTTCTGGAGGGGGTGGATTCTGGCCGCTTTTTGCCAGAAGACGGAGGAGGACACCCCTTCGAGCAACACTCCAACGGTTTCATTTCGCAAAATCCTTTTCATCCCCTCTCCTCCTCTATTTCCTCAACTTTCATTTTTATATACTCATATACTCCGGTTATATTATTCAGTACATCATGGTCATAAATCCTTATTACCTCATATCCCGCTTCGTTCAGTTCCTTATCCTTTTTTTCATCTTTTTTCATTACCTTTTCAAATCCGTGAGTATATCCATCAACTTCAATTACCAGTTTTAACTCCTTGGAAAAGAAATCAGCGATATAATTGAGAACCGGTCTTTGTCTGCTGAAGCTGTATCCTTTCATTTTACCAGACTTAAGAACATATTTCCATAAACACGCTTCCGCTTTAGTCATAGTAAACCGAAGTCTTCTTGCGAAGTTTTTCAGTTTTTTGTTATATGCGTGGTTTTGGTAATTCTGCATTTTTCCTTTGTTCTTTTATTCTGAGATTATCCACCGTAGTCCTCCTCCGTCTCCCGGAAAAGCGCCGGGAGCCACCTCCTCCAAAGGAGGATATTCGCAACTCCAGACAACCGAAATGTCCCCCTTCGGAGGGGGTGGCCGAAAGTGTCTTTCTTGAGGTCGGGGGAGGACCAACCTCGAGTGACACGCCAACGGTTTCATTTCGTAAATCACCAAATTCATCACTCCAGTTTATTCTGTTTTCCCTGGATGATCCACCGTAGTCCTCCCCCGTCGACAAAGAAAAGCGCTTTGTCGCCACCCCCTCTGCCACAGGCATCCCAATGGGGCGTCGGGGGACATTGGGAAACTCCAGGCAGTCGACAATGTCCCCCGCTGGCCCCAGTGGGATGCAGGCAAGGGGGTGGATTCTGGCCGCCTTTTGCCAGAAGACGGGGGAGGACAGCACCTCGAGCAACACTCCACCGGCTTCATTTCGTAAAATTCCAAATTCCCCTTTACCCCAAAAACTCCCAATAATTGCCGCTGTCAACTCTTTTTACTTCGGCATTGTAAGTTTCGGTGAATAACTTTGGGATTTTCATTTTTTGTTTAGGGGAGTACTTAAATTCGTAACCGGTAATGAGGCCATTCTTTTCTTCAATGTAATCAATTTCTTTCTGGTCGTATGTTCTCCAGAAATATGAATTCACATGTATGCCGGAATATTCGAGCTTCTTTTTCCTTTCGGCTATACAGAAGTTTTCCCACAAAGCGCCGGCATCATTTCTCATGTGAAGCGGATTAAAATTATTAATCAGGGCGTTGCGTATTCCGGTATCATAAAAATATATCTTTACTGATTTATTCAGTTCTTTCCGCAGGTTACCTGAGAAAGAATTTAGTCGGAAAAGCACAAAAGTTTTTTCCAGAAGATCGATATATTTAATAACCGTCAGTCTTGATACTCCGAGCGAAACCGCCAGTTCATTGTAATTTACCTCATTGCCGGTTTGCAAAGCCAGCATTTGAACCAGCTTCTTCAGCATATCCGATCTCCGGATATCTTCAAACTGCAGTATATCTTTATAGAGATAACTTGAGGCAAGTTCAATAATTCTTTTTTCCGCCTCCTCATTTCCGAGAAGAGATATTTCAGGATAGGAACCATACACCAGAAGTTTTTCAAGGAGCGGATTTATTTCCAGCCATCCCCGTTTCTCTTTAATTTCAGTGATGGAAAATGGATAGAGCCGGTATGTGATCACACGCCCTGTCATCGGCTCGGTAGTTTTACCCGCCAGATCAAAACCTGACGAGCCGGTGGCGATAATCTGTATATCCTTTACATGATCAGTCAGGACTTTCAATATTCTGCCAATATCAGGAATATATTGAGCTTCATCAAGAATCACCACTTTATAATCCCCGAGAAATGCCTTCAGCTTTTCCGGTTCAGCATCTGCCAGACTTTGCCCGACCGATAATATATCACAACTGTAATATTTCCCCTCGTTGCCAAATTTTTCCAGTATCTGCTGTGTCAGAGTGGTTTTTCCCACCTGCCTGGCGCCGTAAATAATTATTGTTTTACCTTTGAAAAGGGAGTTAATTATACTATTTTCTATTAATCTTGTTATCATAGTTAAATATTTACCATTAATTTTGTAATTATAATAACATTTTTAACGGAATAAGGCAAGTTTAAATTCTTTGAGCCAGCCAGAACCGAACCGAAAAGGCATAACAAAAGAAATAATCATATTCTTAAACTGGCAGAACCAGAAAAAAATTGAAATCCCAATAAATGAAACGTACTCGTTCTCGTAATCGGACTTTGTACTCGTCTTTACCAAAACGCTCAGTTATTCGAAAACGAGGACAATTACAAGTCCCTGTTCCATGAATACGATAAAATTTTGCCATTTTGCGTAGAATTTAATTACTAACGAACTAAGCTGGTAAAGTCAGAAGTGAAGAGTTATAAATTCTTCTCTGTTTTTTTATAAAACCCGATTTCGAATACAACTTCGATTTGGATTTTAATGGCTACCCTATATATCCTGTCAATCTTTTTGATTCTCTCAATCCTGTGCTTTGATCTTTCCGCGAGCTTTACACAATCCTGATGGAAATATTGCCCGTTTGAATAAGGTTAATAAGGTTTAGTCTGGTCGGGTGGTTTCCTGTGCTACTAAGTTAAAAAAATCAAAAAATAAGTTTTTTTTTGAGTTTTTTCGTGGGATTTGGTGTTTTGGTGATTTTGTGGCTTTTCTTCCGCCTAATCAGCGAAATCAAAATAATCTGTGGTAATCTTTTCAATTGTTAATTGTACATTATTAATTGTTAATTGAAATCTTGCCATTTTGCCTAGAATTTAATTTCTTAAGGAGTAAGCGCATACTGGCAGGCCGGAATAAACAAAGTTATCGGGTTACCCGGAGTAAGTCCTCCCCCGTCTTCAAAGAAAAACACTTTGAATCCACCCCCTCATGAGGGGGATATTTTGCCGGCAAGCCCAGGTAATCCTAAATGTCCCTCTGCTTTATAATCGATATATTATCCGATTTTAAGCTAAAAAGAACTCTTCCACACGGGAAGAGTTAAAAAATTATAAAGATGTTACAGATTCGGCTATTTCGGGAGAAACCAGCAGACGTCCGCATGATTCACATGTATATAATCGTTTAGCCTGCCTGATCTCAAGCTGCCTCTGCGGCGGAACAACATTATGGCATCCGCTGCAGGCTGAACGGCTGATAGTAACAATTGCTTTGCCGCCGCAGGCTTTTCTTATTCGCATATAAGTATTATAATCTGATTTTTTTACGCGTGAGGCAATCGTCTCCCTTTTGTCACGAAGCTTTATCTCTTCCCTTTCATTTGCTTTGATTATCTTTTTAAGATCATTTTCTTTCTCTTCCAGTTCTTTTTGCAGATCATCAAGCATCGGAGTAATATCATTAATTTCAATTTTCAGCTTCTCGACAAGGTCTTCCAAAGCCATGTTTTCGGTCTCGAGTTTTTCTATCTGCTCCTCAGAATTATCAATTTCTTTGGTAAGAGCGTCATATTCCTTATTATTCCTTACCTGGTAAAGCTGAGCTTTAAACTTTTTCAGACTTTCCTGCATAACCTGAATTTCTTCCTCATTGGAAATTCTCTTTTTGGTCGATTCCTCTTTTTCGATATTCTTTTCTTCAATCTGTGAAGTAATATTTGTCATCTGTCCTTTGAGCTCATTTACCGCGATGGGAAGGTCTCCCCGCAATTCTTCAAGCTCATCCAACTGATCATCAAGAAACTGCAGTTCATAAAGTGTCGTAAGTCGGTCTTTCAAAATAGCTACTCCTTATTTATTATAAAACCTTACAGGATTTGTACTTCCGGATATTCTTACTACCTCAATCTTTTCATCCTCCGGAATAAATCCTTTTATTTTTTCTTCCATTATTTCGAGACTAAAAATTTCTGTTTCATAGTGTCCGGCATCAATAAACAAAATTCTGTTTTCCGCTGCCTGGAAAGTATGATATTTAATATCACCGGTAATATAGGCATCCGCTTGTTTTCTTATGGCATCTGAAAGATATTCTGATCCGCTTCCGCCACAGAGAGCAACTTTTTTAATTTCGGCGGCTTTTCCATTCGTATACCTGAAACCACCGACATTTAATTTTTCAACCACATATTGCGGAAATTTTTCAGCCGGAACTGCTTCAGTAAGTTCCCCGATCACTCCCGCTCCAAAGTCGGGACTTTCATTTTCGAGGGGATAGATGTCGAAAGCGGGTTCCTCATAGGGATGGCTTTCGTATATACTGTTAATTATTTTCCCGGTATCCCACCTGTTGGCAATTACTTCAAGTCTTATTTCCTCAACCTTTTCCGAATAACCTTTTTCACCAACCGCAGGATTGCTTTTCTCCGATCCCCTGAAAGTGCCGGTTCCCCGAAGGCGGAATGAACATTCGCTGTATTCCCCGATGTTACCCGCGCCTGCCCTGAACATTGCTTTAGCTACCTGGTCAGCGTAGTCAACCGGCACAAAAACAACAATTTTTTTCATTCTGTTGGTTTCAGGTTTGAGAAAATCCATATTGGAAAGTCCAAGCTTTTCACCCAAAATAAAACTCACGCCGCCACGTATATAGTCAAGATTTGTATGCGCCGAAAAAAGTGTGACATCATTTTTAATCATTTCCCTGATAAGGGAGCCTGTGGCATGGTCATTTGTGATAATCTTTTTTAAGGGGGAAAATATTAGAGGGTGGTGTGTAATAATTAAATTGCAGTTTTTATTCAGCGCTTCTTCGAGAGCTTCTTTGGTAAGGTCGAGACAGAGAAAGACATTTTTCAAATCCTCTTCTGTCGAGCCTGTCTGAAGCCCGACATTGTCTTTCTCCCAGGCCGCTCCCGGGGGCGACCACCTTTCAAGATATTTTAACAATACTCCAATTTTCATAGAAAAAAAAATGCACCCCATTTCTGGCAGTGCATTAAAATTTTATCGTTACCTCCCTCGCAGGAAAATAACTTTTATAATATCGTATTTAATTTCTCTTATCATCTTATCGTAAAAACAAAAATAAATTTTTATATACTTAATTTCAAGCAAATAAAGTACCAAAGATCAACCGCCGCCAGGTTTAACCCAGTTTCCATCCTCCCGAATGAGAGAAATAAGCTCATCGACAGCAATTTCAGAACTGATATTTTTCTTAACTACCTCTTTACCACGATAAAGAGTTATCCTTCCGGGACCTGAACCAACATAACCATAATCAGCGTCAGCCATTTCTCCCGGACCATTTACTATGCATCCCATAATTCCAATTTTAACACCTTTGAGATGAGAGGTCCTTTTCCTGATCTTATCGGTAACTTCAACCAGGTCAAAGAGTGTTCTGCCGCATGAAGGACACGCAATATACTCTGTTTTTGAAATTCTTGCCCTTACAGCCTGCAAAATGGCAAAGCTTGTTCTGTTCTTTAAATCCGCGTCCGGGAAATCGAGCCATACCCCGTCGCCAAATCCATCAATGAAAAGAGCTCCCGTATCGGTGGCAGAGCGCAGCACAAAATTCTCCTTATCCGAGGAGGTATATGAACGGCGGATTATAACCGGATTCTTTACTCCCTTTTCTTCCATAAAATAGAACGCGCGACGTTGTTCAGCCATACCGTGGTCATTATTAGTCACAAGTATAAAAACAACCGAAGGATCATTTAATGGTAACAGATGCTTCTCATTTTCGAGAGCCTCTATATCAATTGTGATAAAATTTAATAAGAAAGATTTTGTTTCCGCATTTGAATATTCCGCAGAAGCAAACAAAGGGAATGAAGCGGTTTTATCATCCTGCTCTTTCCAGTGCTTATAATCATGCAATATCTTAAGCCCGCCCGGTGGATCAAATTCTATCGGCAAAGAACCGGCGTAAAACAGATCGGCGGCCTGATCCTTCATGGACCACTTGTCAATACCAGGTGAATATATATATCCGAATTCTGTTAATAATTCGCGGGTTATCTTTTTATTATTTTCTACCGAGGCAAAAACTTTTGGCAGATTGCCGCTGCCGATTCCGGCAACTTCATTACTTTCCCTCCGGCTGAATTCAAAAGGATTTTTCAGCCAGGATGAAACCGGTGTAATTTTTTTATGCCCGCTTCCGGTGTGGTATTTTTCCACCAAACGCCGGGCTACAGGTATTTCATTTTCAGGCTCTTCAGTCAAACTTACTCTTATTGTATCACCCAGTCCATCTTCCATCAAAGCGCCAATACCAACAGCCGATTTTATTCTTCCATCTTCACCGTCACCCGCTTCTGTAACTCCCAGGTGCAGAGGATAGTCCATATCTTCCATGATCATTCTGTTTACCAGAAGTCGGTATGCCTGAACCATCACCTGCGTGTTGCTCGCCTTCATCGAAAGAACAATATCATGATAGTTATTATCGCGGCAGATATATAAAAACTCCATGGCCGATTCCACCATTCCGAGGGGAGTGTCGCCATAACGGCTCATTATCCTGTCTGATAAAGATCCATGGTTGGCGCCTATTCTTATAGCCGTTCCATATTCTTTACATACTTTAACAAGAGGTGAAAACCTGTTATATATTCTCTCTAATTCAGCTTCATATTCTTTATCATTGTATTCAATAAACTGAAACTTTTTCTTATCGGCGTAATTACCGGGATTTACCCTGACTTTTTCAACAATTCTCGCCGCTTCCTCGGCAGCGTTAGGTGTAAAATGGATATCGGCTATCAGTGGAACTGTGTAACCTTTTTCTCTTAATGATTTTTTTATTACATCCAGATTTTTAGCATCTTTAATGCTTGGCGCGGTTATCCTGACATACTCGCAGCCTGCCTTAACCAGCCTTATACTCTGGTTCACAGTAGCTTCGGTATCCATTGTATCAGTTGTTGTCATCGACTGGATACGGACAGGGTTATCCCCGCCGAGCGGTATATCCCCGATTTTAACTTCCCGGGTTTTAAACCTGGACCACTGAGTAAGACTGTTACAATATTTAAAATTTTCCATAAAATTATTTTTTTCTGTTATTTAGCCAACAATAAGAAATGATAAATAATTCTTTACCAATAAACATTTTTAAATATTAATCGCGCGCCCTTAATAAAGCTGAAACAAATTCACCCGCTGATTCAGGTCCTGAAGCTGTTATCAGTTTGTCATCCGCGACCACCGGCGAATCATTCCACAGGGCTCCCCCTCTTGCTAATTCTTTTTGAACTGATATATGCCCGGTTCCCTTCCTGTTTTTCAAAATTCCTGATTTTGCCAGAATTACCGGAGCGGCGCATATAGCTCCAACCGGTTTCCCCTCCGATATAAATTCCCGCGCTGTTTTCTGAAGTTTTTTATTGCCCGCATAATCCGGTATTCCTTTTCCCCCGATAAATATTAACATGGCGAAATTTTTACTGTGTATATTAAAGATGGGCATATCGGGTTTAATTCTTAATCCGGCATCGCCAATGCATACTCCCACTGTATCTGAGGCTGTAACATTCCTGTAACCCGCGGCTTCCATGCCCCTTTTTACAGTAAGATATTCCGCCTCGCTGAAATTATTGGCAGCTAAAATTATTAAAGCAGATTTTTGTGAAATTTGCATCGAGCGCCTTAAAATTATAAACAATAAATATAATAATTTATCCCCTGATTAATTCCTTATGTCCCGAATATTTTTTTGTCTTCCGCTTTGTCAGCCAAAGGACACTTACCTGCTCAGCTTTGCAATGTAAGTTTTGAACAAAAGTTAGTAAAGCGCCTGTTCCATTTGTTGTTTTTAACCGCCGATCTGAAAATATGGGGAGCTCCGGTTATTACAACAAGCTGCTTCCCCCTCGTAACAGCGGTATAAAGCAGCCTTCTCTGCAGCATTATTGAATGTTCGGCCATAAGAGGAAGAACCACAGCCGGATATTCGCTCCCCTGCGACTTATGTATGGAAATCGCGTAAGCGGGAACGATCTCCTCCAGATCAGAATATTCATACACGACAACCCTGTTTTCAAATAGGATTGAGGCTTTCTTTTCTCTCCTTTCGTAATTCAGAATCCTTCCTGTGTCCCCGTTGAATACATCCTTTTCGTAATTATTTTTTATCTGCATAACCTTATCGCCTATCCTGAGGGGCACATTCCCTCCCCTGATTTCAGAACCCTCCGGATTGAGGATGTTCTGCAATTCGAGATTAAGGTTTGTTACGCCGGCTGTTCCTTTATACATCGGAGCCATAACCTGAATATCTTCATCGGCCCGGATGCCAAATTTTTCCGGGATATCGTGGTAGCACAGCTGTTTTATAATTTCAGCAGCCTTCGCGGGAGCGGAAGCTTCAATAAAAATAAAGTCGCTTCCACTTTCAAAATCCTCCGGTTCGGGCACCTCTCCATGGTTTATTTTATGAGCGTTAACAACAATTCTGCTTGTTTTTGCCTGCCGGAAAATTGTATTGAGTTTCATCACGGTAAAGATATCGCTGTTTATCAGGTCATATAAAACAGCCCCGGCTCCAACCGAAGGAAGCTGATCAGCGTCTCCGATCAGCACAATTGTAGCGCTTTCAGGCAGAGCTTTCAGGAGTGACCAGAAAAGCAGCGAATCGACCATTGACATTTCATCAATAATAAACAGGTCTCCTTCGAGCTGGTTTTCTTCATCCCGCGCGAAATATCCGGCAACGGGATTATATTCAAGCAGCCGGTGAATAGTTTTAGCTTCTAAACCTGTTGACTCAAAAATACGTTTCGCTGCCCTCCCTGTCGGCGCGGCCAGAACAATTTTTGCGTCCAATGCCTTATAAACATTTATTATAACTCTTATAATTGTGGTTTTACCTGTGCCTGGTCCGCCGGTGATTATCAGTATTTTTTCCCTGATTGCCGAAAGCACCGCTTCATATTGTTCACCACTCAGCTCAATATCGAGGTGTCTGCTCAAATCATTAAAAATTTTTGTCAGATCATTGACCGGAACTGATTTGGCCGACTTTTGAAGGCTTCGCATCAGGAAAGCGCTTTCAGATTCAGCAGCGTGAAATTGAGGCAGATAAACAAATATATCATTCTCCTCAACGTTTTCGATCACTACTTCTCCTTCCGCTTCAGCCTGGTAAAGGGCATCGGTAATTTCATCCACTGAAACTCCTATGCTTGAAGCGCATCTCCTGACAAGGGGATTGAGGGGAAGGTATGTATGCCCGTTGTCAGCTCCTTCGGATAAAATAAATACAATCAGAGCTTTAAGCCTGTAGGGCGAATTCTCTAAAAAGCCAAGATTCAAAGCGATTTTATCTGTGGCCCTGAATCCTATTCCATCCACCAGCCCGATTAGTTTATAAGGATTTTCTTTTATTTTATCCTCGCTTCGTTCACCCCAGAGTTTCATGATTTTTGGAACCATGCCGCCGCCAAAACCGAGGGAATTCAAAAAAATTATCGCGTCCCTTTCAGATTTATATTTTTCCCACAGCTCACTTATCTGGGCTAATTTCTTCTGCCCGATTCCCCTCACTTCTTTCAGCCGCGACAGATCATTATCCAGCACCTCGAGGGTCTCCCTCCCAAATCTGTCAACTATTTTTGAGGCTAAGCCGTCTCCAATTCCGGGGAATATTTTACCTGAGAGATATTTTTCAATCGCGTCAAAATCTTCAGGTTCAACCTCACGCCAGGAGCTCACCGCGAATTGTTTCCCATACCTGGGATGTTCAACCCAGTCCCCTTCAAGCGCCAGATGGGTATCTGTGTCTATCTGGTGAAAATACCCGGTAAAAGTTGTGGAAGGAATATCTGATGATTTCAGAATACCAACTGTATAACCATTCTGATCATTATGAAAAAGTATTTTTACAACTATTCCCTCAATTTGAAGCATTATAACAACCGTGTTATATAAAGATAGAGATATACAGCGGGAGCTGTGAAAAGGAATGAATCAAAACGGTCAAAAAATCCTCCATGACCGGGAATCAGAACAGATGAGTCTTTTACACCCCCGTCTCTTTTGAGCAGACTTTCAACGAGATCACCAGCCTGACCGAGTATGCCCACAATTACTCCGATAACAACAGCGTCTGTCCATGATATTTGCCCGAGCAAAATTTCTTTAAATGCGGCCATACTGATAATGGAGAAAATAAATCCTGAAACCGCGCCTTCCCAGCTTTTTTTAGGACTTACCCGTGGAAATAATTTATGTTTTCCATACGCTGAACCAATAAAAAACGCGGCGGAATCACATATCCAGATCGTCGCCAGCATCGCGATAATAATATATCCTCCCTGGTTGTAATAAGGACTATCCTGCGGGAAAAACTCTCTTACGGCGACAGCGCTCCCAATTGCCATGCCGATATAAAATACTCCCAGAAAAGTTGAACCCAGGTTGGCTATAGCCGACTGACGGTTCCTGAATAATTCTCCGATCAGAATAATTAATATAATCGCCAGAGCCAGCTCGGCAAAACCTGAAAACTTAAAATAAAAGTTTAGAATAATGGCTCCCACAGCAAAAAAACCGGGTATAACATTAACGAAAAAATTCTTTTTCCCTGTTATTCCCGCAAACTCATGAAATGATAGGAAGGCAATCAAAAGCATAAGCGCCAGGAAATAAATACCGCCGGCATAACAGGTTAGAACGATCAGAGGTATTGCCGCGAGAGAAACGGCGATACGGGTTATTGTATTTTTTGAAAGCATAATAATTTCTGTTAGTTCTGAATTATTTGGTTGTTTTCAGCCTGCTGTAATTTTTGTTTACCCAGTAGATAAATCCCGCGAAAACAAGAAGAAGTAAAAGAAACGGGAAAATTTCATCGCCGGCCGAAAATGATTGATCAGCCGCTTCGAGCAGCTCTTCATCTCCAAAAATAAAAAAGATTATCAGACTGAAAAAGTTATTAAGAAAATGTAGAATTACCGGAATCACCAGGGAACCGCTTTTATAAGCCGCGAAACCAATATAAAATCCCAGAATTATCAGCGCGGGCAGCATTACCGGATTAAAATGAAACAAACCAAAAATAATGGAGGTAATCAATATTGCCCAAAACGGTGATATTTTAAGTTCGAAACTTCGCTGAACATATCCCCTGAAAAAGAACTCTTCACAAACCGCGGGAACAACGGCAGCTACAACAACCACAAATGAAATTTCAAAGAAAGAGTCAGCGGTAAAAAGATTGCTGAGACTTTGTTCCATCTGGCGGCTCAGTCCTTCGAAAATTTCATATAATTTACCGATTATTTCAACATTATCGGCAATATACCTTATCAGCAATTCCTGGAAAAACAGGAAATACTGAAGAAGTGGTATGAGAATTATCAGACCGATTAAAAATATAGCTATTTCGGTTAAATTCGGCAGTTTTATTCGCAGGATGGTGTCAACATCTGAATAGATATACTTTGCCAGCATTATTGTCGGAGCCAGAATAAACAAAAGCTGCCCGGCAACGGTCATTAGTCGTAATGCATTAACATTTGCCGAGGAAATATCAACACCGAAAATGAGGAGGGTAAGGAGTCCCCCGATAAACTGGTATAAAACAAGTATCAGAACTATGCCTGTCACTGCCGCGGCAACAGGAGACATCAGAGGATATCTGCCATTTGTGGGATTATTATTCTCGGGAAATTCAGGAATATTTTCATTCATACTTAATTAAAGCGCCTTAATATTTTTTTCTGCATTATATGGCAGAATATTGAAATAAATATCTGACAAAATTTCTTTATACTCACTTAAGAGGAACAGGCTCTCGAAATCATTTTCGAAAGAAGGATTATGACTTACTCCGTAAGGAGCTAAATTCTACGCAAAATGGCAAAATTTTCACTTCTCCATCTATTGGTTTCCAAATTATTTGATATAATCTTGTTATATCTTGTTGCGTCCTCCTCTGTTGCCAAAGAAAATCCGCGGCGGCGGACATCCCCTCCAAAGGGGAATGGAAAACACAATGTCCCCCTTTGGAGGGGGTGGCAATGAAGCGTTTTTCTTCATTGACGGGGGAGGACTTTCTTCGAGTCACTCAATTCCTTTTGTTTCCGGCTTCGCCAGCTCAGGAATTAGAAATATCCTTATATGAGTAATTTTGAAATTTACAATAATTATCCCATTAATGCACAGGCCTTTTTATTTTTTTGAACTCAATTCCCCGGCAAGTCCCTCGTATGAAGTAAGTTCTGCCGAAATTGACCCTATGAGCACCTTTGTTTTTACCTTAACCGGAATTTTAAGATCATCATCTGTCAGCCAGATAACAATATCTCCTTCACTTTTAAATAGTCCCCCTTCCACAACGAGAGGTTCAATAATGATGCAGTCAAATGTACCGGCGGCAACTGTCACCCGCTCCCTGCCGTGAAATACAACATCAAGAGGAAAAATTTTATCCTCGAAAAAATTCTCAAGATGAACGCGGTCCCCTTTTTTGAATTCTGAAAAATCCTTTGTTCTTGTAATATAAAAAGCGGAAACAATATCATTCACATATTCGGGGGTATCAAAGGTTCCGTTTCCTGTTTTGGCTATATTTCTTCTCTGGTCGAAAAACGCTGAAAAATCTCTCGAATAATTCCCCTCTCTGACGTGCTGCTCAAATCTCCAGGGGAAAAGCCCCTCAACATCCATAAAAGTTTCATAACGGTCCCGGACCTTAAAAAAGGGATCAAAGCTTGATACCGAATTAACCTTGAATGTAATATGATAGACATCCCGCCCGATCATCTTCTTTAATCTCGGGACAGACATTTCCGCGATACCGGCGGTAACAAATCCGTAATTGACATCAAAGGTCAACCGTTCACCAACATCAAACGCTTTGTTTTCCAGTTTTCTGAATTCTGTTTTATCCTGTGCAAAAAGAAATGAGGCGCTTATTATAACCAGGGTTAATATATATTTAATGTTTCGCATAATATCTCCGGAACTTTTATTTCAGAAATCTTCGGACTGTCTCGATAACTTTCTCAATATTGATGCTGTTCATACAGTCCAGTTTTTCACATTGCTGACGGGTGCAATCGGTACAATTTATCTCAGGATTAAAAACAGCGGCTGAATCTGTGTAAGGTCCCCATCTCTCCTTGGCGCAAGATTTAATTCGGGGATAAAAACCAATTATTTTTTTTCCAAAAGCCGCCGCGATATGAATCGGTCCGGTTGAGTTGGCGATTAAAACATCAGCCTGACTTATAAGAGCTGTCAATTCACCGAGGTTAAATTCACCGGCTGAAATTATCACTTTGCTCTTTCCGGCTACTTCGCGGCAAATATCAAATTCCTGAGAACTGCCTGTCAGTATAATCTGATAGCTCAAACTCTGTGCCAGCTTTTCCACAAGCTCTTTCATTCTGATCAGAGGCAGGTCCACCGCGCTTCCGCCGCTTCCCGGGTGCACAATTATGATCTTTTTCTCCTCCGGCCCCATTTTGTCGGATAAAAAATCTTTTACCTTTTTTAACGCTTTTTCATCTACCTGTATATTAAATGCTACAGGTTTGTAGTTATCAGTGGTCCTTATATTGATTTTTTCCAGCATGTTCAGATTATATTCCAGCTCATGCCTGTCGCCCGATTTCCTGTGTTCTTTTATTTTTTTATTGAACAGAAATGAATACCAGCGATATGCTGTCGCGATTCTGACTGGTATTCCGGATAAAAAAATGATCAGCGCAATTTTAAAAGTAGGGTAAACCAGGAAACAGGTATCATAATTACCCTTCCTGATTTCATTAAGATTTTCTTTCAGATCAGCTTTCCCGTTTTTTTCCTTGAGTATCAGGATTTCATCAATATCGGGATGTTTTTCAAGAAGCGGAGCTGTATAGTCCCTTATCAGAAAAGTTATCCTCGCGCCGGGGTAAAATTCTTTTATTTTCGCTGCCATAGGTATTGTCAGAACCAGGTCGCCGATGCGGTCGGTGCGGACAATCAATATATTCTTAACCTTACTCATATTCTTGATACAAATTTATTACCTTTTATATAAAATCTTCTGGGCCAGTCGGCACATTCTCTGATTCCGACTCTCTCAGTTGTTACCAGTTCTTCCACTTTAAATCCATCATCAACAAGATATATTAAATCTCCGGTAAGATCAACACCGTTATGCTCAAGTGTAATTCCCATAGCCTGAGTCAGTTTTCCCGGTCCGTTTGATACCATTATCCTTTTTTTCTCCGAAATATTTTCCTGACCGAATCTGTTGAGCATCATTTCATTTTCACCCGCAAGCGGTTCCACAGCTCTGATCAGAACACCGGTTCCTTCCCCTTCTGGCGCCGAGACTATATTAGCGCAATAATACATACCATAGATAAAATAAACATATAGATATCCCCCTTCGTTAAACATTATTTCGTTTCTTTTTGTAATTCCGGAATAAGCGTGACAGGATTTATCCCCGGGTCCCCCGTAAGCCTCAACTTCAACAATCCTCGCCGCCAAAGGTTTATTCCTGTTGATAACGATTATTTTACCGGGCAGCGATTTTGCGAGTTTGACTACATCTTTCTGAAAAAAACTTTTGCCAGGTTTTTTATGTTCCGCCTTCAAGCCTTCAATCAAATTCTAATTACTCTTCTTTTCTTTCTGCTTTATCTTTATTTCCTCTATTTTAGCTGTAAATTCCGATTTTCTCGAAGGAGTTTTTTCAATCAGAGCTTTATAAATAGAGATCGCTTCCGGATAATTTTCCTGCTGAAGATGGATTTTCGCCATTGTTTCCGAAACAATTTTGGCTCCAGGTTTTGAAGCGCTCCTCCCCTTACTTTTTTCTAAAGCCGGTTTACGGGGCTCATCCGAAAGTAATTCTTTCAGATCATCTGTAAATTCCGCTAAATCCTGGGGGATTCCCCTTTCCTCCGGAGCTTTTTTTTCAGCACTCTTTGCCGCGGCTTTTTTATTTTCCTCCTCCTCATTCTCGAGCTGCCTGATATACTCTTCAAAGGTTTCCACTGAGTTTATTAATTCCGCTCCCTCCTTTAATATTTCCGCGGCATTCTCTTTATCGCCAAGCTTGAAGAGAGTCCGGCCATATAATATATAAGCTGTGGGGTATTCGGGAAAATGAGTGATTCCCTGTTCAAGAATTTTCAGCGCGGCCTCGGGATTGTTATTTATCAGTTCATATTCTGCCGCCCTTATAAAAAGCGGGCTGTTTCCCAGGAAAGAGTTCAGCACCGCAAATTTTTCAGCCGATTTTTTTATATCCATTACGCTTTATCTGTGTATGTATGCTTAAAAGAAAGGTAACTGACAATCAGAAAACCGAAAAAGAACATAAGCTGGAAAGGCAGGGCGGCAATTTCGAGAAAATAGATAGAGGCGACCACCCCGATAAGACAATATGCCGCGAGCATAAGCTCGACAAACGCCGAAAAACTAACTTTCTTTTTCAGATATTTTTTTGATTTAATTTTATCTTCCCTGTTTACAATCATAAATTTCGGAGTTCTTACAAACTCACTTTTTTTGTTCATCAGTCCTTCAAAAACGGCGCGTGAATTATTTAGTGAAAACCCCATGCTGCCTGCCATAAACAGGGGGAAAAGCAGTATCTTGCTCCGCCAGTCGGCATGAACATCCTTCTGGGCGTATAGATAAAAAAGGAATGAACTTATGAAGGCAATGACAAATACCGACATATAATTAAATACATTTTCCCATGGTCCGCTGTTTTTAATAAATATCAGGGGAACATTCAGTATTCCTGCCAGAAGAATAAAAGGGAATACGATATTATTTGTCAGGTGAAAAGTGGACTGCATCTTAATTCGCAGGGGTATATCCGATTTCCAAACTGCGGGTAACATCTTCCTCGCGGTTTCAATAGCCCCTTTTGTCCACCTGAACTGCTGCGCTTTAAGACTGTTCATCTCTGCGGGCAGCTTCCGCGGGAGTGGTAAAATCGCGCAGATAGATAAATTTCCATCCTTTCAACTGGGCTCTGTAGCTCAGGTCCAGGTCTTCGGTAATTGTATCGGAATGCCAGTTGCCTGCATCTTCAATACATTCCTTTTTCCAGACTCCACCAGTGCCGTTAAAATTGATAAAAAATCCGGCTTTGTTTCTAACATCCTGTTCAATAACAAAATGACCATTTAATGCCAGCGCCTGCACCCTGGTTAAAATTGAATAATCCTCATTAAGATGCTCCCAGCGGCTTTGCACCATGCCGACTTTCGGATTTGTAAAATAAGATAAGGTATTCTTGAGGAAGTCTCGGGTCGGCACAAAGTCGGCGTCAAAAATGGCTATATAATCCCCTTTCGCGAAATTCAGGCCATATTTTAGCGCGCCGGCTTTAAATCCCTCACGCGAATCGCGCCTGATCTGCTGAATATCATATCCCTCCTTCTGTTTCGCCTCCACAATTTCTCTTACTACTTCAATTGTCTCATCATTTGAATCATCCAAAACCTGGATTTCCAGTTTTTCTTTTGGATAATCAATATTGCACACAGCCTCAATAAGCCTTTCAGCAACAAAAACCTCGTTAAAAATCGGGAGCTGAATGGTGACTTTTTTGTCATCCTGCTCTTTCTCATCTCTTGAGTGGGCAATATGCTCAAATTTTCTGTGGTAATAGAGCATAATAAAACCGTGACTGGCAAATACCAGCAGTACGGTGAGTGAGAAGATATAAAAGAATAAAACTAATTGGTCAAATATCATTTTTATGCCTAAGGAATATTACCAGTTTGATACTACACCGAGGAGAATATCCTCTGTTATTTTTTCGAGAGCTTCTTCCACAGCTTCCGACCTGGCCTGAAGTATATCACCTTCGTTGGTGTAGTCGCCATAATCTGAAAAAGCTTTGTCGAAAATGGTAATCTTTTTTACCAGGTCTTTATATGTGACTTTCACGCTGAGTTTAATTCTTCTTGAGGCGACATTCTCTGAGGATATATCATTTTCAGACTGCATCTGAACCACCTCGGGAGCGTCGGAAAATGAAGATACGGTGCAGTCGAGAGTCGCGTCGGCTTCCGATTTATCGGAAATTCTCAGTGAGTTGTCATCAATAAACTTTTGCCTGAGGAGGTTATTAAATTTCTCTTCAAGATCAGGCTGACCTGAACCGCTCCGGTCTTTAACCGGGGCAATATATATGGTCTCCAGATGCGGGGGCACCGAAGAACCTGTAAAGGAATAATTACATCCGATAAAGTTATTGAGTATAGTGATAACAAACAATACTCTTAATGATTTAATAATATTTCTAAAGGTCATATTCTTTCAGTTTCCGGTATAATGTTCTTTCGCTTATTTTTAATAGTTGGGCAGCTTTTCTTTTATTACCCCTTGTAAAATCGAGCGCCTTCTCAATAGCATCTTTTTCAAGCGTGACAAGAGGAATAATCTCCTCAATTTCAAGATGATCTTCAGCTTCAACATGAGGGGTATTATAAGCGATCTGTTTTAACTCCATCAGGTCTTTTTTAATTTCAATCAGAGCCCGGTAGATCATCTCCCGGTCGAGAGATTCGGAGGAACGTTTCAGATGCACCGGCAGATTCCGCTGTTCATTTTCGCCCGGCAGATCAGAAAGCAGAAGTGTAAACGCTGATTCATCGAGCGGACCGTTTTTATTGAGAGCCGCGGCGCTTTCGATCGTATTTTTTAATTCTCTCACGTTGCCGGGCCAGTTATATGCCGTCAATAGATCAAGAGCTCTCGGAAGCAGGATCGGCGGCTGTATCCGGTTTCGTTTACCATATTCAGCGAGAAAATGCTGCGCGAGGGGTGATATATCTTCCCTCCGTTCACGAAGCGGCGGCAGATAAAGAGTAACTGCCTTGAGTCTGAAATAAAGATCCCGCCTGAACCTTCTGGCGTCCACCTCCTGCTGCAGGTCCTTGTTGGCCGCGGCTACTATCCTTACATCAACTTTGGTTACCTTTTCACTTCCTATCCTCATAAACTCCCCTGTTTCGAGCGCCCTGAGGAGTTTTACCTGGGTTGTAAGAGGCATTTCGGCAATTTCATCAAGGAATAAAGTGCCTCCGTCGGCTATCTCAAAATATCCTTTGCGGGAATCAGTAGCTCCGGTAAATGATCCTTTTTCATGGCCGAATAATTCACTTTCGAGCAATCCTTCGGGAATGGCCCCGCAGTTTACACTGACCATTTTTTTTCCGGCCCTGCGGCTGTGATTATGAATCGCCCTGGCGAATACTTCTTTGCCCGATCCGCTTTCACCCTGAATTAATACGGAAATATCGGATAACGCCACCTGCATGGTAATATCAGCCAGATCGCGAATTTCCTTCGACTTCCCTATAATGCCATTATTTTCCTGAAATTCCTTTGTTGTCATATCCCCGGCAAATACTCTACTGATTTTAAATCAATCTGTAAAAGTTAATGAAATTTTACCACATTTTAAATTTTCAGTTCCAAACCATCAAAGGCAATTTTAATAACAGTCTCCTCTTTGGCCTCAAAATATTCTTTCAGCGTGTTTATTTTATTTTCATCCTCATCGCCGATATGAGTCAGAATCACATTCTTTATTTTTCTTTGAGCGATAAAGTGAATAAGCTCATCCGGATCGGGATGTGTAATCTCAGTAATCAATGTGTTATAACGGCAGTCATCAAAAATGCGCAGATCAGACGCTGAGGCTATATCGCAGGTAATAAAAACCGAATTATTTGAATAACTAAGGAGAAAACTATAGGAAGAAAAGACCGCCCCCCTCGATTCAGGGATATTATATTTATTGTAGATATGCCCGTTTCTTCCCGGTAAAATTTTTATTTCCCCTTCAGAAAACTCCTCGTTATCTTTATATTCCGTCACCTCAAGAGTAAAATCAAGAGCTTCCGGAAACATCAGAAAAATATCGAGAACAGAGTATATTTTACTTTTTGTTTCTTCCGGAGTATAAATCACCAGCTTCTTCTTTCTGCCGCTCAGTTTCATTTGTGTTATAAGAGAAGCTAATCCTCCCGCGTGATCGGCATGGAAATGTGACAGAAGAAGAATATCGGGATCATTAAAATTTATGCCTGTCGAAATCATGGCTCTCGATATTGAATCGCCCGCGTCAAGCAATATTTTCTTTTTATCCGCTTCAATCAGTATTGAGGAATGAAAGCGGCTGAGAGATGTTTTTCCTGAACCGCTCCCCACAAATTTTATCCGCATATCAGTTCACCAGGGGAATGACTCTTCCTGAAATATTAAATTTATCCGCTATCCTGTCGAGAAATTTTTCCGCTTCCTCCCTTTCCCCGAAGCTGCCGACCATTACCACATTAAAATGAGAGCCGGCAACATCCTTTTCTGTAATATTGCTGGTATAACCGGCGCCGCGGAATTTTGCCGCCAGATTTTCGGCGTTGCCGCGATTATGAAACGCGCCCGCCTGAACTGTAAATTTTCCCTGTGGCCGAACCTCCGGAACCGGTTTTCTCTCAACCCGCTTTTGTTTCTCTGGAATCCTCTCAGCAATATTTTTCTCATCGGGAATCTTTCTTTCATCAGGAATATTTCTGTCGGCATGTTTAATATATTTAGAACCGGGATAATGTTTTTTCAGCAGTGACAGGTATGATTCGGCTTTTGTATAGAGACCGCGGGCAAAATAATAAGAGAATATCCTGTAAAGCGCGAGGTCCGCAAAGCGGCTTCCGGGGAAATTTTTATAATATACACGGTATTTTTCCAGCGCCATTTCACCGTCAGAAGTCAGAATGGCGTCGAGGAAAAGAACATCAGGATCATTTCTGTTAATCTGCTGATATACTTTAAGGGAATCCTTCGCCGAGGCTGCTTTTCCCTGCTGAATAAGTTTCAGCGCGGGAACGATGTTTACCTTCTGCGCTGTGAGCTGCAGAGATGCTGCTAAAAAAAATACCATTGTAAAATATTTCATATCAGGCTGACCTGTTAATACTCGAATTTTCCAAAGTTGTGTGCTCAATATATTTACAAAAGAGAGTTGCCGAGGTTGCTCTTTCTGTTTTTACCTTTACGTAGTCTCCCGGATTTATCCCTTCCATAGCCGGAATTATAGCGACTTTATTTGTATCAGTTCTTCCCGAAAGGTATTCTTCCGATCTCCTGCTGAATCCTTCAATCAATACAATTTCTTCATTGCCTATAATTTCATCATTCACATTCCGGGAAATTTCCTGCTGAAGATCAATAATTTCCGAAAGCCTTCTCCCTTTCACCTCTTCCGGAACATCATCCTCCATCTTATATGCTTTGGTGCCTTCGCGGGGTGAATATTTGAACATATAAGCCCCGTCATACCTGACCTTTTTGATCACATTGAGAGTAGCCTGGTGATCCTCTTCGGTTTCACCGGGAAAACCGGCTATGATATCTGTGGAGAAACTGACGCCTGGAATAACCTCTCTCGCTTTTTCGATTATTCCGAGGTAATGCTCAATGGTGTATGACCTGTTCATCAATTCAAGAATTCTGTTGGAGCCTGACTGAAAGGGCAGATGAATATAATTGCAGATATTCGCGCGGGAAGCGATAGCATGCAGCAGTTTTTCCGAAAGGTCCTGCGGATGGGAGGTGGTAAAACGAACTCTCATCCGGGGAGCCGCGTCCGCGGAGGCAATAAGCAGATCGGCGAAATCATTTCCCGAATCGTTATATGAATTTACATTCTGCCCGAGAAGTGTCACTTCTCTGAATCCTCTTTTATCCAGATTTCTTATTTCATCAACTATTGAATCAAGCGAGCGGCTTCTTTCCCTGCCCCGTGTATATGGCACAACGCAGAATGTGCAGAATTTATCACATCCCCTCATAACCGAAAGCCAGGCTGAAAGGCCATCTTCACGGTAAGGTTCGATATCATCATAAGTTTCAGTTCGTGAAAGTCTTACACCAATCCCCTTACCGCCGTCAAAAGCTTCATCGATATATCCCGGTAAATTTCTGTATTCGTCCGGCCCGACTACCAGGTCTACAACATCCCCTTTATCGAGGAGGTCTTTCCTTAATCTTTCAGCCATACAGCCGAGTATCCCGATCAGCGTTCCCGGTTTATCGGTTTTTATTTTTTTCAGATTGCCAAGCCGCCCGTAAATCCGCTGCTCCGCGTTATCCCTTACACTGCATGTGTTAAGAAGAATAACATCGGCAGATTCGGGAGAATCGGTCAATCCATATCCTTTATTCTTAAGAATTCCTGTAACAACCTCAGAATCGGCAAGATTCATCTGGCATCCGTATGTTTCAATATATACTTTATTCAATTTATCCATCAATATTTTCTTTCATTTAATTAAAAATCATAATCGTAATCATAATCGTAATCGTAATCCGGCAAGCCAGAAACAATGAGGAATTACGAATGAGCTTTCCAGAAATATTTTTTTATCGAATCTGCATTGTAGAAGCAGCATTATTTCGGAACGTCCCTATGGGGTAGTAAAGGACAAACTCATACATAACGATACCTGCAGGGGATCAACAAGGCTCAGCCAAAACAAATCTGCGATCCGGATTGTCGATAAAAATTCTTGTCATTTTGCGTAGAATTTCTCTCCTTACTGAATAATCACAAAACTGGTTAACCAGAACAAGGAAGGTAATAATTCCCAGTTTATAAACCAAAAATTCACCCTCCGGCACCCTCTCATGAAAAAAGAGGGAGAGTCTTAAAGTCTCTCTCGCCCGCCCCGGGCGGGTACTTTCAGCTTCCCAGGAGAGGGTTTTTAAAGCCCCTCTCCTTGATAAGGCTTTTAAGTGCGCCGTGGCGTAAGAGGGGTTGGGGTGAGGTTGTAAAGGCTTTATATATAATAAGATAGCGCATTATTATATTTATCAATGATATATTTGTATATACATAGAATGGCTATTATATAATAATGTAATAGAATTTCGATACCATCTGACAATTAAACTCATCTCTTTAACTTAGCGCCACCTCCTCCGCCACAGGCATTCCTGTGGGGCAAAGGAGAATATTTATCCACAAATCCTATCTCACTCTGATTTTTTTATCTCGGTAAATCTTGTTAGTTTTCCGGTTTAATTTAAAGTTTAAATGTATCCATAAAATCAAATTAGATCAAGGGTTCTTTTTAAATGGATCAGGATAGTCTTAAGAAAATGGCGGCGGAACATGCTGTCTCCTATGTTAAACCGGAAATGATAATCGGCCTGGGAACCGGGTCAACGGCCAAATACGCGATTGAAAAAATCGGTGAACTATATCGGGACAGCAAACTGGAGGGAATAAAGGGAATAGCGACTTCCGACTGGTCGCAGAAGCTTGCCGAAGAGAACCTGATTCCCATGACAACACTGGATAATGATCCTGAGATCGATATTACCATCGACGGAGCAGATGAAGTGGACAGCCATCTGAACCTCATCAAAGGAGGAGGAGGCGCTCATCTGCGTGAAAAAATTGTCGCGCAGGCCACTAAAAAACAAATAATCGTCGTTGATGAAAGTAAAATATCTGAGTATCTTGGTGAAAAATGGGCAGTCCCCGTTGAAATCATAGAAATGGCAATTCAGCCTGTAAGTTTATTTATCCGAAAAATCGGGGGAAACCCGAAGTTAAGGATAAATAAAAACAATGAGCCCTTCCGCACAGATGAAGGCAACCTCATCCTTGACTGCGATTTCGGGATAATAAAAAAACCGGAAGCTTTATCTGAACTATTAAAAACCAAAGCGGGCATTGTGGAACATGGCATATTTGAAAACATGACCGATATGGTTATTATCGCCTCGGCCGAAGGAATAAAAACTCTCGAAAAAAAGAAGTAAAAAAGAGAAAAATTTTTGTATAAAGCGGAAACATTTATAATTCCAGATTGTTATAGGGAAGGAATTTTTAATAATTCAAGGGTATTTTAACTAATCTGTAAAAAAAACATAAAAAAAGCATGAGTATCGTTGTTGAAAACCTTACCAAAAAATACGGCAGTCAAAGGGCTGTCGATAATATTTCTTTTGAGGTGAAAACCGGTGAGGTGCTTGGTTTTCTTGGTCCTAACGGGGCGGGAAAAACAACCACGATGAAGATTTTAACCTGCTTTATGGCTCCCAATGACGGTGACGCCAAAATAAACGGGTTATCGATTCATGAGCACCAGGATGAAATCAAAAGAAATATTGGCTACCTGCCTGAGAGCAATCCTCTCTACCAGGATATGCCTGTGCTTGAATACCTGGAGTTTGTAGCCGAACTGCAGGGTGTGCCCAAGGAAAAAATCCAGGAGCGAATAGCCGAAATGGTGATCCTTACAGGCCTTAATAAAGAAAAGCACAAAATAATCAGTGAACTTTCCAAAGGTTACCGTCAGAGAGTGGGACTCGCGCAGGCAATGATCCATGATCCCGACATACTTATTCTTGACGAACCTACAACCGGGCTCGATCCTAACCAGATTGTTGAGATAAGGAAACTTATCAAGGAACTGGGCAAGGAAAAAACTGTTATCCTGAGCACGCATATTCTTCCCGAAGTTGAGGCAACCTGCGACAGAATTATTATTATTAATAATGGTAAAATTGTCGCCGACGGAACTTCGGAAGTTCTGAGAAAGCAGGCCCAGGGACAGGAAGTCCTTAAAGTGAGCATTGAAGAAGCGGAGGATCAGGACAAAGTTATCGAAGCCATACAGGAGCTTGACTCAGTGGCTTTGGTCGATCCCGCCGAAAATGCTTTCAGCTTTTATATCAACAGCAGCGAAGGCGGTTCTTCACGCAAAGCTCTTTTTAATCTTTGCGTAAAGAACAACTGGATTCTTACTGAAATGACGCCTATTGAAACCAAACTTGAAGATGTATTCAGAGAACTAACAACAAACTAAGAGAGCTATGAAATCAATTTGGATTATATCTAAAAAAGAGCTCAAATCATTCTTCGATTCGCTGATAGCCTATATCCTGCTGGTTGTGTTCCTCGGGTTAAGCGGCTTTTTTACATGGCTGTTCGGTTCCGATATCTTTTTTATCGGGCAGGCGACACTTCAGCCATTTTTCAGCATAGCCTACTGGACTCTCTTTTTCTTCATCCCGGCCCTTACAATGCGTATGATCGCCGAAGAAAAAAGAAGCGGCACAATCGAATTGCTCCTTACCAAGTCGGTTAATGACTGGGAAGTTGTGCTTGGCAAATTTTTGTCATGCCTGCTGCTTATTGTTATTGCGCTGGCGCTTACGCTTCCTTATTATATAACACTTTCATTTATCGGACCGGTTGATCATGGAGCGGTTTGGTCAGGTTATTTCGGAATGATTCTTATGAGCATGACCTATATAGCGATAGGTCTTTTCGCGAGCAGCATCACCACCAACCAGATTGTGGCTTTCCTTTTGTCACTTCTGATCGGGGTATTTTTCCTCATAATTTTTGATGTGCTTGCCAATAGTTTTACAGGATTTTTAGGACAGTTTATGAGTTATCTCAGTCTGTCAACCCATTATGAGTCAATTTCACGCGGTGTTATCGATTCCAAGGATATTCTTTATTTCCTTTCGATTACCGTTTTCGGACTTTATTTAGCTGAATCAGTATTATCAAAACGAAATATAGTAGAGTAGAAAAGAATTATGCTTACAAAACAGAAAGTACAGACATCAATCCTGCTGTTTCTGGGAATATTAATTCTGATAAATTTACTTTCCAGCAGATTATTTTTCCGCCTGGATTTCACTGCCGATCAGAGATACAGTCTGAGTGACGCTACTGAAGATATACTGGATCAGTTGAATGATCCGGTAACCATCACAGCTTATTTCTCGGAAGATATGCCCCCTGATATTGAAAAGGTAAAAAGCGACTTCAGAGAAATGCTGATTGAATATTCCAGTCTTTCAGGCGGCCAGGTGGTTTACGAATTTATCAACCCTGCCGAAGATCCGCAGACAGAGATGCAGGTGCAGCAGAGCGGCGTTCAGCCGATCATGATCAACGTTAGGGAAAAAGACCAGCTTAAACAGCAGAAGGCCTATCTTGGCGCGATTGTTCAGCTTGGCGACGGAAAAGAGGTTATCCCCTTTATCCAGCCGGGCGCGGCAATGGAATTTGCCCTCTCTTCAAATATTAAAAAACTGGCTGTTAAAAATAAACCGAAAGTTGCCTTCAGCCAGGGCAACGGAGAAGCTTCTCTCGCTTCCATGCAGCAGCTTACACAGCAGATGCAGGTTATGTATGAAACTACTACCTGGAACGCCGACACTTCCGATATCCCCCCGGATGTTAACACCGTGGTTGTAGTAGCTCCGAAAGACAGCATCGGTGAATCCTATTTTAACAAACTCGATAACTTCCTCGCCCGGGGCGGCAGACTGCTTCTGGCGCTTAACCGTGTTGAAGGAAATCTGCAGAACGCGCAGGGTTCCGCCGTTAAAACCGGGTTCAGCGACTGGCTCAGGAATAAAGGGCTTGAACTTGAGGAAAGTTTTGTAATCGACGGCAACGCGGCTTCTATTACCGTTCGCCAGCAGCAGGGAATGTTTGTGATGAACACTCCTGTTCGTTTCCCCTATCTGCCGATTATAACAACATTTTCGGAACACCCTGTAACACAGGGTCTCGAAGCTGTTGTGCTTCCTTTCGCGAGTCCCCTCAATTTTGCTCCTGTCGATTCTGGCATAACAGTTACTCCCCTGGCGATGACATCCGATATGTCCGGCTTCCAGAAACCGCCGGTATTTTTTGATATCAACAAACAGTGGAGAAAAACCGATTTCAACCAGCCTTCTCTCATTGTCGGAGCCGCTCTTGAAGGAAAACTTTACGGTAACATGGCGAGCAAAATGATTGTTTTCGGCGACGGCGATTTCGCTGTTAACGGCGAAGGACAGCAGGCTCAGCAGCTTCAGCCTGATAACATAAGCCTTATGATCAACTCGATTGACTGGCTCTCGGATGATACCGGTCTTGTCGAACTCAGAACCAAAGGTGTTACCGCCCGCCCGATCGATCCTTCTATTGAGGATGGCACAAAAGCTATTATAAAATATCTCAACTTCCTGCTCCCTATTCTCCTCATAATTGTGTATGGAGTTTACAGAATGCAGGTTCGCAAAAAAATCAGAAACAATTTATCAATGGTAGATTATGTTCAATAAATTATCAAATAAATCACTGCTAATTATTTTTGCCGGACTGCTTGTAATTGTTCTCTTCATTTTCTTTTCCGGTACGGGAAAAACTGAAAGGACATTCAGGGAAGAGCTTGTGGATATCGACACCGCTTCTGTTACCGAAATAAAAATAGTCCCCAAAACAAAAACTCACGGGGATGTACGTCTCTTCAAGGAAGCGGATAAATGGTATGTTGATCTCGGTGAGGATAAAACCGCCGAAGTTAAAGCTGACAGAATTAAAAACATCATGAATCAGCTTATGACTATAAAACCGAAAAGACTCGCCGCCCGCGATAAAAACAAATGGGCCGCTATGCAGGTTGATACTTCCGGCACCAGAGTGCAGGTATTTGAAGGTGGTTCAAATACTCTCGATATAGTTCTCGGCAAATTTTCATTCCAGCAGCCCCGTTCAATGTCAACATTCGTGAGGCTTTATAATGATATTGATATCTATGAAGTGGATGGATTCCTGGAAACCACATTCAACCAGGCGCCCAATTCATTCCGCGATAACAAGATCATCGAATCGCAGCACACAACATGGAACAGGGTGGTATACGATTATCCCGCCGACAGCTCATTCCAGCTCACTAAAGTTAATGAGAAATGGATGGTCGATGGCGTTCCGGCCGACTCAGCCGAAACCGACAAATTCATACGCCAGCTTTCACGCCAGTTTAACGGCAACTTTGTAGATGATCCCGCGCCCGAACTGGTGGATAACCCGACCCACAAGCTGACTATCGAAACAGAAAATGATACTATTGAAGTAACCGGCTATCAGAAGGAAGGCAGCTTCCTCATACACACCTCGCAAAACCCCCACACCTATTTTGACGGCGCGAAACAAAAACTCGCCGAAAAAATATTCGTTGGCAAAAGCAAGGTACTGCCGAAAAAATAAATTTACATCATAAAATGTTTACACAAAGGCGCGTTTGATAATATCTCCGCGCCTTTTTTTTGTAGGACAGATTTGCAATCTGTCCCGGACGGACAGCGCCGATAAAAATGTTATAGAAAGCCCACCCTACCGAGACTTAATTACTCCAATTGCAGGACAGGCTTTTAGCCTGTCCCTCCCGAGTTATACGACTCCTTAGCACAAGGCAAATCACCTGGTGATAGGACAATTGGTGATTTTAGTTTTTCGAGTTTCTTCCGGGGTGATTATGTAATTCACCCCGGCAGGGACAGATTACAAATCTGTCCTACAAAATTGTCCCGTTAGGGACAACATATTGGTAGAAAAATATGAAGCAAAGGAGTAAGTGTGCCGTCAGGTACACCATATTTGCGCTGCTGTGCCTGCCGAAACCGGAAGAATAAATGGCTGTTTTGTCAATTCCACCCTTTATCAACTTTTCCCGGCTGTATTGATTAACCTGGTAAGGACAGATACGCCGCGGCGCACAGGTTCCAAATCTGTCCAACGGGAAATATTTCTTTTGTTTTCCGAAACAAATGTGTATTTTTCTGCGTCTATTAATTACGGAAAACAAAATATATAGGTTTTTATGTCGGTGCTTAACGGGAATGATGAAATAATTATGCTGGCCATACTCGCGCTGGGGAAAAACGCGTACGGGGCGACCATGATGCGTTATTTAACTAAAATCACCGGTAAGGAGTGGTCCATAGGCGCTATATATGATCCTTTGTACAGACTTGAGAAAAAAGGATATGTGCGCTCTCTTTATTCCGCCCCGACTTCCGAAAAGGGGGGCAGACGTAAACGACTATACCAGGTTACCGAAGCGGGACTTGAGGCTATCGAAAAGCAGAAAAAAATAAGAGATGAACTTTCGAACGGACTGCCGGATTTCGCGTGAAAAATAAACCTCCTAAAATAGCCGAAAAAATTCTTTCCCAGGCGGCGCTTTACCGTGACCGTAGTTTCCTTCTCGCCGACATGGAGGAAATTTATTTCATTATTCTCGAAGAAAAGGGGAAAAAAGAGGCAGACCGCTGGTACCGGCAGCAGACGCTGAAGTCACTCCCCCACCTCCTCTTTAGCTTAATTTACTGGAGTATATCAATGTTCAGAAATTACATTATTATCGCCCTCCGTAATATCAGACGAAAAGCAGGATATTCATTTATCAATATAGCGGGGCTCGCGCTTGCACTCGCCTGCAGTCTGCTGATCTTTTTCCATATCGATCATGAACTTAGTTTCGAAAATATTTACCCTGACGCGGATAATATCTACCGTATCCAGATAGATTCCAAATTTGGCGATACATGGCGCGAATGGGCCACCGGACCTTTCCCCGTCGGACCGATGTTAACGGAGCAATATCCTGAGGTAACAGGATTCACAAGAATTTCCAACAGGGTGAGAGAACAGATACTCTCGACAACTGACAACAGCGGGTTAAAACAGGAATTCAGCGAAACGGGAGGACTATATGCCGATCCATCCTTCCCCGGTATGTTTGATATATATTTCATTCGCGGCAACAGAGATGAAGCGCTGAAGAATGTGAATTCCATGGTAATTACTGAAAAAATGGCGAAGAAATATTTCGGTGAGGAAAATCCTACCGGGAAAACAATCAGCGATCTAAATTCAGGAAGTGTATATAATATTACCGGTGTGGTAACCAATCCCCCCTCCAATACACATATACAATTTGATTTTCTTATCTCCCTTAAAACTTTCACCAGTCAGTTGACAGGTGAATGGAAAGACGCTACTGAAAGCCGTACATGGAAAGCGGTTTTTACCTATATAAAATTGAGGGATAAAGAATCTCTTGCCGGAATGAGGGTTAAAATGCCGCAGTTTATTGAATCATTCCATGAAGAAAACCCCAACCGGGTGGAAATTTTTAATCTCCAGCCGATAAAGGATATTCACCTTCATTCAAAGGTGGATGGAGAATTATCGGTGAACAGCGATATAACTTATATTTATATCTTCGGAGCAACCGCTATATTCCTGATCCTTATCGCCTCATTCAACTTTGTAAATATTTCTCTGGCGCTCTCCCTGAAAAGGTTTCTTGAAGTAGGAATGAGAAAAGTGACCGGGGCGCAGGGTGTTCATATTAAATTTCAGTTTTTTACAGAAACATTTCTTCTGACATTCTTTTCCGCAGCTTTGTCCCTGGTTCTAATCTGGCTGTTTATACCACTGTTTAACGAACTTTCAGGAAATAACTTTTCATCCGGTATTATATTTAGCGCCGGACCATTAATTATTGTCGGCGGCCTTGTTATCCTTATAACACTTCTGGCAGGACTTTATCCGGCAATATATATTTCGAGGGTAAATCCTGTTGAAGCGCTCGGTAATTTTAAGACTCCCGGAACTTCGGTTGCCGTTGTCAGAAAAGGACTTGTAATTCTCCAGTTTGTTATCTCAGTTTTTATGATTTTCGGAGCGATAACCATATATCAGCAGCTGCAGTTTTTTATGGAATCAGATATGGGTTTCAAAAAAGAAAAACTTGTGGCGGTTGATCTTTTTACAAGCCGTGTAAAAAACCGGGCTGAAAAACTTGAAACAATAAAAGCGGAGCTTCTGTCATATAACCGTATCAGCTTCGTGACTCTCGCAACTAACCTCCCCGGAGACCGGTTCAGTATTGAACATGTGGTGCCCGAAGGAATGGAGAGGAATAAACTGCCGACTGTAAAAGTGATAAGAACCGATGAAGATTACCTGAAAACCATGGGGATAAAACTGGCGGAAGGAAAAGATTTTCACAAGAGTGAATCAGATATTTCGCAACTGATCATTAATGAAGCGGCAAGGAGCGCGCTGGGATTAAAGTCAGCCCAGAATATTAAATGCAGGACCTATTTTAATGAGGCTGAAATTGTGGGGATGGTAAATGATTTTCACTTCGAGTCGCTGCATAATAATATCGAACCGATGTTTCTCGAATATAAACCAAACTGGTGTTCCAAAATTTTTATTCGTTACGAGGGAAATGATGAAAAAGAGCTGCTGGGTTTTATTAATGAGTCTCTTAAAAAAGCGATACCGGGGCATTTTTTCTCATATACGTTTATTGATGATTATATAAACCGGCATTACAGCGATGAAAAAAACGCGGTTGATATTTTCCGGGCTTTTGCTCTTCTCAGTATAATCGTTTCCTGCCTGGGACTTCTCGGACTGGCATATTATTCAGTCGAGAACCGCCGCCGCGAAGTGGGGATAAGGAAAACACTCGGGGCTTCAACCGGGGAGTTAAATATTCTTCTTTCCACCGATTTTATTAAGTGGATAATAATCGCGATTGTTATTGCCCTGCCTGCCGCCTACTTTTTTATGTCAGGCTGGCTGGATACATTCCCTAATAAAATTTCGATTGGAGTTGATATATTTATCCTGTCAGCGGTTATCGTTCTTCTTACAGGCTTTATTACGGTTACTATCCAGACAATCCGGGGCGCGCTTACAAATCCGGTGGATGTATTAAAGCATGAATAAATTTTTTAGGTTCTTATTCGACATAATTACAGATAAGAAAATGAACAATGAACAATGAACAATGAACAATGAACAATTAATTTTCATTAGTGGGAATCGCGGCCTTTTTTCCCGGAGGGTGCTCATCCCGGTTGTTCGCTTTATGGTAATTAACATTAACTGAAGCCGGCGGCTGAGCGGAGTCGAAGCCAGCCGCTGGTTTCTATTATGCCGCCCCTTTTGTAGGACAGCTTCTGTAAAAATTCTATATTTAGTCCAACCAGCCGATGTTGAGTTTAATTTTCCGGGGTAGAGGTTATCGAACCGGTGGTAGTAAAAAGTCAGCAGACTTGCTCAACTAATTCAGCTTTTCCCGGCATTGTTCATTTACCTGGTAAGGACAGATACGCCGCGGCGCACAGGTTCCAAATCTGTCCTGCGGAATTTTTATTTTTTCAGGCGGAAGGAAAATTCGCTGCCTTTGCCCCATTCCGATTTTACATACATACGGGAGCCGTGGGCTTCGACGATATGTTTTACGATAGCCAGTCCCAGTCCCGTTCCTCCGACGGCGCGGGAGCGGTCTTTATCGACACGGTAGAAACGTTCGAATATCCTGTCGATATCCTTTTCCCTTATTCCCAGGCCGGTATCTCTGACGATAATCCTGCCATATTTTTTTTCCTCCTCCACAAGCACTTCTACGGTTCCCTCTTCGGTATATTTAATAGCGTTACTGATAAGATTAACCATCACCTGTTTAAGCCGCGGTTTATCGCCATAAAGCTGAAGATTCTGCCGGGGAGGATATAAGATTAGTTCCAGTCCTTTTTCCTCAGCGCTCAGGGACATTTCATTTATTATTGATTCAAGATATTCCCCGATATTAAAAAAACGATAGCTCATCCTCATTTGTCCCGATTCAATCATCGAGATATCAATCAGGTCATTAAGAAGAATATTGAGATTATTTGACATGAGTATTTGCTTTATTAAGGAAATTGCGGTTCACCCTCTCATCATCCATAGCGCCATTCAGGAGAGTCTCAATATATCCCTGTATAGCAAAAATAGGGGTGCGCAGCTCATGAGACACATTACCGAGAAACTCTGTTCTTACCTGCTCAAGTTTTTTGAGGTTAGAGATATCATTCTGCGTGCGAAGAAACATCGCTTTAATTTCACCCTCCATTTCAAGAAGGTTTTTGCCAAGTTTTATTTCATCGGGAGAATGATACCTGTTTTCACGAATGGAATTTATAATATTTTTAATATTATTTATTTCACGGTTCCTGACCGATCCAAAATAATTAAGAATGATGATGCTGAAAAAAGTAAGAATGATCATCAGAATAATAAAATTCTGAAAAGTCAGCTCAAAAAAGAGGAGCAGAATAATGAGCAGAATAGAATTATGATATATTGTTCCCCCAAGATAAACCCTGGAAAGGGAAATATTCTGCCGAAACTTATTCCAGGCTCTTGAAACGATATCCCACACCTTTAATAGTCTCGATTAAAGCGGAATGTTTGCCCAGTTTCTCTCTTATCTTGCGTATGTGAACATCAATTGTTCTTTCAACAACATACACTTCATTTCCCCATACATCGCCGAGAATTTTTTCACGGGGAAAAACTTTGCCCGGGCTGGAAGCGAGATAAGAAAGTATTTCAAATTCTTTTTTAGGGAAAATAATATGTTCCCCGTCGATTGTAATTTTATACTTTTCCCTGTCAATCAGAATGGGACCAACAGCGATAACTTTGTTTTCTTCGGCAGGTTTTCCGCTATTCTCTTTTCTTCTGAGGTTGGATTTTACTCTGGCAATAATTTTCATCGGCGAAACAGGTTTCTGAATAAAATCATCCGCGCCGATATTCAGCCCGTAAACCTCATCCATTTCACTTGATTTCGCGGTAAGGAAAATAACAGGCAATGATTTGTATTTCTCATTTTCCCTGATTTTCGCGCAAACCTCATATCCATCCATTTTGGGCATCATG
Organism: Melioribacteraceae bacterium; assembly: GCA_963677445.2. Classification (GTDB taxonomy): domain Bacteria; phylum Bacteroidota; class Ignavibacteria; order Ignavibacteriales; family Melioribacteraceae. The sequence goes on along the minus strand of CAXXGF010000062.1, from coordinate 56,951 downwards.
ACATCCAGAATAATAAGATCGGGATTTTCATGAACTTTTAGAAGAGCCTCATGACCGTCAAAAGCGGTTATTACTTCAAATCCTTCCTGTTCCAGATTATACTGAAGTAATTCTACTATGTCTCTTTCGTCATCAACAAGTAAGATTTTTGATTTCATATACCCCTAGAGCTTAATTTCAGTTAAAGATTCGGCTGATTTGTAAACCGCTTCAAGCAGTTTCATGTTATCAACTGCTTCGCTGATCGAAGAAATCACCGGGTTATTTCCTCTTACGGCGCCAATAAAATGTTTTAATTCATTTTCATACGATTTTTTAAAGAGATTTTTTGAACCTCCACCAGAGGGTGAATAGTCAATCCATGCTGAATCAAGTTTTTTCCAGGCGCGAAGAGGATTTATATTTATTGTGCCATTCCTGCCATAAACTGTTATCTCAATACTATCCTTCTGAGCAGGCAAAAGCCAGGAAACTTCAAACGATATAACTGATCCTCCTTCAAGACAAACCAGGCCAACAGATGAGTCTTCTACCGATTCATTAAGATTACAGAATTTCTGGACATATACTTTTTCCACTTTTTTATCACCCGAAAGCCATAAAGCAAGGTCTATCAGAAGAACACCCAAATCGAAAAGAACTCCCCCTCCTGATTCACTTTTACGGGTAAACCATTTTTCAGGACTGCTTTGTTCACTCAGCCAGCTTGTTTTAATATGGAATATATCGCCGAATTCACCTGAACCAATAAGACTTTTGAGCAGCATAGCGTCGGGACGAAACCGGAGATTCATTCCAACCATCGCGCTTTTTTCATTTTTAAGAGCGGCCTTTTCTATTTCAATAGCTTCATGGCTGTTTAAGGCCGCAGGTTTTTCTATAAGAATATGTTTTCCGGCATTCAGGCAGTCAATTGCTATTTTGTGATGAGTGTTTGTGGGAGTGGCAATGATAACGGCGTCGGCGTCATCATGCTGAAGCAATTCCCTGTAATCTTTGAATCTGTTTGAGATATTATATTTTTCTGATATGTTTTTCAGTTTGTTATTATCTTTATCTGCAACGCCTGTTATCCTGACATCCCTCATTTTGGTCAGGAGCGGCAAATGTACAACCTGGGCAACCCCGCCCAGACCGATAACAGCTATTCTGGTTTTATCCATTAAATTGTAACCTCTTGATTAACGCTCCGTCCTTTTACAAAAATTTTTATTCTTTCTACAATACCTTCAGGATCAATCTTCAGCATTTTATGTAGTTCAGCCTGTGTGCCATGTTCAACGAATTTATCGGGCAGGCCAATCCTGAGGATATCATTCTTATAATTTTTCTCATTAAAATATTCCAGCACAGCAGATCCAAAACCACCGGGAAGAGCATTTTCCTCAAGAGTTATAATTTTATCATATCTTTCGGCAAAATCGTCAAGTAGTTCAGTATCAAGTGGTTTTATAAATCTCATATTAACGACAGCGGGATTTATACCTGAAAGGTTCAGCATCTCAGCGGCTTTTTCAGAATAATTCACCATATTTCCCACAGCGAGCATCGCGATATTTTCACCTTCATTTATTACTTCGGCTTTCCCTATCCGCAGCACTTCAAGCTCTTCTTTCATATGTACTCCGAATCCGGAACCTCTTGGATAACGGATAGCGATCGGTCCTTTTTTATAATTAACCGCCGTATAGAGCATATGTCTCAGCTCATCCTCATCTTTCGGAGCCATAAGAACCATCTTTGGAATCATCCTTAAATATGAAAGATCGAATGTGCCATGATGTGTCGGACCGTCGGCTCCCACCAGTCCTGCTCTGTCCAAAACAAACACCACGTGAAGATCCTGAAGACTGACATCATGAATTATCTGGTCAAATGCTCTCTGCATAAAAGTGGAATATATAGCGACAACAGGAATAACACCCTGGGCGGCCATACCGGCCGAGAAGGTAACCGCGTGTTCCTCGGCTATTCCTACATCAAAATAATTATCGGGGATCTCTTCCATCAGGTAATTCAGACCTGTTCCATCGGGCATCGCGGCGGTTACTCCGACAACATCAGGGTTGTCTTTAATAATTTCCACGAGAGTTTTACCAAATACAGAGGTAAAAGATGGAGCGGAAGAAGATTTTTTAAATGCCTTGCCGGTTTTTTTATCAAATGGTGTCGACGCGTGCAGCCTCTGCTCATGGCCTTCAGCAGGTTTATAACCTTTACCTTTTTCGGTAATGGCATGAACAAGAATCGGGCCCGGAAGCAGTTTAATATGCTCAAATAATTTTACAAGCTGCAGAACATTGTGCCCGTTGACCGGTCCGAAATATCTGAATCCCAACGCTTCGAAAAGCATACCGGGGGTTATCACAGCCTTTATACCTGATTCAAGTCTGCCCGCGAGGTTTCTTATCCTGTCGCCAAAATTGTCAAGCTTGCCGGTAAGATCCCAAATAGCGCCTTTAAACCTGTTATATTCGGGATGGGCTATCATATCGGTAAAATAATTATGTATCTGCCATTTATTCGGCGCGATAGACATCTGGTTGTCATTAAGCACAACAATCAGATCTTTTTTTAATAATCCCGAATTGTTCAGCGCTTCATAGGCCATACCGCCCGTCATGGCTCCGTCCCCTATCACGGCAATGGCTTTTTTATGTTTTTTCTTCAGGCTGCTTCCGGTCGCCATTCCCAAAGCGGCTGATATGGATGTTGAAGCATGCCCGGCGCCGAAGGCGTCATATTCACTTTCAGTCCGTTTTAAAAAACCGCTTATCCCGCCAAACTGCCTGATAGTTGTCAGCTCATCTCTTCTGCCTGTAAGAATTTTATGGGGATAAGCCTGATGACCGGTATCCCAAACCAGAACATCATCCGGGGTATCAAATACTTTATGGAGTGCGACCGTAAGCTCAACTGTGCCAAGCCCTCCCCCAAAATGTCCCCCTGTCTGTGATATAACATCTACAAGATATTCCCTGACCTCCTTACTTAAAAGTTTAAGATCGGGGATATTAAAATTTCTGAAATCCGCGGGAGAATTAATATCGAAAAGCAGCTTGTATTTTGATTTATCTATTTCCATAAGAAATCACCTTTAATCCTGGTCATCAAATTCGGAAGCATCTCTGAATTCTTTTTCCATTTCCTTACTAAGGTCCGTAATCTTCAGTTCCGCCTGTCTCAAAGTATTATAACAAATTTTTGATAATTTAATTCCTTCTTCATAAAGCTGAATAGATTTTTCCAATCCGGTATCTTCATCTTCCAGCAGATCGGAAATCTCCTGCAGCCTTTTAAGATCATCTTCAAAACTGTTTTTTTTCTTCACTTATCCTATCCTGACTTCTTTATCAAAAAACTGGATATCAACCGATTCATCACTTTCAAGAATTTCTCCACGGGGAATGATTTTTCCTTTCTGCCGAATAATAGTATATCCTCTTTTTAAAATACCGGCGAAATTATACGATTCAATATTCTGGTTTGCCAGTTCCAGATTATGCCTGTGAGTTTTAACTTTAGACAAAGCCGAATTGTTAAGCCGAAAGAATAAATTATCCAGCTTCTGGGTATTTAAGGAAACCAGGTTCCATGGTTTCCGGAAAACATATGAACCTGTCATATTTTTAATGATATCTTTATGTTTTCTGATAATACCTGAAATTTCATTTGTTGAATTATAGGAAAAATCGGTAATAAAGGCAATTATTTCATTGATATCGGGGGTAGCTAATTCCATCGCCGCTGTTGGAGTGGGCGCTCGCAGATCGGCGGTATAATCGGCAATGGTCACATCTGTTTCATGCCCTACTCCGCTTATCACTGGAATAACCGAATCAAATATAGCCCGGGCGACAATTTCTTCATTAAACTGCCAGAGGTCTTCGAGAGAGCCTCCTCCCCTTCCGATAATAATCACATCAATATCATCCCTGTTGTTCAGCTTCTTTATACTGCTGACAATTTCAGCGGCTCCCCCTTCTCCCTGGACTTTTGCCGGAGCGATCATAAGTTCGGCCAGTGGATAACGTCTTTCCGCCACGCTTATCATATCTTTCAGGGCGGCGGCTCCTATCGCCGTTACAATTCCAATTTTTTCAGGAAAGCGGGGTATATCTTTTTTATGAACCTGGTCGAATAATCCCTCGGCCGAAAGTTTTTTCTTAAGTTTTTCAAATGCTTCCTGAAGCTCACCTACTCCGGCCGGGCGCATAGACCTTACTTCCATCTGGTAGTTGCCCCTCGGCGGATAAACAGTTATCCGGCCTTTCAAAACCACCTTCATTCCATCCTGGGGCGAAAAGAAAACATAAGCGTTAATGCCCCTCCACATAACGCAGCTGATCTGGGCATTCGAATCTTTAAGTGTAAAATACCAGTGACCCGAAACATGTTTTTTAAAGTTAGATAATTCGCCTATTATGGTAATATCGCTGAAACGATTTTCCAGTTCCTGTTTTATTAAAGCGGTAAGCTCAGAAACAGCAAAAATTTTTTCTTCGTAAATAGGTCCTGCAATTTTTCCCGACTGAATTTTTTCTGTATGAACCTATAAACTTAAAGAAAAAAAATGAAAGATAATATTAAAACATTATCAATTCTTAACCGGAATTCTCCAATTAATTACTGTTATTGTGCTCCCGGAGGTGGTAAAATCAAAGATTTTAAAAAAATATTTATTTTAATTTAATGATCAAACAGGTTGGAATATTCACTTTTTTTTATTTACTTAGCTGTTTATTTTTTTCAATGATCACAGGATACCGGATTTCGTTCATTTATGGTAAAATTTGAAAGTTTAAAAACAATTATAAATGACCACAGCAGATTTCTTGTTACCACGCACAGAAATCCTGACGCCGATGCTATCGGATCGCAGCTGGCAATGTATCATATTCTTAGGAAACTGGGAAAAGAAGTTTTGGTTATAAATCACAGCGGCACACCTTATAATCTCACATTCCTTGATAAAGATAATGTTATCGAAAAATATTCCCCCGATAAGCATAATAAGGTGATAAGTGAGGTTGAGGTTATCATTTTCACCGATCTCAACCAGATAAGCAGAACCGGTTCAATGGCTGAGTTTCTCTCAAATCTTGATGTGCCTAAAGTCTGCATTGACCATCACAGAAAACCTGATAATTTCACCCAATATAAATATATCGATATTAAATCGATCGCGACCGGTGAGATTATTTACAACTTCATCAAAAAAACCGGTATTACGGAACTTGACTACGATATAGCCCTTCAGATTTATTCAGCTATCGTTACCGATTCCGGGTCATTCAACTATGATCGCACCAGTCCGCAAACTCATATCATCGCTGCCGAATTACTGGAATGTGGTGTGGACCCCTCTTATGTTCATGAACAGATATATCAGCAGGACAGAATCAGCAGGCTGAAACTTCTCGGTGAAACTTTATGCACCCTTAATTTTCACGCTGAGGGACAAATCGCTTATATGACCATTACCCAGGAAGCTATAAACAAAACAGAAGCCTCGGATGAGGATGTGGAAGGTTTTGTAAATTATACTCTGGCTGTCAAAGGAGTTAAAGCGGGATTCCTTTTTTATGAACTGAAAGATGGTTTAAAAATAAGTTTTCGCAGTAAAGGAAATATCCCTATCAATAAGCTGGCGGCGGAATTTGGAGGAGGAGGACATCTGAATGCGGCCGGGGCGCGTCTTTATAACGTCGACTATAAAGAATATATTCAAAAGATTATTCAGGCCGCGGAAAAATATCTCTGACTATTTCATCACTCCTGATTCAGGATTTGCCCATCCCTCATTTCCAGCACTCTTTCACCCAGGTCAACCAAATCCTTATTGTGGGTAACCACAAGAAAGGTGGTTCCGGTATTTTTTTGAAGGTCCATTATCAGATTGTGAATTATCTCGCTGTTTTTTGAATCGAGGTTTCCGGTAGGTTCATCCGCGAAAATAATTTCCGGATCATTAACCATCGCGCGGGCGACAGCGATCCTTTGCTGTTCACCTCCCGAAAGTTCAGCCGGTTTATGCTCCAGTCTGTCCGAAAGACCCACAAGGTCAAGAAGTTTATCCGCTCTCTGAAACGCTTCGTTTTTCGGGGCGCCGGAAAGCATCTTCGGAATAGCGACATTTTCCCTGGCTGTAAATTCCGGAAGAAGATGATGAAACTGAAAAACGAAGCCTATTTTTTTATTCCTGAATCTGGAAAGTTTTTCATCATTCAATTGGAATATATTATTTTCACTTATAAAAACATCCCCGCTGTCTGGTTTATCCAGACCTCCGAGAATATGGAGAAGGGTACTTTTACCGGCGCCTGATGACCCGACAATAATTGTCAGCTCTTTTTTTCTCACTTTCAGGTTTATCCCGGATAGGACCTCAAGTTTTCTCTTGCCTTTTCCCGAATATGATTTATAAATATTTTCAGCTTTTAATATTATATCATTCATCTTTATTATTCCCATTTGACAGCGTCGGTAACAGAAATTTTCAGGGCTCTTCTTGCCGGATAAAGTGAGGCGGAAAATGTCAGGAAAAGAGACATCGCGGCAATTACAATAATATCGGATAACCGCAGCTCAACAGGTAGTGCATTAATAATATACCTGCTATTATCAAGAGTGTATATATTAAACTCTATCTGGAGATAACATATTAGAACGCCTATGGCTAAACCCGCCAGTGTTCCGGCCACGCCGACTATCATCCCTTCAAATAAAAATATTCTCCTGATAAATTTTTCCGACGCGCCGAATGAACGCAATATCCCAATATCTTTCTTTTTCTCTATGACAGTCATGCTAAGCGAACTGAGTATATTAAAAGTGCCGACAGCGATGATAAGGCATAACAATATATAAGCCGACCAGCGCTCAATCTGCATAACGTTGTAAAGGTCACTGTGAAGATCATACCATGAATATACCGAGAACAGCCCAGGATCAAGTTTTTCTGAAAGGGTCTCCTTTACTTCATCCGCTTTTTCGAGGTCATCCAGCCGAAGCTCATATCCTGAAATATCTTTCCCCAGTCCAAGGATATCCTGACCATTTTCAAGATCACAAAAAACATATCTTGAATCATACTCTTTATTATTGGTCTCAAAAATGCCGCTTATTATTACATTTTTAGCGCCCGGAAGAGAGTAGTTTACCAGGGTTTTTTCAATTTTATTAAATGATATTGCCTGAAGCGTATCTCCTTTACGGCTCGATAATTTAATCGCGACAGGAAATCCTGAAACCAGGGAGGCGGGAGATTTTCTCCCCGGCGCGCCAAATCCGCCTGTCACAATTCTCTCTTTTACTCCCCATCCTTCAGCTTTTTCTGTTCTTATCCCCTTAAGGTCGACAATTTCATAATGGCCATGTTTTGTAAAGAGGACTATTTTCCCTTCAACGTAAGGGGTAAAAACATCAACTCCTTTAATTTTCTTTATTTCGGCTTCGAGGTTTTCAAGATGATTTTTACTCTCGGAATCAGTTAAAGTAATTCTGACGTGAGGATCGAAATTTACAAGAATTGATTTTACCAGGCCGCCAAACCCGTTAAATACCGAAAGCACTATTATTAACGCGGCCACTCCTATTGTTATGCCAAGTGTTGAGAGCAGTGATATTATGGTAATGAAATTTAAACTTCTTCTCGACTTTACATATCTTCCCGAAATAAATAACTCAGTCATATCAGCCAAACCTCAACGCTTTCACCGGGTCCATTCGGGCAGCTATTCTGCCGGGGATCCAGGATGAACCTAACGAAATCAGCAATGCGAAAACCGATACGAGAATATAATGCGCCGGCTCAATTGATACCGGGGCCACAGACATAAAATAAACAGAAGATGGAAGCCTGACCAGCCCGAACTCCATCTGCGCCAGACTAATCAGAAGCGCCAGAATATTACCGATTAAAATGCCTGTAATAGTAAGGGTCATCCCGGCGATGATAAAGATTTTTGTCACCTGTTTCCTCGTCATACCCATAGCCCTCAGAACCCCTATTTCCGCAGTTCGTTCCAGCACAAGCATCAGGATAGTTCCGATTATATTAAACGCCGCGACGATAACAATTAAACCGAGTATCAGGGGGACAGGTTCTTTCTGTAAATCCAGCCAGGTAAAAATACTCTGAAATTCCTGGTAAATAGTCCTGACATTATATGGATACCCGAGGATATCCTGCAAATCTGCCGCGAGAGAATCAATCCCGGATATATTTGTTAACCTGATATTGTAACCCGAAACTTTGCCGTCAGTCATAAACAATTTCCGCGCGCTCTCAAAATCGATATATACTTTTATATCATCATAAGCCGCCATTCCACTTTCATAGAGGGCGCTTACTATAAATTGTTTTATCATCGGAGGATTTTCGGCCGAGGGAGGCTTTTTGCCCGGAAGTGAAAAGAATGTGATTTTATCGCCCGGCTTCACGAAAAGTTTATCGGCAAGTTTTTTCCCTATTATCACTGTAGGTTTTCCTTTGAGTGAGTCAAATGAAAAAGACCCTGAAACTATATATTGAGCCAGCCCGGCTTCATCTTCCGGATTAATTCCGATAACCTTTACACCCTCCGATAATCTTCTGGAGCGGATTATGGCATTACCCGAAATAAATGGTGAAATATTTTCAAAATTATCACCTGTCACCTCCTGCATCACCGGAATAATAAATTCAGGTTCATCAAGCATCCGGTCGCTGAATCCTGTTATATATATATGTGAATTTAGGTTCACAATTTTTTCAGCGACGGCGTCTTCGAATCCTTTCAGTACTGAAAGTGCAATTATTAATACCGCTACACCGAGGGCTATGCCGCCTATGGTAAATAGTGAAATAAAGGAGAGAAGGTTCAAACCTCTTCTGCTTTTAATATATCTGTTAGCGAGGTATATAGGAAAATTCATCAACACAAAGTAAATTATTAAACCGTTGCAATTAAAAACAAAATGTGGAGTTAATCAACTAATTTAAGCGCCTTCTTAATTATTTTCCCCGATTTAGTGAAAGGATTTGGGAATACTGCAAATAAACTGACCAGGCCGGAACAAACAAAATGACAAATTTTTCTATAAGCAGTCATATTTTACGCAGAATTGGGAAAAATGTAAGTAACAATTAATAATGAATAATGAACAATGAATAATTAACAAGGAGACAAGCTTAGCGCAGATTTCTTTGATTTCGCATATTTATATGGAAATACAACACAAAATTATAAAACTACAGAATTCCACGAGAAGCTCGAAAAAGCCTTATTCCTGATTTTGTAAGACTTATTAGCAACAAGATCATAATTGCGCTAAAACCTCTGTTATTTCGGGAAGTGAAAAAAATAAGAATTCTCTCCGGATTAGTTCCGACTCAAGGCAGATCAAACCCCTCCCGTCCCACTTCTGTCAACTTAACGGATTTTTTTATCGTCCCCGAAGGGGGCAGAAACCGAATAGCCACGGGGAATTCCCCGTGGGGACGGATAGAAAAAATATACAATCCCCAATATTCCCGGGAACATAAAAAAGATTTTGGGCCTAAGTTGACAGCATTGCTCCCGTCCTCCCCTGTAACATTTTAAGGGGAGGGGATTTCGATCTTTCAATATTTAAGAGATTAACAGGATTAATTTAACACAAAATAAAAACCAGGAGCCATCTTTGAAATTATCCATTATCAATTATTCTCCTTTTCCGGTTTGGCCGGCCCGGCAGGATTAAATAAAAAAAAAAGGGACGCGGCTTATAAAAAGCACAGCGCCCCGGTTTTGGAAGGAGAGATGTAACGGGAAAATTTATTTGAGCAGTGTCATTTTTTTAGTAACTACTACGTTATCAGCTTCCAGTGAATAGAAATAAACGCCACTTGACATGCTTGCGGCATCCCATTCAATAGTGTGAGTTCCGGCAGTTCTGAAATCATTAACCAGTTCGGCAACTTTCTGACCAAGAACGTTATAAACAACCAGTTTAACCTGAGAAGCTACAGGAAGAGCAAATGAGATATTTGTAGTCGGGTTGAACGGGTTAGGATAGTTCTGTGAAAGATTGAAGTCAGCAGGGACAACATCAGTGAAGTTAACTTCTTTAACACCAGTTACATATTCAGCAACATTTGTGTAAGCAGGACCGTTAGCTTCAGGTCTTGGGTCCATCAATTTTGTATAAGGAGCTCTTGAGATAGCGCCAAGTGAAGGTGATTCGATAGTGTTGTTATTAGCTGTAAGATAATCAGCTTCGTAGCTGTTTTCTGAGATATCGGCAAAAGTTGAACCAGCGCCAAAATCAAAGAAGATATTGTTGTTGATAATAATTTCGCCATTATCAAGTCTCAGTTTTGAGTCATTTCCAGTTGCGAGATCTTCAATCTGGATAGCTTTTCCACCATAATCGCCAAAAATTGAGTTAGCGTAAACGCCGCCCCAGTAATCGCGCATGTTGAATAACCAGTCGTTATCCGCGTTTGAAGTACCCATTCCTGATCCAAGGAAAGTAACATTATAAGACTGAGGGAAAGCGTTAGGTTCGCCATCTTCCGGATCTGTTCCGCCATCATGTTCGCCACAAGCGTTACCAAAACCAGGATCCTGGATAGCGAATAAGAACTGGAATTTACCTCTGATACCCATATCATGGTCGAAGCAATCATCAGCGTTGAATGCGCTAACAAGGTGTTTACAATCAACATGACCGCCGAACCATTCGAAACCATCATCATTATTGTTGAAAACTTCAACGTAATCGATTGTTGTTGAGTTACCAACACCACCGCAGGTAAGACCGTTGATTTCTTTTCCTGCGCCAACGTCTGTACCACCGTGACGGATAGAAACGTATCTTACAACGCCTGAACAGTCTTCATCTTCACTGCCGCCATATGTAGTTCTTTCTTCAGCAGGAATACCTTCAACATTAGCTTCACCGCCAGTCGGGTTAATTTTGGCATTACCAAGAACAATAAGACCGCCCCAAAGGTTAGAGGTAGGAAGTGAAAGGTCTGTAGGATCAGTAACATCGTCATTTACAGATGTGAAGATAATAGGATTAACGCCTGTACCTTCAGCATAGATTTTTCCGCCGCGGCAGATGATAAGAGCGGAAGCGCTTTCAGCCTGACCTTCTTTAGCTTTAATAACAGTACCGGCTTCAATATTAAGAACAGCTCCATCTTCAACATAAACAAAACCGTCAAGTACGTAAGTGTTGTCGGCAGTCCAGTAAACTTTGTCACCAGCGTTGATGTCAGCGTCAGTAATATTAATTGTATTTGTTGCTTCAGCGTCATCAGCAAGATAACCATAGTGATCTAAAGCGGTCCAGCCTTTTAACCAGTTAGTTGAACCAAAAGCGCCTTTGTAATTTACATGATCAAAGAAATCATCATGGGGATACTGTGCTAACAGGCTATATGCAGCGCTGCTTGAAGAAGGTCTTGGGTCTAAACCTTTTGTATAAGCATCTCTTGAGATGTTTTCGAGGATACCATTTCTGATATAATTAGCTGTTGTTCCAAGATAATCGGCTGTATATGTATTTTCAGTAATTGCTTCAAGTGAAGAACCAGCTCCGAAATCAAACCAGATATTATTTTCGAAAATAAGTTCGCCATTATCAAGTCTCAGTTTACAGTCATTACCTGTTGCCAAATCTTCGATCTGGATACCTTTACCCGCATAATCACCGAAGATTGAATTTTTGTAGTAACCACCCCAGTAATCTCTGATATTGAATAACCAGTCGTTATCAGCATTGCCGGCATCTTTGCCCGAACCAAGGAAAGTTACGTTATATGACTGAGCGTATCCATAAGGAGCGCCATCTTCAGGATCTGTACCGCCATCATGTTCGCCACAAGCGTTGCCGAATGTAGGATCTTCGATAGCGAATAAGAATTGCATTTTACCTCTGAAGCCCATATCATGATCAAAGCAGTCATCAGCGTTGAATGCGGACACAAGATATTTTGCGTTAACAGTTCCACCGAACCATTCGAAACCGTCGTCATTGTTATTGAAAACTTCAACATATTCAATTGTAGTTCCACGACCTACACCACCAAGTGTAAGACCATTGATTTCTTTACCAGCGCCAACGTCTGTACCACCGTGACGGATTGAAACATAACGAAGAACACCTGAGTTATCATCATCATCTGTTCCGCCATAAGTAGTTCTTGCTTCAGCAGGAATACCTTCAATATTTTCTTCGCCGCCTGTGGGGTTGATTGTCGCTTTACCAAGAAGAATAAGACCGCCCCAAAGGTTTGAAGTAGGAAGATTAAGATCTGTTGGATCGGTAACATCGTCAGTTACAGATGTGAATATAATCGGCGCTGAAGCTGTACCTTCGGCATAAATTTTTCCGCCGCGGCAGATAATAAGGGCAGATGCGCTTTCAGCCTGTCCTTCTTTGGCTTTAATAACTGTACCGGCTTCGATATTAAGAACCGCGCCTTCTTCAACATAAACGAAACCATCAAGAATATAAGTATTATTAGCAGTCCAGAAGACTACATCATTTGCGTTGATATCAGCATCAGTGACTGTAACATCAGCTGAAGGTGTTACGTCATCAACGAAATAACCGTAATGGTCCATTGCTGTCCAGCCTTTAAGCCAGTTAGTTGAACCGAAAGCTCCTTTGTAGTTTACATGATTCCAGTACTCATCAAACTGAGCATTTATTCCGGAAACCAGAATAAACAGAGTCAAAATAAATGTTGTGAAGAAAGTTTTCTTCATGTTTCACTCCTTAATGAATGTTATTTAATTAAATGAAAATTATAAACTATATTTCATACCAACTGAATAACTGATTCCTTTCGTATGGCTTATGTATATATAATCTCTACCCTTAAATTCCTGTATTTTTTCTTCCCTGTCATTAAGAATGTTATTGACAGAAAATTTAAGAGAAATGTTTTCATATATTTTTTTAGAGAGGGAGAAATTCAAAAGATGGAAAGGTTCTTCGTAAACATCCGGCGCGCCAACTGAACCAACAGCGGTTAGTCTTCTACCTGAAACATTGTAAAACAAGCTTGCAGTAAGTCCGTTATCCCAATCATCATAATTTAGATTAGCATTCACGATATATGGTGACTGACCATGGAAAGGTCTTGTATCATCGGCGTCTGGTTCAAATACCTTAAGATTTTCAAGCTCTTCAGGATCAATATCAACCTGTGAATGAATAAGAGTAAGGTTGGCGCCCATAGAAAAATTGGATAATGCTTCAGAAAGAAACATAAGGTTTTTTCTTACTTCGAACTCAAGTCCGTAAACGATTGCCTCTGACACATTTCTCCATTCTACAAGATTATTAACAGCGTCAGTAATCTTAAGCACAATAGGATCTTTGAAATTTTTGTAAAATCCGCTGACGGCGAATATCTGACCTGCTCCGGTATACCATTCCCACCTCAGATCAAAGTTATCAATGAGCGTTCTTTTTAATTGTGTGTAACCTCTGTAGGTATCACCGCCGTTAAATTCAAAGTTCTGGAAAGGAGAAATTTCCCTGAATGTTGGCCTGGCCAGGGTTTTCCCATAGGAAAGTCTGATATTCATATCATTTATAGGTGTATAAACAACATTAAACGATGGCAGAACATCGTTGGTGTTAATCTGGGCAAGCGAATCAGTAAAGTTCGCCACTTCCATATGAGTGTTTTCAAGTCTGGCTCCTGTTATTACCCTGAACTTATCTCCGATCGGTAAATCCAACATTCCGTAAAAAGCTGAAATTTCTCTGTCGCCATTATAATTACTGGATTTCTGATCACCCTCCTGAACATAAATACCAATTTTATTATTTATTACTGTTTGTCCATTAAAATTGATAGTATCCTGACCGACCCATCCGAGGAATTCATCCGAGAAGAATCTGGCTATATCACCATTCGCTTCGTTGAATGAAGGCTGCAGTTTTGTTTTAGGTTCGTATGAAAACCTTCTTTCCCGAAACTCTCTGTGTTTTTCCTGATAAAACCCGCCGAATTTAAATGTTGATTGCTTATCGGATATTAAATGGAAAGGTAATGAAAAATCTATTTGCCCGCCCCTCTGATTTTCATCAGTATATCTGTAGTATCTTTCGGGGGATAAGTTTGTTTTAATAATATAATCCTGATCAGGAGTTTCAATCGAATAAAAATATCTTAGATCCGGTTCATCCTGATTTGATTCCAGATAATTTCCTTTCCATTCAACTTTAAGATTTAAGATATCTTTAAAATAGTGCTGACCTGAAAGCTGAATAGATTTTAATGATCTTTCTTTATAATGATGAGTTGTAGCCTGCCATGAGTTTTGAGCGGGAGTATCGTATGGAAAACTTCCTGACAAGAATCTTGCTTTGTTTTCACCATTTTGGTTATACAAACCATTAACACTGAGGATATGTTCAGGTGAAAGCTTATAAGAAGCCTTTAAGACTGTTCCCCATAAAACTTCATGTGTGGTACTCTGTTCTCCCAGACTCATGACGGTATCAAGCTGAACTTTTTCAGGATCTTTTACCCCTCTGTCCCACCTGTTAAAATTACCGTCAGAATAACCTGAAGTGCTGTTTTTATATGTAAAACTGGCAATAAAACCAAAGGGTTTGCCAAACAAATCGACCTGGTTTCCAACCGACAAAGCATAACTTTGATTCAGTGGAGGACTTTCTTTGAAAGTATTAAAATCGGAATTGAAACTTTTGGTTGTAACATCAATAGCATTGGCGATAGAATCATTTTTTGTCGCTCCACCGGCGCTTATTATAAGTTGCTCACCAATTTCAGTTGGAATATCCCTGTAACCATTATCCTGTCCAATCCAATCGGAACCACTTGAATGAACACCAAGAAAATCACTGTTATAGGTAGCATTTGAGTTATAAGTTGTTGATGCTGAAAAAGAAACGTTAAGTTTTTCAGGGAAATCCTTTGTTTTAATATCAACAGTACCGCCGGAGAAGTTTCCCTGCTTGTCCGGTGTAAAACTTTTTACCGCCTGAATATTATCAACAAGGTTTGCCGGAATTAAATCGATTGATCCCGATCTTTTATAAGGATCGACACTGGGTATTTCCGCTCCGTTAAGCTGGGTGCTTGTATATCTGTCACCAAGACCTCTTACATAAACATTTTTTCCGTCAACAACTGAAGCTCCCACAATCTGTTTAACAGCTTCGGCAGCATTACCGCTTCCCGCCCTTGAAAATTGTTCCGAACTGATAGCGTCACTTACCGAAACGGATTTTTGTCTCTTTATTAACAACCCGGCCTCGGAATCTTCAACAACTTTAGCCGAAATAATAACTTCTTCGGTTTCATAAGTTTCTGTTCCGAGAGCAACATCCATTTTTGTAACTTCGCCCTGTTTGACGACCACGCCGGTGACATTCTGCTTCTGAAATCCAATCATGGAATATACTACTGTGTAAGTGCCGACGGGAATATTATCGATCGCGTATCTACCTTCAATATCGGTAGCCGAGCCGATGGTTGTTCCTTCTATAAATACATTCGCGCCGATTAGGGCGTCACCGAAGTCTTTGTCAACTACGGTACCGGTAATTTTTCCGGTTTTGTTCTGAGCTGAAATCAATGTAAAGGTGAGAAAAAACAATAAAATAAACTTAGTGCACAAAAAATTCTTGCGGTTAAACATGTCACATCTCCTTCCAAAAGATATTTTTTTATTTTACGGAAGGAAACTTAATGGCTGGATATTAACTCATTATTACGACAGGATTAAATTAATGTTAAGGATAGGAGGGCAACTTCTTATGTTAACTGTATCACGGTTAGTATGAGCTTTTTTTATATGAGCCGCTCCGCTCAGGATTGAAAAATTTTACCTGAGAATATCAGTTCTTTCCCATTCTCTGAATTTAGCATCAATAAATTCTTTTGTAGCGGAATGAGATAACGCGGAATTTGTTCCGGGGGGAATTATTTTTCCGAACGCGATATGAACAGTTTTGGAAGTATCTATTTTACCAAGTTCTTTGACCATACCACCTATCCCCCAGGCGTCGGTAACCAAAGCTACAGGAATAACAGGAACGCTGTTCTTCTCCGCGAGCTTGTTGCCAAGAGTGTTAAACTCCGAAGGATCAAAGTATGGAACCCTGGTTCGCTGCGGAAATACGATAATCGATTTGCCCTGCTCTAATATTTTTTTACCCTCTCCAAACACAGCCACAAGGTCATCTCTCGGGTTTTCCCGTCCGACAACTATCGGGTCCCTTGATTTAAGAACAGGTCCGAAAAGGGGATAAGTTGTCAGTTCTCTTTTTACAATAAAGGTCACATCCATAACAGGCTGAATAATTCCGGGAAGAATCATGGTTTCAAGAGTGCTCATATGATTGGAAACAAATACGACCGGTGGTTTGATATCTCTTAGATTTTCCAGCCCGGTAATCGAAAATTTCACACCCGATTCCTCAAGCCTGTTTTTTATATCGAGAGAAGATTCAGCCCAATTAATTCCATCATAATAACCCTTTTTAACCTTTCGGTTTGAATAGAAGACAATCCGAAATAATTTATAATAAAATGTGAGAGAGGGAGTAAGAAATATTCCTGATTTTCCTTCGGGAGTAATATAACTGTCATTAGCCGCTAATATTTCAGAGTTTTCAGTTATTTTTTTAAGCATAAATAAAGCCTGGAGGGTTATTTTGGATGGTAGTGACCCTAACGGGACTCGAACCCGTACTCTTCGCCTTGAAAGGGCGATGTGTTAACCAGTTACACCATAGGGCCATAATGAATCTGACAACAATTGAACAAGATGGTGACCCTAACGGGACTCGAACCCGTACTCTTCGCCTTGAAAGGGCGATGTGTTAACCAGTTACACCATAGGGCCATGAAATGGGGTGAGAGAAGGGATTTGAACCCTCGGCCTTCTGGGCCACAACCAGATGCTCTAACCAACTGAGCTACTCCCACCATATATGGAAAAGTACGCCAGAGAGGACTCGAACCTCTAACCTACGGCTTAGAAGGCCGTTGCTCTGTCCGGTTGAGCTACTGGCGCTCATCTTTTGCAACGTAAGTAAATTTTTCAATAAATTCAATGTTGTCGATTCAAAAATTCAATGAACAAATGATTCAAAAAAAATCCTCCGGGTAAAAACAAGAGGATGTCAGATAAAATCATTTCAAAATTTCAAAAAACTCTGTCGGGGCGGCAGGAGTCTGCCGAAGGCATCCCGGTGGGGGAACCTGCGACTTTCCCGACTTCTTTTCGGTCAGGGCGCGCTAACCGCGACTAAACAAATTCAAACTTTCAAAAAACTCCGTCGGGGCGGCAGGAGTCTGCCGAAGGCATCCCGGTGGGGGAACCTGCGACTTTCCCGATTTCTTTTCGGTCAGGGCGCGCTAACCACAACTAAACAAATTCAAACTTTCAAAAAACTCCGTCGGGGCGGCAGGATTCGAACCTGCGACCTCCTGCTCCCAAAGCAGGCGCGCTAACCGGACTACGCTACGCCCCGTGCAACAAATCAAAATATAAACGAACTATTAATTTAAACTTTTTCTTTCGGTTTGTCAAGATCATAACATATAAAAAAATGGGAGCCGTGAATATTATTTACGGCTCCCATCCATTAAAAGATTTCTTTTTTTATTTCAGAAGTATCATTTTCTTTATGCTTGAGAAGTTTCCTTCGCCGTCAAGTTCCTCAGCATAGAGTGAGTAGATATATACACCTGAAGCGAGTCGGCCGGCATCCCACTCAAGAATGTAGGTGCCTGCTTTCTGAATTTCATTTACAGCTGTTGTCACAACCTCACCGAGTGAGTTGTATATAACTATTCTTACCCGGCTTTCAGAAGGAATTCCATATTTAACCCTGGTACTCGGGTTGAAGGGGTTGGGATAGTTTTGACTTAAAGAATATTCATCAGGTATCAGATCAACAACTTCAATCTTTGTAAGCACCGCTACAATGGCAAGATTACTATAATCTGAAACCGTATCAGCGTTGAATGCCTGCACTCTGTAAGTGTATTTTAAGGAATCGGTTGATACGGTGGTATCAAGATAAGTCTGAGAGTTTGCTTCCAATGAAGCAATTTCCTCATACTGTCCGGCAATAGTAGTATCGCCAAGTTTTCTTTCAACGGTGTAACCGGTTTCATTCTCAGCATTATCGATCCAGCTAAGGAATACTTTGCCAATTTCCTGAGCCTGTGCTCTGAGCTGCGTCGGTTTAATTATCGGTTGCCATGTGACGTATAAACTACCTGATTTATTAGTTGTGCCATTCCAGAACCCGCCACCGGATTCACTCCAGCCACCAAACCAGTAACTTCCTTCATCTATCTGGTATCTCATCGCGTAGAAATAGGTGCCCATTTCAAGTGATGCGCCAAGTGATGCGGCAAATTCGTCCCTGGAACCTACGTCCTGAAGATAATAACACTGGGTCCAGAGTGAGTCGGCCCATTGATCGGGATTATTATTCTCACTGCTGATTCCAATCCATGCTACAACACCTTCTCCCTGTCCAGGTCCGTTAGTAAGGTTAGGTACATAAACCTGTCCTCTGAAAGAAGCAGCCTCTCCGACGGGAAGATTTATATGTCCAGGTTGGACATTCGCAAACTCAACATACCATTCTGTTTTAAATAACCATTTTTCTGACCAGGCGCTGGTTCCGGTAATGTTGGTAGCGCTGACACGCCAGTAATATGGGGTTTTATAAGCCAGACCTCTGATCTCCACTTCAGATGTTGTGATAACAGTATCTACGATAATATTTGTCATCTGATAATCTGTGGCAACCTGCGCATTATAACTGACTGCGCCATAAACATCTCCCCAATTCAGCGTAACAGATACCGGCAGGTCAGATTGTCCGTTAACAGGATAAACCAGCTCAGGTGGTTCAGGAGCTACAAGTTTCACACTTCCATCGATATAGTTAACAGTATAATCAAATCCTTCGGGATCACGGATAAAGTTATTGTTCTCATCAAAGTCGAGGTCAGTAATACCGCTGTCAT
Organism: Melioribacteraceae bacterium; assembly: GCA_963677445.2. GTDB lineage: Bacteria > Bacteroidota > Ignavibacteria > Ignavibacteriales > Melioribacteraceae. The sequence goes on along the minus strand of CAXXGF010000062.1, from coordinate 37,933 downwards.
ATTCTACACGCAGCATGGCAATATTACCATCAGGAATCGTAACTCCTTCCGGATTACTCCAGTCAATAGTTATCGATCCGTCATTTATTGAAACCTGAGCCGTGATAAGATTCGGATTTATCGCGACAACACGTCCCCAGTCAAGAACAGCTTCATCAAACTTCATTATGATATGCATACTGGCGACGTTGTTGAAATTGACAACATTTATCGGGATATCAACACTGTCTCCGGGAGCCGCAAATATATCATTTGTCGACATTGTCATCGGCAGCGGATCGGTAATCGTAAAATCACTGTTACTAAGATCATAATTTGCCGGATCGTCAATATCAGATATTCTTACACGGCATGTTGTTGATGGTGTATTTGGAACAACCCACTGGTAGATGCCTGATATTTCTCTTCCGCCGCCACCAGTCGGAGCGTTAGTTCTTCCTTTCTGATCAACACTTACAACTCCCGCTGATTCAGGATCAGCGCCTTTGGGAGCAGCTTTAACATTGCCTGTTACAATCGTTTCCGGAGCGGATGTTATATTATTGTCGGCGTCAACACTATCGGCAATAAGTATCCAGTCTTCTCCGGGTGAGGTTCTGTATTCAATTTTCACCATATCAAGGTTAATCGCTTCCCACCAGATTTCAAATGTTGTCGCGGCAGGGATCACATTATTACCCTGGGGATTAAGAACTGTTACATCAACATCAGTTACTGTTACCATGGCTGTGTCATAGATAACCGCGCGGGTTGTATTGTCACTTAACGCAACAATTATTTCATATTCTCCGGCGCTTGTAAAGGTCGGTGTCCAGGTGAATAGTCCACCTGTGGTAAGCTGCATATTTCCAACCGGCTGTGTCACCAGACTGAATGTCAGATCGCCATTATCGGGGTCTTCTCCCTGATATTGATATGATAGTGAAAAATGCTCTTTAATCGTTGTATCCGGTAATACCGATGTGAAATATGGCATCAGGTTGACATTTGATACATGAATTACTGATGTATCATAAACAACATCTCTCGTAACATTATCACTTAAGGCTACTATTACATCATAATCTCCGGCCATTGTGTAGTCGGGAGTCCATGTAAAGAGTCCTTCATTGGCGATCATCATATCACCAACCGGATTGGATATCAGGGAAAATGTTACAGGATCAGAATTCGGATCTTCACCGGTATACTGGAATTCAAAATAATTATTTTCGTTTATTGTTTCTTCTCCAATCACAGCAGTGAAATATGGAGGCTGGTTAGAATCAAGGACATGGATATTTGATGTATCATAAACAACAGCGCGGGTAGCGGCATCATTCATGGCTACAATAACTTCATAATCACCGGCCATTTCTGTGGTAGGTGTCCAGGTAAATAGTCCGTCCTGGGTAATCTGCATATTTCCTACTGGATTTGAAACCAGTGTGAATGTCAAAGGATTATTATCCGGGTCTTCTCCATCATACTGGAATTCAAATGCTTCTGTTTCAATGATTGTTGTATCACCAATTACACTCGTGAAATATGGTTCACGGTTGACATTGAGCACATGGACTGTCGAAGTATCATATACTGTCGCTCTTGTTACATTGTCTGTCAGTGATACGATTACTTCATAATCTCCGGCTTCATCGAAGCTTGGTGTCCAGGTGAATAATCCGTCCCCGGTTATCGCCATATCACCCACTGCCTGTGAAGCGAGAGAAAAGGTTAGAGGATTATTATCAGGATCATCACCAGTGTACTGAAATTCAAAGTACTGGTTTTCATTTATTGTTTCTTCACCGATTACAGCCGTGAAGTATGGTGCGTGGTTTACATCGAGCACATGGATTGTCGAAGTATCATATACTGTCGCTCTTGTTACATTATCTGTCAGTGATACGATTACTTCATAGTCTCCGGCTTCCTCGAAAGTTGGTGTCCAGGTGAAGAGTCCTTCCCCGGTTATCGCCATATCACCCACTGCCTGTGAAGCGAGAGCAAAGGTTAGAGGATGATTATCAGGATCATCACCGGTGTACTGAAATTCAAAGTACTGGTTTGCATTTATCGTTTCTTCACCGATTACAGCCGTAAAGTATGGTTCACGGTTTACATCGAGCACATGGACTGTCGAAGTATCATATACTGTCGCTCTTGTTACATTGTCTGTCAGTGATACGATTACTTCATAATCTCCGGCTTCCTCGAAAGTTGGCGTCCAGGTGAAGAGTCCTGCTCCTGTTATCGCCATATCGCCTGCTGGTTGTGAAGCGAGAGAAAAGGTTAGAGGATGATTATCAGGATCATCACCGGTGTACTGGAATTCATAATACTGGTTTTCATTTATCGTTTCTTCACCGATTACCGCTGTAAAGTATGGCTCACGGTTTACATCCAATACATGGACTGTTGAAGTATCATAGACTGTCGCTCTTGTTACATTATCGGTCAGTGATACGATTACTTCATAGTCTCCGGCTTCCTCAAAAGTTGGTGTCCATGTGAAGAGTCCCGCTCCGGTTATTGCCATATCACCCACTGCCTGTGAAGCTAACGCGAATGTCAATGGATGATTATCAGGATCATCACCGGTGTACTGGAATTCATAATACTGGTTTTCATTTATCGTTTCTTCACCGATTACCGCTGTAAAGTATGGCTCACGGTTTACATCCAATACATGGATTGTCGAAGTATCATATACTGTCGCTCTTGTTACATTGTCTGTCAGTGATATGATTACTTCATAGTTCCCGGCTTCCTCGAAAGTTGGCGTCCAGGTAAAGAGTCCTGCTCCGGTTATCGCCATATCGCCTGCTGCCTGTGAACCGAGAGCAAAGGTTAGAGGATGGTTATCAGGATCATCACCGGTGTACTGGAATTCATAATACTGGTTTTCATTTATCGTTTCTTCACCGATTACCGCTGTAAAGTATGGCTCACGGTTTACATCCAATACATGGATTGTCGAAGTATCATATACTGTCGCTCTTGTTACATTGTCTGTCAGTGATATGATTACTTCATAGTTCCCGGCTTCCTCGAAAGTTGGCGTCCAGGTAAAGAGTCCTGCTCCGGTTATCGCCATATCGCCTACTGCCTGTGAACCGAGAGCAAAGGTTAGAGGATGGTTATCAGGATCATCACCGGTGTATTGGAATTCATAATACTGGTTTTCATTTATCGTTTCTTCACCGATTACAGCTGTGAAGTAAGGTGCGCGGTTTATATCGAGCACATGGATTGTTGAAGTATCATATACTGTCGCTCTTGTTACATTATCTGTCAGTGATATGATTACTTCATAGTTCCCGGCTTCCTCGAAAGTTGGTGTCCAGGTGAAGAGTCCTGCTCCGGTTATCGCCATATCGCCTGCTGCCTGTGAAGCTAATGCGAATGTCAATGGATGATTATCAGGATCATCACCGGCGTACTGGAATTCATAATACTGGTTTTCATTTATCGTTTCTTCACCGATTACAGCCGTGAAGTATGGTTCACGGTTTATATCGAGTACATGGATTGTCGAAGTATCATATACTGTCGCTCTTGTTACATTGTCTGTCAGTGATATGATTACTTCATAGTCTCCGGCTTCCTCAAAAGTTGGTGTCCAGGTGAAGAGTCCCGCTCCGGTTATCGCCATATCGCCTGCTGCCTGTGAAGCGAGAGCAAAGGTTAGTGGATGATTATCAGGATCATCACCGGTGTACTGGAATTCATAATACTGGTTTTCATTTATCGTTTCTTCACCGATTACAGCCGTAAAGTATGGTGCGCGGTTTACATCGAGTACATGGACTGTTGAAGTATCATATACTGTGGCTCTTGTCACGTTATCCGTAAGGGATACGATCACATCATAGTCGCCTGCTTCTTCAAATGATGGTGTCCATGAGAATAAGCCGTCTCCGGTTATTGCCATGTTACCCACTGCCTGTGATGCGAGAGCGAAGGTCAGCGGATGATTATCAGGATCATCTCCGGTGTACTGGAACTGATATGCCTGATTTTCATTTATCGTTTCTTCACCGATTACCGCTGTGAAATATGGTGCGCGGTTTACATCGAGTACATGAATTGTTGAGGTATCATATACAACTTCTCTGGAAATATTATCAGAGAGAGATACTATTATGTCATAGTCACCTGCTTCTTCAAAAGTAGGAGTCCATGTCAGTCTGCCCTGAGTTGTAAATTGCATATTTCCAACAGGAGCTGATACAAGGGCAAATACTACCGGGTTAAGATCGGGGTCCGTACCCAGGTATTTGAAAGAATAAGCCTGATTTTCATTTATAGTGGTATCACCGATAACCTTAACAAAATAAGGAGGCTGATTAACATCGGTAACATTTATTTTAGATGTATCATAAACAGTAGCCCGGTTGACATTATCAAAGAGAGAGACAATAATTTCATACTCACCGGCAGCCTCGAATCCCGGTGTCCATGTGAAAAGACCTTCCGGAGAAAGCTGCATATTGCCAACCGGCTGACTGACAAGTGCAAATGATAAAGGATGAGCATTGAAGTCGAATCCCTCATACCGGAATTCAAAAGCTTCCCCTTCGTTAATGGTCGTGTCGCCAATAACAGTTACAAACTGCGGGGCGGCATTGACATACACTATATTAAATGTACCGTCACTGACATCCGAAATTGGATCAGCTCCCCAGGATGTGACTTTTACAAGAGCTTCGTTAGTATTCACATTTGCTACCTGCCACAGAAATTCACCATTAGCGGCGGGTGTGGAAGTAGAAATCAGATTCCACTCTGTTCCATTATCGGTAGAGTATTCAATTTTAACATTATCAATACCTTCACTGGTCCATTCGATTTTTTCGAACGTATCCCCGGCAAATGTTTCCCCGCCATCGGGACGAGTGACAAAAAGATATTTATCTGAAGTGGTAGATACAGAACCGGGAGCGTAAGCCACCTGAACAGGATCACCCTGGGAATTTGCCAGTTCGCTTGCCTGCTCATTAAATGTTACATCGGTATATCCACCTTTATAATTAAATTTCAGATTAAATATACCGGCGGTTCCAATGTTTGCTCCATCATAAGGAGGAATATTATCGAACCATGAGACAAGTACAGCTCCTCCATCCGGAGCTTCATTAAATATCGCGGTTCCGATTTCATCGTTAACCCACTCGACTCCGGTAAATCCGAGCAGAAGTGAATCATATTCGATACGAAGGGTGACAGCTCCGATATCGAGGAAGTTTTCAGCGTTGAATGGAACGACAATTTCAGTATTCGGATCACCAACAACTTCTCCGGCAATAAGTTTCAGATCACCTGCCGGGTTAATAGTAAAGACAGCATTACTGATATCTTCAGTTCCGCTTCCTTCGGCATCACTAATTCTAACGCGCGCCTGATCGGTTGGCGTATTTGGTATAGTCCAGTTGAATGAACCGTCAGCGGCGGGAACGTTTTCAACTATTGGTATCCAGGAGTTGTTTTCTCCGGTACGGTATTCAATTTTAACATTGTTGATAAGTGAACTCTGCCATTGAATTTCTTTTACAAAGCCGGCGTCCCAAATTTCACCGCCGTTCGGCATTTCAACAACAATATATTTATCAACAGCTGATGTAACCGAGCCATTGTTATAATTTACTGTAACAGGTTCACCATTTATATCCGCAATTTCAGAAGTCTCTTCATCGAATACGACAGATACTTCTCCTCCCTGGTAGTTGAAATTCAGATCGAATAATTTATCATCGCCAATATTGCCTCCATTATAAGGAGGTTCGGAATCGAACCAGGAAACAAGAATCGCGTCATCTTCCTGATTGATAATAGCGGATGTCAATTCGGAATGAATATCACTGACCGAAGTAAATTCGAGAATTGAAGGATTATATTTAATCTTGAGAGTAACAGCTCCGACACCGGCGAAATTTTCAGCGGTTAATGGTAAAACGGCATTGTCACCCGGGTTAAGCACCAGATCAGGAAGAGTAAGAGTTAAAGTTCCCGCCTGGAGTATTGTAAACGGATTATCACTTTCATCAGTAATCTGCGAATTGTCGAGTGAAGTGATTATAACTTTCGCGTTATTAGAGGGTGCGTTGGGAACCAGCCATTCGAATGAACCGCCGGCCGCTGGAACACTATTCGCGATAACAAATGTATTCCGGCCTGCTCCGTCTGTATATTCAATTTTAATATTGTTTACACCTTCACTGAGCCATGATATCTGCTCCAGAGTATTTCCGGCAAATTCCTCTCCGCCGTTCGGCCTGGTAAGAACCAGGTATTCTCCGACTCCTGACGAAACACTGCCGTTATTATAGGCAGCGGCAACCGGATTGCCCATAACATCCGCGAGTTCGGAAACATCAAGATTGAAGTCCAGTCCGGTATTTCCGCCATTATATGTAAATTCAAGATCAAGCATCTTTCCTTCGCCAATGTTGGCTCCGTCATAAGGGGGAACATTATCGAACCAGGAAACAAGTACCGCGTCTCCATCGGCAGCTTCATTAACAATAATCGCTTGAACTTCAGGATCAACATTTATCGCCTGGATAAAATCGAGCATATCCGGATTATATTCAATCCTTAAAGTAATGGCCCCGATTTCAACAAAACCGGAAACATCAAGTGATGCTATAACAGGCTGTCCGGGAACACCTGTAACATCTGCCAATGTCAGTGTTATCGGGCCTGATGGCAGAATTGAGAATACCGCGTCACTTTCATCGGCGATATTTCCATTTTCCATGCTCGTTATTCTTACTTTGGCTTCATTAGAAACTTCATTCGGAACGAGCCATGAGAATACTTCATCTGCGGCGGCAATGTTCTGGGCAATTTCTGTCCATTGGCCGCCATTATTTACAGTATATTCAAGTTTAACATTATTTACTCCTCCACTCAGCCATTTTATGTCATGCAAACTTCCTGACTGCCAGCTTTCACCACCATTCGGTGAAGTAAGAACAACATATTCACCCTGCGAAGAACTTACGCTTCCATTGTCGTAAACCACATTGAGGGGAGTTCCGAGCAGATCGGCAATTTCACTTTCAGATTCGTTAAACAGGAGGTCTGTTGAGCCGCCGATATAATTAAACTTAAGATTAAATAATGTTCCGTTTCCAATGTTTGCTCCATCATAAGGAGGCACATTATCAAACCATGATACCAGAACCGCCTCTCCATCAGGGCTCTCATTGAATATCGCTCCATCCAGTTCCGGATTAACTTCCTCAGATGTTATAAAGCTGAGGACCGCAGGATCATATTCGATTCTTAAAGTAACAGCTCCGATATCGAAGAAACTGACGCTTGTAAATGGAACAACAACCTCTGTTCCCGGAACTCCTGAAATTTCACCCGCGATAATTGAGAGAGGATCGGGTTCATTTATTGTAAATACATTATCACTCTTATCATTAATTGCCGGCTGAGTTGATGATGATACCCTGATAATGGCATTTTCAGTCGGAGTATTTGGAACTGCCCACTGGTATGTCATATCCACAGGAGCAAAGTTCTGTTCAATGTAATTCCAGTTTCCGCCATTATCGGTTGAATACTCAATATCAAATGTGGCGACACCCTGTGTAACCCACATAATTTCTGCAATCTCTCCGGCTGTAAATTCTTCACCGCCGTTAGGTTTAATTATTGTAATGTACTCGCCAACTGATGAAGTTACCCCACCGTCAATCAGAGATGTCTGAAGCGGATTTCCAATAAGGTCGCTTAATTCAGTTTCATCTGTATTAAATACGACCGCGGCGTTTCCGCCATTATAGGTGAATTCCATATCAAATAGTTTTCCATCACCAATATTAGCGCCGTTATAAGGAGGCGCGCTGTCAAACCAGGATGCCAGCAGAACACCTTCTTCCTGGTTATTATTTATTATTGTCGCGGAAATTTCCGGGTTAAGATTCGAGTAATTCACAAACTCAAGCAATTGCGGATCATATTCAATTCGCAGTGTGATAGCTCCGATTTCATTAAAGCTTGTCGCTTCAACAGGAATTGTCACGTTTTGAGCAGGGATACCCTGAACACTGCCTATTGTCATAGATAACGGCAAAGGCTGACTGATAGTAAATGGGAAATCACTTATATCAATATACTCAGGATTTGCGGCGTCACTAACTTTTATTGTCGCCTCATCAGTTGGCGCATCAGGAATAGTCCAGAGATAAGTGCCCGAAGCAGCCGGATGGCTCGCAATGATCTCAATCCATTGGCCGCCGATGCTTGTTCTGTATTCTATCTTAACATTTTCAAATCCTGTCGACTGCCATTTTATTTCCTCCTGTGTTCCAACGATCCAGTTTTCACCGCCATTTGGCTGCATGACAACCAGACTGAGATTCGAAAGAATTGTAAAGACATTATCACTGATATCAGAGATCGTCTGGTTATCAACAGATTCCACCTTTATACGGGCTTCTTCGGTAGGTTCATTCGGAATCTCAAAAGTATACTCACCCGTTGCTGAAGCAACTGTGGTAAGCAGGTCCCATGCTCCATTTTCTGAAGTTCTCAGGTAAATATTGATATCATTTAAACCACCTGAGAGCCACTTAACTGTCTGTTCGGAACCAACTTCCCAATTTTCACCGCCATTCGGCAGTAAAAGAGCGATATACTGGTTAACTGAAGAATTGACCGAACCGTTGTTATAAACAACATCGAGAGGTGAGCCAAGAAGATCGGCAATCTCACTTTGATTCTCATTGAATGTTATATCGGCCGCTCCGCCGTTATACGCAAATTCAAGGTCAAATATTTTACCATCTCCGATATTCGCGCCGTCAAACGGGGCAACATTATCGAACCATGAAACCGAAACTGAATTTCCTTCGGGCGATTGATTAAATATTACACCCTGAACTTCATCATTAATATTCTGCGCTCCCACAAAAGAAAGCATGTCGGAGTTATATTCTATTTCCAGTGTAATAGCGCCTATTTCATTAAAGGCTGTCACATTAAAGGGCACGATAACATTTTCTCCGGGTGTTCCCTGTATATCACTGGCAGAAATAGAAAGCTCCTGTGGAGCTGAAATAGTAAAATAACCATCCGTGATATCAGTTATTTCAGACGCGGCGGTTGAAGTTATTTGAATTTTAGCCTCTGTTGTGGGCACATCCGGCACCATCCATGTAAACGAGCCGTCTGAGGCCGGAACAGATTGTGTAATTTCGAACCAGGGTGAAAGATCATTTATCCTGTAGGCGAGTTTCACATTTTCAACACCGATGCTGTTCCAGGTAATATCATATTCCTGTCCGACTTCCCAGTTTTCTCCGCCGTTCGGCTGAGTAACAGTAACAAAGGGGGCAAGAATGCTGAATACGTTATCACTGTTATCGGCAAGCCCGGGATTTTCAACTGAAGTAATCTGAACTTCCGCGGTAGTAGTCGGGTCGTCAGGAATTGTCCAGTTGTAAGTTCCGTTGATAGCCGGGATGCTGTTTTCTATTGTAATCCAGGCAACACCGGAGGAAGGTCTGTATTCAAGTTTTATATTTTCAACATTGGCGCTCTGCCAGGTTATTGCCTGCTGCGAACCAACCAGCCATTCTTCACCACCATTTGGTGTAGTAAGCTGCAGAGTTTGTTCGGCGGCAATAGTAAATACATCATCACTCGCGTCAAAGTATTCCTGCTGATCAAAATTCTTTATTCTGACCAATGCCTGACTGGTAGGAGCGTCTGGAATATTCCAACTGTAACTTCCGCCGGCAGCGGGAGTGCTGGCAATAATTTCCAGCCAGTTATTGCCATTATCTGTTGAATATTCCAGTTTGGCATTATTAACTTCGTAGCTCTGCCAGGTTATAAGTTCATCAGCGCCAATCTGCCAGAGTTCACCGCCATTGGGAACCACCAAAAGAAGAGGATAAGGTTTAACATACCCGTCATTATATACAGAAGCTAATGGATTTCCGGCAATATCGGCAATCTCATTTTCTCCCGAAATAAATGTCAGATCGGTCTGTCCCGAAGCAGGTGTTCCATTATAAGTAAATTCAAGATCAAATAATTTTCCATCAGCTACGGTAGCTCCCTGCAAACTGAACCATGAAACGTTAATCTGGCCGTTATTATCAGTTATCAGCGCGTTGGAAAACCGGGGATCAACATTCACAGCTTCGCTGAATGTCATCACCGTTTCATCATAATCAATCTTCAGCGTAATAGAGCCGGTTTCCAGAAGATTCACCGCGTTGACCGGCAGCTCAATAATTTCATTTGGCTTAACATCCTGCAACGGTTCAATTGTAATTTTCACCTTTTCTATTGAAAAGACATTATCGCTGAGGTCATTAATAGTGTTATCTTCAACAGAACTAATTTTAATTACCCCGTTAGTTGTTTCGTTTTGCGGAAGTATCCACTCGTAACTGCCGGTTGACGCAGTGACACTTTCATTTACTGTGGTGAATGTACCTCCGGAACCATCAGGGCTGAACTCAATCTTTACATTGCCAACACCGACACTATTCCATGTAATATTATGAGCGGAGCCGCCAATCCACAATTCTCCGCCATTTGGTGAAAGAACTGTTATGGAGGGCTGAATTATGTTAAACACAGCGTCACTTTGATCAGTAACCGCGCCATTCTCAACCGACGTAGCTCTTATGAGCGCCTGCGCTGTGGGAGCGTCGGGAATGGTCCAAAGGTAACTGCCGGCGGCGGCGGAAGCTGAAGCAATTATTTCAATCCAGTCAGCTCCGTTATTAATACTGTATTCCAACTTTACATCTATTACATCTACACTTGACCAGGTGATATTTTCCTGGGCCCCAACCAGCCAGTTTTCACCGCCATTCGGAGCAGTAAGGGTCAGAGTAGGCTGATCCGCGATATTAAATACCGCGTCACTTTGATCCGAAACTCCGGCATTATCTGAATCAGTTACTCTTACGAGAGCCTGTGAAGTGGTAGTGGCAGGTATTGTCCAGGCATAACTGTTCCCCGCGACATCAGTCTGAACAGTTGACCAGTTCCCGCCATTATTTGTGCTGTACTCGATAAGTACGGTTCCAATATTATATGACTCCCATGTAATATTATGTTCAGAACCTGCCTGCCATACTTCCCCGCCATTTGGAGCTGTCAACAATACAGGAAAAGGAGTGACCTGACCGTTATTTGATGTCAGGCCAAGAATGTTGGCGTTTATATCTGTTATTTCAGTTTCAGCCTCAATAAATTCCAGGTCAGAACCGCCGCCGGAAGGACCGGCAGTGTACTGAAATTTCATATCAAATAACTTCGCGTCTGCAATGGTAGTTCCGGCAATGTTCTGCCATGAAAGTGTGACAACATTACCATCAGAATTAATAAGAGCAGTATTTATGTTATTATTGACATTTATTGCTTCGACAAATGTCATTTCTGTCTCGTCGTAGTCGATTTTTAATGTCATTGACCCTATATCGAAAAGATATTTACCATCCACAGGAATGATAATTTCATCACCAGGTTTCACATTCTCATCATTGCCTATGGTCAGCTCAATATTAACTACATCAAAAAACGCGTCACTTACGTCAGAAATTGTTCCATCCTCCACAGCAGTGATTCTTAATCTGCCCTGGGTTGTAACAAAAGGAGGAAGCTGCCAGGAGTAAGTTCCGGCAGCGGCAGGAGCGCTTGCTGTAACAACCATCCATTCGCGGCCTCCGCCTACAGCGTTTCCGGGATCATATTCAATTTTCACATTTTCAACACCCACACTGTTCCATGTGATATCATGTGTTGAGTTTGTAACCCAGGTTTCTCCCCCGTTCGGAGAGGTAACGGTTATTGAAGGCGCGAGTATATTAAATACCGCGTCACTTTGATCGCTTACCGTTCCATCTTCAACAGAAGTAACTTTTACCTGGGCCTGCGCGGATGGGTTATCCGGTAATGTCCATGTATAACTTCCCGCGGCGGCGGGGGTGCTGGCAATAATTTCAATCCAGTCTGTGCCGTTATTAATACTATATTCAAGTTTAACATTAGTAACACTTACACTTGACCAGGTAATATTTTCCTGATCACCGACAATCCAGTTTTCTCCCCCGTTCGGAGCGGTTACGCTTATTGTCGCCTCTTCCGCGATAGTGAAAGCGGCGTCACTCTGGTCGCTGATTGTGTTATTATCCGTATCAACGACTTTTACAAGGGCCTGGGAGGTGGGAGTATTTGGCACTGTCCACCCATATGAGCTGTTTCTTGGTCCGCCAAGCTCCTCAATTAAAATCCAGCTCTGCCCGTTATCAGTTGAATAATAAAGGGCGTTATTTGGAGATTCAAAACTTTCCCATTCAATATCATAAGATTGTCCAACCTGCCAGACTTCTCCGCCATCAGGCGCAGTAAGTAAAAGCTGGTAAGGTGTTATTGAACCATCATTGTATGTTGCCGAAAGAGGATTCCCGACCAGATCGCTTATTTCATTTGATCCGTTGACGAAAGTAAGATCACTTTTACCGTCATTCGGTGTTCCGTTATAAGTGAATTTCAGATCAAGAAGTCTGGCGTCTTCAATTGTGGCGCCTGTAAGGCTGTTCCATGAAATATTGATAAAGCCATCAGCGGCGTTTATCTGGGCGCCTGAAATTTGCGAATTGATATTAGTCGCTTCGGAAAAATTGACATTTGTTTCATCATAGTCAATCTTAAGTGTGATAGCTCCGGCTTCATAAAGTTTTTTAATATCAACCGGAACTGTCACTTCTGTTCCGGGAGTGATATTCTGCAGGTTGCCAATTGTGAGCTCAACAAATGTGATAGAAAATGCCGCGTCACTTTCATCTGAATAAGCGGCATTGTCAACATCAGTGATTCTTACTTTTGCGTCTGTCGCCTGCTCTGCCGGAACAGTCCAGCTATAACTTCCGGTTGCAGCCGAAGTGCTGTTCGATATGACCGTCCAGTCAGCCAATCCCGCGTGTTTATATTCAATTTTTACATTCTCAATACCAAGACTGGTCCACTTGATATCATGCGCTGAACCAGCCGCCCATGTTTCACCACCATTAGGTGAAAGCACCGTGACATAAGGATCGGTGATAGTAAAATAGTTCTCACTAATGTCTGTAACTGCCGCGTTATCGGCGTCAGAAACTCTCACCTTTGCCTCTGTAGATGGAGTTGAAGGAATTGTCCATGTATAACTTCCACCCGCCGCGGCTGCCGAAGCGGCAACTTCTCTCCATGGATCACTGTCATTTATTCTGTATTCAATCTTCACATTAGTTATACCTGCGCTCGACCAGGTGATGCTGTGTTGAGTTCCCGTCACCCAGGTTTCACCGCCATTCGGACTGGTAAGGTTAATCTCCGGCTGTTCGGTTATTGAAAATACTGCGTTACTCTGATCAGTCGAGCCGGCATTTAATACATCCGTAATTCTTACCAGGGCCTGTGCAGTTGGCGTATTCGGAACAGTCCATGCGTAAGTACCGACATCCGAACTTGTGGATGCGATAATTTCATTCCATTGAGTACCATTATCAGTACTGTATTCAATTTTAATATTATCAATCTGGTATGTTTCCCAGGTAATATTTTGCACTGTGCCCGATTGCCAGACTTCCCCCCCGTTGGGAGCGGTAAGCAACACAGGAAACGGACTTACACTGCCATCCTGGAAATCGACGTTAATCGGAGTCCCAATAGGATCAGTAATCTGGGTGCTCCCGTCAAAGACCAGGTCACTTTTCCCGTCACCCGGAGTGCCAACGTACTTCATTTTCACATCAAAGAGCTTGTCAGTTCCTATATTCAACCCGACAAACCCGAAATATGAAAAACTTATTTGCCCGTCCGCGACGTTAACTGTAGGAGCATCGAAAGCAGAGTTGACATTTATAATCCTGCCTCCGGTTAATACCCCCTGGTCGTAATTAATATTAATAGTGACCACCCCGACATCGTTAAGATCAACAGCGGTAACAGGAATGACAATACTGTCCCCCGCGACAGCATTTTCAATATCTGCTACTTTCACAGTAGCGTTCTGGGCTAAAACCACAGAGGCCCAGGAAAACAAAACAAAAATTACTGTAATAAGTTTTCTCATAAATTTTACCTGTTTAATATTTAACAATTCTCACCAATATAAACTTTATTTTAGCAGGAGCATCTTACCTGACTGACGCTCCATGCCTGTTCCCCTTAAATTTTGATGTATTATCTCATAGCAGTATACCCCTGATGAACTGTTCTCAGCCTGCCATGTAAAACTGTATTTCCCGGGATAATTAATTCCGAGATTTTTATATGCTATCTGTTTACCCGCCGAGTCATATATATTAATATTATAACTGCCGGCAGATAATATATTAAATGCTATTACCGTGCTGCTGTTAAAAGGATTTGGATAATTTCCCCTGAGTAAAAATCCCTGGGGATTTCCAGCTCCCGAAGGGGATGTATTTACAGATGTGGTGTGTCCTATGTAACCATTACTGTAATCTACCTGTATTACATTCCCTTCGGAATCTGCAATTTCACATTCAGCAGTGTTAAATTCGAGTACACTGTTTCCCTGGTCATAGTTAAAAACAATTTTGACAAGAATACCGGAAGAGATATTAACCGGACTAATATTAAACCAGGAAATACTGATAACTCCATTTTGCCCTGTAACAAGAGTTCCTCCAAGATCGGGGTGAATATCCTGGCTACCGGAATATATAACAGCATCCTGATTATAGTTAATCTTTAGTGTTATGGCGCCGGCGCCGGTCAGGTTCTGAATCCTTACAGGAATTATCACCTGCCCTGGTGATATAACATTTAATGAATCCGCGCTGACAATTACCTGCGAAAAAAGGCTGCCGCCTGAAAATAAAAAGAAACACAATAAACTGTAAAAATATTTTCTCATAAAGTAATGTAGATTTATAGAGGGATGGAAGGAAAAACCTTCCATCCCTTAAATTAAAATTATTTGAGTAACATCATTTTGTGTGTCTGGCTGAATGTTTTGCTGTCTGATTTAGCAACAATTCTGTAAATATACATACCACTTGCGAAATCTGAAGCTGCCCATTTAACCTTGTAAACACCAACATCCTGTTTTTCATTAACCAGAGTTGTAACTTTCTGACCGACAACATTATAGATCTCAATTGTAACTTCACTATTTTCAGGAAGTTCATATTCGATTATAGTAGTCGGGTTGAAGGGGTTGGGATAGTTTTGGCGTAATGTAAAATCAGTTGGTTTGTAAACTTCAACGGTAAAGGATGAGAGACCGAGGTCCATCGGCATAGCTTCTGAGTTGGCAATTTCAGTCAGGTTGCCAAGATCGAGATTGAAGCTTGTTCCAATTTTAAAGTCTTCGGTCGGTTTGAAGTTAACTGTAAGCAACTGACCATTTTCGGGAACTGAGAATGAGGTTACATCAGCCCATGAAATGAGTATCTTGCCATCAACATCATTGTACATCAGGTTATTTCCGGCAAATTCAATTCCTGTGAATTCTACCAGATCAACCGGATAATCAAGTTCGAGAGTCATGGCGTTTATCTCAGATGCTGAATTAACGAGCACAGGAACCGCTATTTCTTCACCCTGTTTTACACTCATAACATCTGAAGTTTTCATAGAAACAAGAGTTTTGGCTTCTTTCGCGAGAGCCGGGTTAATATTATGGCTCGCGTTGACGTCACCTGTTGTCAATCCGAGAATATCCTGAACTTCATTCATTCCGGCAATTGTTACTTCCGGATTTTCAAATGTCCAGTCACCTCTCTGGAACGACTGTATCAATCCAACTGTTCTTCTCTGAATAAGAAGGGCGTCAGTTGTATTTGTAGTCATACTGAAGTTAACGTCACCTGCCAGTTCACGGAACGGAGCAAGTGTGATAAGACCAACTGTATGTCTCTGAACTAAAAGGGCGTCAGTTGTATTTACACCGCCAAATTCAATTGTTGTTGATGGAACGAGTGTATAAGCGCCATTTTCAACTTCAGCGATATATGAACCATCCTGCTGGATCGGCACAGTCGTAACAACACCGCCGCCGGCAGCTACAACATCAATCTGACCGGTATGGAAAGGTGTGGTTCCTGCGTTGTCATACATTACAGCGCCACTGATTGTGAATGTCGAAGGCATGATAGTAAAGACATCATCTGAAATATCAAAAACTGATCCATCTGATGAATATGTAAGTTTTACAAGCGCGTCCATAGTCGGTGTTGCCGGAATTGTCCAGTCATACTGACCATTTGTTACCGGATAGTTGCCTGCAATAAGCTGCCAGGTTGCGCCATTATCATGAGAATATTCAATATTGAGTTCATCAACAAAATCGGCGACAACCCACTGAATTGTCTCAATATCACCCGCGGTCCATTCTTCACCGCCATTAGGCTGAAGCACGGTAATCGGGGCTATCTTAACATACCCGTTTTCATAGAAGACACTCATCGGGTTTCCATTTATATCGGAAATCTCACATTGCGGGATATCAAATGTAAGAGGTGTTTCACCACCGTGGAACTGGAATTTGATATCAAAGATATGGCCTGTGCCGATATTAGCGCCGTCAAACGGAGGAATATTATCGAACCATGAAACCAGCACTGAGTTCTGGTCATCATTTATATTAAATATAGCAGTGGCAACTTCGGGATTGATATTTTCAGGCTGAAGGAATGTCATAACAACCGGATCGAAATCAATCTTGAGAGTAATAGCTCCGATATTATCGAAATTCATTACATCAAAAGGTACAACAACTTCACTGCCAGGTGTTGCGGTAACCTGACCAGCGCTGATGCCAATAGGAATAACAACATTAAGAGCGCTTGTTACTTCATCGCCAAGCTGGCCGTCTGAAATAGTGATTGTGAATGTGTGTGGTCCAATCTGATCCGCGGTCGGAGTCCATGAGAACATTCCGCCATTAAATGACGCGCCATCCGGCAGGTTCTGTGATCCCCAAATAATAGGATCGTTATCCGGATCTTCCGCTATGTATTCGAATTCGAAAAATTCATTCGCGGGGATAGTCAATTCCGAGATAGACTGTGTGAAATATGGAGCATGGTTAACATCGGTAACATTAACGGTAGTTGTATGGTATACAACCGCGCGTGTTACGTTATCTGAAAGTGATACTGTAATTTCATGTGGTCCTGACTGTGATGCGTCCGGAGTCCAGCTAAAGAGACCATCAGTAGTGATCTGCGCGTTGGCAGGCCCGTTAAATATCGCGAAAGTCAGAGGATTATTATCCGGATCTTCACCTTCCCACTGGAATTCGAGAAGCTGACCTTCATCTATTGTAGTATCGGGCATTACAGTTGTGAACACAGGTGTCTGGTTAACATCAAGCACTTCAACATACGCGGTATCGAGAGTGACAAATCTCGATGACTGATCGGTAACTGCGACAATTATTGTATAGTTGCCAGCGACCTGGAATGAAGGCTGCCATGTAAGAAGACCATCACCTGTTACTGTCGCGGCAGTCGGGCCATAATGTTTGTAAAATACCAGAGGATCATTATTTGGATCTTCTGCTTCATACTGCCACTGTAAAATTTCACCTTCACTTATTGTTGTATCAGGCAAAGTTGATGTGAAGTATGGAGGCTGTGGTCCCCAGGTAGTTATTGTGGCAACATTACTATAGGGAGATTCCATAGTGGCATTATAAGCCTGAACTCTGTATTTGTATTCAGTATTCGGCTGAACAGTTTCATCAGGATAAACCTCGACATCAACGCCTACTGTTCCAATGATATCCCATGTGCCTCCGGGACCCATTCTTTCAATGCTGAATCCTGTTTCTTCGGTCGAATTATCAGTCCAGGTCAGTTCAACTGAACCAATAGCGATGTTTGTAGCGACAAGATTAGTAGGAGCTTCAAGCATTGGAGCTGTCGGACCAAATTCAACCTGGATATTAACACTTGTCAACGAAGTGTTGGTGATAACATAATTGTTCATTCCGGGATAAAATACTTCATTTACCAAAACGCCGCCTAATGGATCGGTAATAGTTACCGTCGTATTAAGAGGCTGATTCCAGTCGAGTGTAAGTTCTGAAGAACCGGTTCCAAGTTGCCACTGCAGTTTGTAGCTATGAGTAATGATAGTCTGATCATCACCTTCACGATAGTCAAGTAAAGAGGCTGTTGTTCCGTTAGGGAAAATAAAACGGGAATCAAAGACACCTGCCGGAGGTGGAGGAGGAAGTTCACTTTCACCAAGCTGTGTATCGAGTCCGTCTGTACCGGCAGGATCAATACCAAAAGTCATACTGTATGTTCCCCCGACACCATCTTTTGCTGTGAGAGGAATTGATACAGGATTACCGGGCTGTGTGCCCATAGTTGTGATATTAGCAACATTACTCCAGCCTGATGAGCCGGTGGCATTATATGCTTTTACTCTGTAATTATATTCAGTGGAAGGAGTTACAGACATATCAGTATAAGTTGTTACATCTGCTCCAAGAGTAATTAATTCAGTATAAGAACCAACTCCTACTTCTTCTCTTTCAATAACGAAACCATCTTCATTATTGGCATTATCCTGCCAGTTCAGTTCAATTTCACCCGCGACGAGTTCCTGTGCTGTAAGGTTTGAAGGATCTGCCGGAACTGTAGGACCGCCGCCCGCGATATAATGAACAGTGATGTTCAATGTAATGAGCGAAGAATTGGTGACAGTTAAAGTCTGAGGACCGGGAGTATTATAAAATTCATTTATCAGCGCGCCGCCGAACGGGTCCTGAATTGTCATTTCGCAATTAGAGGGCATTACCCAGCTAATTTCGAATGAGGGTGAACCTGTTCCAAGCTGCCACTGTAGTTTATGGTCATGTGTGGAGGCATAAGAATTATCACCGAGTCTGTAATCTATCAGAGAAGCGGTAGTTCCATCAGGGAATATAAATCTTGAATCGAAGACACCTGCCGGAGGAGGAGGAGGAAGTTCACTTTCACCAATCTGTGTATCAATTCCGTTAGTTGCCTGGGGATGAATACCAAGCACCATATTGTATAAGCCGCCGACATTATCTTCAGCAGTCATGTTAATTGTAACAGGATCACCGATTGTCGGAGTAAGCGCGGTTGCTGATGCTTCATTGCTGAATCCGGAATTACCGGCAGTATTATAAGCATAAACCCGATAGGTATATGTCTCACCTGCTGTAACCGTCATGTCAGTGTAAGTTGTAACACCGGCAGTTACATCATCGATCAGCGCAAAAGATCCGGTTCCGGATTTTCTTTCAATCTTAAATCCATCTTCATTATCTGAATTATCAGTCCAGTTTAACTCAATTTTACCAACAACAAGAGCCTGGGCTGTAAGATCCGAAGGAGCATCCGGTAGTTGAGGAGATGTAAGCGCGGTAGCTGAAGCTTCGTTACTATAACCGGAATTACCGGCATTATTATATCCGTAAACCCGGTAAGTGTAAGTAACACCTTCATCGACGGTTTCGTCGGTATAAGTAACAATACTTTGTCCAACTTCCGCTAAATATGCAAAAGAACCGCCAGGTTCTGTTTTTCTTTCAATTTTAAAGCCATCTTCAAACTCTGAATTATCTGTCCAGTTGAGAGCTATTTCCCCAACAACCAGAGCTTCGGCTGTAAGATCACTCGGAGCTTCAGGAGGAGTCTGCGCAACGAGAGCGGTCGCGGAAGCTTCATTACTGTAACCGGAATTACCGGCATCGTTCCACGCATAAATTCTGTAAGTATATGTAATACCATCTTCAACTGTCTGATCTTCATAATGGTTTACGCCAGCGCCTGCCAAGCCGATATATTCAAATGAGCCGCCAGGTTCTGTTTTTCTTTCAACTTTGAAACCATCTTCATTATTCGCGTTATCAATCCAGTTAAGAGAAATTTCTCCGTACATTAACGCTTCAGCAGTTAGATTTGAAGGAGCTGCCGGTGGTTCCAGCACTGTACCGGCTGTATACTCAACAGAAATATTAAGGCTTGTCAGGGATGTGTTCTCAACAGTCAGTGAGTTAGGACCGGAACCATATTGTTCATTAACAAGAATACCGCCGAAAGCATCCTGAACAGTCATGGAAACACCTTCAGGAAGATCCCAGCTAAACGTAAAATTGGACCCTGTGCCGAGCTGCCATTTTAATGTATGTTCTGCAGTTACAGTGATATCCGAACTTCCTTCGCGGTAGTCTTTAAGCGAACCGATAACAGAGTTCGGAAAAGTAAATCTTGCGTCAAAAACACCTGCCGGAGGAGCCGGCGGTAATTCAGCTTCACCAAGGTGAGTGTCCAGTCCGTCAGTAGCTGTCGGGTCAAATCCGACACTCATATCTGCCGTGGCAGAAGATCCGTCAGTCATTAAAAAATCTATCGACTTCTCCGGAGTTTCAGCCAAAAGGGCAGAAGAAAAGATGAATAAAAATATAAGTGTACTAAGTTTTTTAATCATAAAACCTCCCGTTGGTAGATTGTTTGAATTATATTAATTTTTTACTGTGTTTTATTTTGTTACCTTATTATGTAATTATCACAAGTAATTATTTTAAATTTATTTTTTATCGGATTAGTTCTCTCCGACATCACGTTTCAAATATAAGGTAAATTTTCCAAATCATCTTGACCCAAGTCATATATCAGAGCCTTTTGAAGCATTTCTGTAAGAGGATGTGACGGAGATTGCCTCAAATCACCCGATTTCCCCATATCAATGATTTTTCCTTTATGCAGAATTATCATTTCATCCGATATGGGAAACAATATATTCAGGTCATGTGAGATACAGATGATGGTCAGTTTTTTTTCAGTTTGCAATCGATTGATCAGAATTGAAAAGTTTACAGCTGAAGCTGGGTCCTGAGCCGAAAAAGGCTCATCGAAAACAATCAGGTGAGGATCACTTAATAATATCTGAGCCAGCGCGGCCCGCTGACGTTCACCTCCGCTAAGCTCTCCCCCCCGGCGGTTGAGGAGAACAGCTGGGAAATTAACTTCATCCAGCACAGTCTGCAGAAGATGATCTGTTCGGTAAACAGAGGCGGTTTCCAGCAAAATTGAGCTGATTTTTCGGAGGGGATTAATTGAATAATAATTATTCTGGGAAAGAAGTCTTATATTTTTTGTTTCAGGACTAAAATATATTTTTCCTGATACCGGCCTTATCAAGCCCGCGATTAAACGGGCAAGTGTCGATTTACCGCTGCCCGAAATACCGGCTATACCAAGAACTTTTCCTTTATCTAAAGAAAATGTGATTTCTTTTAATAAAGTCTTATTTACAGTTTTCCCCCAAAAGTCATTCTTCCAGGGAGAATAACTGACATTTTCAAAGGTTAAAACCTTTATCATATATCAGTTAATTTCAAATTTATGTTCTCTTATTGTTCTGTTTTCTGTGATAAAAATTTTATCCGATACTTTTTCTCCAAATCTTGAATCCTGCGTAACAATAACAGCTATATTATTTCCCCGACAAACAAATTCTCTTAGTTTTATTATCATTAAATTGATTGCTATCGGATCTAAAGCGGAACTTGGTTCATCCATAATAATCAATTCCGGTTCTGCCAGCAAAGCAAGGACAAAAGCAAAACGCTGCAACATACCTGAGCTGGCCTCATAAGGAAACAGTTCAGAGATATATTCATAAGATGGCAACAGAAAAAAGCTGAGAAGAAGTTCTGCTTTTTCCTTTTCAGCTTTTACATTTATCAGGTAATATCCCAGTTTTCTGAGGGGGTCAAACATTCCTGGCGCATCCTGAAAAATATATCTTATCTTATTTTCTCTGATTTTTCTTAATTCATTTTCTCTTAACGACAGAAGATCAACTCCATGATAATCGATTGTTCCCGATATCATAAAATCTCGCTCATCCAGCAAACGAACCATTGATTTTAGTAAAGTTGATTTACCGGTTCCATTGTTTCCCAAGATAGAGTAAATTTTATTATTTTCCAAATGAAAATTAACTTCGGAGAGAAGAATTTTTTCATCAGAGTTATCTTTTATGCTGATGTTTTCTATGTTAATTCGTATCATTGTTAATCAGACATTATATTTTTAACAAAAATAATAAAAATTATGAAAAGCAGGCTATTGGTTCTTATATTTATTACTTTTTTTGCCTGTAGTGAAAGGACTACAGACAAATCAATTATAATCGGTGTTGATTCCGATATAGAAAACATTTACCCCCTTTACGCCTATAATCTCTATGAAGGGATAATTTCTGAAATTTTATATCTTACTCCTTTCGCTCATCAATGGAACGATAAAGAACATTCACTCGAAACATACCCCCGCATGGTTGATTCATGGCAGTGGGGAAAAGATTCCACTTCAGTAAAACTCAGCCTGCGCGAAGATATGAACTGGTCGGATGGTGAAAAAATAACCGTTGATGACCTGGTATTCAGTTTCGACCTCTATTCAGATCCCAGAGTTCAAAGCAAATTTTATGGTTCCTTCAACAATTTTATTACCGATTCCGATAACAGAATTATTATTGAAGAAACCTTTCTCAGGGAAAATGATTATTCAGTTACTGTGAAATTTAAGGATAACTCTTATCCCACACTTTTTGAAATTGACCTGCCGATATTACCGGAACATATACTGGGTAAACTTGACAGAAACAATTTTAACACACAGCTTGAGAATACCGCAACTGTTACAAGCGGTCCATTTAAACTCGGGCGCTGGGAAAAGCAGCAGTTTCTTACTCTGGAAAGAGCCGGTTTCTCGTTCATCAAGGGCGAAGGAAATGCCGACAGGATTGTGTTTAAAGTAGTCCCCGATTACAATTCGAGAAAAACACAGTTATTGAAAGAAGAACTGGATTTTATCGAACAGCTCAGACCGGAAGACGCTGCCGGACTTTTAACCGATGACAACTTTATTTTAAAAAAAGTTAAGGGGCGTGATTACGATTATGTCGGCTGGAATAATCTGTCACCCGAATCTGATAAACCACATCCTCTTTTCGGAAATCCTGAAATAAGGCTGGCGCTCACCAACGCTATTAACAGGCAGGAAATACTTTCTCAGTATCTCGGTGAATTTGGAGATGCGGCAGCGGGGCCGATTCCTCCATATTTTTTGTATGATTCCGGCAGCAGTAATTATAAGATCAGCTATAATCCCGATAAAGCAGTTGAAATACTGAACCGGCTTGGATGGACTGATACAGATAAAGATGGAATTCTCGATAAAAACGGGAAGAATTTTTCTTTCGAGCTTGCTGTTGCCTCAGGTAATCCCCGACGCGATTTCGCTGCGAACATTATAAAAAACAATCTTACACAAATTGGCATAGAAGTTAATATCGTCAACCATGAATTTGGAATATTTGTTGATAACCTTTTTGAACATAAATTCGACGCGTGGATTTCCGGCTGGTTTGTTCCCCTTCCGGTTGATCTTAAAAGCTACTGGTATTCCGATCTTGAAAAAACTCCGTTAAATTTCCCCGCCTATCAATCAGAAGAGACTGACAAATTTATCGACACAATAACAAAAACACGGGATAATAAAACCTTAAAGAAATTATACAGTTCTTTTAATGAAAAGCTTTATAAAGACCAGCCTGTCTCTTTTCTTTTCTGGGTTGACAATGTTATCGCGATTAACAGGAAAGTTTCAAATTGCAGAATTGATCCGCTCGGACCTGTTCAGGATGTATGGAACTGGAAGATAAATTAATGATTTATTTGAAGTCTGAATGAAAAAAAAGGTTGTTTTACGAAGAATACTCATTTCAGTTTTCTTTTTATGGGTAATGGTCAGCGGTGTTTATGTTCTTATCATCGCCGCTCCGGGAGACCCTTCCCATTACCTGGTCTCCGAAAAGTTTTCGCCGGAGATTATTAAAAACACCAGAGAATCTTTTGGATTGGACAGACCATTGATTGTTCAGTATGCCTCATGGTTAAAAAATATTATTCTTTTTGATTTTGGAATTTCTTTTAAGATAAAAAAACCGGTGATTTCAATTATTTCCCCGGCTCTTCTGTTTACCTCTCTTTTTGCCTTTTTAAGTCTCTCACTGCAATTACTAATCGCGGTTGCGGGGGGCGCTCTTTCTTACATGCTTAATTCCCGTTTACTAAACAGGATATTATCCAATCTTTCTCTTATCCTCTTTTCAGCTCCGACATTTGTGCTTGGGTTGTTTCTGATACTTATCTTTTCACTCTGGTTCGATCTTTTCCCGGTCTCCGGTCTGAAATCCTTCCGGTATACAGAACGAGGTTTTTGGGCTGAGCTGCCGGATATGATTCACCATATGATCCTCCCTCTGTTGACCCTCTCTGCAGGAGGCGCTGCATTAATATATAATTACCTGAGAAAAAGCATAGAAAATGTGAAAGATTCACAGTTCATACTATATCTGCATTCGATTGGCAAAACCAAATCAGAACTATTTTTCAAACATATTCTCCCCAATGCCATCAATCCGTTGATCTCTGTGCTCGGTGTTGAAGCGGGGGTCCTCCTGGGTGGTTCCCTTATCGTTGAAGTATTATTCGGACTGCCCGGAATGGGCAGGCTGACATATGACGCCATAGGAAGCAGGGATTATCCTCTGGCCGCGGGCTGTGTTCTTATCAGTGGTTTTTTAATGATAACAGCAAACCTGGCGGCTGATCTAATCAAGGGAAATATTGATAAACGATTGATAAAATCACAAATGAATTAAATTGAAAAAGTCCCGTTTACCAATATATTTCATTCTCTCTTTCTGGCTGATAATATTTTTTTTCAGAATTGAAACAATATTGTCTTTGGTTCATCTTTTCGCGCAAAACATAATAAATTTATTCTCCGGCGGTCAGGTGTTATTTTCGGCGGATATTTACGACCAGCTAATTTCTCTGCTATTTTTCTTACTGGCTCTGTTCCTGATTTTGTTTTTACTTCTGAGGAAAAGAAAAATTAACCTGTCTGCTGAATATTTATTATTATTTCTGCTATTAACTCCACCTTTATTTGCTCCTATTCTCACAGATTATCATCCTGAGTTTTACAAAGACATCTCCGTCACAAAATTTTTGCCTCCTTTTTCATATATTAATTATTTACAGCTTGATGAAGGAAACAGAATGACCAAATTGGAAGAACTTGCGGAAAATATTGAGAAAAAACCATTTAACAAAAATGTGCTTTTTATCGATTCTCTGAAAATTAACGGGGATACTGTTTTAGCCTTTCAGGATAATTATGCCACAGCATTTCATTTGGACAGATTAAAAAAATCGGGAAGCATTCCGATAATTAAAAAACATTTTATTTTATTCGGAACGGATCAGTATGGCCGGGATATCTTTACAAGAATACTTTATGGCGCGCGGATGTCGTTGTTAATCGGGGCTGTATCAGTAATCATTTCCCTTATTTTAGGAACTGGTTCAGGATTTTTCGCTGGTTATTACAAAGGTATTCCGGATATTGTTCTGAGCAGAACCACAGATATGTTTTTATCGGTTCCGGTTATTTTTTTCATATTAATTGTGCTTGCTCTTTTTGGTTCCAGTTTAGTAAATATAATACTTATACTTGGATTTACAGGCTGGATGAGTCTCTTTAAAATTGTTAAAACCGAAGTGCTTTCTGTTGTCGAAAAAGATTTTCTTAAAACATCAATTATGCTGAAAATAAAGAAGTCCCTTATATTAAAGAATGATATTTTTCCCTTTATTGCCGGTCCTCTCCTCATTCATGGTGTATTTCAGTTCGCGAATGTTATACTTGCTGAATCTGCCCTAAGCTACCTGGGAATGGGACCGCAAAATTATGTTTCCCTCGGTATAATGATCAGGGAAGGACAGGAATGGCTCTCTTCCGCATGGTGGATATTTCTTTTTCCGGCTCTTTTTTTAACAGCCCTGCTATTAACACTCAATTACAGCGCCGGAAAGTTAGGTGTAAAATTAAATCCCCGGCTGAGAGATGATTAATAACAGATTTCATATATCGGAAAAAATCGGTGAGGGGCGTACCAGTGTTTTTCTCTGCGCTGATAAAAATCACCCCGGTAAAAAGTTTGCGCTAAAATATCTTGAAAAAAATTCAGAAGAAGTTGATATTGTTAATTTCCACAATGAATGTGATATTTTATCAAACCTTGATTACCCATCAATTGTACGCTTTATTTCGAAAGGTGATATTTATACGATAAGTGAAGAATTATCCAAATCCTTCGGCTTGGAAAGGGGGGGATATTTTTGTCTTCTCGAATTTGTTGAGGGTCAGACCCTCGATAAATTCCTTAGCGATAATAAAATTGATGAAAGATTTTTATATAACTTTTTAACTTCTTTTTCCGGAACTCTTTTTTACCTGCATCAGGCAAATTACATTTATTTTGACCTGAAACCTGAAAACATCATTGTAATTGAGGATTCGGGAAATTACCGGTTTAAGTTAATAGATTTTGGTCTGGCCCGTTTTCAGGAAGGAATTGATGAAGCTGATAAAAGAGGAACCCCGAATTTTATGGCTCCGGAAATGATTTCCCAGGAGATGATTGATCACAGAATCGATCTTTACTCATTCGGGGTATTGCTTTATTATATCATCTATAATAAACTTCCTTTTGATGGTAAAAACGAGAAAGAAATTTTTAAAAATCACCTGGAAGGGAATGTTGACTATCCATCCACTTCTTTCAGGGGAATTTACATAGAAATAATAAAAAAACTGATTGCCCTTAATCCCATAGAAAGATATTACACTTCACTACAAATTTTTGATGATCTGAGAACTAATATCCCCGCTAAAGTTAAAAGCCACTTCCGGCCTGTCAAAACTTCAGTTTCCACAGCTTTTCAGGAAAAAGTATTAAAAGCATTCCTTGAGGATGAGTCACAGAAAGTTCTATTGCTCAAAGGGAACGAGGGAGATGGTAAATCTACTTTATTAGGGACTGCTTTTTCCAGAATGGATTCACCTGTTCTGATTGATATAGCCCATCCTTCCGAATCAAAAGAATCATGGAAAGGGCTGCTCGAACAGCTGATATATAACAGGTCAATATATTTTTCCCTTACTGATGAACTGAATGATGAAGCCGGGGAAATCATTTACGGTTCGGAAGAAAAAATATTTGAAAAACTCAGATCATTTTTCACCAGGTTATCCTCCACATATAGCTTCTCCCTGTTGATTGATCATATAAATCAGGCGGATGAATTATTAAAAGAGATTCTTACTGAATTAATTCTGATTGCCCGAATTAATGGATCGAAAATAATAATCGCGGAGGACAAATGTGAAGATTCTTTTTCAGAGAAACTCAGAAATATTACAATATGCACAATGGAACTTCTCGACAGGGAGAGTTCTGATAGTCTGATTGAAAAATCATTTGCCCCTTTCTTCGACAGAAAAACAATTAAAGAACTCGCGGAAAAATATTCCTATCACTCATTTGGAAGTTTATATAATTTTCTCTTCAACCTTTCAAGATATCATGTTCTCGATTTTTATCCCAGCGGTCCGGTAATTAATACACATTCCAATGTGCTTCAGAATCTTGGGAAGAGCCGTTCAGATCACCTGATGATTATAAAGGAAGGATTGTCCCGGATTGAGATAAAAATTCTTGAGTACCTGGCGCTTTTTGAAAAAGGAACTTCTTCCCACATTCTGTCAAGGATTACCTATCATCCCGAAAGAGCGCTCGAACATATTGTAGACAGGCTTGAATCCAACAGAATATTAAATTCTGCCGGGGCTGAAAAAGTCCTGACTTTCAAGACTGAAGCAATGAGAGAATTTTTTTATTCCGAAACGCTTAATTCAGACGAAAAACATCTTGAAGCCGCGAAGGTCCTCAGCTCCCTTGAGGATGAAAATTTATATGATGAAACTGCCCGGCAATATGAGCTCGGTGGAAATTTTGAATCGGCAGCCCTTTACTTTAAAAAGGAACTTGAAAAGGCGGGAAAATTTAATACATGGCAGTACGCGCGATCAATCAGCTCGCACGTTCTGGGATTAAACATTTCAACTGAATTAAGGAATTTTTTTGAAGTGAGCCTATGCACTTCCCTATATAAACTTGGGGAGTTTAAATTATGTCTTGATCATATTCACAAACTGGAGACACTCGAGCAGATTGATCAGTCAATTCTCCTTGAGATGGAAAAGCTAAAAGGGCAATGCCTCTATTTTACCGGTGACTATGAGCAAAGCCTGAAAACTCTGAATGCCTGTCTTGAGTTTACCGAAGACCCGGATGAAAGGAACGATATCCTGCTTACAACAGCAAATAATTATCTCGACCTCAACCGATTTGATGATGCCGGTGAAATATGTATTTCACTTATTAACAGCGATGATTCAGCTGATGAAGTAAAAGGAAACGCTTATAATATATTCGGTCTCCTTCATTTTTATAGTGACAGGGACCTTGATTCGGCTATAGAGAATTTTAACCTGGCGCTAAATCACTTTTCTGCTGCCAACGTAGCCTCGAGAATTGCCGGAACCGAATTGAACCTCGGAAATATTTTTAACATCAAAGGAGAAAAAGAAAAAGCCGAATTCCATTGGAACAGGGCTTTAGATCTTAATCTGTCTGTGGGCAACCTTGATCAGGAAGCCAGACTTCTGCTGAATAACGGAATATATTATTTTGAAAAGATGGAGTTCGAGGAGGCGACTAAACAATACCGGAAAGCCTATGAGATATTCAGCTCTCTCGGCAATAAATATGGCGAGGGTCTTGTGCTTTCAAATTTGGGCGAAATTTTCCTTATCAGTTGTGAATATGACAACTCGGCGGAATCACTCAGAAATGCCGCAAGCATTTTTCATTCTTTAGGCAATATTGAAGAAGAAATTGAAGCTTTATTCCTGCTTGGCCGTTTTTATTCTTCTATCGGCAATAAAAATGAACTTGATAAGGTAATTTCACTTATAAAAAACTATTCTTCAAAAGGAAAACTTAATGAACGTCAGACAAGTATTCTGAAATACCTTGAAATCCTTTCTCTTTACAGTAATGAAAAGTTTGATGAAGCGATAACCGAAATTATGGCGATTCTGCCGGGACTTCGCGAAGATGAAGATCTGCAAAAATATATTGAATTAAAATTCCTTTATATCGAAACCCTTATTCTTTCAGGCAACAAAAAAAGAGCTTTACGACACCTGGAGGATAACAAGTTACAAATGCTGACGAGGGATAATAAATATTATCAGGCTAAAAAATATTACTTTCTCGCTCTTTCCAATATCGATTCACCCGAAGCAGACTTTTTATCGCTGCTCGAAAAAGCCTATGATATATTAAAAGAGAATTCCATTGTGGAACTGACCTGGCAGGTTCTCTATTCACTCTCAAAGGGCTATAATTCCAGGGGATTAATAAATCAGGCTTCAGAATTCGCCTTGTATACTAAATCTCTTCTTGGAATGATATTCGATAATATTGAAGATAAAAAAATCTTTGACAGCTACTCTCTTAAAATCAGTCTTAACGAAATACTCGAGATACTTGATAATCTTTCCGGTGAATGATGATTAGCCGGGAGAAAAAAGCCATAATCTATATTTTTTCAGAAGCAGAAGATTTTAAGTTTAATTCGCTGGTGCATACTTTATTGAAAAACATTCATGATTCAGCTGTCAAACCTGAAATAAGAACAACCAGTGAGTTTTTTGACGAGGAAGAGGCGCTCTATATATTGAAAATAAATTCTCTTGAAAATCCTTATTGTGATAAAATATTAAATGAAATCAGATTAGACCTCGACAGGTTTTTATTTATTGTACCTGTCGATAACGCCCTGATCGCGACAAAGCTGATAAAATCGGGATTCAGAAATCTTTTTGTCTTCCCGCAGGAGATCTACAAATTCGATATTTTCATCAAGGGGCTGATAAAAAAAAGATATTCTCCCCCGCCTGATGCCGCGCTATCGATGGATAGTAAAATGCCGATTATAGGCAACTCGGAAGAAATCAGAAAACTAAGAATGATTCTTGATAAAATCGGGAACAATAATTCTGTAAATGTTCTTATAACTGGTGAAAGCGGAACAGGCAAAAGCCTTTTTGCTAATGAAATTCACCGCAGTCAGAGCAACCCCGATCTCCCTTTTATTGACATTAACTGTACTTCAATACCAGAAAATTTACTTGAATCGGAACTTTTCGGATATGAAAAAGGAGCGTTCACAGATGCTAAAAGCAGCAAACCGGGACTTTTGGAAATGGCTGCCGAGGGGACTGTCTATTTTGATGAAATTGGTGATATCGGGCTTCATCTTCAGGCCAAACTGCTCAGAGTTATCGAAAAGAAAGTTTTCAGAAGAATCGGGGGACTCAAAGATGAGCGGATAGAAGCCAGATTTATTTCCTCTACAAACAGGAATCTTGATGAAATGGTCAGGCAGGGATTATTCAGAAGAGACCTGTATCACCGTTTGAATGTGCTCGCGATTGAAATCCCCCCTCTCAGAAAACGCAAGGATGATATTCCCCAGCTTACAAATCATTTTATTTCATTTTATAATAAACGATTTAATAAACAATTTCCACCTGTCGATGATAAACTCCTCCGGTTATTTACTGATTATAACTGGCCCGGTAATATAAGAGAATTAAAACACGCTATCGAGAGAGCAGCTCTGCTGAGTCCCGATGACCATCTCGAACCAAATTTTCTAAACCTGCAATCTTCCCGACAGGCTGTGACATCCCAGGCTCATTTCACGGAAAATGCAGATCCAAACTCAATATTTCTTACAACGGATTACAGAGAAGCATCTCTTGCCGATATGGAGGCGCTATACGCGAAAGAGGTGCTGATGAAACTTAAAGGCAATAAATCAAAAACCGCGAAATATCTGGGTGTTTCCCGACCGAAACTGGATAAACTTCTGCAATCAGGGAGCTGAAGTGTCAGATTTTTTTACATATATTTTTTTCATCCGACCACTGAAATATGTGTAAATATTTTTTACATTTGGCATACTTTTTTACATTTTGACAGGTAATTATTACCGATCATTTCAGCAACCCTCTCAAAATCGAACGTTTTAATACAATTTTGCCTGTGGTATAATATTTGCGCATGTTAAACAGGATAAGAAATTCTATCATTCAAGGAGATCAAAATGAAAAAATTAGCAGTACTTCTACTTTTCCTCGGCTTAATATTAGCCGGTTGTTCCGATCTTGGGACTAATGCGCCATTGGATAATCCTCAGGCAACAAATAAAACTAATGGTTATGAATTCGTTAAACTGCCCGCAAATAATGATGCCGGCGCGACTGCCGTCGAAAGAACTTTCTGGACAGGAAGATTTATCATTGGCCATTTCGGAGGAAACATTCCTATGTTCAGGCTGTACTGGTCAGATAATGGAATCGTTACAGTTCAATCAGACCTCGAAATTCCCGCTCAGGCATTCAATGGTTTAAAACTTATTTATTATTCGGTTGACAGCGATCTCGCAGTCGCGGATTTTAACCCGGAAATGACTTTTAATAAAGATCTTAATTTCACATTGAAATTCACAAATATCGACTTATCAGGAATAACCAATCCGGATCAGATAGAGTTTGCATATCTTGATGGCAATAATCAGATTCAGATTGCCGAATATGATGAACTCACTGTCGATTTGGAATCAGGCACACTCGAAGTTATAAATGCAAAAATAGGTCATTTTTCAAGATATGGCTTTGTCCGCTAATTAAAATTGGTTAACTGTTAATCATGGAAATCTCAACCGGATTCATTGAAAAAGTTGAAAGCATTATTAGTAAATACCTCGATTCAAAAGAGGTATTTGCTTTTCTGGAAAGAATAGCCAGGACGGATGAATTCCCGGCTTTCAGCCCAAAGGAGGATTCAACCGTTTTTCCGGAAAACCTTTTTTATTCGGGCAGTTATTCAGCTTTACTCGATAATATTATAACTCTCGTTGATAACAAAGGCAATGATGCGGATACTTTCAATCTGTTAATTGAATTGGGCTCTCTTTCGGGAGCTGTGGGAGAAAAGCAGCTCGCTGCTGATATCAACAAAAAGATAATCGAAAAAACAGGTGACCGTAAAGATTTTTCCGGTTTCAGAGGATTCGCGTTTCTCGCTCTCGCCGATATTTATGCTACCCAGGCCGAATGGGATAAAGGTATTTTCAGTGTTGAAAATGCTATTAAAAACTTTAGAAAGGTTAAAGAAAAGGAAGGACTTTCCCGGTCGCATAATATTATGGGTACTATTCACGCTGAACAGGGTAAGATCAAAAACGCGAAAAAGTCATTTGAAAAGGGGCTGAGTTTTATTGGTGAGGAAAAAGATTCTCTCGTTCTCGCGATGATCGAAACAAACCTGGGTATTATCAATAATATGCAGGGAAATAGCGATGAAGCCCTTTCTCTGCTGAACAGAGCTTTACTGAAATGGCAAGCCGTAAACGAAGACAGGCGTATCGCGGAACTTCATCATAACCTGGGAATGGTATTTACCGAAAAAGAAGAATTTGATAAGGCAATCAGCTCATTTGAAAAAAGTATTCTCATTTCCCTCAGTCACCGTTATCTCCCTAACCTGTCAATCTCTTATCTTGGTGAAGCAAATATTTTTACCAGGCAAAAAGACTTCGAGGCAGCCAGAGCTTATATCACGCAAAGCCTGAATATTTCGAATAAATTAAACGACAGGCTGACAATCGCGGATGCATACAAACTTTTAGGCATTCTTCACCGACTTAATAAAGAATATGATCTGGCCGAGGGATACCTTCGAACAAGTCTCAGAATAAATATTGAATTATTAAACAAACTCAACCAGGCTGAAACAGAATTTGAATCAGCTTTACTCTATTTAGATTTGAAAAAGAAAAAAACAGCAAAAGATTTTCTCAAAAAATCACTTAAGTACTACCGTCAAATTGGCCATTCTAACAAAACAAGAGTCATCTCCGAATTACTGGACCGGATCTAATCCGGTCCGGTAATATTTTTCCGGCTCCTGATAAATTTTACAAGACCTGCTTGTTGCCCAAAAAACCATTAAAGGAATAACATGAGATTCAGTGAATTCAAGAGAGATATCGACACCCTGAAATCAGAAATGCAGGGGAATGATGAAAGCAGAAGAAAATTAAAAAATCTTGATACTATCCTGAATGTCGTAAAAAGCATCAACAGGTCTTTGATTTTAAATGATGTTTTAAAGCTTGTTCTTACCAGCGCTATCAGGCTTACAAATTCAGACAAAGGTTTTATTGTACTCGAAAATGAATATGGACAACTTGAATTTAAATTGGGCCTTAACTCCGATGGCAACAGCCTTTCAAAATCACTGTTTCAGGTAAGCACAACTGTTGTGGAGGAAGTATTTCATTCGGGCAGATCAAAATTTATTGAAGACGCTCAGAGTGATCAGGCTATTGATAAAAGCAAAAGTATCATCAGGCTCGACCTTTCCACTATCCTCTGCTCTCCCCTGATGACCGGTGATAAAAAACTGGGTGTAATTTATGTCGATAGTCAGAAACTCCAAAGGATCCAGTTGAAAGAGATTACCGATACCTTTGAAATTCTCGCTGGTCAGGCGGCTATAGCAATAAATAACGCGCAGTTATATAACGCGAAAATTAAAGCGTTAAAAGCGTTGCAGGAAGCAAATGAACAGCTTCGCAAAGCGAAAGATGAGGCTGAAAAATCTAACAGGCTGAAAACTGAGTTTCTCGCTCAGATGTCGCACGAGATACGCACTCCCATTAATATTATTTTCGGCTTCACATCCCTGCTTCGTGAAGAACTTAATAACCGCCTGCCTGAAGAGCAAAAAGAAACTTTCGATATTATCAGCGGCGCCGGTCAAAGAATTATGCGCACAATTGATTCAATTTTGGAAATGTCGCAGCTTCAATCGGGAAGTTATGATTTCGCTCCGGGTGATTTAGACCTCAATAAGGATATTTTCCATGATCTGCTAAAATCATTCAGACATAAAGCGCACGAAAAAGAACTTTCTATCTACTTTGAGGATAAATGTCCCGATAAAACTGTTTTTGCCGATAAATATATGGTAAACCAGATCTTTTCCAAATTGCTCGATAACGCGGTGAAATATACAAACAAAGGTGAAATAAGAGTAACTGTTAAGGCGAATGAAAAAAATAATGTTGAAGTCCATGTCAGTGACACCGGCATAGGAATTTCAGAACATTACCTCGAGAATCTTTATACCCCCTTCTCCCAGGAAGAAACAGGTTATACCAGAGCGTTTGAGGGTAACGGTCTCGGACTCGCAATTGCCAGAAAATATGTTGAGTTAAATAATGCCTCAATTGATGTGAAAAGTAAGAAGGGTGAAGGAAGCGCCTTTATTATCACTTTCTCCGCCTGATAATTTTTTCTTCTCCTGATTAAAATTTTTTGCGGCTATTTCCCCCTGGTATCTGATGCCTTATCAGATATTTTATGGCAGTATTTCAAAACTACTGACTCCCATCAAACTATTTTGTCGCGATTCCATACACCACGGCTCAATTCAACGAATTTTTTGCTATTTGATCCCCTCAACTAAGGCGCCGAATATAATTCAGAGTGAGTTATATGGTGTACCTGACGGCACACTCATACGCTTTTTTTATTTTTTCACCATAGGTCAAGGAGTTCTGAATTTTGTGCCCGGTATATCAATAATATGAAACGTGCCCGCACTTCTAAAACAGGCGCTCGTTACCGTACCTGGAAATATTTGCCATAGAATAAAGCCGGGAACAATGAGGAATAATTATCTAATATTTCCTTTTGATTCTCTCCAATTATTATTACCGGTGTTTTATTTTTCTATATGATTTCCTATATTCAGCCAGTAATTTTAACTGAAAGGTATTTTTCAGATGCAGAATAATTTTTACACCAATTTTGATATCACACGCCTGAGGGAAAGCAGGCGGAATGATTATCGTTCAATATTTCAGATAGACAGGGACCGTATAATCTATTCATCAGAGTTCAGAAGGCTACAGGGAAAAACACAGGTTTTTCTCCCCGGCGAATTTGATTTTTACAGGACGCGGCTTACCCACTCGATTGAAGTCGCCCAGATAGGACGTTCTATTTGCAACTACCTTTTAAAAATGGAACGCTCCCCTTTTAATGATAATTTTTATATTGATCCCGACCTTATTGAATCAATATCACTGGCGCACGATCTCGGGCATCCCCCTTTTGGTCATGCCGGTGAGAGAACATTGAACAAACTGATGAAAAAACATGGAGGCTTCGAAGGAAACGCGCAGACGTTAAGACTTCTTACCGAAATATTTTACCGGGGCGAAAATTCCAGAAGGGGCATGAATCCTTCAAGGTCTCTTATCGACGGAGTTTTGAAATATAAATCCCTTTTCCGCCATTTTGACAATCCCAAAAATCATTTCCTTTATGATCATCAGGAAAAATACCTCGATTTTGTTTTTGACAGCGCTGATCTCTATC
Source organism: Melioribacteraceae bacterium (assembly GCA_963677445.2). Classification (GTDB taxonomy): domain Bacteria; phylum Bacteroidota; class Ignavibacteria; order Ignavibacteriales; family Melioribacteraceae. The sequence goes on along the minus strand of CAXXGF010000062.1, from coordinate 2,465 downwards.
AGCATTTTTCTCCCGGCAAAGAAGCGAATAGTTTCAGCTCAATTGAATGCCAGATAATGGACTGGGCGGATGATACTTCATACGCAATCAATGATATCGTCGATAGTATATCGGCAGGATTTATAACAATAATAAAACTTATCAAATGGCTCGATTCCCAGGATAACCTTTCAACAGTTGAAACCGGGTATGTGGAAGAACTAATCGAATGGCTAAAAAAAGGTGAGCACAAAAGAAGATTCGGGACTCTCGTAGGCACTTTTATCCAAACCTGCAAAATTGAGGAAAGAGAAAATTTCTTCAGTGATAAGTCAAACCGGTATCGTTATGAACTGGTTATAGATGAAGAAATTAAAAGGCGCGCGAATATTTATAAAAGGCTTTCTGTCGAACTGGTGTTTTTTATCACCTCAGCTTCATCAAATGGAGTTTAAAGGGAATTATATGATCTCCAGGGTGTTCGAAGTGCTCTGCGATAACTATCTCGGCGGTGATTCTCCCAAAAACCTGCTGCCCGATTTTTCCGATAAACTTATCAGGGAGGAAGATGATGAAAAAAAACGCGTCCGGCTTATCTGCGATTATATCGCCGGTATGACAGACGCGTTCACGGTAAAAACATTTAAAAGGTTATTTGATCCCGATTTCAGCTATCTTGCCGATTTGGTTTGATTTAAATGATCGTATAGGTTATGCCAATCTGTAAAGCTTGTTTGAACTGAGTTTTCGGGCTTTGAATTTTTTCATAGATGAGAAGCAGCCCGAGGTTTACATTCAGCCAGGAATTTACTTTCGCTGTAAACTGGTTATCAAATCTTACATCCCATACATCAATTGTTTCAAAAGCTGAAAAGAGTCTGAGTTTGCTTTTCCATATCAGGTTATCATCCAGGGTCAGTTCGGCGTCCGAAACGCTCTCAAGACCAGTTTCGAACTTGAATGCCTCAACCTCATCGGTTGTTTCTTCATCGTCAGTATATTTTGCCCTGTATTTGTCGGCAAAAGTTTCCTGAAACGCGAGTCCTAACCTTGTTGTAAAATTTGCATGTTTGTCGTAGGTAAAACCGATACTCTGGGTTACATAACCGGGATCAAAAAAATCAGCGATTTCGAGTGAGGCGCCATCAGTATAATCATATCCTTTGGTAATCTGTGTTCTGACGGTATTTGAGAAAAACGGGTCAACCGCCCAGCCTATCTTGTAGGATATTACATTCTCAAGGTAAATATCATTATCATTTGTTCTGAAGTCTTCGTCACCAAGTTTCGTCCGGCCATAAACCGCGTTGAGCTGATTTTTAAAATTCCAGACAGGACTTTTATAATTCATTTTTACATTGCCCGAAAGTGTCCAGGAAATTGAATTATCCCCCCCTTTTGCCCAGTTGGTAAAAGATATCTGGCTGAGATTTGCACCTGTAACCATAGAGGGGATCCACTTTCCGGCTGTTGAATCTGTCTGCTGGCCAAAAAGAAGTCCGGTCAGTAAAACAAAGCTGATAAGGTAGCTGATATTTCTCATTTTCTTTTCCTTGAAGATTATTTCGTAAATTAGTATTTGTTTTCAAAATTTATTGATTAAAAACCTGAATTGAGGTAGTTTCTCTTTTTTACTTCCAATCTAAACTATAAAAAGTACATTCTGGTTTCAGAATAAAGAAAAAATTATCATCAGACAAAAGAAAATTAAAAAAATGGATAAATTCAAGTTAGTTTCCGGATATAAACCCTCAGGCGATCAGCCCGCGGCCATTGAAGCTCTCACCCGGGGGCTGGAAAACAAAGAAAAACACCAGGTATTGCTTGGTGTTACCGGGTCAGGAAAAACCTTCACAATGTCAAATATAATTGCAAAGGTGAACCGTCCGACCCTTATTATATCTCATAACAAAACTCTGGCCGCGCAGCTATATTCTGAATTCCGTTCCTTTTTCCCCCATAACGCTGTTGAATTTTTTATAAGTTATTATGATTATTACCAGCCGGAAGCTTACGTGGTAAAGAAAGATCTTTTCATCGAAAAGGACTTTTCGGTAAATGAAGAAATCGACAGACTCAGGTTAAAAGCCACTACCGCTCTTATTGAAGGAAGAAGGGATGTCCTGATCGTGGCAAGTGTCAGTTCGATATATGGAATCGGAGCGCCGCAGGAATATGCCCGTCAGATCTTATTTGTAAAAAAGGGTCAGGAAATTGAAAGAAAAAAACTTCTCCGCAATCTGATTGATATTTATTACACCCGTAATGATGTTGACTTCTCGCGTGGAACATTCAGGGCAAGAGGAGATGTGGTTGAGGTAATACCCGCCTACCAGTATGAAGAAGGGGTAAGAATTGAATTCTGGGGTGATGAAATTGAAAGAATTTCAATCATCGACTCTGTTTCGGGCAACACCATTAAAGAGGTGGAATCCACAGCTATTTATCCGGCAAAATATTTTGTCACCACCAAAGAACAGGTAAAC
>CAXXGF010000061.1:0-187742 GCA_963677445.2 Melioribacteraceae bacterium | reverse complement strand
ACGGGTAGAGTGTCGGGCTCATAATCCGCCGCGGCGGATTGTTGGTTCTCCCATGGGGACCCCCCTGGGGAAGTCCAGCCCCCGCTACTAAGAAAAGCCGGTCAGGAGAGTCTGATCGGCTTTTTCATTTTAAATACAATTACCGAGGGAAAAAATGTATGTGGTTTACGTTATCAGGTCAATTGAAGGTCTGATTTATACCGGGTCAACTGAGGACTTTCAAAAAAGACTTTTTCAACATAACAACAAACTTGCAGGCTGGACAAAAAGAGGAAACAACTGGAAACCTTTTATCCTTGAATATTACTATATTCTGAGTGAAGCCAGAAAAAGAGAAAAGTGGTTCAAAACCGGTTGTGGAAGAGATTATATTCGAAATATCCTTAAATTTATGGCTATTGAATCAAATTCCGAATAATAGTTTTGTGCTTACGGGTAGAGTGTCGGGCTCATAATCCCGACCTAAGTCGGGATATTGGTTCTCCAAAAGGAACTCCTCCTGGGAAGTTCAGCCCCCGCAGCATCTAAGCGGGCAGGTATATTTAGGGTCTACTGAATTTATGCAAAGGTAAACTTGCCTGTAATAGCAGTGTGGTTCATTATTTGTCTTGCATTTTCTAATATTGTTCTCATAAATAGTGATTTCATAATTCTTATAGTATATTTTAGTAATGACAAAAATAAATTGTCCATTATTTTTACATAACGGACAATGTTCATCACAAAAAAGATTGCTCCTATCCAACTCCCAGATGTACCCTGTTTCCTCGCCCCTATTTCACCCAGCCCGTATCCGTTCCTTCCCTGTCCAAACTTTCCTTCTATTTCGGAGCGTTTGGCATTATCCTTTCTCCTTTGACCTGCCCAATGGCTTGCCATTGGTTCTTATTCCTTTTCCTGATAAATATTTTCTATTCAGCTGCTGTCGCGTCAAGTATCAGTTTCCCATGATTTTTAATTGTCTCTTCTTTTTCTTCTCCTGTTCCTGGTGGTTCGGCTTCTTTATCTTTAACCGCGGCTTCGGCTTTGACTTCGGTTTTCTTTTTATTTCTTACCACTATCTTTAATATCTCTTCTGTCATTTCATCAAACTGCTCATGTCCCATTCGCTCCCTTATATGAACCATCAGATTTGGATCAAATGCCGCTTCCTTCCGGAAACTGGTAAATCCAAGAAAATATTGAATGTAGATATTTTCCTTTATCTGTTCTATAACTTCTATATCACTGAACCCATATTTGTGTTTTAGTAATATCGCGCTGATGACCAGTCTGCCGTTTTTGGCATATCCTCCATATTTTTTGTCGAAGTTCCTTGAGTAGATTTCTTCCAGCTCTTCCCATGGCATTAGTTATGATCATTTTATCCATCGGTTCTCCGGGTCCAATTCTGCTTCAAATGGGTGTTGAAACTCAAATATTTCTATCTGTTTTGTGTTTTCTATTTTTATCATAAGTGCAAGCTTTTTTATTGCAACATATTAATTCCCTTGCACTGTTGCCACTCTTAATTTCCTATATTATTTTATTACAATAACTTATCACTTTTTCAGTACACCCTGCATAATTGAGTTTAAAATAATCCCGCGCCTTCAGGCCGGGAACTCTGTGGAAAGCCGACATCCTCAAAGTGGCTTTAGCCAAAGAACGGGCAGGGGAAATATTACTCTGTACATAATCTTAATCCCGGCAATGGCTGAGCCTACCTCTCCGGCTTAAGAGCTGTTGTTTAGGGATTTTCCGGCACGATATTGGAACACACTTAAATTTATTCACCCCTGTATTATTTCATTTGAATGAAAAATTGAATAAATTAAAGATTTAATGACTGAATATAATCCGGCAGGTATATGACAAAAAAGGATAAGTTCTCATCAGTAAAACTCAACAGAACCGACTACCTGCGATATATTACAATATCACTCTGTGTTATCGCGTTGGTATTCATAATGATTCTTTACTTTTCACCCTCTGATTCAGGAGGTGAGGAAGGCAGAGAGGTCACAACAATATATTATGCCGATAACATCACTGCGGTGCATCAGAAACTCATTTCACAATTTAACAGCATATCCGACAACATTAAAGTTGTGGCGGTGAACCTTGATCATGAAAAGCTCAATACAAATAAACGAAAGGAGCTTATAACAAGGAATCTTCGCAGTCAGCGCAGTAAAATTGACATTTTCGCGATCGATCAGATATGGATGCCCCGTTTTGCCAAATGGGCCGAGCCGCTGGAGTTGCATATTCCGGAAGAGGAAATAAATAAGATAAAACCGGAGCTTCTTAAATCATGTTATTATGAAGGCAAACTTTACACAATTCCTTTTTTTTATGATCTGGGCGCCCTTTATTACCGTGAGGATATTATTCAAAAACTTCCCAATGGAGAAAAATGGATCAAAATTCTCGAGGAAGGCATTTCATGGAATAAGTTTAAAGAGCTTAAAAACAAATACTTCAGCAACAGACCTTTTTATGTTATCCAGGGAAAAGCTTATGAAGCTCTGATATGCAATTACCTTGAAATATCAGCCGGACTGGGAATAAAAATATCTGATGACAGTGATTTTTTATTCAACGGAGATTCATTTTTTAAGCTGAACAAATTTTTCCATTCCTTATTTTACAAAGACAACATAATATCACTCCGGTCACTGGAATGTGACGAACACAGTTCATTTATCTATGCTCTCGAAGAAGATATCCCATTCCTTAGAGCATGGGTAACAAATATTTTTAACGTAAGCATACCGGAAAATCTTAAAGAAAAGGGGGAAAATCTTAAAATGGCTCCGCTGCCATCGAATGAGGGGATAACACCCGCCGCCGCTCTGGGAGGATGGAACCTGATAATCTCAAAATATTCACGGAATAAAAAAGCCGCCGCTGAGTTCATGCGTTTTATGATATCCGGAGAGGCGCAAAGGGAATTATTTGCCGCCGGTTCACATCTGCCGGTAAGGGATACACTTTATGAAAAATCGGGGAGCGCGGAATATGCACCTTGTAAAACCCCTGCGCGACGGCTGGCTTAAATGGAGTATCCGAAGGCCTCTTAACAATGAATATACAAGGCTTTCCGATGTTTATTCAGGTCTTCTGCATAAATTTCTGCAGAATAAAATTTCGGCCGGTGAGTTCTTTTCCCTCGCAAAAGAAAGAATTAAGCAGGATTAAAAGGATATGAAAATTAAAAATAAATTCAGCCTCTACCACTTCGAGCTTTATCATTTTATTGTAATTCTTGTTATAATTGTTCTTTCGCAGATACTTATTCCCATTATCAACAACAGGTCTGTAGACAGGTTTTTATCGCAGACAGTTGAGTTTTACCGATGGGATGTTGCCGAAAGAATAGCGGATCAGACTACCGCTTCCATGGAACTTCTGTTTCAGCGGATTCATGAAACTCATAATTCATCCGGCCCGCTCAGGCAGGCTACCATCGAAGCGCTTGATATGATTTTTTTTCAGCAGAAACTACAGAGGAGCGTCGCCGATTTCAGCATAATTATAGGGAAAGGGACGAAAGCTTCTTTTTATGATGATGGAATCGCTCTTTATGACGCTGTCATAAATAAAAAATTTGTTAAAAAAAATGGGGGAAACTTATCCAGACCAGAGGTCAGCGCCTGGTATTCCGAAGTATCCGGAAAACTTTACGCCGAAGAAACCATCCAGTACAAACAAAAGGAAAATCAGGAATTTTTGTTTCTTATTCCCTTCTCATTCAGGGGTGAGGTCACGGGAGCATTATATATGAAAATCAATCCCGGTCTCGGGGTTGTTGAAAGTTCGGCGCTAAATTCTTTCAGGCAGAGCGGGTTGCTTTTTTCCGGTTTTATAATACTGGGGCTGCTTGGAATTTTTTTAATGACCACCTATCTTCTTAAAGAAAGGGACCAGGCGCAGGAGCTGCTTTACCAGAAAAGAGAGCAGCAGCTTACACGGCAGATTGAGGACCGTAAAGAGGCTATGTTCGTAAGAAGAATCTATCATGCCCATCACAAGGTTGAAAAAATTATCGGCTTCGCAAAGGAAGATTTAAGAAAGTGGCCCAAAGATATTTTTCCCGAAATAAGCGGGCGGGTGAATAAATATATCAGCTTTATAGGCAGGGTAATTTACGGAATGAAAACATCCAATCCCCCTGTCCAGGTTATCAGGAATCCAATGTTCAACACAGATGTAAATAAGCTGCTCCGTTTTATTGTCGATAATATTTTCAGAAGAGTTTACAGGGAAGGAGAACAGTATCGGTTTGTTCTCAGCCCCGATAAAAACTGTCCCGCTATTCATATTAATGAATATGTCGCGTGGGAAATATTCGAACCTCTTATCAATAACTCAATTGATCATAATAAAGATGGACATATCATAATTGAGATCAGCAGCCGGTTTGTTAAAGAGGAAAATCAGATCATCATTAAAATTGCCGATAATGGCAGGGGAATTGAAGAGGAATTCCTTAAGGAAGATAAAATGGGAATTAAAAAAATCTTCAGGGAAAATATTTCATCAAAGGAAATTACAGATAACTCAGGATTCGGATGTTATATCGCCTATGAAAACTGCCGGCGGTGCGGTTGGAATCTTCAGGCCGGCAACAGTAAACAGGGCGCGGTTTTCACAATTTTTATCCCCGTTAATTAGGAGGACTTTATGCAGAAAGAAAAAATAAATATTCTCATTGTGGAAGATGAAGCTTTTGACGTGGAAAGAATAATCAATACACTTGAGCCTTTCAAAGATCTTATATCAATTAAAGAAATTGTTTCATCGGGCAACGACGCTCTCGCGCTGGTCAGGGAAAACCGGAATCTTTTTGATGTGATTATTCTTGATTACCAGATTTCAGGCGGATTATATGGCACTGAACTTATCGCCGAAATAAAAAAGATCGATCCTTCTATACAGATAATTATTGTAACCAAAATGACCCTTAACCAGACAGACCTGGAATTTGCCTCCGGACTGCTGCGAAAGGGGGCTTCATGGTTCGGCACAAAAAATCCTGTCGATATTGAAGACTATATTTATCAGCCTACCGATTTTCTCCTCGCTATCAGAAACGCTTTTGAAAAGAGGCAGCTTCAAATTGAAAAATCAGCTCTCATTACTGAACGTGACGCGACTCTGAACAAACTGGAAAACAATATTCTGAATATACTGCGGCAAAAAAAGATCATTGGTGAATCGGAAGAAACCGGAAGAATCAGGTTCTTTATTTCTAAATATACCGATGTCGACGCGAATATCCTTATCACCGGTGAATCGGGCACCGGCAAAGAGCTGGTTGCCACGCATCTTCATTACCTGAGCAAAAGAAGACTGGAAAATTTTGTTACCGTCAACTGTTCGGCTATCCCGGAATCTTTATTTGAAAGTGAGTTTTTCGGCTACACAAAAGGGGCTTTTACAGACGCGAAACTGGAAAAAGCCGGTTTTTTTGAGCAGGCGGATAACGGCACCCTTTTCCTTGACGAGGTTGGGGATCTTTCACTGAATAACCAGGCTAAACTTCTCAGGGCTCTTGAATCGGGAGAGATAGAGAAGATCGGCAGAAAGAAAAAACATAAGGTGGACGTAAGAGTCATTTCAGCCACAAATAAAAATCTTGCCCGGATGGTAAGGGAAAACAGGTTCCGGGAAGATCTTTTTTACCGGCTCAACATTCTGAACATAAATATACCTCCTCTGCGTGAAAGAAAAGAGGATATAGCAACCATGATCGATCATTTTCTAAACCATTACAGCAGGCAGTATAATGTCGGGAAACCGGATGTGAGCCCCGAAGCATCTGAATTTTTCAGGGAGTTTGACTGGACCGGCAATACCCGCCAGCTTAAAAACCTGGTTTTGCGTATGCTCCTTCTCCAGAACGGAGTTATTGATATGCAGGTAGTCAGGATGTGCCTCGGCGACCAGGTTAAAAAAGAACTGAATGAAATGGAAAAATTCACTCCCGATAAAAATTCCGTCTTACCCCTTAAAGAAGCGGAACACAATTTCAGGTTAAATTATGTTAAAACCGTCCGCTCACTTTTTACAACCGATGCTGAAGCGGCGAGAAATCTGGGAATGGCCAAATCCAATTTTCACAGACTGCTGAAGGAGCTGGACTTGAAATAAAACAGCGCCCGGAAGTACCCTGAGCAAAAAGGAACAAAGCAGCAGTAGAATTATATTATTGTGAGTATTCCATTAGCAGTTAAATTCTACGCAAAATGGCAAAATTTCAATTAACAATTAATAATGTACAATGAACAATTAAAAGACAATTGAAAAATATTCCATGAGCTCAAAAATTTTTCGTAAAATGACGATTTCTTTAATGCGTGAATTTCTCACTGAAAAACCAGGCAAAGAACCTTATTCTTTAATCTTTTAACCTTAATAGCAATGGCAAACCCTCAAAATTTGAACCTTATTGCCTTTTTAACCGGGGCATTATTTCCCGAGGCGCTGATGGACGCAGAAAAAAAAGGATTACCAGAATAAGAATGATGGTCAGGATGTTGAATAAAATAAAAAACCGGATCATCTTTTAATTATCAATTGTCAATTATCCATTATCAATTAACTGACTTTCCACTTCTGGCATGCCAGTTTATGGTATATAAAGAAAAAAACAGAAACTCTTCAATGTAATTCAAGGATGTTTCACTGTCTGTTTTGTCTTGGCATAGTTTCTTTCTCAAAGCAGTCTGACCGGAATCCACTCCGTTTTCGGCATAGCTTGTCCGGGAAATCTTATCTTGAATTTACCTTTAATGTCAATTAATATTTCATCAATCCCGGAGGGGTGAAATAATTCCTATTGATTACATTATGTCCGGCCTGTTTTTATTTCACCCTTTCAGGGTTGGATAATGTGATCGATTGATTCAATTTCTATAATCCTGTCATTCCTTGGGGATTTATTGAATCAATATTTCAGAATACTGACTCCCATCACCCATTTTTTGTCGGACTTGCGGACAAGGGGTTATCAAACCGATAACCCGGTTATAAAATCTATAACCATTTTTCCTCTGAAAATTGTAATTTCATGAAAGTTAAATTGAAAATTTATCCCCATTTTTCAAAAAGGTGTTCTTATTACGATAACCGGCGATTTCATTTATGATGGCATGCTAATTGCAAAAGAGTCATGACACAACAGATTAAGTTATCATTTTATGAGATCACTACTCAAAAATAACGGAGGTAATACAATGGTCAATGGCTACAGAAAGTCATACTTTTTTCTGATATTCATCCTGATGATTTCCCTCTCCGGATTTATTTTTGCTCAATCCGGAACCTTGAAAGGTACAATTAAAGATGCCGACGGGTCCCTGCCCGGTGTTAATGTTTATCTGAAAGGCACCTATATAGGCGCTTCATCCGACGCTATGGGGCAATATTTAATCGAAAATATTCCCGCGGGCAGCTACACTCTTAATGTCGCCTATATCGGTTACAGATCAATAGAAAAAAGTATTGAAATTAAAGCCGGCGAAACTCTTACCGAAAATTTTACACTTGAATCGGACGTACTCGGACTGAGTGAAGTGTTCGTAACCGGTGTTGTCAACCCGGTTTCAAAACTGCAGTCGAGTGTTTCAATTTCAACCCTCGGAATGGAAGATACAAGAAAATCGGCGCCAAGAACAACCGCCGAGGTTTTCAGGACTATCCCCGGTATCCGTTCAGAGGCATCCGGCGGTGATGGCAACACCAATATTACAGTTCGCGGCGTGCCTATATCAGCCGGCGGATCAAAATATCTGCAGCTTCAGGAAGATGGCCTGCCGGTTTTCCAGTTTGGTGATATCGCCTTCGCGACAGCTGATATTTTCCTCAGAGCCGATAACACACTCGCGAGAATAGAAGCGATACGAGGCGGCTCCGCTTCAACAATGGCGAGCAACTCACCTGCCGGTATTATCAACTTTATAAGCAAAACCGGGGCTGTGTCCGGTGGAAGCATCAGCACTACTACAGGACTTGATTACAGAAGCTTCCGCACCGATTTTGAATATGGCTCTCCCCTCGGTGAAGATATCAGCTTCCATATAGGCGGTTTTTTGCGTGAAGGTGATGGCCCCCGTACAGCGGGTTATTCCGCAAATTCGGGCGGTCAGGTTAAAATGAATATTACAAAACTATTTGACGGCGGTTACGGAAGAATTTATTTCAAATATCTGAATGACCGCGCCGCTGCTTATATGCCTATGCCAATGCAGGTTGAGGGAACTAATGATTCACCTGAATGGGGTTCAATCGATGGTTTTGACGCCCTTTCTGGAACCATGCATTCACCATATCTTCTTCAGGAAGTCGGTCTTGGTCCCGACGGAGCCCTCAGAAGAGTTGATATTACCGATGGAATGCACCCCGTTTCTTCAGCAATAGGACTCGAATTTGTAAGAGACCTGGGCAATGGATGGAGTTTTGAGAACAGAGGCAGACTGTCATTTAATTCGGGCCGCTTTCTTTCTCCATTTCCTGCTGAAGTTGGAACAGCTCAGTCACTCGCCCAGTCAATCGGCGGCGCCGGAGCTTACCTGATGTATGCCGATGGAACTCCTTTCGGCAGCGGTTATGAGAATAATGGTCTCGCAATGAGAATCCATATGTTCGATACCGAGCTTAACAACTTTGATGTATTTGTAAATGATTTCAAAGTGACAAAAGAGATAAGCAAAGCAAAAATAACTGTTGGATATTATTTATCAAAACAGTCCATATCAATGTCATGGCTTTGGAATTCATACCTGATGGAAGTAAATGGTGAAGATGCCATGATGCTTGATGTTTATGACGCCAATGATCAGAAACTTAGTCAGAACGGACTTTATGCTTATGGTGTTCCCGCCTGGGGCAATCTCCACCGTAATTATGATACAGATTACCTGACCTACGCTCCATATTTTAATGTAGGTGTTGAAGTTAATAAGCAGCTCAACGTAGACGCCAGCCTGAGAATGGATTTCGGCCATGTAACAGGTCATTTTGCAGGCAATGTTCAGACTCAGTATGATGTGAATAATGACGGAATCATTTCACCTAACGAAGTGAGTGTATCGGCGGTTGATAACGCTAACCCGACGCCGGTGGATTATGAATATGATTACCTCTCATTTTCAGTTGGCGCCAACTACAAGCTCAATGACGCTCAGGCTGTTTTCGCGCGTTACAGCCGCGGTGGTTCCGCGAAAGCTGACCGTCTTCTTTTTGCCGGACTTCCTTATACCGGCGGCACTGAAATAAACGCCAAAGATATGATCAACCAGGCCGAACTTGGTTACAAACACATGTTCAAACATGGCGGTATTTTTGTAACAGGTTTTATGGCCAACACTACTGAAGAAGGTGGCTTTGAAGCTACAACCCAGAAAATTATAGAAAATGACTACCAGGCTTTCGGAGTTGAAATTGAAGGGGCTTATAATATTGGACATCTCGATCTGCGCGGCGGATTAACATATACTAAAGCCGAGATCACCTCCGGTGCAAATGAAGGAAACACTCCCCGCCGTCAGCCGGCTCTTATGTTCAGCCTTATCCCTACTTATTCTTTCGGCAAACATTCAGCCGGACTAAGCCTTATTGGTCAGACACAGGCTTATGCCCAGGATAATAATGAACTTGTTATGCCGGCTTATGTATATCTGAACGCGTTCATTAATTACCAGATAACTGAAAGTTTCTATGCCACTATTAATGGCAATAATCTTCTCGATTCACTCGGAATTACCGAATGCGAGGAAGGCAGCATTGTAAATAACCAGGTTAATTACGTAAGGGCCAGATCAATAGCGGGCCGTTCAATCAGTTTCTCACTTGGTTATAATTTCTGATTAAAAATCTCCTTTTACCCCGTGTCCCGGTTCCGGGACGCGGGGATTAATATCAAAACAGGTTCCTTTTAATAATTAATCCGAGATAAAAATGCCGGAGTTTACCCTGCATCCCATTGATCTCACCATTCTGATTATATATGGGATTATTGTAATAGCAATTGGATTGAAACTCGCGAAAAAGCATGAAACCGCCGAGGACTACTTTCTGGCCGGCAGGTCGATGATATGGCCGCTTGTCGGGGTCTCATTATTTGCCTCCAATATTTCCAGCACAACACTCGTTGGTCTGGCCGGGGATGCTTACAGCACAGGCATATCGGTCTTCAACTATGAATGGATGGCCGCCATAGTTCTTGTGTTTTTCGCGATCTTTCTTCTCCCCTTTTACCTGAAGTCAAAAGTTTTTACAATGCCCGAATTCCTCGAAAAACGGTTCGACGGAAGGTCGCGGAAAATTTTCTCTGTCCTCACCCTTTTCCTCAATATTGTGGTTGACACCGCCGGTAGTCTTTACGCGGGAGGATTATTGATGAAGTTGATTTTCCCCGATATTCCGATGTGGCAGACAATCGCACTGATGGCCCTGCTCGCCGGAATTTATACTATTGCCGGTGGACTGGCAGCCGTCATATATACCGACGCCATACAGACCGTGCTGCTCCTTATCGGCTCTATTATCATAACTGTTGCCGCGATAACAAAAATCGGGAGCTGGGAACAGGTTACTTCTGTTACTCCCCCCGATATGCTGAGCCTCGTCAGACCGCTCGATGATCCCGGCGTGCCCTGGCTGGGGCTTTTAACCGGGGTGCCTCTGCTCGGTTTTTATTTCTGGTGCACTAACCAGTTTATGGTTCAGAGGACTCTTAGCGCAAAAAATGTGACTCACGGCAGATTGGGCGCTCTTTTCGCGGGATTTCTTAAACTGCCGGTTCTTATCATCATGGTTCTGCCAGGCACGATGGCAAGACTTATTTATCCTGAGCTGGAAAACCCCGATATGGTTTATCCTACCCTGATTTTCGACCTTCTTCCTGTCGGAGTTCTGGGTATCGTTCTCGCAGGATTTATTGCCGCCCTGATGTCACAGATTGATTCCACTCTTAATTCAGCCTCAACCCTGATAACGATGGACTTTGTATCAAAGAAGAAGCCGAATTTAAGCAGTGAACAGCTTATGAAGGTGGGGCGGGGATTCACAGCTCTCTTTATGATTCTGGCAGCGCTGTGGGCTCCGCAGATTGAAAACTTCGCTTCACTTTTTAAGTATCTGCAAAAGGTTCTCTCCTATGCCATACCCCCTGTGGTAGCCCTCTTTATGATTGGTATATTCTGGAAAAAGGCAAATGGAAACAGCGCGTTTATTACACTTGTGGGCGGACTGGCGGTTGGGTTTCTCACTTTCCTCGCTGTTGAGGTTTTTGAGTGGTTTCACCTTCATTTTCTTTATATAGCGGTTTTACTCTTTATCGTTTCCCTTATCATTTTATTTGTCAGCAGTCTTATTGTCACTCCTTCAGGCAATGAGGATGAAACTTTGCTCTGGACTCCGAGTATTTTCAGAAAGGAAACAGAAGAGCTGGCTAAGCAGCCCTGGTATCTGAATTACCGTTATTATTCGGTTGTTCTGCTTCTTCTGACCGGCGCGCTTGTGATAAGTTTCTGGTAAACGCTTCTATTTTAGGCGGTTATACCTTGTGATAATGCCTCTCCAATAATTTTGGTATAACTGCTTTATTTTTTTTGAACATCTTTATGTAAATAATATTTATCCATTTTGTTTATGATATTTAGTTCGGAGTTTTGATGAAAGGTGATGTAATAATTGTGGAAGAACACCATAAAAAAGCGGCCGCGCTTATTGTTTCAAGTCTGAAAAATAAAATTATCCGCTCAGCCGGAAGATATATTATCACCGTTGCCGGAGAATCGGGCAGCGGTAAATCGGAAACAGCCCGCGCAATTGCTGATGAGCTGATAAATTCCGGAATAAACGCGGTTGTTTTCGGGCAGGATGATTATTTCAGACTTCCGCCGAAAGCTAATGACGCTAAAAGAAGGGAAGATCCCGAATGGCTCGGGCCTCATGTTGAGGTTAATCTCGATTTGCTTGAGGACAATATTTCGGACGCGGTTAAAGGCAAAAACAAAGTGGTAAAACCTCTGATTGATTATAATTCAAACACAGTTGGATCGGAAAATATTGATCTGGAGAATATAAAGGTTGTTATTGCGGAAGGCACCTACACATCCCTTATTAAAAATGCGGATAGCAGGGTCTTTATTGCCCGCAACCGGCTTGACACCCTTGAGCACAGAAGAAAAAGAAACAGGGGTGGTGAAGCCTTTGACGAGTTTATTGAAAATGTGTTGCGGACTGAGCATAAAATTATCGCGGGCCATATTCAGCTTGCCGATTTTGTTGTCACAAAAAATTATGATATAATCGAGAGGAATTCTGCCTGATGAAACCCCTGAATAAAGTACAGTTGATAACTTATCCCGATTCGCTCGGGGGAAACCTGGAATCGCTGGATATTGTACTAAACCGCTATTTTAAAGACATTTTCAGAGGAGGTGTGCATATCCTCCCACCCTTCCCCTCATCAGGCGACCGGGGTTTTTCTCCCCTGACTTATCTTGAAATAGAACCAGCGTTCGGCGGCTGGGAGGATATAAAAAAAATTGGAGAAAATTTTCCCGTAATGCTCGATCTTATGGTGAATCATATCTCGCGCAAATCAGAGTATTTCAAAGATTACCTCGCTAAAGGAGATGAATCGGAATATTCCGGAATGTTTATTACACCCGAAAAAGTCTGGCCCGAAGGAATTCCTTCAGATGATGAAATTCAGAAGATATTTTTGAGAAGGGAAAAACCTTTTTCCACTTATGGACAGGGTGATTCAGGAGAAGAGATCACAGTCTGGACAACCTTTGGAAAAACCGACCCTTCGGAACAGACAGATGTTGATATCAATTCGCCGGTTACAAAAAAAATGTTCTCCTCAATTTTAAAGAATTTTCACAAATATAATGTGGGCACGGTAAGACTCGACGCGGTCGGATATGTTATAAAGAAGAGGGACACAAGCTGCTTTTTTGTGGAACCGGAAATATTTGATTTTATGAAAGAAATTTCCGAACTCGCCCAAGGGGAAGAGATTACACTGCTTCCGGAGCTTCATTCTCACTTTAGCAGACAATACAAAATGGCGGAAAAAGGCTACTGGATATATGATTTTATTCTGCCATATCTGATACTTGAAACCTTATTCACAAAAAAAAGCGGAGCTCTCAAAAAGTATCTGAATGAAAGGCCTGAAAAACAGTTTACCATGCTCGACTGCCATGACGGCATTCCTGTAAAACCTGATCTGGATGATATTGCGGATAGTGAAGCTGCCCGGAATGTGGTCGATATATGTCTGGAACGGGGCGCCAATCTAAGCAGAATAAAATCATCAAAACATAAATCGCCCGACGGATTTGATGTGCATCAGATACGGGGAACTATTTATTCACTCCTTGGTGAGGATGATGATACTTATATTGCCGCCCGTGCTCTTCAGTTTTTTACTCCCGGAATACCGCAGGTATATTACGTAGGACTTCTGGCCGGCGCGAATGATATTAATAATGAAAATGCCAAAACCGACGGGCGTGAAATAAACCGCCACAATTTTTCAATCGATGAAGTTGAGCAGGCAATCAAAAAAACGGTTGTTAAAAGGCTGCTCGAACTAATTCGATTCAGAAATGATTACCCCGCCTTTAACGGTAATTTTTCTGTTCCTGATTCAGATGAAGGATCAGTTATTCTTAAATGGGAAAACAGTGAACTGTTTTGCAGGCTGATTATCGATTTGGCCTCAATGAATTCATCCATTGAGTATGTTGATTCAGATGGTGAACTGAAACTCTGGCAAATCTGATATTCCCTGTTTTTTCCTCTTGTAGTGTGATGGTGGACCGGCTCCCCGGTATTCAAAAGTGTTGCTGAAGGAGCCGGTTTTTTTTCCTGCATCAGAAAAAATTGCCCGGAAAATCATTTCATGAATTTACTGTCATCCCTTAGGGATTTCTATAATCGAAATTGATTTCGGAAAAGTCCGCTATCTATATTCATACGGGCAAAATCTTTTTGCGAGAAAATCTTATACAGAATCACTTCAATCAGAAGAAACAGAAAGAGATTTATGGGTCTGAAATCGCGGCCTGATTATCGGCAAGGTGTGCTAATTGGAGTTTTTGACAAATTTTGCTCCCTGGATTATCCTCAAGATGTTAAGGTTAGTGTGTTTTGTTAAGAGCCTAAATTTTCCCCAGGCAGAGCTTGAGGAAAACGCCCTAAAGGGGAACATTTTTAAGTATATCCGAACAATCGGAATATCCCCCGCCGGAGGGGGTGGATTCAAAGTGTTTTTCTTTGAAGACGGGGGAGGACTATCCTTGAGCTAACCGATAACTTTTCTTTTCTGACTCCATCAGCTTATGGGTCTGAAATCGCGGGATGATTATCGGCAATATGTGATAATTAGAGTTTTAGACAAATTTTTGTCATTGGATTATCCTCAAGATGTTAAAGTTAGTATGTTGTTAAGAGCCTAAATTTTCCCCAGGCAGAGCTTGAGGAAAACGCCCTAAAGGGGAACATTTTTAAGTATATCCGAACAATCGGAATATCCCCCGCCGGAGGGGGTGGATTCAAAGTGTTTTTCTTTGAAGACGGGGGAGGATTATCCTTGAGCTAACCGATAACTTTTCTTTTCTGACTCCATCAGCTTATGGGTCTGAAATCGCGGCCTGACTATCGGCAACATGTGATAATTAGAGTTTTAGACAAATTTTTCTCATTGGATTATCCTCAAGATGTTAAGGTTAGTATGGTGATAAGAGCCTAAATTTTCCCCAGGCAGAGCTTGAGGAAAACGCCCTTAAGGGGAACATTTTTAAGTATATCCGAACAATCGGAATATCCCCCGCCGGAGGGGGTGGATTCAAAGTGTTTTTCTTTGAAGACGGGGGAGGATTATCCTTGAGCTAACCGATAACTTTTCTTTTCTGACTCCATCAGCTTATGGGTCTGAAATCGCGGGATGATTATCGGCAATATGTGATAATTAGAGTTTTAGACAAATTTTTGTCATTGGATTATCCTCAACATGTTAAGGTTAGTATGGTGATAAGAGCCTAACCCTGGCCGGAACCAATAGAAAATGTTTTGGGCACTATCAAAAGCGCGATGCCAGACTGGCAGAACCAGAAAACCAATGAAATCCCAATAAATGAATCGTACTCGTAATCGTCTTTTCAAAACGCTCAGATTATTCGAGAACGAGCACGATTACCTGTTCCATGAGTACGACAAAATCTTGCCATTTTGCGTAGAATTTAACTCCTTACGGAAAAATCTGGCATAACTATCTGAGATTACGAACTTTATTTCACGGCGTATATTCTCATTCCGCTGCTGATAAAGTGATTCACTCCCCTCACCAGCGCGAAAGGTATTCTTTTTAATCCTCCCGGGATAAATTTGCCGGGGTCTATAATACCTGCCTCAAAAAGTTTATTCATCAGAAGGTCCCCCTGGTTTGTAACTTTTATCCCTGAGAAGCCGGTTTTCTTAAGATACTCTTGCATGGTTTTATTGGAAAATATATAGAGGTGTCCTTCAGGCATAAAGTAGAACCACTCTTTCCCGCGTAGCTTTCGTTCAGGACAGTCGTAGTTTCCTGTGGTCATGAACAGCACTCCACCCTTTTTCAAAGCTTTATAAACCCGTTCAAGAGTTTTACCCGGCTCCCTCAGGTGTTCTATCACCTCTCTCATTACAATCACATCATAACTTTCCGGGGGAAGATCGGCAATTTCCACCGATTCGTTTCTCACATCAATTCCTTTGGATCTCACAAAATCGGCGGCATATTCTGAAAGCTCCAGCCCCTCCACATCAAATCCCTTTACCTTTGCCTTCCAGAGAAAAAGCCCCATCCCGCAACCGGCGTCGAGCAGCTTTTGTTTCCCTTCTGTTTTAAGCATCTCCCCAATCGCGGATAAATCCCAGTCTATGAGATCTTTTCTGCCCGATTTTTCATCAAATTCCTTTTTATACTCAACACTTTTATCAAATCCTCCCCCGTGAAAATATTCCTCATTATAGAGAGCGTGAACCGCTTTCTCCGTGAGCCGGGGATTAACAAATACCAGTGAGCAGTTATCACATTGAACTATGTTGTACCCATCTTTTATATAACGGGTCTTGTTGCCTTCTGATCCGCAGAAATCACATTTGATTTTTTCAAGTTCCATTTTTTCCTGTGGGGAGCTATATTACCAATTTTTAACTTTACAAAGTTAAAAAGTTTTTTATAATATGGTTAACAGATAATTCTCTTTTGGAAACGGTTATTAATTATAATACGAAAAAATTGCTCAAACTTAATCCATTCCAATATTATTTTATAGAGCGGCGGATTTTTTTCCCCGGCAAATATTCCTTTCAATTAATCAGATAAACTATGCCACGACAAAGCACACCCAAAACTTTTATACTCGACACTAACGTAATTTTACATGATCCCACCTGCATCCGCCAGTTTGATGAGCATAATATTGTAATCCCGCTGGCAGTGCTTGAGGAAATAGATCATTTTAAACGAGGCAGCCAGGTAATAAATCTTAACGCGCGTGAATTTGCCCGCACACTCGATAATATTACCGGCAACCTGATATTTAACGGCGGAGTATCGCTCGGGGAGGGAAAAGGAAAGGTAAGAATTGTAATTTCGAAAGGGCTCAAGAAAGAAATTCAGGAGGTTTTCAGGGAGGATACAGCCGATCACCGCATACTGAGTGTGGCGCATGATATTTACGTGAAGAGCCGGGCGAAAAAAAAGGTTATTCTGGTTACAAAGGATGTAAACCTCAGGATGAAAGCCAAGGCGCTCGGCATTCTGGCGGAAGATTACACCACCGACAGAATCGGCAGCATTGATCTTCTCTACAGCGGCAAGGAGATAGCGGAGGATTTTAATGATGATCTGATACAAAAATTTTACCAGCCTCCCTATGAAGTTGAGGCGGAAGAAATTTTGCCCCATCTGAGAGGGGATATCCAGCCCAATAAATATTTTATACTCCGAAATCCCAGCCGTTCTGTTCTTGCTGCTATCGACTCGGAAAAGCAGAAGTTTTACAAAGTGGATAAGCAGCCTGTATTTGGAATAACACCCCGCAACGCCGAACAGACATTCGCTATCGACGCCCTCTGCAATCACAATATCCCCCTTGTGACCATGACAGGAAAAGCGGGCACCGGCAAAACACTTCTTTCGCTGGCCAGCGCGCTTCAGGTAAGAAAATATTACAGACAGGTATTTGTCGCCCGCCCGATTGTTCCTTTAAGCAATAAAGATATCGGCTATCTTCCCGGCGATGTTGAAAGCAAGATCAGACCATATATGCAGCCGTTATGGGATAACCTGAAAATAATCCAGGACCAGTTCAGGGAAACAGATAAACACAACACCCTGATAAATAACATGGTTAAAGATGAAAAACTGGTTATCGAACCGCTCAGTTATATAAGGGGAAGAAGTCTGCAGAGAATATTTTTCATCGTTGATGAAGCGCAGAATCTTACTCCGCACGAAATAAAAACGATTATAACCCGCGCGGGTGAAGGAGCCAAAATAGTAATATCGGGAGATATCCACCAGATAGACCATCCATATCTCGATACATCCTCCAATGGTCTTTCATACCTTATCGATCATTTTATGGGCCAGAAACTCTACGCCCATATCAATCTCGAAAAAGGAGAACGCTCAGAGCTCGCCGAAATCGCCAGCAACCTATTGTAGGACAGATTTTTAATCTGTCCTCTCCCTGGAGCATCTGTCCTTTTGGCGCAAAGCGTTCAGTTTGGTAATGAATTTTTAGGAAGTCATTTTTTGTGAAAGGTTATTTATTAGTGGGGGTAGTAAAATTTAACTTCATCAGATACATGGAGTGGAAAGGCATTTAACCAATTATACCTTTTTAATTTCATCCCACGTTACAGGTTTTACTTTTCCACCGATGAAAACCCATCGCCTTTTATCAGCTTATCTGAAACATAACGAGTTAAAGCTCATACGATAACACAACGGATTTAAGCCGTTTTCTTGATTTTTTCTCCATGTTCAAATAAAAATTCCGGGGCAAAATCAGCGCTGTTGGGCCATTCAATGGTTCCTGTATCCTTATTTAAAAATACTTTTTTAAAGTAATCTATATTTTTTAACGGCTCGAATATTTCGCCATCAAGATCAGCGCTCAAATCAATTTCTTTTCGAATTCCGTTATTAAATTCAAGTTCTAATTTATGCCCGGTTATATAATTTACAGATTTGACGTGTAAAAACATTATTTACTCTTATCTTCATACCATTCAAAGGATGCTTTTAAATCATCTTCCGCTTCCGGTCTGATAATGAGCTGGTATTTCATTTTTTGCCGGTAACTCTGTCATAAACATCTTCCCATGAAGAGCCTGCAGAGGGATTATCATGGTATGCGCGAAGACGGTCATCAATCATCCTTTTTTCTTCATCGCTCAATTCAAGTTTATCCGACTCCGCCGCGATTGTATCCCAAATATCTCCAACAAGCTGAATCCTTTCCGGAATCGACATGGAAAGTGTGTCTGCCGCTGATATTTTTTTCATCTCTATTTTTTCCTTTCCTGATCATCTTCTCAAAACAATATAATTTATGAAAACCAAAGTATATAATCAATTCGGATAAAATTCTTTCTTTAAGGATTTACCACCTTTTACAAAACCCCTCCTCCAACAGATTCCCAAACGCACGTCAGTGCAGTTGGCTTGTCCTTTGCGGAGTTTGTTCCGCCACTTTACATGGCGTATTACCAAACTTTATTTTCGCGTGATTGATATTTTCCCGCGATTTTGCGGATAACAATAATACTCACAAGCCATAGAATGAAAGCAAAGGGTGGCGCGAGTAACATAAAAAAACCATCTCCCGGCCCCCGGTTAATTTCCTCGGGAATTCCATTCCAGAGCACATCAATTCCGTATAAATAAATCAGTATTAAAAGCAGCGCAATTACAAAACAAAGTGGGGCAGATAAAACAACGGCAATTGCAATCCGATACTTATTTTTTTTTGAAAACTTAATCATATATTCTCGTTTTTAAGCGCCGGCGGTTAGGAGTGAAAACGAGCGGAATGCAGGCGCGACTCAACTGCTCTTTCGCTTTAACATCATTTTCCTCAAAACCCGCGCGCGTTTTTCATCTGTGGCAACATCTTGTTCTAAGCGCATTTATTTAGCGCTAACGGTGAGTATAAAAATATTAGCCGATTGCGTGGCACTTTCCTATCAAGTTACAAGAAAGTTGAAGCGGGCTACAACTCTTGAATTTACTACTGTCTCGGCTATTATTTTTATACATTGTTACCCACTGGCTTTTTTAATTCAACCAGTCAATTTTACTTTTCACTATTGTTTTAGTTCCTGGAGTAGTGTTCACAATCTGCAAATGAGCTGATTTGGGATTATGGACATTTTTCATTGGTATTAGCCACATCCCTGCACATCTGAAACTACGGTCTAATGCAACAACAACTAAATATTCACTTTCTTTTCCAACAAGGTTGTTTAATCTTCTCGACTTTCCAGCTCTTCGCCCACTTTCATAAACTCTTCTTGTCTTAATTTCATACTTCAATCCTTTTTTATCATAAGCATCAACTCCCTTTTCATTTAAATTTTCGTTCAAAATGAGATTGAGTTCTTGACTTGCATAAAACTCTCCTAAATCACCAACAATCCTCCTGCTTCTGATTACTCCTTTCGATTGAAGATTACAATAAAGGTCTCCAAACTTTTTAATTTCTTTCTTTATTGTTTCTGGAAGTGTTATTTCGTTCCCTTCAATTGTTTTAAATTCAATGGAATTCAAGAATTTTTTACTAATTCTTACTTTCCCTTTTGGAAGTTGATTCGAGTCTATTAATATTATTTTTTTCGTTTCATAATTTGGAGAGAAGTAAACAATTACTAAAAAGTCAATCGATTCAATGTCAAGGTTTCCAATTCCATAATTTACTTTATCGGTCTCAATAACTTTAGCCTTTACTTGATATCTTTTCCCTTTAGAATCTACACCGTCAACGGCTCTTGTTACCCTGTCTGTTTTTCTAAACTTAAATACTTGAGAAGCAACATATTCTCCAATTTCCCCAGTAAAACTGTCTGTTCTAATTATTCCAAGGTCAAACAGTTTATCACTTTGGTTTGCAAAATCTCTTAAAAGTTGTTGTTTCTTTTTATCCATGTCGCTCTCTCTTTTTTAAGCTTGTGGGCAAAGGTCACTTGTAAGTTGTCGTTGCGGATTTCGGAGCTCGTTCCTGTCCGGCAGGACGGAACGATGTTGCAAGAATCCAGCGAACGACACACCACGAATCCCGCAATGCAATTTACATTTTGTTAGCGGTTGCATTTTATTATTTTTTCTAATTCATCCATTTTTACCCATGGTCTTTTTCTATGAAGCATTTTATGGCAATTGGAACAAACAATTGCTATTTCATCGATTTTTGATGTGTAACCAACATTCATTTCAGATACAGGAATTGTATGATGTGCTTCTATGAAATTTGCCCCCAATTTTCCGTATTTTTTTTCAAAGTCAAAGCCGCAGATTTGACAAAAAAGTTTGCCATTTTTTTCTTTAAAATTCTGTTTTGCTTTTTTTATTAGTTCAGAATTTCTTTCTCGTGCTTTATGTTTTCTTTCAACAATTTTGCCTTCGGGAAATCCTTCATCAAATCTGCTGTTATCAATAAAATCAGATTCTCCCAAATCGATTTGCCAATATTTTCTTTTTCTATTATCTGGGCTAATTCCTAAGTTCTTGCAATATTTTAAATATTCATTCTCAAAAAAGTCAAGTTGTTCCAATTTTGAACCTACAACTTTATCAATATCAGGATTTGTTTCCCGACCATCCTTGTTTTTGTTGCTTAAATGAACTATCATAGAATTATTAACATATCCTACAAATCTACTCGGTGCAAATCTCCATTCATTGTTCATTTTATAAGCAACGAAACAGTTTCCTCTTTTTATCAGACTATTTACGAAATCCTTTTCATCATCTGTCCCGTCAGTTAAATAATGCTCAACAGTTGACAAATTTGACCTTAATTCCTCTTTATTTTTAATCGTTCTAATCATTTGCAGGATTTTTCGTTGCATGGCACACAACAGACAGCTGTATGTGTAGTAGTAAAGCGTAGCTATTACATATACAGCATGTTGGGTGTTCGTTCATTATCTTCCAAATAAGTATTTTATCGTGGTGTAAAACTCATTGTATCTTCCAGAATTAAACTCCTTATCGACTAAATATTGATCTACAAAATCTTTCAATTCTTCTTCTGAAAGTGTTTCATCAATAAATGGTTCTATTGCTTTCGACCTTAGTTTATTTAGTTTCTCAGTGCAAAGTTTTAATTTATTAATTGTCTCTACTGCACCTTTATCATTACTATCCGTTGGGTCAATAGAACCATCAAACGTATACTTAAATCTATTTTCACAGGTAGGATCGATAGGAGAAACGATCAAACTTTCATCAAACCAACTTCCTTTACTATTACCGCAATGTCTCGGTTCTCCTTTTTCAAGTTCTAATTGACATGAGCAAAACAAGTTCATATATTCAAGTTGTTTCTCCGGATATCGATTTCTATCCTTTGGATAAAAATGTTCAATATGAAAGTCGTTTTTATTTAATTTTCTCTCACAATAACAGCATATATAACCTTGTTCTGAACAAATTTTTGCTCTTAGAATATCTTTTATATCAGCTGATACTCTATTCCAATTAGGCTTATCTCGGTTGAACATCTTGTCACTCTTTTTCCAGTCAAGAAGCTCTTGCGGTTCTTTTTGTTTAACAATATATTTCATTTCCCAATAGCTTCTTTTCTTTTAATTAGCACCCTTGCTTTAACCAATTCAGGATCTTCTCCTATTGAATTATACAACACTTCAACTAAGTCTTTAGCTTTTGTCAATTCCATATTTTGAATAAGTTTAAAAACCTCATGTAATCGTTTTTTTAACTCTGTTGGTCTTGCATCAACTCCAAGTAAATCTTCAAGAATTCTATCCGTATTTTTTCCATATGATTCAACGGCTTTTGAATAGGATAATTCATTATTCTTATTGTTAAGCAGAAAGATATTCTCAGGTTTAATATGATTTAAGACTTGTGGCGAGTGAGTTGAAATAAAAAATTGACAATTTGGAAAAACATTCAATAATTGTGGAACGATGATTCGCTGCCAACTTGGATGAAGATGAAGGTCTATTTCATCAATTATTATTATCCCTTCTCCCTTTAAAGGGGATTTTGCATATGGATTTGCAATTGCAAGTCTTCTTGCAATATCTCCAACTAAAGTAATCAGGTTCTTTTCTCCATCTGAAAGTTGATTTAAATTGAAAGTCTCATTTCCTTTATTTATTAATATATGTGGGCGTGGTATTCTTTTAACTCTTAGCGATGAATACTCTGGTAAAAACTGTTCAATAGCTTGTTTAACTGTCTTTAATTCCTGTCCTTCACTTCTATATGCGCTATTCTTCTGTTGAATTTCATTTCGGATAATTCTTTTAATCACTGGAATTAATTCTTCAACAATACCTTTTTTATAAAGAAATGGGGGCTTTATTTCTGGTTTATATTTTCTTAGGACTTGCTCTAAACTCCTTTGGGATTTTTCACTTAGCCACCAGAGGCTTATAAGGTTTGCAAAAATGAAAGCTTCCCAGAAGAAAATAATGATATTATGATCAAGCTCTTCTTCCCTAAAAATATACTTGAAATCTTTAATGAGTCTAACAATCATTTCCTCATATCTGCCTCCTTCACCTATTAAATCATCTCGAAATTCACTACTCAATCTCCCCATCTTGTGAAACATAAATTCTAAATCACGAAATATTTTTTCGTATTTAAAATGAGATTCTGAACGCATTCCAACCATATCAATTAGCCTTGATAATTCATGGAATAGAAAGGATGGTTCTTCATAAATCATCTCATCCTTTTCGAATCTTTTTAGCAAATACTCGAATTCCTTATCACTCTCATTTAAAGATTCGGTCATTATTTTTAAGAGTTTTCGAACTCTATTTCTAATCCAACTTTTCTTCTGTTTGATCCATTTTGAACGAGACATTGATTTTTCATTCAGAATATCATCTTGGATTCTAAACCATTCAAAAAAGGATTGATAATTTCTTTTGCCTCCTAAAGCGTTTTCATAGACATCAAGAATGTAAAGGCTTTCCTTTCCAAATATTTCTGGTGAAGCCTTTTCAACGACTCTATTAACTGGATAATAAACAATTACTGGTAATTCATTTTTATTTTCTAATTGATCTTTATAAACTGATGCTAATTCGGAAACCTCATTTAAAGAAGATTTTTCTGGAATATTGGTGCCTCTTGCAGATTTTATTAATCTCCAGTTATAATGAATTCCTTTACTTAACAGTACTAATTCAATAGATGAAAAAAGTGTGTTGTTTCTAATATCAGTTTCTGAAATATGGCTTCCTGAAGTATTTTGACGTAGAATTCTATTAACAAGCCATGATAGGGATATTGATAGAGTATCAAGAATTGTTGTTTTACCAGAACCATTTATACCAACAAAAACATTCAGATTTTCGTTGAAATCTATTGAAAGATTTTTTACGCTTCTGAAGTTCTCAATATTTATGTTTCTTACTTTTAACTTATTCATATTGTTTTAGTTTATTTCACTAAACTACAAAAATAGGTAATTATTTATGTCTTACACCATAATCTTTTTTGTCCTGCATGACAACCAAAGTGTGTGTATATGTTATTGTTCTTATACACCCAAATTGGCGGTATAAGAACAATTGTATATATATTTCTTTTATCATTTATACTCCTGTCAGTCAAAAAAATCATCCACAGGATTTTTAATTTTATCAATTGCTTTTTAAGATACATGAGTATATATCTCTGTAATTCCAGAACTTTCATGCTCTGAAAATTCTTGAATAAATCTCAAATCAGTACCTTGCTCAACTAAATGGCCATGAAAAATCATATTTAATCTATATCGTAAAAAACGATAATACGCTTACACGAGCACTTAATGCCCCAAATTCTATCAGTCAGTAGTAAGTTAATGAATATTAATTTTTAATGCAAGGGGTAAATAATTGTGAATGGCGATTTTGAATTGTGAATGGTGAATTATGAATTATGAATGGGGAAAAATCAGAGTAGGAGTATGATGGATAGGGTGGTGGTTATATTGGTGTTATTCATTTTTACTGGGAGAGTAAAAAACGATACCGAACCCGATGCCGATACCGATTATTTATCCTGTTAATCCTGTTCTTCCTGGTGAACCTTGTGCCTTCTTTGTGTTCTTTGTGGTTAAAAAAATAATCAGTGTATGATGGCTATTGGTGTTGTTTATCTATTACTGAGGAAATGAAGGGTTGATAACAATTTTATTACAGGGAAATTCTGTCAATCCAGTAATCTGGTTTGCGGCGCTGGTGAGCAATGGCAAGAATCACTATTCTGTCAGGCTCAACAGAGACAATATTGTATGGAAACTTTTTGAGCACACACTTTCGCACATTATCCTGAACCGGGCTCCATGCATAGGGATAAGCAAGAATCCGCTTAACCCCTTTTCGAAATTCATCAATAAATTTAAGTCCCAAACCTGGCAATTCATATTCATAAAACTCAAAGGCGTCATCGAGTTCAGATTCTGCCGGTTCAATAATTTTGAATTTCATGCTACTCATATTTTCTTAAAACATCATCCAGGTCTTTGGCTTTAACCCGGTTTTGTTTATAGGCATTATATCTTTTTAACGATTCCTCATCCCACAGGGCTTCAATTTCAGCATCGGATTTTTCCATACTGTTCATTAACCCTTCTATCAGGTGAGCTCTTTCAATGGGTTTTAGTTTGAGAGCGCCTTCAAGCAAATTCTCAAAAGAGAGCATAATTTTTTTCCTTTCAAATTAAACTGACTTCAGGTATTCCTAAATAATCAAATTTCCTTTTACATGCAAACTTTAGTTATTCCCGGGAAAGAGGGGGAAATAATTGTGAATGGCGATTTTGAATTGTGAATGGTGAATTATGAATTATGAATGGGAAAAAATCAGTGTATGAGTAAGAGTATGATGGCGAGGGTGGTGGTTATTTTGGTGTTGTCCCTTTTTCCCTGGGTGAGTAAAAACGATACCGATTATTTATCCTGTTTATCTAAACAATTCTGTAAATCCTGTTCTTTTTTTGTTAATACTCTGGGTTTTGTTAATTTTTGGAGTAAAATTATAAGGATTAATAATTGATAGAAATTAGCAGAATAATTGTTGTCGGCGACCGGGCGCTGATAAAGCCGGAAGATGATCTGGAGAAAACCAACAGCGGATTATATCTTCCCCCCGGTGTAAAGGAAAAAGAGAAGGTCCAGGGTGGCTATATTATGAAAGTGGGTCCCGGATACCCGGTCGGAACACCTTCAGATGATGAACCCTGGAAGGAGAACAGCGCGGTAAAATATATCCCCCTTCAGGCAAAGGAGGGTGATTTCGCGCTTTACCTGCGTAAGGACGCGGTTGAGATTGAGATTGAAAAAGTAAGATATGTAATCGTACCGCAGACGGCGATTCTTATGCTTCACAGGGATGATCTGACAGAGTTTTAAAAATGCCATCACCGGAAAAGGATTACATGCTGCCTGTGAGATTTGTGAACAGGCCGAATATTTTTGATTTCCCATGGAAAGTCCTCTTCTCTTTATGAATAATTACCCGGCCAAAGGCGCGGCTTTTTTTTGCCGCCTCATGGCAAAACATCCCTTTGAAACCAAAGAGGAACATTCCAATTGTTCAGGTATTCAGTTACCTTATTGATTCCGGCTCTGCAATTTTATGATGATGATTTATTTTATAGTTTCCTTTTATGTTCCGGCATAACCGGTTCAGGAATAAATATAAGGAGTTGATATAATGGAAAAGGAATTCCGCAGCTTTTTGAAAGAATATTACGGAAAAACACCACCCCTTTACAAAGAAGCGAGTCTCGCCTATTTTGACGCCACAATAAGCGGCAAAGCGGAAGATTATGAAAAAGCCTCAAAACTTCAGATCGATCTGAGCAATATATATTCCGACAGGGAGGATTTTGCCCTGCTGAAAAAAGTAGCGGAACATGGTGAGTTTTCTGATCCTGTTTTAAACCGTGAGCTTACGACAATTTATAATGACTACGCCTCCAACCAGTTTGATGAAGAACTTCTTAAACAGATCATCGAACTTTCAACCAAAGTTGAAGAGAAGTTCGCTACCTTCAGAGTTGAATATAATGGCAATAAAATCACCGATAATGAGATAGATGATATTCTCAAGGATTCAACCGATCAGAAGGAACTGGAAGGTGTCTGGAAAGCGAGCAAAGCAGTTGGCAGGCAGGTTGAAGAGGATGTCAGGAACCTGGTCGGGATGAGAAACCGGGCCGCGAAAGAAATGGGTTTTAATAACTATTATCAAATGAGTCTGAAACTGAGCGAGCAGGAACCGGAAGAAATTGATGATCTCTTCAGGCGGCTTGATGAACTCACCCGTGAAGCGTTCGCGAAACTGAAAGGTGAAATAGATAATGTTCTCGCCGGTAAGTTCGGTATTGAAGTTAAAGATTTGAAACCGTGGCATTATGAAGATAAATTTTTCCAGCAGGGGCCGATGATTTATGAAACTGACCTCGACAAATTTTACAAAAATGAAGACCTGGTTAAAGTAACAAAGGACTATTTTGGCGCCATCGGTATGGATATTTCCGATCTTCTGGATAAGAGCGATCTTTTTGAGAAAGAGGGAAAATATCAGCATGCCTATTGCACCGATATCGACCGGGAAGGTGACATACGGGTGCTTTGTAATATCAAGCCAAATTACCGCTGGATGGGCACCATGCTGCATGAATATGGTCACGCGGTGTATGATAAATATGTCGATAAAGAACTTCCCTGGCAGCTAAGATCACACGCCCATATATTTACCACCGAAGCTATCGCGATGCTCTTCGGACGCCTTGCCGCCAACCCCGAATGGATGACAGAGAATGTAGGTCTGGAAAGCAAAGAAGCTGATCTGGTTACATCCGACTGTTATAACTCACTCCGCCTTGAGCAGCTTGTCTTTACCCGCTGGGTGCAGGTTATGTACAATTTCGAAAAAGAGATGTATAACAATCCTGATCAGGATCTTAATCAATTATGGTGGGATCTGGTTGAAAAATACCAGATGATTAAAAAACCGGAAGGACGGAATGAACCTGACTGGGCTGCTAAAATTCATGTAGCCCTTTATCCCGCTTATTATCATAATTATATGCTCGGTGAGCTTCTGGCATCGCAGCTTTATTACTACATAAAGGATAACATACTCAGGGAAAAAAATAATCAACAGTTTATTTCATTTTCAGGAAACAAAAATATCGGACATTATCTGATTAATGAATTTTTTAGTCATGGAGCACGTTACCACTGGAGTGAGCTGATAGAAAAAGCCACAGGTGAAAAACTTGATCCCGGGTTTTACGCCCGTCAATTTGTAAATGATTAAATACCTATGAACAGAAAAACTATTTATTTTATCACACTGCTTTTTATTATTGCCGGATTCTCCGGGTGTTCTGACGCGCCTGATGTAGTTGATGACTTCAGCAAAGAAAGTTATCCCCTGCTCGATCAGGACAGCGCAGATGTCAAATTTCCTGAAATGATAAAGGGAAAACCGGCGATCGTCGGATACATATTCACCAACTGCCCCGATATCTGTCCCCTTACAACCAACAATATGAGGCTGATTAAGGAAGAGGCGGAAATGGAAGGGCTGGTAAATGTGGAATATGTTTCCATATCATTTGATCCGCGCAATGACAGTCCCGCCGTGTTAAAAAAATATGCTGAGTACAGGGATATTCTTTCCGATAACTGGCATTTCCTTTCCGGTAAAAAGAACACTATTGACGCACTGATGAAAAGGATAGGCATTGTATATGTTCCTTCTGATTCCACCATTCTTCCATCGGGCGAGGTGATATATTATTATGTTCATACCGACAGGATATCTCTTTATGACAGCGATGGGAAAATCAGAAAACATTACCCGGGAAGCACAATCAGTATCGATGAAATAATAGCCGATCTGAAAACAATTTATTAAGAGGATAAAAAATGAAATACCTGTTGATGTTAACCCTGCTTATTTTTGCGGGGGACACGATAAAACTTGAAAAACAGTGGATAAGAAGCGCCCCGGCCGGAACAAATTCAGCATTTTTTGTGGATATAGTTAATAATTCCGATCAGCCCGATACCCTTTACAAAGCGGAATCGGACCTGGCACAGGTTGTCGAGGTGCATGAAACTTACCACACAGAAAACGGCATGATGGGAATGAGGCATGTGGATTCAATAGAAATCCCGGCGAACGGAACCCTTCAATTAAAACCGGGCAGTTACCATATTATGCTTATCCGCCTGAATGAAGACCTTAAACAGGGAGATACCGGAAAGGTTACACTCTTTTTCAAAAACGGGGGTAAAGTAGCGGTTGAAGCCTCTGTAAAGAATATGAAAAAGGGCCACATGATGATGAAAAAAGATAAAGCGCCCGAAAAATGCTGCGGTGAATAGTATTATTTTTAACCTGTAGAGACAAGGCATACCTTGTCTCTACAACCGATTATTAATTACCAAAAGAAATTCTTCCTGTTCGCGTGATTATCATTCCGCTGTTTTTATCATTTCACACCGAAACAGCAACTATTGCTGTCAATCCCTTCCCTTCTTGGCGTGACTTACCAGTGGTCTTTTCCCTTTTTTCTTAAAACTGTGGATAATCTTCTCGGCATATTCAAAGGGAACTGTGATAAATGAAAAACTCTCCATCACCTGCACGTCATCAATCAGTCTCGATTTTATCGAAACTTTTCCAACAATAAGATCAACCAGTTTGCGGGCATTCATTTTATCTTTTTTGCCAAGAGTAATAAATAATCTCGCTTTACCCTGGTTATCCAATGGCTTGCTTTTTTTGCCGATCTCTTTAACCGAACCATAAGAATCAGCGTTAAGGTCATCCTCAAAACTGTAATTCAGGAGAGCGGCGACCATTTCGGTGGGATTATTCTCTTCCAGAAGATTTTTAGCCCAGTTATAATATTTTTTATCCAGTCCTTCTTCGAGGATGGAATTGAGATCATCACCTATTTTTGCTTTTTTGGCATTTATGATATCAGCGACTTTGGGAATGCTGGACCTTTTAATATCAGCGCCCGCTATACGCTGTATAAACATCAGCCTTTTGTATTCGGCAGGTGTGATGAATGTTATGGCCGTTCCTTCCCTGCCCGCCCTGCCGGTTCTTCCTATCCTGTGAATATAGGATTCCGGATCGTGAGGCAGAGAGTAATTTATAACATGGGTAAGGTCCATAACATCTATTCCCCGGGCGGCAACATCGGTGGCTACCAGGATGTTTATATTCTGTTTTCTGAATTTATCAAGAGTTTTTTCTCGCTGGTTCTGCGTAATATCACCATGAATAGCGTCGGCGTCATATCCCCTGTCCTGGAGATGGGTGACTACCGAATCGACATCACTTTTTGTGCGGCAGAATATTAGCCCGTAAAATTCATCCTCAATATCAATTATTCTGCAGAGAGCCTCAAACTTATCCGCCACCTTCACTTCAAAATATATCTGCTCGGTCAGGTTGGTGGTAAGCTGTTTTGTCTTAACCGAAAGCAGTTTATAACCATCCATATATTTTGAGGCCAGTTCTTTAATTTTCGCCGGAATTGTCGCTGAGAAAAGCAACGTTTTTTTATCGGTATTGGTGTGTTTCATTATCTCTTCCATATCCTCGATAAAACCCATATTGAGCATTTCATCCGCTTCATCAAGAATAAGGTGGTCAATATTCCGGAGGTTAAGTGTTTTGCGGTTAAGATGGTCAATAACCCTGCCGGGAGTACCCACTACAATATGAACCCCCTTTTTTAACATTCTCAACTGGAGATCTATTGACTGCCCACCGTAAATCGGGATTATCCCGATTTTTCTTTTACCTTTCAGAGAGTTTATCTCTTCAGCCACCTGTATCGCGAGCTCACGTGTGGGAACCAGTATTATCGCCTGAACCTTCTTTTGAGAAGGATTAATCATTTCAATCAGGGGCAGACCGAATGCGGCTGTTTTTCCTGTTCCTGTCTGCGCCTGGGCAATTACATTGTTTTCATTTCCAAGCATTACAGGAATGGTCATTTCCTGTATTTCAGTCGGTTCTTCAAATCCTTTACTTTTAATCGCGTGAAGAACATCTTCCGAAAGTCCTAACTCATCAAATCTTTTTACACTTTTCATTTCTTCGTATCCCGGGAATTACCCATAATTATAAAAACCAAATCTATAAAGTTAAACTATTATCGGACCAAATGACAGAAAATAAAATTATTTAACCGGATATTTAAACCGGCCGGAGGAATAATTCCTCCATTAATTACGGAATAGAATAACTTTAATCAGTCACCATGCCAAATTAAACCTTTAACCGAAGGCTGACTTCCATATCCCTGGTCGAGCTTCGCCCAGCCTGTTAAGCCGAATGACGTTCTGACCAGGTACCAGGCGCTCCCATATTGCGCTGATTCAGCCACAAGTATCTCAACCTCATAATTTGCCGGCAGACTCGCGACGACATTCCCGCCATCGATTTTATCATATAATTTTACCGGTTTCAGTGTGGCGCTGGTCAGACCCACATAATAAAAAGGCTGTTTTACCTCGGTAATTTTATTTTTCTCCATTTTATATTTTGATCTTTTACCGAACGCGCCGTTATGGCGCGCATAACCATAAAGGGAAGCGCTTCCCGGAACGACAAGAACAGCGCCGCCAATCGAACCAATATAGGTCAGTTCTTTATCATCTTTATAAATTCTGAAAGCGGGGTCTTCACTCGGTCCCCACGAAAAAATTATATAATATTTTTTACCGGCGATTTCGGTTTTTAACAAAACCCGATCCTCTCCCGGCATTTCATCAGCGAAGAGTTTATCATCTTTCGGAAAACTATACCGCGATTTATTGATTATTTCTGTGTTTTCTTTATTGTACATAACTGTGACGCCATCTGCGTTGAATTTCTCCAGATAATGAAATGAATTGCCGAAATCGGGAGGGGAGAAGTTGATTTCACCCTGCGCTAATGTGACAGAACAAACCAGGATAACAAAAATCAAAACAAGTTTCAGAAGCTCTTTCATTTTATTCCTTATAATTATCAATAAATCCCTGAATCAAACATAAAAATATTCCCGGAAAAATACACACTGTTCATCCGGGCGGCGCCAAATAGTCCTGTTCATATTTTTCTGATTTAACCCGGAAAATCTGCGGGAAGATTCAGCCTCCTTAAATAGAGTAATAAGGTTTAAATTTGATGGATGATCGATTTAGCTGTTAAGGTTTTAAAAAATAAGGATCTTTCAACCCTTTTCCGAGTACCGCTTCGCCACCATGGGATGTTCCATGAGTACGAGTACAGTTATTTAAATCAATATGCTTTATTCAATGTTCTGCCATTTAAAGCAGGAATATAATTATCATGTTACCTACATTTTCCCCGGGCAGAGTCTGAGGAAAACTCCCCAAAAGGGAAGAATTCAGAGAGTTAAAATAACTCCGCGCCTTTAGGCCGGAGTTCAAACGCAAAGTAACCAGCCTTATAGGACTTTAGCCCAAAGGACGGACTAGGAAACCTTTTAGGGGGGGAGGAAACGGGCAGGCTAAAAAACCGGGTAACCGTAAGATGACGGGATTGGCGATGGAGATAAGGGTGTTTATTTTTTCCCGGGGGTTGGATTAAAATTACTCCGTCAGCAGATTAACCAGACTAAATGACATATACAGCA
The DNA here is from genome assembly GCA_963677445.2 of Melioribacteraceae bacterium. GTDB lineage: Bacteria > Bacteroidota > Ignavibacteria > Ignavibacteriales > Melioribacteraceae. Next base: position 155,802 of record CAXXGF010000061.1, on the reverse strand, counting down.
TTTTCCGGTTTGTCCCATATACGAATTTTGAATCACGGCCTGACTATCGGCAACATGTTATTGGCGGGCTTTTTTTACAAATTTTGCTCTCCGGATTATCCTCAACATATTGACGGTAGTGTGGTGATAAGAGCCTGATCTGAACACATAATGATATCAATAAATTATTTCCTGCTTGTCGGGTTATATTTCTGAAATGTTAGTATCACCTTTGTGCCTACTTCTTTCAAACTTTCAATTTTTATATCAATTTTGTTTATTTCGCAATATTTTTTTGAAAGATGCAGACCTAAACCATTGCCGTCAAATGATCTTGAATATCCCCTTTCTTCCTGCATAAACGGATCAAAGATAACCTTAAGATAGTCGGGACTAATTCCAATCCCTGTGTCTGAAACTATGAGGAAAAATTCATTATCATTTTTATCCTCAAAATAAATATTCACCGCCCCCTGTTTTGTAAACTTAATCGCGTTGTCAATAATGTTATCAAGTATCTCTTCGACTGAAAATTTATCCACAAATGAAAACATTCTTTTTTCAGCGGGAGAAAAGAGATATTTCAGTTTCGAATTTAAGGCATCCTCCCGGTGCGCCAGGAATATTTCTTTAGTTATGCCCGGTATATCAGCAACTTCAGGTTCATACTCAAAAGCCCCGGCATATAATTCTGAGATATGTATCATTAACTCCACAGACCTGATTATACGTTTTACCGCGGAATCGGTATGGTTAAATCCATCAAAAGTTTCCTCATCGATTTTCCCCATAACTTCTTCCCTCAACATATTATTAAAACTGGTGATAACATTCAGAGGGGTTCTTATTTCATGCGATACCTGAATCAGAAACTCAGATTTCAATTTATCTGAAAGTTCCGCTTTTTCTTTTGCCAAAATAAGTTCTTCGACCATTTTTTTTCTATCGCTAATGTCAAGTTTTATTGCCAGATAGTTGGTTATTTCCCCTGAATGATTTTTCATTGGCGAAATCACCGATTTTTCCCAAAATAATTCACCGCTCTTTTTTTTATTTAAAAGCTCTCCGCTCCATGTTTTTCCTGAGGAAATAGTATCCCACAACATCTTGTATTCATCACGACTGGTATGTCCGGACTTAAGTATGCTTGGATTTTTTTTATAAACTTCCGGCAGGCTGTAACCGGTTAACTCTTCAAATGTTTTGTTAACAAACTCAATATTCCCGTTAAGGTCAGTTATTACAATTGAAACAGGGCTTTGCTCAACCGCCTGGGATAATTTTCTGATTACCTCTTCAGCTCTTTTACGTTCTGTAATATCCCTGATGATACCCTGGGTAGCGATCCCTTCCTTATATCTGAAATAAGTTACCGAGGCTTCGGCCTCAAATTTCCTTCCATCTTTTGAGATACCGGTAAACTCATAGGTTGTGGGAACATTTCCCCCTTTTGCCGAATTTTCAGAACGTTCTTCAATGAATGCGCGGCTTTCAGGAGCGATTAAATTTAAAAAATTAAAATCCTTAGTATTCATTTCCTCTCGTGTCCAGCCTGTCACCTCCTCAAATTTTTTATTCACTAATTCGAAATGCCTGTCATAGAGCAAATAAATAGCGTCATTCGAATTCTCAATCAAAAGCCGGTATTTTTCTTCACTTTCCGTAAGTTTCCGCGCGGATTCGTTATTTTCCCTTTCGAGCTTTTTACTTTTAATACCTCCTTTAACCGCCTGGGTTAAGCGCCTTATATGTTCTTTAATTACGTAATTATCCGCTCCCGCCTTTAAACATTCAACCGCTGTATCCTCATTTACCGAACCTGTAACAAGAATAAAGACTATAAAAGGATCGAATTTTCTGGCAATTTCCATAGCCTGCAAACCATTAAATTCGGGCATCGTGTAATCAGACAAAATCAGATCTGGTTTGAAGTTATTCAAGGCTTTTATATAATCATGCCGATCATAAACAGTTTCTATTTGCGCGTCGAGTCCAATCTTCAACACTTCCCGCCTTGTTAGCTCAGCATCGGGTTTAAAATCATCTATAATTAAAATTCTGTGTTTATTACCCATTTTTTCACTTTCAAATATATTTGAGAATGTCATGTCACATTTTGATTTATCAGCAGCCAGTATAGTCCAATCTCTTTTACCGCTTCAAAAAATTTTTCAAGCCTGACAGGTTTAACAATATAACTGTTTACACCCAGCTTATAACTTTCCACTATATCTTTGTCCTCCTTCGAAGAAGTTAAAACCACAACCGGTATAACCTTTGTGTTCTCGTTGTTTTTCATCTGTCTCAAAATTTCTATCCCGTCAACTTTCGGAAGTTTAAGATCAAGGATAACTATTTTAGGATTTTGAAACATATTACGATCTGAGTATGTGCCTTTACAGAATAAAAAATCAAGAGCTTCCGCTCCATCTGATATAGTATGAATTCTATTAACAATATTAATTTTTTTTAATGCCCTTAGGGTAAGTTCCATATCCTGGGGATTATCCTCCACAAGGAGTATATCAATAATAATGGATTCGTTCATATTCATAATATTGCTTCCTTATTCTAATGTAAAATAAAATGTTGCTCCCTTATTTAATTTACCTTCCGCCCGGATGCTTCCTCCATGTTTAAGTATGATGCGCTGAACAATCGCGAGCCCTACACCTGTGCCTTCAAATTCAACTTTACTGTGCAGGCGCTGGAAAACTCCGAAAATTTTATCAATATATATATTTTCAAAACCTACTCCGTTATCCCTGACATAATAAATCACATTGTTATTCTCTTCGATTGAACCGATTTCCACAACCGGCTTTTCATTTTTTGAGGAAAACTTAACGGCATTACTTATTAAATTTCGCCAAACCTGCTTTACTAATGAAGTATCGCCGGATGCTTCAGGCAAAACTGAGACAACAAATTTCACCTTCGATTTTTTATCAGCTTCTTTATATTCATCAATTACTAACTGAGCTATTTCTTTCATATTTATTCCGGTTCTCATTATTTCTTTCCTGCCCACTCTCGAAAATGAAAGGAGATCATCTATCAAATGAGCCATATCGCGGGCATTGCTGATAACAATATTCAGAAGCCTGTTGCCTTCTTTGTCGAGAATTTCCGAATATTCCTCTTCCAGTATTCCGGCAAAACCATCAATAGCCCTAAGCGGAGCTCTTAAATCGTGAGATACGGAATATGAAAAGGATTCAAGCTCCTTATTGGCTATTTCAAGCTGTTCAGTCCTTTTCTTAACTCTCATTTCCAGTTCTTCGTATAATTTGATATTATCGATGGCGATTGCCGCCGCGTCGGCCAGTGAAGATATCAATTGCATTTCAATTTTTGATGGTTCATAATTAAAGCTCCAGTAAACTCCGATTGCCGCGACCGGATCATCAGTTTTTACCGGAACCATAGCAAGACTTTTCACAAAAGTAGGTTTATAAGCATCAACCGGAACTCTTGAATCTTTATAAATATCATATATCACAGCCTCCTTTTTATTCAGCATAACCCATCCGCTGATGCAGGCAGTCAGGGGAAATTTTTTCCCTTTCCAAAGGGGACTAATGGAGTCTTCATCAACATAATAACATTTATCATTATCTTTTAAAACAAATGTCGCCCCATCTGCTCCTGAGATTTTCCTCGCCGCCGAAGAGACGAATGATTGCAAATCTTCAATTTTGTAAGTAGAAGATAACTGCTGCAGATAATTAATCAGTTCATTAAGACGTTCATTTAGCAGTAAAATTTCTGTTTCTTTGTTTTTAAGTTCAGTTATGTCATAATTGATTCCTATCATACGAACAGGTTCATCTTTTTCATTCCTTATTACCTGCGCGAATGATTTTAAATGCTTTATCTGCTTATCTGGTGTCACCACTCTGAATTCGATATCATATTCCTTTCCACAGGAAAGAGCCTTTTGCACCACTTTGTTAACTCTTTCCTGATCCCCGTTATGAAGACCGTTGAGCCAGCTTTCAAAAATATATTCGAAACCATTTTTCTTTACACCATATAATTCAAATGTCCTGTCATCCCAAACAAGTTTATTATTAACCACATCCCAATCCCAAACACCCATTTTTGCCGCTTTTGTCGCTATCTCCAGTCTTTCCGCTATTTCCTTTAACTGCAATTCCGATTTCTTTTTGTCAGTGATATCAACAGAAAGAATTAACACACCTTCAGGCACAGGCTGAATGCTAAGTTTAAACCAGCCAATTGCGCCGTTGGGAAAAGTAAATTTATTATCAAAATGATGCGATACTCTTTTTTCAAGACTTTCCTTAATCAGAATGAATACGTATGTATCCTCTATCCCGGGCCACATATCCTTATATTTATTTCCAAGAAGTTCCTCTTTTGGTCTTCGGTTATGAATTTCAGCCGAATGATTCAGATAAAGATAGCGCCAGTTATTATCCAGAATCTGAACACCTTCCATCATATTATCGAAAGCGCTTCTCAGTCTGTATTCATTCACTCGAAGATTCTCTTCAATAATTTTACGATCTGTAATATCAGTTGACATCCCGCAAATTCCCCTTATTTTCCCCAGCTCATCATAAAGAGGGAATTTTATGGAAATGAAATATTGCGTTCCATTGTGATCATTGAGAGTCTCTTCTTTTTCAATCAGCCTGGCCTTGGTCAACACTTCCTGGTCATTGTCATAAAATTGATTTCCGTCAGAGCCGGTAAATAACTCCAGATCAGTTTTCCCGATCGCCTCAATTTTTGTTATATGTGTAACTTGTTCCCATTTCGCATTTACAAGTTCATAACGCCCCTCTTTATCTTTCGCGTAAATCAGCGCGCCGCTGTTCTCAATAAGATCGGCAAGAAACCTGCGGTTTTTTAACAGTTCAATTTCCGTTTTTTTCTTCTCTGTTATATCAGCTGTTGAAAGAATAGCTTTGATCGATCCTTTATTATCTTTCATAATATTAAAATTCAGAAATATAAACCTCGGTTTGCCCGAAAATGTCTGCACTTCAGCATCCGAAGAAAATTCTGTTTTCCCCTCCGCGAGGGCAATTAAAATCTCTTTAAATGCAGTAAAAGAGTTTGGAGTAAGAATTTTAGATTGGTTTTTGATAAGAACTTCTTTATCCTCAACTTCATGCAGCCTTAAAGCGGCATAGTTAACATTCAGAATTTTTGTTTTTTGAAAACATTCTGACAAAAACTCAGGATTTTTATCCAGCAAATCTCTGAAATTCGCAATATCTTTTCTTTTTAGTCCCGTAAGATATTCATATAACTCTGTGATATCCTCCTCCCAAAGCGGTACGGGAGAGTTGTTAAAGAGAGTCTGGTAAAGTTTCTCTTTTTCTTCCAATCGCGCTTCGGTGTTTTTCCTGTTGGTTATATCAGCGATAAATCCGTCGAGGACAGAAATTCCATTATTATTTTTGTCAACCTCCCGGCCCTGCTCCCAGACCCATTTAATTTTCCCTTTCTTATCAAATATTCTGTATTCCACAATAAATGAATCATGTCTTTCAACAGCTTTTTGTATTTCCGCCCACACTATTTCTTTATCATCGGGATGAATTAAATCGACAAAAGAAAACTCCTCATTCTTCAGTAATTCATTTCTATTATACCCGGTTAATTTTTCACAGCCCTGGCTTACAAAAATCATTGGCCATTGCGGCAGGTTCATGCACTGATAAGCCATTCCGGGCAGATTGCTCATTAGACTCGATAACTTGGCGCGGCTCTCCCGCAACGACATTTCCGCGGCTTTTATACTTGTAATATCCTCGCTGAATATAACAATACCGCCAACTTCATTTCCCGAGTTATACCAGGGCCTCACTTCCCAATTCAGCCATTGTTCCGAACCGTCGCCCCTGATAAACTTTTCTCCCTTTTTGCTGCTGATAATTTCTCCATTCATCCCTCTTGAATGAATTTTTTTCAAATCTTCATTAATCTCGGGAAAAATTTCATAATGCGATTTACCTAATATACTCTCCGAAGCAACATTGTAATCTGTCAGCCACCTTTTACTGACCGCCAGGTATTTCATTTCACGATCAAACATAGCGAGGGCCGCGGGAGAATGCTCAATAAGCAGGCGGAACATTTTATCACTTTCCTGTTTTTCTTCCTCCGCGATAAATTTTGAGAGGGCGACCGCGAGGTAATCGGCTATTGTTTCCCAGATAGATATCCATCTTTCTGAAAACCGGTTGTGTCGTTTGTCATTGAACTGCAGCAGACCTAATTTTTGATCACCTGAATGAAGCGGAATCAGAGCTATTGACTCGTAATCTTCCCTTTTGCAGCTCCCGCATACAGGGGGCAGACTTTCATTATCGTCATCGCCCGAAAACATATCGGTTACGCGATTACCCCAAAAACTTCCTTTTTCAGTAAAATGCTGGTCTTCAGGATTAAACTGCCCTTTTATCACCCTGCCGCATAAACATTCCGGAGTCGGGTTACGATTTGTTCCGAGGGCGAAGGTTGGATGATCCAAACGAATATATTCCTGTGAAAATCCCCGGGTTTCGTAATAAGGATATTCTTTCTCCTTGCGCAATCGAATGCCGACAGCCTCGCAGCCTGAATATTTTTGAATAAAAGCAACAACCGAATGTACCAGCTCCTCTGTATTGCCGCAACTATTTATTATGCTAAGAATTTCAATAATTACTTCCTGCTCCTGTTCCATTTCTTTTCGCGCGGTTATATCCGCTGATAAAATGAATATTCCTTCAGGCGAAGGCTGAATACTTAATTCGAACCATCCCGCAGAACCATCCGGATAAATAAATTTATTTTCAATTTTTTGGGGAGTTCTTTTTTCCATACAGATTTTTAAGAAACCGAACATTTCTGTTTTTTCTATTTCCGGATATACTTCCATCATTGTTCGATTCAGAAGCTTTTTTTTGCTTTTTCTCCCCTGCCTGCAAGCCGATTCATTGACATATTTGTATTTCCAGTCGTACCCGATAACCTGAAATCCTTCTGACATGTTTTCCAGAATATCCTGATATCGTGTTTTGCTTTCCGATTGATTTTCCATAGTATGTTTATCCAGCTTCTACTGATAAATGTTTGCTGACCTGCAATCCCGGGTTTCTTAAGATTACAACAGATTTCGAAACAGCTTTTGAAAATACTCTATAATAGTATACTGGTGTTCTTAACTGCCATCTTAAGTTTGCAGGTATTTGTAATTTTGCATTTGCTTCCGTTTTTTTTTGTTGCCGGTTAAGGAGATTCCCTTCATTATCGAAATGATAAATTTTCCCTGAAAAATTGATGACACCCTTTAATAATAATTTTGAATCTGGATTTTTATATATTTTGATGTAACTCTGTATATTCATTTCTCACTCCCCGGAATTCTGCGGCAATGGTCCGAAATAAAGAGAAATAACTCATTGTCTTATCTAAAAATCATAATTTATCCTTTAAAGCCTGTAATCAACATATTACCTGTAAATGCAGAATATTTTATTATCAACACAATAATATCAGTTTATGTTCAATAAAAAGGCATGATAATAATCGGAACATCCTATTTTTTGATACTGAAAAGCTTTTTGTGAAGAAATTTATCAGTTATTTTTATTTATTGTTCCCCGATCTTCTGTAATGTATCCTAGAACTTAAAATAATTCCTTAAAAAGTCAATGCCGGGATACAACCTTTTTAACTAATAATCTTATCTGATTTATTATAAATATATCCCTATTGCCCGCATTGGTAATAGCATAATACTATTTATTATACGTTGTTTTTATTGACAACAGTTTTTCAGGCAGCAGTGATCAAACAAGTTCGCCTGCTCTATTAAATTGAAAATTTTACAATCTTCCGGGACTTTATTAATAACAGACATTTATATTGGGTTTATACTTTAAGTCAATTTAACAGAGTAAGTTTATCATCAGTTATTGCGATTTTAAGTGATTCAGTGTCCGTAATATGAAAACCAGATAATAAAGTTTCAAATCAGGCAACTTTTAGATTTGTCGCTTTAAATGGGATAATATCGAATGAAGCAGGTTAACTAAAACGAGCCTTACTCGTACTCATGGAACAGGTACTCGTTATCGTACTTTTAAATTCGTCAGAGAAAAATATAGCCGGGTACGAGGACGATTACGAGAACGATCATTTGTTTAGGATTTATTTTGGTACCGGTCTGACCAGCTTAGGTAGTAATCGAAGTCCTAATCGAAATCGTGTTTTTTAAAATCAAAGTAAGTGTTTTTACTCTTCACTTCTGTTTTTGCCAGTTTATTTTTTACATTAGAGCCGAAAAATATTTACCTTTACATGAATTTCATTACAACTTTATTGACGGATAAAAAATGAGAGTGATCCTGCTTTGCCTTTTACTTTTGACAGGAAATATTTTAGGCCGGGAAACTGATATTTCCCCCGCCTGGGCAAAGATTCCCGAAGCGGAAAAGATTGCGATGCTCAATGATCCTGATCTGTTCCCCGATTTTAAGCTATATTATTACGGTAAATTAACAGTATCAGATGATGAAAGAACATTCCTGCTGCTCGACTCTCTCCTTTATTCTGTGAGCGCTCCTCTTGAGTTGCGGTTCGAACTTTTTATGAGAATAATTGATGAATCTGACGGCGCGCTCTCAGAAATAGCAGAATTTTATTGCCGACATTTCTTAATGAAAAACAGTATATATGTAATTGAACAATTGAGACAGATCAATGATATTGATAGTTTACTCACTGAATCATTTATAATGCTTACCGCCGATGATATTTCATACGAACCGGAACCAAAAAAATCATTTAATAATTTAAAATCAATGATTGTGGAAAAAATTCTGAATGACAACCGGGCGCTCGTTCCTTTTGTGGAAAAGATAATGGAGAAAATGCGATTTTTCATTTCAGAGGAAAACTAACACAATAAACTCAGACTAAAAAACCTTTAGTTCAAAACAATATTCATAAAAAGCGCGTCTAAACAGGCGGTATGTTTAAACCGGAGAAAGAAGTCCCGGAAAGTATGAATGAATATGTATGGAGTCAGTCTATGAAAGTTAAACGTTTTTTATTCTTGCTGTTATTCATCTTAATTTGCTGTTCTGTAAACGCGCAGGCGCAGGACAAATATGATAAACTTAAGGCCGGGTTACAGGCAAATTTTGATAAAATTCAGTCGGAGTTTGCATTCCCGGGGGCGACGGCGGCTGTTTTATTGCCTGATAATACAATTATTAAAATAGCAACAGGTTATGCTTTTCCCGAAAAAGAGATAAAGATGAAGCCTGAGGACAGAATGTTCTCGGGAAGCACAGGCAAAACATATGTTTCGGCGGTGATGCTGAGTCTGATTTCTGAAAACAGGCTCTCACCGGATGATAAAGTAGAAAAATACCTTGGTGATTACAAATGGTTCAGCCGAATCCCAAATGGGAATGAGCTGACAGTTGGAATGCTTGCTCATCATAACGGGGGTTTGCCGCGTTATATATACCTTGGCGGCTTCGGTCGGGATTTATTGAATTACCGCAACAGGGTCTGGAAACCGGAAGATCTGGTCTCTTATATTCTTGACGCGAAACCGGCCCATCCCGCGGGAGAAGGCTGGAGTTATTCCGATACCGATTATATCATCATCGCGATGATCATTGAAAAAATCACCGGTAACAAAATGTATGATGAGGTGGCAAGAAGATTCCTGAAACCGCTCGGCCTTAAAAATACCGAACCATCCGTCAGCAGGACTCCCGCCGGTTTGGTTCAGGGGCATTCCGGGCCTAATGACATTCTACCCGCTCCAGAAAAGGTGATTCAAGATGGTAAATATTTCATCAATCCCCAGTTTGAATGGGCGGGCGGCGGATTTATCTCCAATGCTCCCGATCTGGCAAAATGGGCTAAAGCTCTTTATTCCGGTAAAGTTCTCCCTGATGAGGTTATGCGGCTTCTTTATTCCCCGGTGAATATGGAAACCGGAAAACCTGACGAATTCGGCTATGGCAGCGGAGTTATAATAAGCGATACAAAACTGGGAATAAAATATGGCCATACGGGACTTATGCCCGGTTATATTACTGAAATCGGCTACTATAAAGAGCACGATTTTTCAATTGCCATTCAGATCAACCAGGATAATTTTCAGGGTCAGCATAAGGAACTTGGGAAATATTCACTTATTTTAGCTGAAACAACCGCATCATTTTTGAAGAAATAAATTTACAAGGGGATCATCCGGGGATGGTCCCCTTTTCAGGTGATAATATGATAAAAGAATTGCTTCGTGAAATCACAATTCGATGGATAGAGGAAGGATGGCAAAAAGGGAACGCTGATATGGTATTTCAACTGCATTCTCCCGGTTTCATTGACCACAGCCCCGATAACCGGGATAATGATAATGCCGGATTCAGAAAAGCGATTTTGGATTTATATCATTCATTCCCCGACTTTTACGCGACAACTGATGATCTTGTCGTCGATGAAGCGGCGGGTAAGGTGGCTGTAAGGTGGTCCGCGAGGGGAACATTCAGCGCGGAATTTGCCGGTCTGCCTCCAACCGGGAAAGAGATATATTTCACCGGCATTGAAATTCTCACTATCGGGGATGGCAAAATCACAGAACGCTGGGGAGAATGGAATGGTATGGAAATATTGGAGCAGCTTTCGGAAAAATGATGGTATGCCCCTGCTTTTCCCTTGAAGACACTTCAAATGTTGGATATTTTTAAGTTCAATGTTTTTAAATATTTATTTCATTCAAAGAATTCAAGGGGGTAATAGATGCCTGGGATAAAAGCTTTTTTCAGCCAAAGTGACTGTTTTAATTTTCTCCTGTTCGGATGGCGCTATGTCACCCAACCCGCGATTGAATTTGTCAATTTTAATACAACGATGGATACAGCAGCAATAAGTTTCAGACTCCGCTACGAATTTGGTGAAACAATATATGTAAGGAGCGGAAATGAATGGAAGATGATTTCATCAAAACTTACGGGAATTGAATAAAAAATTGATCCTGTAAACAAAAAAGACAAATTAATCGTGGGAGAAAAACATGTTTAAGAAAATCTTGTTATTTTGTATATTCATTACCCTGACTTCAACAACAATATTGCCCCAGGGCAGAATGTACAGAGCAGTTTATCTTTCGGCGCATTCAGGATTTATGCTGAGCTCTAAAAACAACCTTGAGGATACGTATGATTCAAAGGCCGGTTTTGTGTATGGGATAGGCGCCGGGCTGCCGGTTTCGGGAAGGACATATCTCTATGGTAAAGCGACCTGGTTTTCATTAAGCGGAACTCCGGTTGTTGAAAAGCGGGGCTACCGGGATGGTGAATGGATCCTTCTGGAATCACACAGGGAAGGGGACGCGGAATATTCCCAATGTCTTATAAATGTGGGGATGCTGATAAATTTATACCGGACTGAAATTTGGGCCATCGGTATTAATGGAGGACTTTCATGGTCATCAATTGAGGAAAAGCAAAGTTCAGTGGATGGCAATATAACTTCGGGCTTTGAAGGATCGGGAGTAATCGGAACATTTGCGGGACTAACGGTTGAAAGGAATCTGTTTGATAACAGGTTCACTGTTTTTGCCGAGCCCCAGTATAATTTTACATTTGAGACTATTTCAGGTTTTGTGGGAAATTATGGAGGTCTTAATATGAATATCGGAATCCGGTTTTATATTGGGGAGAGAATTTTTAAATAATATCGGTTATTGAAAAACTCACTATGATAAACCTGTTTAAACGGAGAAATTGATATTGACGCCAATTACAAAATTAATTGAGGAACAGTTATTAACCAACCGGGGGAAAAACCTGTTATATTTTCACCCGGAAAAACTTTTTGAAGTTAATTCCGGTTTTGTTTCACAATTAAAAGATATAGCAGATACAGGTGTTCCTGAAGAATATGAACACAACTTTGAATACCTTGTATCTCAGGCCGTCGATAAACTGGTCAGAGAAGTTTTACTTATAAACCAGTATATACAAATTACTCCCGATAAACTTGCCGAAGCCGAAAAAATTTACCGAAACACATGGAAACAGATAAAACAAAGAGGGGATATCGAAAAAGTTCTTATGGAAACTCACTTTCCTTCACTTGGCAGGTGGATATCCTCTCTTTATCCTGATGAGCTGGCAATACCAATGCGTCAGCACAAATTTCTCAATAATGTTGTATGCGAAGAATACTCAGCGGAATTTCAATTAAAACTTCTGGACGTATCCCCGCACACGCTTAAGGCGCCGGTTTTGGATATCGGCTGCGGCAGCAAAGGCTCAATGGTAAAATTATTGCGTGAAAAGGATATCCCGGCATGGGGAATTGACCGGATGGTCAAAGAGCAAAGCAGCTATTTAATCAATTCCGACTGGTTCTCTTTTGATTATGGGATTAAAAAATGGGGCGCGGTAATTTCAAACGCCGCCCTTTCAAACCATATTGTTTACGCGTCTGAATATGATAAATCACTTTTTACAAGATATATAACGTTATTCAAAAAAATTATCGGGAGTATGAAACCGGGCGGGGAAATTTTTCTGGCGCCCTGGCCGGACGTTTTTGAAGGATTGATCAATAATGACATTGGAACCTGGAGTAAAAAATCTCTGGATTTTGGATTTTACACAGGAAAACTTATTATTTCAGAATAACAGCGGATTGGCATTTTGAAACATACTGCTATAATTCAGCGGGATGGTGATTATTGGATTGGATGGATAGAAGGGGTTCCGGGAGTTAATTGTCGGGAAAGAAGCTATGAAAAAATTATAAAAACAATTGAAATTACATTAATGGAAGCATTAAGTTTTGAAATAAAAACTTATTTTGTTGAAGAAAAGAAACCGGAGATAACTTTTATTACCAGGGGAAATAATTGAAAGAAAAAAATCATATCTGCCCGGTGGAAATAGCGGGCGGCCTCGACAGCAAAATCCGCAGGCTGATTCAGAATCCATATAAAATTTTAGCGCCATATCTAAATCCGGGGATGAAAATACTTGAGTTGGGACCCGGACCCGGATATTTCACTATTCCGGCCGCTCAAATCGTCGGCCCGGAGGGACTGGTAATAGCAGCCGACCTTCAGGAGGGGATGCTCGATATTATCAGGAAAAAGATAACCGGAACCGCACTCGAACCGGTCATCCGTCTGCATAAATGTGAATCTGACAAAATTGGTGTTGAAACTGAGGTTGATTTTGTTTTTCTCTTTTATGTGGTGCATGAACTTCCGGACGTTGAAGCGCTGTTCAATGAAATCTCCGGGATAATTAAACCGGGAGGAAAGGTATTTATTTCGGAGCCTCCATTCCATGTCAGTAAAAAGGATTTTCAAAAATATACCGGGATTGCTGACAATTCAGGTTTTGTAATTATTGGAAAACCACGATTTTTCCCAAATCTTACTATGCTGCTGAAAAAGAAATAAAATAACAATATGAAATCAATTATAATCACAGGAGGGGCGAGAGGACTTGGCAGGGCAATCACAGCGAAGGTGATTAAGGAAGGTTACCAGGCTATTGCCATTGATCTTAATAATGCCGCTCTCGAAGAACTTAAAGTAAACCATCCGGAAAACCTGGTATGTTATAAACTGGATGTTTCCGATTATGATGGAACAGCCGCTATTTTTGAGGATATTACCCGTTTTGATCTTTCCGGCCTGGTGAATAACGCGGGGATTTATCCCGGTAAATCAATTCTGGATTATTCCCCGGAGGAGATTGGAAAAGTTCTGGATGTGAATCTGAAAGGGGCAATCTATATGACCCGGTTTTTCGCGCGGTATATGATAGAAAAAAGGAAGGAGGGAGCCATTGTTAATATCAGCTCCAGCTCGGTATATGGAGGATCGGACGCGGTCTATAGCGCGAGCAAAGCAGCCCTTATTGGTTTGACCAGGGCAAACGCGAAAAACTTTTCTCCCTATATCAGGGTAAATGCCATCAATCCCGGAATTGTTATGACCGATATTTTTGAAGGCATCCCGGAGCACATTCTGCAATGGTACAGGGAGAATGAACTGGTCAAAAAGCCTATAACACCCGAGTCAGTCGCGGAAAGTGTTTTTTTCCTGCTGAGTGATAAATCACAGAATTATACCGGGGCGGTTTTTGAACTTAATAATGGATCTCATCTTTGACATTATAACCCGCTGTATTGGCAGGCTCAACTACAAATATTATATTTTTGTAACTCGTATCCTGCTTAAAAGGACAGTATCAAAAATAGGAGAATTTTATGTATTTAGCGAAGATGACCTGGGAAGAAGTCAGGGAATATTTAAAAACCGGCGATACTCTGCTTATCCCTGTCGGCACTTGTGAGCAGCATGGGTATCACAGTCCGCTGGGCACAGATTCATTAGTTGCCGGAAAAATGTGTGAGATAATCGCGCGAAAATATAATCTGCTTATTGCCCCTCCGGTGAATTATGGTGTCCATTTTGACGTGGACAATGATTACCCGGGAGTGGCTGTCGTTACCCCTGAAACAATGAAAATGATATTCAGGGACCTGGGAGAAAACTGGGTCGGCCATGGATTCAGGAAACTGGTAATTGTTACATTTCACGGGGTTCCTGACCACCATAAGGCGCTTGAAGACCTGGGAGATAACTATTATCTGATTAAAGCCTCGGAAGGAGAGATATCCGATATCCTTGAAAAACAGGAAAGTATGGTCCATAGCTGCGAGGCTGAAACGTCAGTTATGCTTTACCTCTTTCCGGAATTATTAAAAATGGAGAAAGTTGTTGACACCGATCATCTGGAAGATTTCAGGGAACATATGAAAAACAACCGGAGATTTGATATAAATAAGTACCCCGGCAACCTCGGTTATTCCTCATACGCGACCAGGGAAAAAGGGGAGCGTATTATGGAAAGGCTGATGCAAAATATCGAAAACCAGTTAAAAGAAATTCTCGCGAAAAATTGAAGATAATTCCAGCTCTTTTCTGCAGGCCCCATAGAGAAACGCCCGGCAAGGGGATGGCCCCGATGTGCTGCGCCTGCCTCAGGCATTGTCTTTGGTCAGGGACGGGAGAAGACTCACCCTGGGTAACTACAAAACTTCGGCATGGCAGTAATTTTTTTCATTCAATTCGTTGATAAAACCTTTACATTTTACGATGAATTTGACTGCAAACAGACTAAATTTTCCCCGGTCAGAGCCTGAGGACCCCCAAAAAAAGGGGAAGAATTCAGAGATTTAAAATAACTCCGCGCCTTTAGGCCGGAGTTCAAGCGCAAAGCAACCAACCTTATAGGGCTTTAGCCCAAAGGACGGATATGGAAATATTTCCTTTTTGGGGGGAGGAAACGGGCAGGCTAAAAAAACGGGTAACAGTAAGATGACGGGATTGGCGATGGCGATAAGGATGTTTATTTTTTCCCGGGGGTGGGATTAAGATTACTCCGTCAGCAGATTAACCAACTTAATGACATATACAGCATTATCCGGTTTGTCCAATATATGAATTTAAAATCGCAGCCTGACTATCCTCAACATGTTAACGTTAGTGTATTGATAAGAGCCTAATCTGGCAAAGCCAATTCCTAATTCTCACTATTCTCTTTGTTCAGGGAATTATACATCCCGAGTATTGATTTGCGGGCTCCCGCTGATAATGTATCCATATATCGCTGATCTGTAAGATTTTTTATTTCCCCGATCAGCTCCGGATGTTTTCGGGCAATTTTAGTTATCATTTTAAAGGCATTAAAGCGGACCGAGGCTTTATTATCCACTCCCTCCCATAGAGAAATGGAATGATTCAGAACTTTCACCTCTTGCTCTTCAGGCAGGGTGGTTTTCATAAGTATCTTAAGAATCTCTCTCTGGTGATCTTTTTCCTTGCCGGTAAGCGCGTTCACAAAAGTATCAATATATTTATTTATCCTCGGATCATTATCTTCAATACAGCTCCATAAAAGCCACGCCGCCCTTCGGGAAAAAAGAGGTTTATCGCAGACAGCCAGTTTTATCGCTTCATCGAATGTTTCGGGGTTATTTTCCATATAGATAATCATCTCATCCTTATAAGAGTTTACCAATATTCTCTCAAACTCTGTTGCCATGTCATTCATCCTTTTGATATGATTTTTGAAAAAATATAATAAGCAGGAAAAGGGATGCGGATGTAATAAAAATGCCGGTAAAATGAGATATGAATGCTCCTCCTGAAATTGTCAGGGCGTTAAAATCATTTTTTGCTCCGGTTAAATAAGCGAAGTAATTATTAAAAGTATCATATAAAGGACTCAGAATTGTCAAAGTGAGAACCAGCCCTAAAATAAAAGGAGGTCCGATTCTTTTGGAATTAAGAAAATACCAGCCCGCGACCAGGAGTAATAAATTCCTTAAATAGGGTACGATCACGGTGACAAATTCCTGAGTATTATTCTGATACACAGAGTTAATATATCCGGCGCCAAACTGACCTTCCCAGATACGGGGCATTAACTGGTAATCCAGAAATTGAACCCCGGCAACAATAGCCCCGGCCATGTGGCACAACTCATGAAAGGGAGCGTATGTCAAGTACCAGACCAGATAGACACCTATAAGATAAAATATCATTTTGCCCGTCGGAATATGAGCTTTTCTGTAATGAATAATTAATGGCAGAATAATAATCAGCGCGATCTGGATTGTACTGATGATATTGTTCATTCAGATTTTCTAAAAGATTTTTCCAAATTTATATTTCTATTTCTGTGTGAAAAACAATTACCGCTGTTCCACTTACTTTTACAAAAGCGGCCCTGTTATTTTCCAGGCCGACTGTAACTTTAATCACTCCCGGTCTTCCCATTTTTTCACCCTGCATAGCTTTGAACTCAAAGAGATCACCATCCGGTTCAATTATTTTGTGTGAGATAAGGTACGCGCCGAGTGGTCCGTTGGCGTTTCCGGTCACAGGGTCTTCATTAATTCCTATCGCCGGGGCAAACATTCTTCCGTTAACAAGAATATCATCATTATCTTCATCAAGAACAAAAACATAATAGCCATTGCATTTTATCTCACCGCTGATATCTGACAAACTAAGAAAATCGGGTTTAAGGCTGTTCAGTTTTTTCTTCTCCTTAATGCCTATCATAACTTTAGAATGACCTGTAGAAACAATCTGAACCGGGCAGCGGGGATCAGTGTCATTTTCTGTCAGCCCCAAGGAGGAAATTATTTTCTCTTTAAGGGCGCCTTCGAATGGAGGTTCGGCGGAGAAATTTCCCTGTGTCATTATCACTTCGTAATCATCATCAGTCCTGACAACCTCAAAAGGAAGAGCGCCGGCTTTTGTTTCGGTAATGTACATACCGCTCTTTTGATTTTCAACAACCGCTTTTACGTACATGGCCCCAATTGTAGCGTGACCACAAACAGGCACTTCGGTCACGGGGGTAAAATACCTGATGCGCAGATCAGAACCGGGCTTTTGCGGGGAGAGAATAAAGGCGGTCTCGGAATTATTAAGCTCGCGCGTTATCTGCCCCATTTCTTTTTCGGAAAGACTGTCGGCATTGAGAACTACTCCCGCCGGGTTTCCCGAAAATTTTTCTTTTGTGAATGAATCGACCTGGTAAACAGTTATTTTTTTCACTTTCCCCTTTTTTTATAAAAAGAATGCGGCTTTATTCCATAATAATATAACCGGGAGATCAGCCGAAAATATATCTGAGCCTCAAAATAAGCAGATAATATGTCGGGCGGGTATCATTAAATGTTATCCCCCATGAGGTTCCCGCGGCGACGGCGTAACCACTTTTCTGATGATTTTCCCTCAGGTCAATTTCAGCGGCGAGATTAAAATTGACCCCCGCAGACCAGGAATTTCTGTCGCTGAATGTTCTGTCATTAAGCAATATAATTCCAGCCCCCTCTTCAAGGTGAAGCCGCTCTGAAAAATTTTGCCTGATACACGCGTTTATTCCTCCTCCCACGAGAAAAGGATAATATTTACCTTTGCTGTTATCGGGCAGAAAATATTCAGGCTTTCTGGCATACAGAATATTTATTCTGAATCTGACATCATCGCTGAACCATGCCTTAAATCCGCCAAAAATTTCCCCCGACATAGCTCCGATTGAAGGAGAATTTCCCTTTATGCTTCCACCGCCCAGTGAGAGTCCCGCGTCAAAATCGCTGAACTGACCATACATGGGAGCGGCGCTCAGAAGCGCGAAAATAAATATCAGTAATGCGAAATTATTTTTCATCGGAGAGCCCCGTTATTCTAATGGTGACAGATTGTATCATTGATTTTCATTGCGGGAATATAAATATTATAAGGAAAAACATCCAGAATGTATAAAACTATTTTTTACCTGATAATAATTTACAATTCGCTGTTTTCGCAGGAGCTGATCAACTCCTTCGTCAATCACGCGCGATCACTTGATATTGACGCGAGACCGGCTGCGGCTGACAGCTTTATTACCTTCGCGCGAAACAGGGGCATACCTCTGATAGAAGGAAATTACGCGACATTCTTATATTATGGTGATGTAACTTCTATTATGCTTGCCGGTGATATGAATGACTGGAAAACCACATCTGATACACTCACAAGAATTGAGGGATGCGATCTTTTTTACTATACAGGAGAATTCGAAGATGAAGCCCGGCTGGAATATCTTTTTTTTGTTAATGATTCTAATTGGCAGAGAGATGCGGAAAATAATAACATCATAAGTTATGGAGCGGAAAAAATAAGCGAACTTGCCATGCCCGGTTTTATTCAGCCCGAAGAAATTTTTCAGCGAAGCGGAGTGCCGGCCGGCTTAAAACAATTGTGGATGATGAAAAGTGAGATAACCGGTCAGGAATATAAAATAACTGTTTATCTCCCGCCGGGATATAATGAAAAAGAGAAATATCCTGTCGCTTATTTTCAGGATGGTTCAGCCTATATCGCCTATTCCGGAATCTTTAATGTATTAAACAACATGATTTGTGATAAGAAAATTGCCCCTCTCATCGCGGTGCTGATTACTCCTTCGGTGAGAAATTTTGAGTACGCCTTCAAATGGAGAAAGTTATATGCCGATTTTATGGCCCTTGAACTTGTTCCGAGGATAGACAGCCTCTATTCCACATCTGCGAAAAAAGAGAGCAGACTGGCGGCCGGAGCATCTTTCGGTGGAAATATAAGCGCTCTTACAGCGCACCGTTACCCGGGAATATTCGGTAATATCGGGCTGCAGTCGGCGGCAATATGGCCCAATGATGTTGAGGTGTTGAGATTATTTGAAGAAACACCTCTCCCCGGTATAAAAGTACACATGATCTGGGGGTCTTATGAATGGCTTAAATATGACCTTGAAAAGCTGAAAAATTCTTTCATTGATAATGGTAATGAGATTGAATGGGCAGTTTATCCGCAGAGTCATACCCTTGGTTTCTGGAGGGGCTATATTGATGATATGCTGATCTTCACATTTCCCCATGGCTGGCATCCCCGGCCCGATACTGTTGATATAAACCTGCCGGGCGGATTTGTTGTACTAAATAATTATCCCAATCCATTTAATTCCGGCACGGTAATTCCATTTTACCTGCCATCTGAATCCGCTGTGTTATTTAACCTGTTCTCGGCAACAGGAGAAAAAATATTTTCGACTGAATATCATTTTGCCCCTGGCTGGCAGAATATATTTTATGAACCTGAAAACATCGCGTCCGGAATTTATTATTACATACTCCGAACAAAATCAGGTTATAAAAGCGGCAAAATTTTATTTATGAAGTGATGTTCTTCTTTTTTGGTTAACTGCCTTAAAGAAGGTTCCGAATATAATTCAGAGTTTGTTATATGGTGTAACAGAGGGAATAGGTGTTCTTTCTTCCGGAAAAGATATTTTTTGCCATTCGTAGAGACAAGGCATGCCTTGTCTCTACAGGGTATGACAGAACTATTACGTTGAATTTTTTGAATACTGTGGGATGAAAAAGAGGAATTGTTTCGTTTTTCGCGTTTCAACATGATCAAATAAGCTTATAAACGATACCGAAAAATAATCATGTAATCCATAAATCCTTTAATCATGGTTCAGAAAGTGGCGGGATTGGATTTTGTGCGGAGGGTTATTCTCCGGTCAACCGTTCTTTGGGCTAAAGCCCTTTGAATGTGGTCATCTTCGCCAGGCGCCTCCGGCCTGAAGGCGCGGAGTTATTCTCCTTGTGCCCTTTGTGCCTTCCCTGTGTTCTTTGTGGTTAAGTTTTCAGCTTCCCCCCGCTCAAAATAAAACCTGTCAGACCATTAAATCGGTGATTGATAAATTATATTTTTGTAAATAATTTATTAAATTTTGACGCGGGATATTTTTATCCGGAGTACAGGTATCTGTGTTAAAGAATATTATTTACATTTTGTGCAGCATCATTATTTTTTTTGCCGGGGTTCTGACTTACGGTATTTTTTTAAATACGCGTGAGTCTACTCTCGAAGAGCATCTTTCCGGTCAGCGGATATCTGACTTACAGGATATTAATATTCTTGTAAGTGTATCCAGGCTCCGTTTATATGTTTATTACGGTGATACTCTGATTAAAGAATATAAGGCCGCATTTGGAAAAAACCGATCGAAAGTAAAAACGAATGGCAACGATTTTGCCACTCCGAGAGGAGAATATTATATCTGCCGAATAGAAAAAGATCACAAGTATCACATGTTTTTTCAACTTAATTATCCAAATGAAAATAACGCGGCCGAGGCCTATAAAAATAATGTGATCAGCAAGGAAGATTACGATAAAATTATTTCCGCTATCAATAAAAAAGAATGCCTCCCTCAGGAAACTCCCCTTGGAGCGGATATCGGCATTCACGGAATAGGGAAATTTAATTTTATTTTTAGAAATCTGCCTTTTATATTTAACTGGACAAACGGCTCTATAGCTTTGAGTAATGAAAAATATTGATGAACTTGCCGAATTGGTAAAGATTGGAACCAGGGTTAAGATAACGAATTGAAAAAAGAGCATTTTTATATAAAAAATATTGTGAATCTTCTCAGGTTGACTATTACGCTGATAATAATATTTTCCGCGTCGTATGAAGCCCAGGATCTGAAAGATTACGAACTCACGGAAATAAGCTTTGAGGGAAATGAATCAATTCCCTCCTCCGATCTTGAAAGCATAATTTTATCAGCCGAGTCGCCCGGGTGGTTTGTTCAGTTTCTTGATAAATATACCTGGTTTGGTGAACCGCCGGTGTATTTTTGATGTTCTCCTGGTTCCGAATGATATAAATTCGATAAGAAAGTTTTATTTCGACAGGGGATTTTTTGAGGCGATTGTCGACGCGGAACATTTAGTCGACACGCTGGATAATACCGTAAAGCTTGTGTTTAAGATTACTGAAGGAGACCCTTCATTTTTCAGAGATATTTCCATAAGCGGGCTTAATAACATCGATGGATATGTCAGGGAAAATATTATCCGGAACATAATTTCCATTGACTCAACGATGCGCTATGGCAGAAATACAGTTGAAGAGACAATTCTGAATGTAAGCGGTCAGCTTAAAGATCATGGTTATATGCTGGTTTCTAATGATATTCCGCAGGTAACAATCGATACGATGCTAAATAAAGTCGATCTCGCGCTGAATTTCAAAACAGGCTACAGATACTGGATAAATGACGTCAGGGTTCAAAAAACGGGAGTAGGACGCAATCTTGTTGAAGAAGATCTCCTTAAAGATATTGCCGGAATAAAAGAAGATACATACTATAGCTATTTTAACGCGCGCAAAGCCCAGGTCAGGTTATACCGTACAAATCTTTTCAGGTCTGTTCTCGTGAACAGCGTTGTCGCCGATACTTCCGCCAACAGGGTACCGATGATGATTTCGGCCGATGTCGGATTACTAAATGAGGTATCTCCCGAGCTTATTCTGAACAACGAAAATAACGCTCTTAACTTCGGTTTTGGTATCGGGTTTGCCCGAAAAAACTTTCTTGGGGACGCGCGTAAACTTTCACTTAATACTTCAGCCGCTTCTGAGGATATACAGGATTTTATCAGCAATTTCTCCATCAGCGACACCAGTATTTTTGGTTATACCGACGCCCGTGTCGCCATCCAGCAGCCTTTTCTTTTCGGTGAGCTGATAAATACCAGGTGGGAATCATATGTTACACTTCAGAAAAGAAAAGATGAATACAACGCCACAATCTATGGTACAAAACTGACGCTCGATTTTGAGCTGCCGAGGATCACTTATTTTAATTCGTTCAGCCTCTCTTTTAACTGGGAGCTTTCAGAATATAATTACCAGGATCCATATCTGATTGATGGATATTCTATATTCCTGGCAAACTTAAATGGATACAGCCTCGATTCGGCCAGGGTAAACGCGACAAGAATAGTTAAAGCCGATTCTATAAACTATCGCACCAGGAGTACGAACGCCATACTCGGTTTTGATCTGAAAGCAAAAAAAACCGATGACTTTCTTTTTCCCACCCGTGGATATTCACTATCTCTGAACCTGGATGACGGCAACGCGATAACCTGGCTTGTGAGCAAAGTTACGGGAACTGAATTCGACAGTCCGATGTACGTAAAGCTGCTTTTTAATACCAGCGCTTATCTGCCTGTATACAGCCAAAAAACATCAGCGTTCGGATTAAAATTTAAAATAGGCAATATATTTACTTATAAAGGGAATGAAAAAGATATACCTGCCAACCAGCGTTTTTACGCCGGAGGAAGCAACTCAAACAGGGGGTGGAAAACCAGGCAGCTTGTGCCTGATCTGAACCTGGGTAATGTTTCGGACGCCGACCTGAATGAAGTATTCAGAGGCCTGACTCCGGGCGGATTTTTTATGGTTGAGGGTTCGGTTGAAACAAGAAACCGTATAATTGGTAAATTCGGCGGCGCGGCTTTTATTGATTATGGAAATACATGGGGAAATATTTCAGAGTTCAGTTTCGATAAAATTGCTGTCGGAGGGGGCATAGGATTAAGATATTATTCCGATTTCGCCCCCATCCGAATTGATTTCGGATTTAAACTTTATGATCCCGATGACAGAAGGAGCTTCTTTAAAAAGCGTTTGTTTAGCGAAACACTCGAATTTCATCTCGGTATCGGAGAAGCTTTCTGATTCCCTCTTTCCCGGGTCACAATTTTTAACGGCAGTCTGACCGGCTGATTTTATTCAAACTTTATCTCACTTGAAAAATAAGCCAGAGAAACATAAAGCCGATTATTCCGTTAGCAGTTATATTCTACGCAAAATGGCAGGAAATTTATTTTATAAAATCATCTGCCTGCCGCGGAGGGTCCCTGGCTGGACTTTTTGGTTGAACTGTTCTCGTTAAAAATATTATCAATTAAAAAGAATCCCGGGAAGTGTAATTCCTCACTCTTAAGCTGGTCAAGCCAGAACCAAAATAAATCCCGAACAAATGATCGTACTCGTTCTGGTAATCGTCCTTATACCCGACTTTATTCTTCTCTGGTAAATTGTTCGGGAACGATAACGAGTACCTGTTCTATGAGTACGAATAAGGATCGTTTTTATTAACTTGGGAAATTCAATATTCTGCTGTAAAAAGCAAGGATATTATTAAGTTGCCTAAATTTCCCCCAGGCAGAGCCTGAGGTAAACACCCCAAAAGGGGAAGAATTCAGAGATTTAAAATAACTCCGCGCCTTTAGGCCGGAGTTCAAGCGCAAAACAACCAACCTTATAGGGCTTTAGCCCAAAGGACGGATAAGGAAATATTTCCTTTTTTGGGGAGAGGAAACGGACAGGCAAAAAACCCGGGTAACAGTAAAATGACGGGATTGGCGATGGCGATAAGGGTGTTTATTTTTCACCGGGGGTTGGATTAAAATTACTCCGTCAGCAGATTAACCAGACTAAACGACATATACAGCATTATACGGTTTGTCCAATATATGAATTTTGAATCGCGGCCTGATTATCGGCAACATGTTATTTGAGAGCTTTTTTGACAAATTTTGCTTTCCGGATTATCCTCAACATGTTAACGTTAGTTGTATTGGTAAGAGCCAAAATTTCCCCCAGGCAAAGATTGTGGTAAACACCCCAAAAGGGGAAGAATTCAGAGATTTAAAATAACTCCGCGCCTTCAGGCCGGAGTTCAAGCGCAAAACAACCAACCTTATAGGGCTTTAGCCCAAAGGACGGATAAGGAAATATTTCCTTTTTTGGGGGAGGAAACGGGCAGACTAAAAAACCGGGTAACAGTAAAATGACGGGATTGGCGATGGCGATATGGGTGTTTATTTTTTCCCGGGGGTTGGATTAAGATTAAAATTACTCCGTCAGCAGATTAACCAGACTAAACGACATATACAGCTTTATCCAATTTGTCCAATATATGAATTTTGAATCGCGGCCTGACTATCGGCAACATGTTATTATTGGAGTTTTTAACAAATTTTGCTCTCCGGATTATTCTCAACATGTTTACGTTAGTTGTATTGGTAAGAGCCAAAATTTTCGCCAGGCAAAGATTGTGGAAAACACCCCAAAAGGGGAAGAATTCAGAGATTTAAAATAACTCCGCGCCTTTAGGCCGGAGTTCAAGCGCAAAGCACCCAACCTAATAGGGCTTTAGCCCAAAGGACGGGTAAGGAAATATTTCCTTTTTTGGGGGGAGGAAACGGACAGGCTAAAAAACCGGGTAACAGTAAGATAACGGGATTGGCGATGGCGATATGGGTGTTTATTTTTCCCCGGGGGTTGGATTAAAATTACTCCGTCAGCAGATTAACCAGACTAAACGACATATACAGCATTATACGGTTTGTCCAATATATGAATTTTGAATCGCGGCCTGATTATCGGCAACATGTTATTTGAGAGCTTTTTTGACAAATTTTGCTTTCCGGATTATCCTCAACATGTTTACGGTAGTGTGTTGGTAAGAGCCTAAATTTTCGCCAGGCAGAGTTTGAGGAAAACGCCCCAAAAGGGGAAGAATTCAGAGATTTAAAATAACTCCGCGCCTTTAGGCCGGAGTTCAAGCGCAAAGCAACCAACCTTATAGGGCTTTAGCCCAAAGGACGGGTAAGGAAATATTTCCTTTTTTGGGGGAGGAAACGGGCAGGCTAAAAAACCGGGTAACAGTAAAATGACGGGATTGGCGATGGCGATAAGGGTGTTTATTTTTCACCGGGGGTTGGATTAAAATTACTCCGTCAGCAGATTAACCAGCCTTAATGACATATACAGCATTATACGGTTTGTCCAATATATGAATTTTGAATCGCGGCCTGATTATCGGCAACATGTTATTTGAGAGCTTTTTTGACAAATTTTGCTTTCCGGATTATCCTCAACACGTTAACGTTAGCGTAGTGATAAGAGCCTGATTATTCTTATTCCCTATGGATTGTGGTTTGTGCAGCCTTTAATATCACAGGTTTTGGAAAAATATCAGGTCACTTACGGTTGCTTTTCCCGGATAACAAAAATTATTAAGGAAATATTTAAACCTTCTTTGGGGAGAGGTGTGTCCAATAAGCGAAAACAAAATTTACTTAAAAAGTTAAATAAAAGGAGTAATAAAATGAAACGTTTAGCAATATTCACCCTCGCGCTTATGATTTCGACAGGAGCAATTTTCGCACAGAGAGGATTGGGCCCTTGCGCTACAGGCCAGCCCGGACCGGGAAGAATGCTGTTTTTTGATAAACTGGAACTAACAGACGCGCAGCAGTCAGAATTTGATCTGAAACACCTTGAACACAGGGAAAAAATGCTCAAGTTTCAAAATCAGCTCGAACTTGCGCGTCTTGAGATGGCAAAAGTTATGACAGCCGATGGTGTTGATGAAGGTAAATTAAAAGAGCTTACCGATGAAATATCTTCAATTCATGCTGAAATGAAACAGGCGAAACTTGCGCTCTGGACTGATATTTATAATATGCTCGACGCTAACCAAAAGAAAGAATGGAAAAAAGGATACGGCGGATTTATGGGCGGCAAAGGAAGAAAAGGTAACTTTGGCCCCGGAAGAAGAGGTGGAAGAGGCCAGGGTATGGGTCTCGGACCCTGCAACAGATTCTAAAAATTATGCGGGCTTTATAAAGCCGCGTAAATGATCCCCACTGAACCCCGGTTTCAACACCGGGGTTTTTTTATTACAACCCGGGTTTATCGGTTCTGATACTGTCTTTTTCTTTTAATCATTTCTATAATATCTTCCTCATTGAAGCGGAAGATTGTTTCATAATACTGGCTTTCTCCCCGCCTGCTGGCATAAAGGATACTAAAAAGTACTGCTGTAACTATAACCGTCGCTGTAATAATCAGCAGCAGTATCGGTAAAGATATTGTTATTTCCATGATACACCTCAAATAAATCAGTCACTTACAAATATTCTTCATTTTTGCAATAAAAACAATGCAAATTCATCTCCATTCAGCTATTTATCCATTCGAATTCATTACCGATTATCCAACAAATATTTCTCTCTATCATCAATAGCCATAACATTTTAAGCAAATATTATACCAGAATATAAACTATTTAATAAACGGGCTTTCTTTTGTTTTTGTTGTGTAAATTTTACAAAGGAGGGGTAAATATTGCGCGCTTGCGCAAATTATCATGTAAATTCTACCAGCTGAGTTTCCGTCTAATTACCCCCTAAGCAGGCAGAGCCGGAACTAAAAGGAAACTCAGAAAAATAATCATACTCATTAACTGGCAGAGTCAGGACAGAATTACCCGGTAAATTGATGGTTACATAAAATTTTGCCATTTTGGTGCACAATCTGGAATATATAATTTGCTTTGTTCCGGCTGGCACGTTTATGATTACAATTATACTCCGGTGGCTGAATTATATTCGGAACCTTCGGCAGGGCAAAGAGCAGATAAAGGTGGAAAGCTGAAAGCGTCCGCGGGCGGGTGAGAGGGACTTTCCCATAGAGATGCCTGTGATAAGAAAGAGTTTTTCGAATTCCCAAGAATAAGAAGGGAAAGATTATGTTATCATCATGGTGATACGCGATAAAAACGGCTGATAATTAATGCCCGATTTTTGTTTAAACTTCAGCGTGGAAAGCATAACACATTTCTATTTATTAAATTTGTGGCAGGATTATTACGGAGATACTAATGATTAAAATTCTTATAATCGGACTTGGCGGAGCTGCCGGTTCAGTATTAAGATATGGCACATCGGTTTTAATGCAGAGAATGTTCAGCAAAGCCCTTTTCCCTCTCGGAACACTCACGGTAAATATTCTCGGGTGTTTTCTTATAGGCTATCTTGCCGGATTATCTGAAAACCGGCAGTTATTTTCACCTGAATTAAGAATGTTTGTTTTTATCGGATTTCTCGGCGGGTTTACTACTTTTTCAACTTTCGGACTCGAAATATTTAAATTTGCCCGGGATGGTCAGATGTTTACCGCGGGATTAAATTTTCTGCTGCATGTAATTATCGGATTTGGCGGTGTCTGGCTGGGATTTTCTCTTTCCAAATAAAATGAGAGGTTAATATGATTTTACCAAAACAGGGTCATCTTCTCAGAATTTATATCGGGGAACGGGACAAGTATGAAGGAAAGCCCCTTTATGAATGGATAGTTTTGAAGGCGAAAGAATCGGGACTGGCGGGAGCCACTGTTCTGAGAGGTATGGAGGGCTATGGTACGCAGAGCAGAATTCACACCACCAAAATACTCACTCTCTCGGATAATCTTCCGGTCGTAATTGAGATTGTTGACACCCTCGAAAAAATTGAGGAATTTCTGCCGATTGTTGACGATGTAATTATCGAGGGACTCGCGACGGTAGAAAAAGTTGAAATAAGATTCTACAGAACAAAAGATCATAATGAATGAAAAAGCAAATAACAGTTATTTCTTCGTGGCGAAAAGGCTGATCCGTTTATGAAAAGAAAAAGAGCATTTATTACCGGAGCAAGCGGAGGAATAGGGAAAGCATTTGTACTCAGACTCGCTGAAGAAGGATATGAAATCACCGGCGTAGCGAGGAATGAGGAAAAACTTAAGAATATTAAAAATGAACTTGGAAGCCGGTTCAGCTATCTCACCGGCGATCTGACAGAGAAAGATACTCTTGAAAAGGTAGAGAAACATTTAGCGGAAAACAGGTGCAACCTCCTGGTGAACAACGCCGGTTATTCGATTCATTCAGGTTTTACCGGGCTGCCGATTGATATCCACGAAAACATTATCGCGCTTAATATAAATGCTCTTATCAGATTATCCTATGTGTTCCTGCGAAACGCGGGACAGGGTGACGCGCTGGTAAATGTATCCTCGGCTCTGTCCCGACTTGCTTATCCCGGCGGGGCTGTTTATTCCGGCACAAAAGGATTTGTGACCACATTTACCGAATCACTCTGGTATGAATTCCGTGAAAAAGGTGTTTATATTACCGCTCTAATGCCGGGTCTTACTTTTACAGATTTTCATAAGAGAGCTCTCGGTGATAAAGAACAGCAAATAACCAGGGGAGCGGGTTACCCGGCTGAAAAGGTGGTTGAGGAAACAATGAAAGAATTGAAAAGAAGAAAAAAACCATCCTTTATCACCGGTAGGAAAGTAAGGTTTTTAACATGGTTCGCCGATAAAATGATAAGCCGAAAAATGATGATTTTTTTTATGGGAAAAAATAATCCGGTGTTGAAAGGTAAATAATGGGAAAATCTGATCTTTCGGAGTTGAAAAATATTGGTGAGTCATCGGCGAAAATGCTGAATGAGATAGGAGTTTTTACACGGGAAGATATCATCAGGTATGGACCGGTGAAAATTTATCATATACTGAAGATCAATGGTTATCCGGTCAGTATGCTGTTGGTTTATGCTCTCCAGGGAGCGATAATGAATTTACACTGGAACAGCCTTCCTGAAAAATTAAAAAAGGAACTGCGTGAGGAGGTTGAAAATACCAATATCGAGGGACTTGAGATAGGATAATCAGGAGGCTCTTCTTCTCGGGTAAACACAACCTCCCTTTTGATTTCAGCCATAAATTTCCTTTATTCTGGCTGAATATCTGCGGCTCATCACAAGCGGTTTTTCAAGATCCTGAAGGTAAACCCTCGAAGCATTATTAAACCAGGGTTCAATTTTAATTATTTCATTCAGATTAACAATGGTCGAGCGGTGTATCCGGGCAAAGTGATTTTCGGGCAGCCGCGATTCCCATTCATTCATAGATTTTTGGGTAAGTCTTGAAATACCGTCGATTGTTGTGATTTCCGTATAATCGTCAGCCGCGCTGATTAGTCGGATACCGCTAATTTTAACAAACTGGTACTGGTTATTCATCAGTATATAAACCCGGTCATCATAGAGCAGTTTTTTTTTCGGTTGAGCGTTTTCATCATCTTTTTCTTCCAGCCTGTCGATAGCAATCCTGAGTCTTTCTTCAGAAACCGGTTTGAGAAGATAATCCCGGGCGTTCACCTCAAAAGCCCTGATTGCATATTCATCAAACGCGGTTACAAAAATTACTTTACCTCTTATATTCTCCAGCTTCAGGAGGTCGAAACCTGATTCACCCGGCATCTTTATATCGAGAAAAATAAGATCGGGATCAGTTTCATTAATAGCTTTTTTCGCTTCGGTCAGGTTATTTGCTTCCGCTGTTACTATTACATTTTCAAATCCTGAGAGGAGCGCCTTCAGGTCTTTTCTCGCGAGGGGTTCATCATCAACAATTAACGCGTTAAACTTCATAACCATGATTCCTTCTCCAGGTCTCTTTTTAATTCAATTTCAGCGATCACTCTGTCATTTTCCTTTTTAAACCCGAAATAATGTTCTTCCGGGTAAAGATGACCAAGCCTTTTTTTAATATTGTTAATTCCGGTCCCGGTTCCCGTCTTTCCATCATTATCCTCTATCCATTTTCCACTGTTGATAACACTGATTTTTAAACTCCCTCTATCAACTTCGGCGCTGATAATAATTTTGAGGGGCATAGAGCTTGTGTCCATACCATATTTAATCGCGTTTTCGACCAGCGGATATAATATCAGGGCCGGAACAGGAAAATCTTCAGCCAGGGGGTCAATATCGTAGGTAACTTCGAGCTTGTCGCCGAATCTTACTTTTTCGATATCGGAATAACTTCTGATGCTTTCCAGCTCTTCCTGAAGAGGCACCTCCTCATTTTTCCGGTTTACAAGGGAAAAGCGAAGAAATTCTGAAATTCTTGAGAGCATTTTTTCGGCGGCGGCCCTGTCCTCCCTTATCAGGCCGCGAAGTGAACTTAGTGAATTAAAAAGGAAATGAGGATTTAGCTGGTACCTGAGCATTTTTAATTGTGAAACCTCAAGAAGCAATTTTGTTTTTTCAATTTTGTCTTTGGAAATCTGCCATTCTAAAGTGTTTTTAATTCCAAAATAGAGGCTGCTCCAGGCAATAAGGATAGTTGAATAATAAAAGACAGCGCTTAAAAACTCAGTGCCTGAGATATTGGATACCGTACGGACTATTATCTCATATCCCCAAAGAGGTATGCTGAAAAGGTGATCGAATACTATCCAGCATATTCCGGCCGGCAAAGAAATTCCGAATATTATCAGAAAAAGGTAAAAAATCGAATGGTCGGAAACATCAAAACGGCGGTAAATTATCCTGAGAAAAAGACTGATAATAATACCTGTTGAGTAGGTAATAAGGCTGCCAAGAATAAACTTGAAGCTGGTGCCTCCATCCATAAACTTAAGATAGGAGTCTATCACACCATATAAGGACCATCCGATTGCCTGCAAAATCCAGAACAGACGGCTTTTATACCTGTTATCGCTGTTATTCATTTCCTTAGTCAAATTTTACGATACTGCATAATACAAAATTTTCCGCCCGGGAAAAGAGTCAAAAGGATTAACGGTCTAATTTTGGGGTAAAAGGTAAAAGAAACAATTTTAGATTCTTAACGCAGGTGAAAATAATTATCATCTTCCGCTTAACAAATGTCAGGAATAGAAGCCGGGTTATCCCCGCTCAATTATCAGGTATAATAAGTGTGAAAAGACTTCCTTTCCCGGATTCACTTTCAATTTGAAGTTCCGCGTTATGAAGCCTCGAAAAATCCTTGCATAAGGCGAGCCCCAGGCCGGTTCCTTCTTCATTGCCTGTTCCTTTGGTAATCATAACTTTCTCGGATGTATTTATTTCATCTATAAGCTTTTTCGGCATACCGGTGCCATGATCCCGCACTGAAATTATAGTTCTGTTGTTTTCCTGTTTTGCCGATAAAATAACTTCGCTATGCCTGTGTGAAAACTTAACAGCATTGTTAAGAAGGTTTCCGATAATTGTTTCAATAATAAATTTATCGGCGTTTGCAGTCATTCCATCCCGCGATTGTACCTTAATAGAGATATCTTTGTTTTTCGCGAAAAATTTATAAGTGTCGGACAGGGAAACGAGCAGATCATTAATATTCAGGGGGGATTTTCGTATTTGAATAACTCCTCTCTGTGAGCGGGCCCAGTTGAGAAGATCATTAAGCAGTTTCTGGATATCCTCGGATGAGCTGGCAATGCTGTATATCAGTTCTCTTTTATCATTTTCTTCAAGGTTGTCATATTCTGTCTGAAGAAACTGGGATATGGAAGATAACGCGCTGAAAGGACTTTTAAGATCATGCGCGATTATGGAAAATAGTTTATCCTTCGACTCGTTGAGCTCATTAAGAAGCTGGTTATGTTTTTGCGCCGATTTGTATTTGGAAATCAGGAAAATAATTGCCAGTGTGATAAGGAAAAAAAGAGCGACAAAAAAGTTCCTGGTCGATTTCTGAATCTCAATATCTTTTTTGAGCAGTTCGTTTTCACGGATTTTCCTTTCATTAAAAAAGGCGGTCTGAAGATCGGCGATTTTATTCTGGTTTTCCTGGCTGTAAATGCTGTCCCTGAGAGAGGAAAAATCTCCCATAAAAAGGAACGCTTTTTTATAATTTTTCTTCAGGTAATACAGGTCCTTAAGATGATTATATGATATCATTAACTGATCAAGGTGTCCGGTCAGCCTGCTCTCCATTTTCGCCTTGTTTAGATATTCTTCAGCTTTTCCAAGATCGCTAAGCTTCAGATAAAGATAGCCAAGTTTATTATAGTTAATGATCTGGCCATATTTATTCCCTATCTGGTTATCAATATCAAGAGCGCGGAATTTATTTTTCAGAGCCAGATCATATTCCCCAAGTTCGAAATATATATCCCCGACTCCGGCCTGAATCCAGCTCAATCCCTTAATGTATCCGCTGTTTCGGCAATATGGCTCGGCGTCCTCGAAAGTTTTAAGCGCGGTATCATATTTTTTTTCCGCGAAATATACTCTGCCGAGATTGATAAGAGATTTTGCGTAACCACGTTCGTCATCCCTCGATTTTCTTATATCGCCCGAGCGGAGAAAATTATCCAGGGCTTTTTCATAATCTTTTTGTACAAGATAGATTTCACCTATATCGTTAAGGGTGTAGGCCATCCCCCTGCGGTCGCCGATTGTTTCAAATATTCCGTAAGCCTCAAAGATCTTCTCAAGCGCCGCCGAATAAAGAGCGCTTTTATAATAATAATCTCCCAGGTTATTCAGTGAGTAGGCTATTTGTGTTGAATCCATCAGCTCAGCCGCCACATCCATGGCGTACTGGTAGTAATAAAATGCCGAATCGAGATTTCCAAGGTTTCCGTATATTACCCCGAGAAAGTTGAGAACTTCCGATTTACTGCGGTCATTTACACTTTTATCGATTTTCTCAAGAGCCATTTTGGCATATTGAATCGCGAGATTGGGATTTATACTCCTGTTATCCCAGCATAAGTCCTTCAGATGATTAATCTGTTCCTTTTCATTCATCTTCTCAAGCGCGGTCAGGATACTATCCTTTTTTTGAGAAGAGAAGACTGTGGCGGCGATCAAGAGTGAAAATATGAAAAGAATTCTCAATTTGTTCATCAACATAAACAGGCCTGTATTAAAGAGAGAATATATCATAATAATTATCGAAACTTAAATATAAATATTTAAACGAACATATTCCTGTATTTCAGGTCACAAATTTCTCCGTATCTGCCAAAAATAAATAATGATAAACTACTTCAGCAGCAGCATTTTTTTTGTCAGCTTTTTATCACCTGAGTTCAGCGAATAAATATATATTCCATTGGCGAGGCCTTGCGCGTCAAAAACAATCTCATATCTGCCCGCTTCCTGAAAATTTTCCAGGAGGGTTTTTACTTCCCTTCCCACAGAATCAAATACCTTCAGCGTTACCTTTCCGGGCTCGGTAATTGAATAATTTATATGTGTTGCCGGATTAAAGGGATTGGGATAATTCTGCCCGAGTGAAAATTCCGCCGGTGTTGTAACTATCGCTTCAATATTATCCGAGTATTCATATCTTCCATCATTATCAATTTGTTTCAGGCGATAAAGATATTTTCCCGCCGCTACATTTTTATCTACGAAAGAATAACTTTGAGGCAAAGTTGTTGTTCCCGCGCCTGAAATAAAACCAAGTTTTTTCCATGCGGCGATTTCATTTTTTTTCTCGGAAACGTTCGTTCTTTCAACTTCAAAACCAAAATTATTCAGTTCGGTCGCGGTGTCCCATTCAAGAGTTACGAGGTTGCCATTTACCGAAGAGCCGAAAAAAGTAAGCTCTACGGGGACTATAATGCCGCCATTTTCGGTTTTAAATACATAACCCAGCGGTCCGGCGACCCAGCCATGATTCAAATCGGAAAAATGTATTGATTTAAAGGATGGATAGTCATGTATTAACTGATATGTCCAGTTTTTCCAACTGTCATTACTGTAAAAGACACCATCAGTTGAAAGCGCCCATCCAAAATCTTCACCAGTAAGAAATATTGAATAAACCGGATAAGCCCAATTATGACTTACCTCAGCCAATTCCCAATTATCCCCTCCATTGTTCGTCCGGAGAATCGTGCTATTGCCGCCGCCAACACATCCACGAAGACTGTCAAGAAAATGAATGCTGTACAAATTTTTTATCGTGTTAGAAACTTGCTCAGTCCATTCAATTCCCCCATTCCTTGTATGATATATTTTTCCGTCATCACCCACAACCCAGCATTTAGACGAATTTATCGGAAAAAGTGCATTTAAATTAGTTGCTCCATCAGGAGTTTTATTCTCCCAGGTGATTCCTCCATTGGTGGAATTTATAACCGCGCTATGGCCGCTGATTGCCCATCCTGAATTTTCATCCGCAAAATGCAAACTAACTATACCTTCACCAAGATTAGTATTCTGGATTTCCCATGTATTTCCTCCATCAGAAGTATGAAGAATCGTTCCATAACCGGCTCCAACCCAACCATTCGCAATATCCGGAAAATGAATACTAATTAAAGAATGATCCAAACCTGTTTCAATAAAATTCCAAGATTCACCAGAATCGGTTGTTTTGTAGAATTCTCCTGATACACCGCAAATATAACCGACATCATTGGCAGGGAAAAAAATATCATATATTTCCCAGGTTGTTATCGCTGTGAGATTAAACCAGGAACTGCCTCCATCAGTTGTTTTTAAAATCAAACCGTTTTCTCCAGCAATCCAGCCAGTATTATTATCCTCGAAATGGATCGAGCGGAGGAAATTCATTGGATTGGTTAAACACTCATGTTTTTCCCAGCTGATACCACCATTTGTAGTTTTAAACTGTAACTCCGGAATATTTACGTAATAAGAAAAATGGAATGAGAATTTTTGACCATTATAGTCATTTTTCAAACATTTTGCAATATGTCACAATTATAACATATGGCGTATTTACGTAATATGTTGATTTTATTAAAATACATATAATGATATAATAAACAATAAGTTATAAAAATTCTATTACGTATCCAGTTCGGAGTTGTAGTTTAAATACTTCTCCATATTCACAAACAACCCAGCCAATATTTTCATCAAGGAAGTACAAATTTGCAATATAACCAGACTGATTAAGGGAACGATCTGCCCAGTTTTCCCCTCCATCCGAAGTATAAAAGACTACGGAATCAGATGTACATATCCACCCTTGCAAAGAATCAATAAATTGCATATCCAAAGTACTAACAGCTGGGCTGAAATTTTGATTATTCCATGTTTCTCCTCCATCTGTTGTTTTTATGAGTCCATTCCCCAATATCCATCCTGTATTTTCATCAACGAATTGTATATCCACCCCATAAACATATTCACCATAAAAAAATTCCTGCCAACTATTCCCGCCATCTGTCGTTTTAAAACACCAATTATATTCATTCAAAACCCATACACAATCTTTTGTCAAAGCGAATATATCAGTAAAACTGTGGTAACCGGAAATTATTTGTGAAGACCAACTGTCTCCCCCATTAGTAGTTTTTTTAATAAACCTGCTTCCGGCCACCCATCCGTTAAGGCTGTCAGCAAAACTTATTGTCCATTTGCCCCAATCAACAGCATCTTCCTTTTTATCCCAGGTATTGCCTCCGTCGGTGGTTTTATAAATCGAACCATTTCTTCCGGCAGTCCAACCAATTAAGGAATCGTGAAAATAGATGGTTGCAAAATCATCGGTATACAAAGGACTTATTCTTTGCCAGTCGGCTTCCTGCGCGTATAATGAGACTGAAACAAAAAGTATGAAAACTATCCTCATAGATCCCTCCATAAAAATTTTTACTAATAACAGTGACAACAAATGTTATTAAATTCAAAGTATAATATGACTAAGAATTAAATATAAAAAAATTGGCAAATATTTCTAGATCATCAAATAATTTTTACTCACTTTTTTTGCTGAAAAAAACTAAAAATTCCGTTCCCTTTCCTTTGCCGGATTTAACGGAAATTTCAGCATTATTTATATCGCAGTATTTTTTAACCAGGGCCAGACCCAGGCCGTTTCCTTCAAATTTTCTTGTATATCCCTGTTCTTCCTGCGAAAAAGGCTCAAAAAGACTGGGGATATATTCTTCAGAAATACCAATGCCGGTGTCTTTAATACTGACCGAAATTTTATTATCTGCATCATTAATCGAAACTGTGACACTCCCCTCGTTTGTATATTTAATCGCGTTATCTATCAGGTTTTGCAAAATCTGGTTCACTGAATATTTATCCGCGAGTATATCGGACTCGGGAATATTTTCGAAATAATTGAATTTCAGGTTTTTTCTTCCCGCCTGCGGTAAAAATTCCTTAATTGTTGAAGTAATAAGTTCATGAAGATTAATCTTTACCGGTTTTGATTCATAACTGCCCGCCTGTATTTCGGACATATTAAGTATTAAATCAATAGTCCTTATTATTCTTTCAGATGCCGTACCGATACTTTGAAATATGGCCGGAATATCATCATTGTTGTCAATTTCATATTCATCCCGCAATAGTGAAAGGTAGCTTAAAATAATATTTATCGGAGTTCTTATCTCGTGTGACATCTGGCTGAGAAATTCCGTTTTTAGCTTTTCCGATTTTTCAGCTTTTTCCTTGGAAAGAATAAGTTCCAGTTCAAAGTTTTTGCGTATTTTAATATTGACCATCATCTGGGCAAATATTTTTAAAATCTGCCATTCGCTTTCTGAATAGGAGTGACTTTTTGAGATATACTCAAAACCGACAAAACCGATACATTCTTTGTTATCCATCATGGGCAGCGAGAGGATGCTCTTTACTCCAATGGGCTGAAGAATTTTTTTTATGCCGCTCCGGGTAATTGATTCAATATCTTCCCAAAAGAGAGTTTTACCGTTTTTATGCGCTTCCACCCACTCGGGAATCATTTCAAGCGGGATATCCTGTAAACTATTTTTTTGAGAATGGTTGCCGTCACGGCTCCATTCATAAGTATTTGTCAGAATCTGTTTTTCAAAGTTATATTCAAAAATATAACATCTGTCGGCATCAACAAAACCGCCGATTTTCGCGAGAGCCCGGTTTATAGCCGGTTCGAGCTGATTGAGTGGCAGGTTTATAAACTCTGAAGATAATTCAATCATGAGTTTTCTTAATAATGCCTGGATATTCAACTGTTTTTCAGCTCTCTTGCGTTCTGTAATATCCCTTATAATACCATGGACCGCCGTCCCTTTTTTATATGGCAGATAAGAGACTGAAACCTCTACTTCAATTTCATTGCCGCTTTTTGAGATCGCGGTAAATTCATACTTCGGAGATATTTTAATTCCCCTGTCCACCTGCGCTACTCTCTCTTCAATAATATTTTTGCTTTTAGGTGATACAAGTTGAATAAAGTCGAAACCAGGTTGGTTTACATCCTCATGCGAGTATTCAAACATCTCAATAAATTTATGATTTATTATTTCAAATCTTCGGTTATAAAGAAGGTATATGGCGTCATTGGAGTTTTCAATAAGGGAGCGGTATTTACTCTCACTTTCCCGCAGCCTGATTTCCGATTCCTTCTGCGCCGCGATTAACTCTTTTCTCCTGATAGCGGAATGAACAGCCGGAATAAGCCTTTTGAGATTTTGTTTAATTACATAATCATCCGCTCCCGCTTTCATACATTCAACGGCAATATCTTCATTGAGCGATCCGGTAAGTATGATAAAAGGTAAATCTGGTCTTTCGGCCAGCGCTATCTTTAATGCTCTCATTCCATCGAAAGTTGGCATCATATAATCAGATAATATTATTGTGGGATCGAATTCAGCGAGCATCTGTCTGAATTCCTCTTCCGTTTCCACACATTCCGACACAAAAGAAATCCCGTTATCTTTAAGAAGCCTTTCCGCAATCTCTCTGTCAGTTGAGACATCCTCTAAAAATAATATCCGGTGTGTTTTACTATATACCATAATCTATCAATTTATTTGAGCTATTTTATTTATCTCATAACATTACTATTTCCGCAGTAATCAGGATTTCGGCAGGGTGAAATAAAATACAGCCCCTTTATCAGGTTCACTTTCAGCCCATACTGTTCCTTTGTGTTTCCCGATTATCATCTTAACAATCGCCAGCCCGATTCCCGAACCTTTGTAATCAGTTTCTTTGTGGAGCCTTTGAAAAACGTTGAAAAGCTTTCTTTTATATTGCGGATCAAATCCAATTCCATAATCTTTTACGTAATAGACATTCTCGCTTATAGCTTCCCGGTAACCAATCTCAATTTTTTTCACCCCCGATTTTGAGCTGTATTTTAACGCGTTACCGATAAGGTTAATCCAAACCTGTTTAATGGTTGTAGCATCTCCATTTGCGTCAGGAATATCTTCAATAAAAATATCAAATTGATCCTTTTCCGATATTGTAGCAACCTCCTGGTACATTGAACGGGCGAGAGCTTTCATATTTAATCTCACAAAATTCAGATTCTCTCTCGATAACCGTGACAGCTTCAGGAGATCGGTTATCAGCCTGTCCATTTTTATTGTGTTTTGCCTTATGACTTCAATATATCTTTTTCCTTCTTCATCAAGCTGAGATGAATAATCATTTTCAATAAATTTAGAAAACCCGTCTATCGCACGCAGGGGAGCTCTTAAATCATGTGAAACTGAATAAGTAAACGCTTCAAGCTCACTTGTGCGTTCCTTAACAAGCTTTTCGAGATGTTCGCGATATTCAGTTAATTCCTGCTCAGCTTTTTTGCGCTCGGTAATATCTCTCACAAATGCCAGAATAGCTTTTTTACCATCAAAATCAACAACTTTTGAACTCACTTCTACAGGAAATATTTTCCCGTTCCGCGCGACATGAGCTCCTTCATGCAGCAGTTCTCCTTCCTTCATAAGGATATCTATCCTGTTTTGAACTGTATCGGCAAATTCAGGTGTGTTGACATCCTGAGGATGCATTTTTCTGAATTCATCTTTTGTATAACCAAGTCTTTTACATGCCACCTCGTTAACCTCAACAAACCCTTCCTCAGGCAGGTAGAAAAAGATAGCGTCATTTGAGCTGTCAACAAGAGTGCGGTATCTGTTCTCATTATCCCTCAGCAGCTCCTCAGCTCTTTTTCTTTCTATAGTCTCCCAGGCAAGATCGGCGAGCTGCTGAACGGTGTTAACATCTCTTTTAACATAATTGCTTTTTTTATTTCCTACACCAAGAATCGCAAGAATTTTATTTTGTCTTTTCACAGGTACAACCAGTTCTCTTATTATGGGAACATGTCCATCGGGTATTCCCTTTTTATGCTTCAGCTTTTCATAATTATTATGAACGACAGGTTTCCCTGTTTTTATGCAGTCAACCCATACCCCGGCTTTTTCAACGGGATAGCGCCTCTCATCTCCTTCAAGCTTACAATTTTGCCGTATGGTATTTGTCGACCATGTTTGCAGATAGATAATTTTCTGGTCATCCTCAAGAAAATGATAAAATCCTATTTCACTCTCGGTGAGGTGTTCTGCCTCATCCAGAAACTTTTGCAGTACCTCTGAAGTGTCGTGATTTATACTGTAGTCGATAAGCCGCAGTCTTGCTTCCTGCATTTTTTCCAGATATACATTATCGGTAATATCTCTAAATATTGAAACCAGGTTGTTTTTACTTTCGCTGTTTACATCCAGCCCGGAAATAAACTGTCTAACCCATATTATTTCACCAGTTTTATGAACAAACCTGTTTTCAGTTTCAACTGAAGAGATTATTTGTAATTTTAGATTTTGTATCTCTTTTTTTGTTTTTTCCCTGTCATCAGGATGTATCAGTGAAATAAAATCTATTGAGGACAATTCTTCCCGACTATACCCGATCAGGGATTGAAAAGCAGAATTATTTTGTTTTATCCCGGTGTTCCAGTCGGTTATAATTATTCCAAGGGCTGTATTTTCAAAAATTTTTCTGAATTTTTTTTCGCTTGCTCTGAGAGCCTCATTTGTTTTCACTCTGTCTGTGAAATCACGTCCGAGAACAACAAGTCCCTTTCTGCTTCCATCCTTTTCAAAAAGGGGTACTTTTATAACATCATACACCTTGTAGCAGCCATCAGGAGTCGGGATTTTCTCCTCTTCCTTTGTTATTTTTCCCGCTTTCCAGGCTTTTTCATCTGTAACCATACAATTTAAAAAGGCATCTTTATAGAGGGGATGGGTAAAATCGGCCAGCTCAGCGTCCGTCTTTCTAAAATAATCAACTCCCCTCAGGGAAAATAATTCCAGATCGGCGTCATTAGCTTCAAGCCACCGGCCTTCTCCATCCTTAAAACAAATTATATCAGGAGTGGAATTAATGAGAGCTCTTAATCTTTCTTCATTTTCTTTAATTTTTAGTTCCGCGACTTTTTGCTCTGTGACATCCTGGTGAGTGCCGACCCTTAATATTTCTTTTCCGCCGGAATTATATTTGCTGATCCATCGATTATGTATATACCTGGTTGATCCGTCGGGCCGGATTACACGGAAATCTATTATAATCGGATTTATTCCCTTTTCCGATTCCCTGAATGCTTCTGTCAGAATATCTTTATCATCAGGATGAATAAGTGACCAGATAAGTTCTTTCGTCACTTTCTGAGGTTTGACCCCAAGAATATTAAAATTTTCTTCCGACCAGATTATCTGACCTTTTATAAGATCGTGCGACCAATTGCCTATATGTGAAAGTCTTTGAGTTTCCTTCAATAAAGTTTCACTTTTATCAAGAGCTTTCTCCATTAACACCGATTCTGAAACATCTTCGGCAATTTTGATATATTTTGATTTATTGCCGTTCTCATTAAACAGGGGGCCGATAATTGCCTGTTCCCAGTATACTTCTCCGTTTTTCCTTTTATTCTCAAATACTCCGTTCCAGACTCTGCCCGAATTAATTGTATCCCAGAGCCCTTTATAAAGTTCAGCCGGACCACCGTCCGATTTCAGCAGGTTGGTTTTTTTGCCCATTACCTCTTCGGCGCTGTATCCGGTTAATTCGGTGAATTTAGGATTAACAAACTCAATATGGCTTTTTAAATCGGTTATAATAATTGCGAGGGGGCTTTGATCAACAACCGTGCGAAATTCAGGAAGCTCGTTCTTATCAACCCGGCTTTCCAAATCCTCCCTGAATAAAATTATACTTGTGCTGTTTTCGACCGACAAGGGGATACAAAAATAGTTTTTTTCCAATCCGTTATTTATTATACTGACGGTGGCGCTTTGAGAATCAACAGTTGTTTTTTTAACTGATTTTAGTATTTTTTCGGCTGTTTCTGCCAGGAACACCATACCGATTTTTTTGCCGATATCATTAAAATTATCCAGCCCAAGTGATTTCGCGGCAACATTTAAATAAAGAATTTTTTCATCTTTCTTATTAATTTCAATTACCGGGTCGGGCAGATAATCGAAAGACTTCTGAAGTTTTTCAGCCTTTTGAATACTTGATTTAAGGCGATCATTTAAGTTCCGGTTTTCTTTTTCAAGCTGCTTCAGCCTGTTTTGTTCCTTTCCCATGATTTCCTCTGGTTCTCTTCAACAAATTAACACCATATGATTTGTTGTATTAATTGTGCCGGAATATATCAGTCTGTCGTTTTTTCAGTCTCCTTTCATTTTTAATATATCACTTTCGGAGTTAAATTGCCAAACCGGGTAGTAAGAAACCGATCATATTTTGTATTTCATCAGTAAAAAACTGCCGTTATTTTTTTACAGGAAATACTGTTTTATCATTTACGGAATTAAATAACCGGGATGTTTACACTCCGCGGGTAATCGAAACATGCGCCGGGACTGACTTTGATTTTCAACAATCATTTACCATCACACTAATTTTCTTGCAAAGAAACCCGAATGGATTTCAATAAAAGCCCAAAATTTTCCCCAGGCAGAGCTTGAGAAAAACACCCTAAAGGGGAAGAAGTCAGAGATTTAAAATAACTCCGCGCCTTTAGGCCGGAGTTCAAGCGCAAAGTAACCAGCCTTACAGGGCTTTAGCCCAAAGGACGGATAAGGAAATATTTCCTTTCCCCCCGTCGCGAAAAATTTGTGGGGCCAGAAAGCCTCAAATGAGTATATTTAAAAATCATTTATACAGGAGTTATTTTGAAATTACCACAAGAAGTTTTGGACCAGCTTATGGCTGATTTGGAAAACGTAAAGTCCTATGATGACCTGATGGGTAAAAACGGGGCGATTAAAAAACTTATTAAATCCTCTATTGAGAAACTCCTTGATGCGGAGTTAACTAATCATCTGGGCTACCCGAAAGATTCCCCGATCGGAAATAATAGCGGGAATAGCAGAAATGGAAAAAGAAGCAAAACAATAATATCCGAAAATGGTAAGTTAGAGATAAATATACCAAGAGACCGTAATTCTACATTTGATCCGATATTGGTTGAAAAATACAAAAGAACTGTTGGACCCATAGAGGATAAAATAATATCAATGTATGCTAAAGGAATGACAACCCGTGATATACAATCTCATA
Organism: Melioribacteraceae bacterium; assembly: GCA_963677445.2. Lineage (GTDB taxonomy): Bacteria > Bacteroidota > Ignavibacteria > Ignavibacteriales > Melioribacteraceae. The sequence continues at coordinate 113,403 of CAXXGF010000061.1, read as the reverse complement.
TAGAAGAGATATATGGTCTTGATATCTCTCCCGCAACTATTTCTAATATCACAAATGCCATGGTAGATCATGCCAGGCAATGGCAGGATCGACCACTTCAGGATATCTACACAATCGTCTATTTTGACGCTATTCACTATAAAGTGAGGCTGGAAGGCAAAGTTGTTTCAAAAGCTGCTTATACATGCCTTGGAGTTGATTTAGAAGGACATAAGGACCTTCTGGGGCTCTGGATCGGTGAAGCTGAAGGGGCTAATTTCTGGTTGGCTATTCTTACCGAATTACGCAACAGAGGCGTTAAAGATATTCTTATTTCTTGTGTTGATGGCCTTAAAGGATTTCCTGAAGCAATTGAGTCTGTGTTCCCTGAATGCCAGGTTCAACAGTGTGTTATTCACCAAATCCGTAACACAATAAAATACGTTGCTTCTAAAAACCAGAAAGAATTTTTGAATGATCTTAAGTTAGTTTACAAAGCTCCAACTGAAAAATCTGCCCTTGCCGAGCTTGATAATCTTGAAGCTAAATGGGGTAAAAAAAATCCTTACCCGATAAATTCATGGAGAAAAAACTGGGCGAATCTCTCTGTTTACTTTAAGTATCCTGAAGAAATAAGAACTCTTATTTATACAACTAACCCTGTTGAAAATGTTCACAGACAGTTTAGAAAAGTTACTAAGTCAAAAAGTTTGCTCCCTAATGATGATGCCTTGCTTAAAATACTTTATCTTTCTTATATTGATCTAAGTAAAAAATGGAGTATGCCTGTTCGTAATTGGTCATTCATTTTTTCTCAGCTCTCTATTTTTTTTTGATGAAAGGCTGAAGCCTTTCATCTAGATGCTTTCCATTTACACAAAATATTTTACACCCTCTCAAGGAATTTACTTCATAGTTATATTCGGAAAAATCCGCAATTAATTTTCCATTGCCGGCATTAATCCAGATAAGTGTATAATAATTTAATCGCTGGATGCGATCAAATGGATTGTTGCCCTCGCAGGAGAATAAGCTGAAAGCTAAATTTCCGGTTTTCCCATCTACTAATGTGTATCTATTTTTGTGTAACATTTTATTTTTTTTACCAGTTGTTTACAAAATACTCAATTTCTGCTTCATTTATCAGTGCAATTATTTTCTTCGTAGAATCCAATATACATATTATGATCCGTTAGTTAAAATGTTCACGCGATATTCAGACTATTGATCTTTTGATTTGGTGACATACTGCTGATGTGGTTGTTATGTTAATCTAATTCACTATATTTTTTATCATCCGGAATGTAATTATATTTCTTCTTTCATGTATCTTTTTGGCTCCATTCACTAAAATATTCGTAGGAAAACTCTTAATACGAAATTCATTTTTTAGTTCCTCATCCAGAATTATATGCGGCCAATTCATATTTTTCCCAATTATCATTTTTTTCGCATTTTCGATATTCTTTGTATAGAGAAAACTAATAATTTTTACTTTCTCCCCCAGATTTTCCTGAATTTTAATAAGTTCAGGTATTTCTGAAACACAAGGCGAACACCATTCACCCCAAAAATTCAACAGGATATAACCTGACACATAGGTTGTTAAATCAATTTTTTCACCATCTATTGTTGTAAATATTTGTGACGGCATTTCTTGTGTTTCGGTTTCCAACGCATGAGATTGGGACATCATATATTCAACATAATATTTTGTCGGACTTTCATGAGTTCGTGTTAGCTGAAAACTATTCCCATACTTATCAATATCGGATAAATGATAACTTTCTCCACCTATACTCACAACTTCATTAATTTGGTACGCTTCTTCAAAATCGAAAGCATTCAGATTTCCATCAAGATTATTGTCTATGAGTATTAAATCATGGATATCATCAAACGCTCCGTTATTCGTAAAATCAAATAGACCGATCATAATTGGCCTGCCATGTAAAATCACCTCGCCACGTTTTAAAGTTAAACGGTCATCAAAGTAAAAATTACCTGCCCGGGTCTCCATAGAACCGGGGATTTTATTAAATGCAATGGCCCAACCATCCACCAAATTACCCGCATCATCAAGAAATGGTTTCACCTGTTTATCACTTAATATCGGTTTTCGGAAAAATACCTGCCTCAGGATTTGATTTTGATCCTGTTCACACCGGACTTCATAAACTAACTCATTTTCACTTTTGGAAAATTTCAGGGGCGCGCCATCATCGGTTAAATCTTCATTATTATTTTTGTCAACATACAATAATTCATATTCTTCGAACTTTTCAACCATAATAGAAGTAATATGATCATTTGATGTATTCCAGCTATAGAAGTGATTGATGAAGAAGATATTGGATGATTTGGTTTGAGGAAGTTTTAGATTTTCTTTGGGTTTGTTCTTCATTGAAACAATACCCAATCCCTCATTAAGATTCAGCGTGGTCAGAGAATCTAATTTCACATTATGACTTTGAGAGAAACTTAAGGATGAGATTAATATTGGGATTACCAAAATTCTAAACATACTTATTCCATGCTATAATTTAGAGAATGGTAAAAACTATTATATCATTTCCTCCATTTGCATAACACTGTGTTAAGCAGTATTATTCTTATACACACATTAATACTCAAAAGTGATATCCTGAATGAATTGGAGCTAACTTATTGTTTTTCCCGATACTTAACTTTCAGTATATCCAAATAGTCAAAGATAACTCTTATTCGCGCTTTAAATATTTTTACTAATGATTATTGGCGCATTTGGCTGCATTGTATAAACAATATGCTAAACCAATAAACTCTGTTCAAAAATAATATCTTCCCGTTAAAATAGCAATGATGATAAATCATTATTTGTCCTTCGTCGTTAAAGCCCGTAGCGGAGGTATAATATTAAATTCATTCAGCATTATTCCCGCCTTTCACCTCACACAAAGTTTTGATATGCAGCAAAAAAACTGCATGTTGTTATTTATTCCTGTAAATCCTGTTCTTCTTTGCGTGGGGATAAAGGTTACCGGTTTTTACGCTGTATCCCCTGTGCAAAATTTACTTTCAAAACGTCCAAAGATAATCAGTTGACAAACGGAGAGGAAAATGGGAAAAAGTATTAACCGCAGAGATTTTTTCAAAGCAGGCTTCGGATGCTGCGCGCTTCTTATGGCCTCGCGGCTGCCCGGCGCTAATCTGATCAGTAAATTTGACGACCCTCAAACACCAATTGATCCCAAGACTTTATGTTATTGCGGATATACCTGTCCGGAGGATTGCAAATTCCTTAACGGCACTCTGAATAATGATGAGGAGATGAAAAAAGAAGCCTATAAAACCTGGAAACTGAAAGAACGATTCGGAGTTGAATATGATTCTGACAAGATGATCTGTTACGGATGCAAGGCGGAAGGCAAACCGGAAGGATTTGTGGTAAGTCATTGTACCGTCAGACCCTGCGCTATGGAAAAAGGTCACGACGCGTGCATCCAGTGTAAAGAGCTGACAACCTGCGATGATGAACTCTGGACAAGATTTCCCAGGTTTCATGAACATGTAATCGGGATGCGTAAACAATACCTCGCCCGGCTCTCCGGGAAATAGACGAATTTTAAAAGCCGGGGTTTTCCGGCTTTCCCTCAGAAAAAGAGTTTTGCTTTTTTTAATACAGGACTCCTGACATCAGAAACATAACGTATTGAAATATAAAGACATATTTTTTTGTTGCGTATATGCGCATGCGACTGGTGTTAGAAATTCTGTCAAAAAGAATTGCGTTTATTATTTTACTTTTTGTCTTGTCCATAGGACTCCTCTGGAGACACAAAAAGTAACTCTCCTTCGGCGAGCAGGCAAAAAAAGTCAAGACTGCAAAAAAATAAGCTAAAAACAATATTGAGAGAGGATAACGAAGAATTCTTACTGTTATTATTTTGTTTTTCTATGAAAGAAAATGATATAATAGTTGCATTTCAATATACGTGATGTCAGGAGCTCTGTAATAAATATCCCGGCTCCCCGGAAACCCTCGCGCCAGACCGCATAGAAGTACATGATTACCGGGATTATCAGGATTGGATGTCAGGATATAAAACGCTATCGCTATCATATCTAAGGGGCGAATTCCATGCCAGGGGCGCAATGAGCAAGATCGCAAAAACCGCAAAGAAAAAAATAGTAATTTATGCCACAAACAAAAGCAGCCGTTCAAAACTTTTTACCCACCGAAGCCCTCTTTTTGGCGTAGGAGGGCATAATTCACCATTATTCTCCCTTGTCAATTATCAAGTAAATGCTTATTTTGAGAATGATCGATTGTTTTTAGGATAGTAAGCGCTCGAATGTTTTTTACGATATAGATAAATAAAAAGTGAATGACTAAAACAATCGGTACGTATTCGTCCTTTATACGTGTAATGAAACAAACTGAGAATATTAAAGTTGCTCTTTTAAAAGTATTAAACCGGGTGATATACTGGTTTTTGAACCCAATCTAAAATATACTTAAAAATATTATGAAAAATGATTTAATGCAGGCTAAAAAGCTTGTAAATGAATGCTTAAATACCCAAACTACATATCTTGATTTGGGAAATTGCGGTATTACCAATTTAAATGATCTGCCTGAATTATTCGAATGCACACAACTTGAAACACTTATTTTAAGCAATAAATGGTTGGATAATAATGAGAAACAATATTTACTCAGTAGAAATAAAGGACCGAAAAACAAGATTGAATACATTACCCAAAACATTAAAAGACTAACAAAACTTAAAAAAATTGTCATTTGCGGAGCAGCTTATTTTGATTTTAACAAGTATTTTTATTCAGACCTTTGGTCCACAAAAGATCTTTACTACCTGAAAAGCTTAACACAATTAAGCAGCTTAGACATTCGCTCTAATCAAATATCAGACATAAGTTTCCTGAAAGACTTAACTCGATTAAGCAGCTTAGACCTTGGCTCTAATCAAATATCAGACATAAGTTTCCTGAAAGACTTAACACAATTAAGCAGCTTATACCTTAGTTCCAATCAAATATCAGACTATAGCTACCTGAAAGACTTAACACAATTAAGCAGCTTAGACCTTCGCTATAATCAAATATCAGACATAAGTTTCCTGAAAGACTTAACACAATTAAGCAGCTTAGACCTTCGCTATAATCAAATATCAGACATAAGTTTCCTGAAAGACTTGACACAATTAAGCAGCTTAGACCTTAGCTCTAATCAAATACCAGACATAAGTTTCCTGAAAGACTTAACTCGATTAAGCAGCTTAGACCTTGGCTCTAATCAAATATCAGACATAAGTTTCCTGAAAGACTTAACACAATTAAGCCGCTTATACCTTAGTTCCAATCAAATATCAGACTATAGCTACCTGAAAGACTTAACACAATTAAGCAGCTTAAACCTTAGTTCCAATCAAATATCAGACTATAGCTACCTGAAAGACTTAACACAATTAAGCAGCTTAAACCTTGGCTCTAATCAAATATCAGACATAAGTTTCCTGAAAGACTTAACACAATTAAGCCGCTTATACCTTAGTTCCAATCAAATATCAGACATAAGTTTCCTGAAAGACTTAACACAATTAAGCCGCTTATACCTTAGCGATAATCAAATATCAGACTATAGCTACCTGAAAGACTTAACACAATTACGCAGCTTAGACCTTCGCTATAATCAAATACCAGACATAAGTTTCCTGAAAGACTTAACTCGATTACGCAGCTTAGACCTTGGCTCTAATCAAATATCAGACATAAGCTACCTGAAAGATTTAACACAATTAAGCAGCTTAGACCTTGGCTCTAATCAAATATCAGACATAAGCTACCTGAAAGATTTAACACAATTACGCAGCTTAGACCTTGGCTTAAATCAAATATCAGACATAAGTTTCCTGAAAGACTTAACACAATTACGCAGCTTAGACCTTGGCTCTAATCAAATATCAGACATAAGTTTCCTGAAAGACTTAACACAATTAAGCAGCTTATACCTTGGCTCTAATCAAATATCAGACATAAGTTTCCTGAAAGACTTAACACAATTAAGCAGCTTAGACCTTAGCTCTAATCAAATACAATTTATTCCGGAATTTATCTTTCGATTAAAAGATGGGAATAATTTAGTTGATGCTCTTTTGCATAACAACCCGGTAACAAACCCTCCAATTGAAACCATTAAACAAGGTAAGGAAGCAGTTTTTGAATGGTTTAAATCTGAAAGAGCTAAATTCAACGAGATTAAAATAATCCTGATTGGTGAACCAGATTCCGGAAAAACTTCACTCATAAAACGTTTAAAATTTGATGATTTTAACAAAAATGAGCCTCAAACCGATGGAGTAAATATTGTTGATATTGATTTTGCCGGCGTAAAAACCTTCAGGAAAGAAAAAAGTTTGCATGGTATAAAAGGACGGTTTTGGGATTTTGGCGGTCAGGAAATTATGAGTGCGACTCATCGAATATTTTTACGCAGCCGATCTATTTATTTATTGTTACTTCAGGCAAGAGATGATAAAGCAAATGAAAAGCAGGTTAGAGATTGGATTAAGCAAATAAAATCTACCGGTGGCGATTCTCCAATTATTGTTGTTGCCAATAAAATGGATATTAATCCTTCATTTGATTTTTTGAACCAATACGCAATAAAGAAGGATTTTAATCAAGTTAAAGATTTTATTAAAATATCTTGTGCAAAGAATGAAAATATTGATTTGTTAAAAAATAAACTGGCTGAAATAATTCCGGAATCGGGATATTTTGATTCAGAAGTAGATGTCAGGGTAATAAAACTGAAAGATTTAATAAAGGAAGAAACAAAAAAAGGAAATTATATAAGTGAGAAGACTTTTATTGATTTATGTAATTGTAATGAAGTAAATCTCAGGAATCAGGAATTAAGAAGGTTCGCCATTGATTTTTTAGATAAAATCGGTATCGTATCCTATTTCGATAAAATAAAAACTTCAGAATATTATGTGCTTGATCCAAATTGGGTAACAACCGGATTATACAGGATACTTACATCAAAGTCAGCTGCAAACAGGAATGGTCGCATCGCAATCAGCGATCTGGAATATATATTAAATAATGAAACAACAAAAACAAAAAAATATCATCCGTTTACGGAAAAAGTATTCAAATATGAATTCGCAAATGAGAGAAGTTTTATTGTGGAAATATTATGCAGATACAAATTGGCTTTTAAGCTCAATGATGATGAGTTCATTATTACATCATTGCTAAATGCTAATCCCGATAATACGATTCTTGAAATGTTTTATAATTCAGATACATTAGATTTTATTTTCGAATATGATAGCCTGCCTCCGAATATAATTTCGGAATTGTTGGTTGAATTTCACAGGTCAGGTTATTTGGCAGAATACTGGAGGACCGGAGGAGTAATTGAAAAAGCAAATGTTAAAGCTTTAGTATCCGCGGGTAATAATAGAGTGCGTATTACTATTCTCTCAGATAATAGCAGAGAAGGAAGAGATTTAATGATTTATTCCAGAGCAGTCATTGAAATGGTAAATAAAGATTTGCCGTTTCCTCCAACGAAATTGATCCCGATTCCCGGTTCCAAAAGTGATACTGTAGAATATCAGATATTATTAAATCGGTTAAAGAAAGGGAAGAAAATTTATATTTATAATCAGGATAAGGCTGATGAAAGAGAGTTTGATATTGGCGAATTACTGGATGGTATCCCCGCGGAAATTGAAATAGAACAATCCTTGAGGAGATTGGAAAGCAAAGCTGAGAAAATAGAGAGAAATACAGAACAAATAAAATCTCAGTTAAATGAGCAACTGGAATATTTATTATCCTTAGAAATCAACTCAAATTTCAAAAAAGCTGAATTAATATCTGCAATAGAAGATATCTCTTCAGAACAAAGAGAAAGAATTTATCAAGAAATGCTTGAATTAATCTCCCACGCTTTTGAATTACATCAAAATGATATGGATGAAAAACTCAAAACGATATTTGATGACCTTAAGAAATCAGATAGTATTAGTTCAAAATTGGAACTATCGGTCCCATTATTAAACCTGGTTGGAATTAAATTCAAAACAGAACTGGATATTAAAAATTGGTGCGAAAAGATGTACAAAAAGTATGAGCTTCAAATATTCAAATTGTTTGGATATATTTAAATTTCCACTAATCTATCTCAATATTTACAAGGCCGGATATTTCGGCAATCGCGGTCCTTTTGTTTATTTGAAGATGAGGAGGTTATCGAAATTTGCGCGCTCGATGGTCAGGTTACAGATTATGAAAATATTGATTACCCTTTTTTAAGCCGGCGGAAGATTTTGAAAAAATAGAAAAAGTAGAGGTTGCTGATCTTCTTTTATATCAAATCGATGAATAATATCCGGGCAAAAATAAATATTCTGGGGAGCATTAAAATTGAAAAAATCACGTTGGGGTACCACGAAAATCATCATCGCTGTAATGGTCGCTGTTATTACAGTATTATTTATCGTAAACATTTTTACTCAAGATATTCCTGAAGGAGCGGAGTTTTTTCCCCGGAGAGAAATTATGGAGGCAAAGAATCCCTTTAATGAAATAACCGCGATAATTGTGGAAGGTGAAAAACCGGAGAGAATGAATTACCTGGGTTCAAATATTACCTGCTATCTGAAACTTGAATATCCAAAATCGACTCTTCTTATAACGCGGGATCTTACAGATGGTACCGGCTATTACGAAGGGGGAATAGAAGCGGTAAATTGGCTCGATCAGGATAGAGTTTTGATTAAAAGATATATAAATGGCATAAAATTAAACCTCATATATGATACGCGCCAGATGGGGTGGACAGAGGTTGAATAAATATGTTATTAAGGATAAAAGCATTTCGCGATTATTTTCACAATACTGTTTTATTATATTTTACTATTTTGATAATTTAATAAATAAAAGTATAATCCTGTTGCGTTGTTTCGGAACAAGGTAAAAGATCAAAATAAATCAATGGAATATGAATATGAAAAATCTGATCATTGTTTTTATGGCAAACCTGTTTTTTCTGCCCATAACTTTATTATCGCAGAATGTTGATGTGGCAAAGCTGGTGGAGGAAACCCAGCAGGTAAAAATGGGGAATAAACATGTTGCGGTAGTCTGGTGGATACCGAACGAATATTGGGAAAAATCCTTTAAAGATGATCCAACTGTAACTGAGGAAATGACGAAGGAGTTTATTGAAGTATTTAATGAATACCTGATGCTGGCTGTTATTGATTCCGATTTAGGTCCTTTTGGAGGAGTGAAGAACAAAGATGTTGATTCAATTAAAAATAATATCAGAGTTATTTTATCAGATCAGACAATATTGAAACCTCTTCCGGAAGAGAAAATTTCAGGTGACGCTTCAAACTTTATTTCAATGATAAAACCGATGTTTACCAAAATGATGGGGCAATTCGGTTCGGGGATGAATTTCATTTTATTCAGGGGTGTGGATGAAGATGGAAAGAGACTGCTCGATCCGGGTGTTGAAAACAGATTTGAAGTGAATCTCTATGCGGAAAAATTCAGCTTCCGGCTGCCCCTCGGCAGTTTATTACCCGACAAATATGATCCGGAAACGGGAGAAATTTTTCCGGGCAATTATAATTATAATCCCTATACCGGCGTTGAACTTGAGTTAAAAAAGAATTAGTAAATTATCAGGCGGTTGAAATAAGTCTATTTTGCTCATAATTTCCTTTTTGATACAAAATTCTAACAGGGGACCTTAAACAAATAAAGTAAATAACGATAATAAGTTACCGTGTTTTTTAAAAGAATAATTTATACCTGAAAAAAGATGAAACAAAAGGGAAATGAAAAAATAATTGTCATTTCGGATAATGAAGGGGATGTTTCTCTGTTTCAGTCATTGTTACATGATTTATCCCGGCGGAATATGTTTCATTTCAGAAGACCGGGTGAAATTCCTATGGAAAAAATCACTGAAAAGAATGTAATAATAATTTCGGGAGAAATAAATAACAGGGTTCTGATCGAGTTTTCCGATCTTAGATTAAAGGGAATGGAGACTCCCGCTCTGTTTATTTCGGACAATAAAGGAGGCTTGATTGAAGAGATAACCGGAGAAGATGATCTTTGCGAAATAATTTTGAAAAATGAGTTAAACTCAGTTTCATTGAGGATGGCGATAAGATATTTACTCAAAACGGCCGCGCAAAAAAAGGCCTTCCGTGAACAGGAACTATCGGCTGCCGATAATGGACCGGGCTCCGAATTATTTCTTCTTTCCAACGCTATGAAGGCGGTCGCTAACTCTGTTATAATTACCGATAAAAGGGGGGATATTGTATGGGTGAATAAAGGTTTCGAAAAACTGACCGGGTATAACTTCAGCGAAGTAAAAGGGAAAAATCCTCGAATTCTTCAATCGGGAAAACATGATGAACACTTTTTTGAGTTTTTATGGGCAACAGTAAATAGAGGAGAGGTATGGAACGGGGTGATAATCAACAGGAAAAAAAACGGGGTGGAATATTATGAAAAAGTAAGTATTACTCCGGTAATAAGAAATAGCAGGATTGAAAATTTTATTTCAGTCGGTGAGGATATATCAAAGAAAAAAATGATTGATGAGAAGCTGGTATATGAAAGAAAGCTGCTGCAGATATTAATGGAAAGTGTGCCCGACGCTATCTATTTTAAAGACCTTACCGCGAGGTTTATAAGAATAAACAATGCCCAGATGAAGAATATGGGAATTTCGAGGAGGGAAGAGGCGATAGGAAAAAGTGACTATGATTTTCTGCCGGAAAAATTTGCCGCTAAATCATATAATGATGATCTGCGGGTGCTGATGAAAGGGGAAGCGATAATAGCAAAGGAGGAAAAGCTTGAGAAAGATGGCGAAGTTACCTGGTGGCTGGCTACAAAGGTTCCCTGGCGGAATGATAGTGACGAAATAATAGGGCTGATTGGCATAACAAGGAATATCACAGTCAGGAAACAAGCGCAGATTCAGAATGAAAATGTCCGGCAAATTTTTGAATTTTTGTATGAAATGTCAAAAACCAGGAATTTTGATGAGGAAGAGATAATTCACAGAATTTTGAAAAGGGCTTTAAACCTGACAGAAAGTGAGTTCAGCTATCTAAACTATATTGGCAAGGATGGTGAAATATATCCAATTCTCACATGCACTGATAATCAGGACAGGTGGGAACGATTCGAGAATGAGGTGTTGGAAATTGGAAAATATCCTTTGATCTGGCAAAGATGTATAGATGAGGCGGGTCCTTTTATTAGCAATAACTTCACTAAATTTATTAAAAGCTGCGGTTATTATGATTTTACTTCGGTAGTGAAAAAACATTTATCTGTTCCAATATTTGACGCGGGCAGGCTTGTTGCTCTCTGCGGCATCTGCAATAAAACGAATAATTATCAAAGTAATGATATATTATATACCTCTATCCTGATAAGTGAAATGTGGAAATTAATCACATATAAAAGAGCTGAAGAAAAACTGCGGGTAAGTGAAAAAAGGTTTCGAAATCTTTACCAGAACGCCACCGTCGGTATTTACCGCGTATCAAAAAATGGTGATATACAAATGGCAAATCCTCGCTTGGTGGAAATGTTCGGCTATGATACTGAAGAGGAGATGATTGAAAATTTTGAATCCGATTATGGAAATATCAACAAAGAGGTAAGGGAAGAATTTATTCAGTTGCTCGAAAGGAGTAAAATAATATCGGGGTATGAGTCGAAATGGATTACACCCGGCGGGGATTATATGTACCTGAGGGAAAGCGCCAAAGCTTTCAGGGACGATGAAGGAAAACTTATCTTTTATGAAGGGACAGTCGAAAATATTACAAGCCAGGTAGAAATGATCAATGAGCTGATCGATTCGGAAAGCAAATACCGGGCTTTAATTGAAAACTCTAATGACGCGGTAATCATTTTTTCGGGGGAAATGATAAAATACAGCAACAGTAGATTTGAGGAACTTTTCAGTGATATTTATGAAGAGGCCGAATTAAACGAACCATTTATAAAGCAGTTTTTCGGGAATGAAAATTTTGATTTGGTCTGGAACTGTGTCAGTTCGGCCACATCTTCAAGAGATAGTTTTGTTTATACCACCTTAACCAGGGAAGGCAAAAGTATTACTTTCGAGGCGCTTATCAGCAAGGTAATTCTGGAAGAAAGTACAATCAGCCAGATTATCCTGAGAGATATAAGTGAGAAGATCCATTATGAAACTCAATTGAGACATCTGCAGAAAATGGAGGCCATTGGAACACTGGCGGCCGGAATAGCGCATGAAATAAATACTCCCACTCAGTTTGTCGGTGATAATCTTACATTTCTGAAAGAAAGTTTCAGCTCTTATAGTAAAATTATAACCAGGCTGCTCGAAAAAAATGATGAAGAACAGATTCAAAGAATCCTGGAAGATGAGGACTACACTTTTCTGGCTGAAGAGATTCCTGAGGCTCTCGAACAATCGAAGGAGGGAATTAACCGGATAAGCAGTATTGTATCAGCTATGCGTGAATTTGCTCACGGGGGAGTAAAAACAAAGATTGAAACAGATATTCACAGAAATATTTCAAATACAATAACGGTAACTCGCAATGAATGGAAATACTGCGCTGAAATTCATACCGATTTTGATAGCAGCCTGCCGCCGGTTAAATGCCTGATAAATGAAATAAACCAGGTGCTGGTAAATCTGATTGTAAACGCGGCTCACGCGATAAAGGAAAAATATAAAGACAGCCTGGGAAATATTGTAATAAAAACCGGCAATTTTGAAGACCATATCAAAATAATGGTGTCCGATGACGGAACCGGAATACCGCAGGATATAAGGGAGCGTATATTTGATCCCTTTTTTACCACTAAGGAAGTTGGTGTGGGTTCGGGGCAGGGGCTGGCAATTGCTTACTCTATCATTGTGGATAAACATGATGGAAAGTTGTATTTTGAAACTGAAGAAGATAAAGGAACTACTTTTATAATAGAGCTGCCGAAGATATGATATTAATTTTAAATTTGTAATAAATCGGAAGGTATAAAAATGGATTCTATTCTGCTTGTTGACGATGATCCGAATATTCTTAAAGGGTATAAAAGAAATCTGCGATCCAAATATGATGTTGTAACCGCCGGATCTGCGCATGAGGCTCTTGATATTTTGCGGAAGGGCAGAAAATTTGTTGTGATTATTTCCGATTACAGCATGCCTGGTATGAATGGTGTCGAGTTTCTGAATCTTGCTTCCCGAATAAACAAAGACAGTGTGAGGATACTTCTCACCGGATATGCTAATCTTGAGATGGCTATTGAGGCTGTCAATAAAGGAAATATATTTCGTTTTCTGACAAAACCGTGTCCAATGGAACGTCTTTTCGAAACAACCAGACAAGCTGTTGAACAACACAAACTTATTGTATCAGAAAAAATATTATTAAACAAAACTCTGAAGGGAATTGTCTTAGTTCTCTCACAAATTCTTCAGACGACAAATCCAATTTCATTTAACCATGCCCAAAGATTGACTACTTTGGGAAAAGCGATTGCCGACAGGTTAAAAAAAGAGGCAAGGTGGGAACTTGATATTGCTTTATTGCTTTCCCAGATCGGATGTGTGAGTGTTCCCCAGACTATCATTGAAAAAAGAATGCATGGACTTGAGCTTGATGGAAAGGAACTCGAAATTTTTCTTGAGCAATCAGAGTTAGGGGGGAAGTTATTGGCCAATATTCCAAGGTTTGAGGAAATTTCAACCTCCATCCAATATCAGTATACCAACTATTTCAGGGAACTGTTTCCCACCTACAATGAATCAAAAAGCATTCCGTTCGAAGGGAATTTGCTTAGAGTATTAAATGATTATTATTTAATGCAATCTCAAGGGAAAACAGATGATGAAATATTAAAAGAACTCTTCAATCAGAAGGACTATTATGATTTTGAAATACTTAATGGGCTTTCAGCCGAGTTAAATGGAGCAAAAGCAGGATCAGTTCTATCTACTTACAAAGTGGAAGAACTTCATCCCGGTTTGGTGACAGCTCAGGATGTATATGATATTTATAAAAGACTTCTACTTCCGAAACATACCGAATTGAATGATATTTCAATCGCGAAATTGGTTAGCTACCTGAAGGTTGAAAAAATCACTCCCGAAATTGAGGTTTTTGAGATTACAAGATAACCTGATAATTGATTTTTCTGTAGAGACAAGGCATGCCTTGTCTCATCAAAAAATCATAATCACAGACTGGCAAGCCAGAAGTGAAATAACAAGGAGACTCATGGGACAAATGAGACTTTTTGTTTTTCCCCAATTACATGCCTGATTGATTGTCATTCTGGTTTTTACTGCCAACCAGCAAAAATTTTTCCATTTTGCATAGAATTTAACTCCTTACGGAATAATCGTAATCCCACCCCGGGAAAAATGGAAAACCCGGCAGCCGTCACCATACCCGGCCATCTTACTCCTACTCCTACTCTGATTTTTTGAAACCGATACCGAAAAATAATCATGTAATCCATGAATCCTTTAATCATGATTCAGATATTGACGGGATTAGGATTGTAACCGGAGTAATATTTCCCCTGCCCGCTCTTTGGGCTAAAGCCACTTTGGGGGTGGTTGGCTTTCCGAAGAGTCCCCGGCCTGAAGGCGCGGGGTTATTTTAAACTCAATTTTATATAAGCCGGATATCTTTAATCATCATAATCTTAATCGTAATCCTAATCGTAATCCCCACCCCCGGGAAAAATGAACACCCCCGCAGCCGTCACCATACCCGGCCATAATACTCATACTCCTACTCTTACTCTGATTTTTTAACCTTCTCAGCCATTTCCCTTATTGCCGGCAAATTTTGATCAATAACCTCCGGCTGGGCGCCTTTTTGTTTTAACATTTCAACAAACTTTTCCTCACCGAGGGAAATATAAAGTTCAATTAGCTGCCGAGTCCTTTTTTCCTGAATTAGCGCTTCCAGTTCTTCGGGAGGAATTCCTTTTTCCCTGAGTATGCTTTCAAATTCTTCCCGGGGCATTAGTTCCGCCATTTGTTTAATATAATCCAGCGCCTGGTTTGCTGCCGGGGAACCGATTTTGTAAAATATTTTAAATGCTTCGATAAAATAATTTAACGCCTCGGGATATTTCTCCTGGATTTTTGATAATATTCCTAATTGACCGAAAGATTGAGCCATTCCTTCAATATCACCGATTCGTTTGGCGATCTCCAGCGATTCGAGGTATTTTTCGAGCGCCTTGTCATAATTTCCTTTATTTTCATAAATCCTTCCGACCTGGTGAAGGGATGCAGCTTCTCCGGCCACATCACCGATTCGTTTTTTTATTTCCAGCGATTCGAGGTATTTTTCGAGCGCCTTGTCATAATCTCCTTTATACTGATAAATCCTTCCGACCTGGTGAAGGGATGCAGCTTCCCCGGCCACATCACCGATTCGTTTTTTTATTTCCAGCGATTCGAGGTATTTTTCGAGCGCCTTGTTATAATCTCCTTTATACTGATAAATCCTTCCGACCTGGTGAAGGGATTTCGCTTCTCCGGCAACATTACCGATTCGTTTTTCTATTTCCATCGATTCGAGGTATTTTTCGAGCGCCTTGTCATAATCTCCTTTATTTTCATAAATCATTCCGACCTGGTGAAGGGATATCGCTTCCCCGGCCACATCTCCGATTCGTTTTGCGATTTCCAGCGATTCGAGGTATTTTTCCAGCGCCTGGTCATAATCGCCTTTATACTGATAAATCATTCCGACCTGGTGAAGGGATATCGCTTCCCCGGCCACATCACCAATTCGTTTGAATATTACCAGCGATTCGAGGTGTTTTTTTTAGCGCCTGGTCATAATCACCTTTATTTTCATAAATCATTCCGACCTGGTGAAGGGATGCCGCTTCTCCGGCCACATCTCCGATTCGTTTTGCGATTTCCAGCGATTCGAGGTATTTTTCCAGCGCCTGGTCATAATCTCCCTTATACTCATAAATCCTTCCGACCTGGTGAAGGGATTTCGCTTCTCCGGCCACATCACCGATTTGTTTTTTAATTTCCAGCGATTCGAGGTATTTTTTTAACGCGTCTTCATACCTTCCGAGAGACTGCAATAAAATACCGTAAGAATGAAGAAGATAAGCCCGGTTTTGATATGTAAGGGAATAATCAAAAAATTCCTCAACCATTTTTTTGGCTTCAGATGTATATCCATGCGTAAGAAGATAATCTTGCACAGAATACATTATTTCAAAAGCTTCGTTGTATAAACCGGCTTGTTTGTAATGGTATTCAGATTCGATAAAATATTCAAGATAGCCTTGATTATTCTCCCTTTTTATATTCTTAAAATATCTGGCAGCATTAGCATGAAAATTTTTCTTTTCTTCTGTATTATAGACATTCTCAAGGAATGTGGATGTAAGCCTGTGAACATAAATAAACAAGGTATTTTCAGTTTGAACTGTTTCAATAAGGGAAAGGTTTTCAAGCTGCTCAAATATTTCATCATTTACAAGAATGTTTTGTTTTTCAAAGGCTGTTTCTTCAACCGGTTTCCTGTATATCGCCGCGGCTTTCAAAAATTTTAACTGTTCGCGAGATAAAAGGTCGAGCAAATCTTCCAGGATAAATGGGGAAAAGTCAATCTCTTCCGGGTGTTTTCCTTTTCGCAGATATTCTTTTAGTTTTTTTGTGTATATTTTTATTTTATCCTGAGTAATCTTGCCTGTCTTAAAACGTTTTTTCAGCAGTATATTCAGTATATCAATCGCGCGGGGATTTTTTGCCACTGTATATTCTACAATCTCCGCTGATTTTTCATCCAGCCTTGAAAGAGCCTCTCCGTAATAAAAACGTTTTGATATTTCGGAGGGGGTAAACTCAGGCACATTTATGGGGTCAGTCACAACCCCCGGCAGCTCATACCGGGTTGTAAAAAAGATAAATGATTCACGGTTTTGCAGGCAATGTTTCAGCGTTTTGAGGAAAGGGCACATTTCTTTATTAATGTAATCTTTTTTCTCCTGGTCCTGGTTGTCCTCAAAATTATCAAAAATTATTACAATCTTTTCTTTTGAGAGATAATTTTCCACGAGCGCCCGAACTTTATCGCCAGGTTCCCCGGCGTTATTAATGATCCCCTCAAGGTTTTTATATTTTTCACCTGAGCCGGCTGCTTTTTTTACCAGTCCTTCAATGATCCCTGATGGTTCTATACTCCCCTGGAATTCAATAAAATCATATCCCTCGCGCAAGAGGTCGGCCATCACCCTGCTTGTAAGGGTAGATTTTCCAATACCCCCGGGGCCTTTCAGACTTATAGCGGGGTTTCCTTCTCTTATCTTTCTGAACACTTCCCGTATAATATTCCGCCGGCCAAGAAATCCGCGCTCCATGTAATTTGTTTTAAAAGTGTGACTTTTAGGGCGTTCAGGCAGCTCTATTTTGTAATCTGAAAAATCGGCGATGGAAAGATCATCATTATCAGTAACAAGAACAGGGATGTCAATTTCACTTTGGAAAACCAGGTCGGGATTTTCCAGTCGTTTCTTTTCCTCGAATTTTTCTACTAATGCCTTTCCTGCTGCAAATGAATCCTGTATTCCTTTTCCTTCAATTATTGCGGAATAAAAACCAAGATTAAACACAATAGCAGCGTCGTGAGAAATTTTAGTTTTCATTCCTATAACCGCTGGAATGCCCGCTTCATGCAGAGTTTTTGCCACGGATAAATAATGTTCCTCCGGCCTCGCCGAATGACAGGATGAAAGAATTATAACCCGCGGGCCTTCATCTTCGGCATTCTTTTTCTTAATCGTTTCCGCGAGTTCTCTTCCGGTTACATGGACTTCATTTCCACGGGCGTTCTCAAAAAGAAGGATTCCCTCGCCATCTTCATTTATGGTTCCATGGGCGGTTATCTGCAAAATGTCATGCCTGCCGGTTTCGAGGTATTTTTTTATCTCCGCGAGTGTGGAATCAACAGGATCGGGTATATCAAGAAAGAGTTTATCTTTATCAAACTTCCCCACAGAATCAATGAGAACATCCTGCTCCTTTTCATAAAATATCGGGCTGTTTTCGGGACTGGCGGTTATAGCCAGTATCTTAACCTGGGGAGGATTTATATAACGGGCTTTTTTTTTAATCTCGTCAAAAAAAGCTTTGAAATCGGTGGCTTTCAATTTTTCATAGGGTTCATATTTCATATCGGAAATAGTATCCAGGAATTCACCGATATGCATTGAGATATTTCTGTAGTGTTTTAAGTCCTGAGCCGGAGATATTTTCTCAACGTTATCGAACTCATCAACCAGATTATTCAATTTTTCAAACTCATCTTTCCAATACTTAAGATAACCTGCTTTTCCGAGAGGATCCAGAGCGACATCATTCAACACAACGGGAAGAACTTTTTCCTTAAAGTTTTCTTCCTTCAGGAACTCAATCACTTCATACATACAATATCTTGATTTCAAAAAATGGTCGCTGATCACGAGTATGGCAAAATCAGTTTTCCTGATTTTTTTCATAAATTCTTTAAAGCTCTTTTTGAACTCAACATCCCTTATATCACGTGTGAGTTCAATTCCCTTTTTACTGAACACTTCATCAATATAATCAGCAATATCGCTGTTTTTCGAGCTGTAAGAAATGAATATTGAAGGTTTCATATTTTTCCCGGGCTAATTCTTCGATATTTCATTTATTTGGTATTTCACAAAACTTATCAAATCTGAAAAACAATATAAAACTCCATACCAGGCCGGTGTTACCCCTAATGCAATCAGTCATATTAAAAATAAATAAAATAATTGATAATTAAAAATGGATTAAACAAGGGAGAAATAAATGGGGTTGTAATCTTAATCAAAGACTGACAGAGCCAGAGCAAAAATAATTCTGTCGTCCCTGGCGGGGCTTATAAATTTATGCTTGAACAAGTTCCCCTATTTGAAAATAGGGGCTATTATCTGTCACCTGTCCGCTGCGGAGGATCCCCGCCGGGATTTTTCTTAATCTGATCTAATATTTGCATGTAGATAATCATTAGTATTTAGAAAAGTCCCGTTAGGGACGACAGATAATAGCCCCACAATTCATTGTGGGGTAATCGGTTAGGGAGAGATTCCAGAGTCCCGCCAGGGACGACAGAATTACCCGGTAAATGTAAGGTTAAATAAATATTTTGCCATTTTGCGTAGAATTTGATTCCTTACGAATTACTCCTACTCTTACTCTGATTTTTTGAAACCGATACCGGTGCCGAAAAATTGTCAAGTAATCCTTAAATCATGGTTCAGATACTGGCGGGGTTAGGATTGTAAACAGAGTAATATTTCCCCGGCCCGCTCTTTGGGCTAAAGCCACTTTTGGGGTGTTGGCTTTGCGCAGAGTCCCCGGCCTGAAGGCGCGGGATTATTTAAAACTCAATTTTATAAAAGCCGGATATCTTTAATCATCATAATCTTAATCGTAATCCTAATCGTAATCCCCTCCCCCGGAAAAAATGAACAACGCAAAAACAATCTCCCAAGCCTGAGAGGCTGGAGCCGCTTTTTCGTGGGACGAATGGGACTACTGGTTGTTTGCAGATATGTACTCAGTGAAATATTCTTCGCGGTTTTAATTCTGCGAAAGAAATATCGTGTACCTGAAATAAAATGAAAAACCCGGCAGCCGTCACCATACCCGGCCATCATACTCATACTCTGATTCTTTAAACCCAATACCGAAAAATAGTCATGTAATTCATAGATCCTTTAATCATGGTTCAGACAATGACGGGTTTGGATCGTGTACAGAGTAATATTTCTCCTGCCCGCTCTTTGGGCTAAAGCCCTTTTGGGGGTGGTTGGCTTTGCGTGGAGTCCCCGGCCTGAAGGCGCGGGGTTATTTTAAACTCGATTTTATATAAGCTTGATATCTTTAATCATCATAATCTTAATCGTAATCCTAATCATAATCCCCGCCCCCGGAAAAAATGAACAACACAAAAACAATCTCACAAGCCAGAGAGGCCGGCGCCGCATTTTCGCGGGACGAATGGGACTACTAACAATTTTACTCTTAACCGCCGAAGCTCTTTTCTGACGCAGGAGGGTATACTCAGATTTTTACTAAGCCGATACCGATTTTTATCCTGTTTATCTAAACAATCCTGTTAGTCCTGTTCTTCTTTGCGTCTTCGCGGCTTTGCGTGAGGTTTAATAATTTCGAATATTTTCAAATAAATGGAAACTCGCGCTTGACTTCTCAGTTTCCATTGATTATATTGGAAACTGCAAATACTAACAAAGTTTCCATATTATTATGAAAGAAGAAAAAGACAGAATACTTGAGCACGCTAAGGAGAAATTTTTCAGGGATGGCGTAAGCACCACCACGATGGATGAACTTGCCTCCGATCTGCATATCAGCAAAAAGACCATTTACAAATTTTTCCCGTCGAAAGACGCGATAATCGATGAGATCATGGAATTTATTATGTCGATGGTAAAAAGGAAGTTTGACAGCGTATTAAAGAGTGAGGAAAACGCTGTTATCAAACTATACCGCATTACAAGTTTTATCACCGATTTTTCATTACGAATCGGCAACCGGTGGCTGAGGGAGATGAAAAAAATAGGGGGGGACCGGTGGAAAAAGATCGATACATTCCGGACTAAAATGATCAGCAGAAACCTTCAGCAGATCATGGACCAGGGAAAAAAGGAGGGGCTTATTCTCGACAGGCCAAACTTTATTATGATAACCATAGTAATTTCCTCAATTCAGTCAGTTGTAAATCCAGATTTTATGCTTGAGCATGACCTCGCCCCGGGTGACGCGGCAAAAATGACTTTCGAGCTTCTGTTCAGGGGAATATTTACCGAAAAAGGAAGAAAAGTATTTAAACAATATAACAAGGACTTTTGCGATGACTAAAAAACTGATTTTGCTTTCAGTACTATTTTCAATTTTGCTTGGCGGCTGTTTTGGAAACGGCGATGATTCATTTATTGAAGAATCGGGCACAATTGAGACTACCAATATAGTTATCAGTTCGCGGGCCACTGGTGAAATAATCGAATTGAATGCTGATGAAGGAGACAAAAAAAACAGCGGCGATACATTGCTCATAATTGATAATGAGCTTCCGCAAATTCAGCAGAGACAGGCGGAAGCCGCTCTCGCAGCGGCGGAAGCTTCATACGATCTTTTGAAAAAAGGAGCGCGCAGCGAAGATATCAGGCAGGCGGAGGAAGCATTAAAACAGGCGCGTTCAGGTTATGAACTGGCTGAGAAAGATAAAAACCGTATGGAAAAATTATATAATTCCGGCTCGGTTACAAAAAAACTTTATGACGACACTTTCACCCGTTTCACCATTTCGGAAGCGCAGTTCAGAGCGGCGGAAGAAAATCTGAAAAAGATAAGAAATATCGCGCGCCCCGAGGAACTCAGAGCCGCCGAAGCAAAAGTAAAACAGGCGGAAGCCCAGGTTGATCTGCTCAAAAAGAGTATAAGCGATTGTTTTGTTACCGCCCCGATGACAGGTGAAATCCTCGAAAAATATGTTGAGAAAGGGGAAACTGTAACAAGGCTGTCATCACTTTTCAAGATGGCCGATCCATCGGTGGTAAAACTTGTTATCTATGTTTCGGAAACCAATCTCGGTAAAATTAAAACCGGCCAGAAAGCGGAAATCACAACCGATACCTGGAAGGATAAGGTTTATAAAGGAGAGGTAATTCATATTGCATCGGAAGCGCAGTTTACACCCCAAAAATATTCAGACTAAAGATGAACGCACCAAACTTGTTTTTGCCGTTAAAATAAGAATACCCAATCCGGATGGTGAACTGAAAGCGGGAATGCCCGCCGACGCTAAAATTATCCTCAATGAAAAAAGCGGGCGAAAAATAATGAATATCATCAGAACAAAAGATCTGAAAAAAGATTATGGTGAAATTCAGGCTGTAAAGGGAATAAACCTGGAGATAAGAAAAGGTGAAATGTTCGGACTTGTAGGGCCTGACGGCGCGGGTAAAACCACCACCATAAGGATGCTCTGCGGACTTATCACTCCCCTTTCGGGTGAGGCTGAATTATTCGGACTGCCGGTTCAGAAGCAGAAGAAAAAAATCCAGGAAAAAATCGGTTACCTGTCTCAGAAATTCAGCCTGTATGGCGATTTGACAGTAGATGAAAATATTGAGTTTTTTGCCGATATCCATAACGTCAAAGAATATAAAAAGAGGCGGGATGAACTGCTCGATTTTACAAGGGCTGAAACCCTTCAGAGGCAGGCTGGCCGAAAGGCTTTCAGGTGGTATGAAGCAGAAACTCGCCCTGGCATGTTCACTAATTCACCGGCCCGAGATATTGTTTCTTGATGAACCCACCACAGGTGTTGATCCGGTTTCAAGGCGTGATTTCTGGAAAATTCTTTCTCAGCTTATAAAAGAAGGAATCACGATTCTTATGACCACCCCTTACCTGGACGAAGCTGAAAGATGCAACAGGGTGGCCCTGATGGACAAAGGAAAAATAATAGCGATGGATGAACCGGCCGGGATTAAAAACAGCCTCGGCATTGAAACTCTCGAGGTGGTCTGCAACCCGGTAAGGGAAGCGTTTAAAAAATTGCAGGAGCAGGGAAATTATGAAGCGCAGATGTTCGGCGACAGGATAAATGTTGTGGTTGAACAGGGCCGCAATGAAGAGGGAAATATCAGAAAACTTTTATCCGAAAATGGCTTTTCCTCTCCCGAAATAAGGAAAGTAACCCCGACTCTTGAAAATGTATTTATTCATTTAATAAAGGAAGCAAGTTAAAAAATGAAATACATATTGATTTTTTTATCGATCACAGCTCTGCTTTTTGCTCAGGATAAAGTTCTGACTCTGGAAGAAAGCCTGAGGGAAGGACTGTCGAACAGCAAAGAGCTGAAATTTTATAAATCCAGAATTATTCAGGCGGAAGCGGGCATGAGTGAAGCGGGATCGAAATTTTATCCCCTTTTCACATTTGGCGCCTCTTATTCCCGGCTGAGCGACGTGCCTCCATTTACCGTGACTCTGCCATTTTCACCCAATCCTGTCACTCTGCAGGAGCCGGTGCTGAATGCCTTCAATTTTAAGCTCTCCTTTCAACAACCCCTTTTCACCGGATTCAGGCTCTCGGCGGCAAAAAACGGGGCTGAATACAACAAGATTTCGAGCGAACTCGAATTTGATTATAAAACCAATGAAGAAGCGTTAAAAATTCAGCGATCATTCTGGACCTTTTATAAATCAGACAAGGTTGTAAAACTTATAAATAAAAATCTTGATCTGCTGAAAGAGAACCTGGAGGATACGAAGAATTTTTATGATAACGGACTCGTAACCAAAAATGATCTGCTGAAAATTGAAGTGAGGCTTGCCAATACGGAGCTTATGCTGATTGAAGCGAAGAATAATCATGAAACGGCGCGCGCGATGTTGAATAAAAGCATTGGTTATCCGCTGGAAAGGAAAACTGAAATAAGCGCCGGTGATATAACGCCCGATGATAAATACAGGAATCCTGAAGCTCTTATCCGTGAAGCGCTTGACAACCGGGGTGAAATTAAATCACATGATCAGAGGATAATGGCCGGCAAAGAGCAGCAAAAAGCGGCAGGTGCCGACTGGTACCCGATGGTGAACCTTTTCGGCAACTTTTATTACAGCAATCCCAACCAGAGAATACAGCCTCTGACCGATGAATTTAATGATACATGGGATGCCGGAATAGCCCTTAACTGGACTGTATGGGACTGGGGAGGCAGGTCGGCGAGGGAGGAGCAGGCGGCTGAAATTGTTAAACAGGCGGAAACCAGGCTCGGTTCTCTTAAAGATGGAATTGAACTGGAAGTTTACAGCAAATATCTGCAGTTAAAAGCCAGAAAAGAGAAGGTGGATGTAAGCAAAAAAGCTCTCGCCTCGGCGGAGGAAAACTACCGGACCACAAAAGAAAAATATGATATCCAGATTGCCACCGGAACAGAGCTGCTCGACGCCGAAAAGGACTGGTTCAACGCCCGTATTGATGTTGAAACCTCCCTGGCCGACTACGAGATAGCCAGAATTGAACTGGAAAAGGCCCTCGGCAGAAAAATATATTAATACCGGAAATTATAATGAATGCAATAGAAGTAAAAAGTCTCACAAAAAAATTCGGCAGCTTCACATCGGTCGATAATATTTCCTTCGATGTAAAAAAAGGGGAAATATTCGGCTTTCTCGGGGCGAACGGAGCGGGTAAATCGACTACAATACGAATGCTCTGCGGTATTCTTGAGCCGACATCGGGAGATGCTTTTGTCGGAGGGCACAGTGTGATGAAATCTCCCGATAAGGTAAAACTTTCAATTGGTTATATGTCGCAGCGTTTCTCCCTTTATGATGATCTTACAGTTGAGGAGAATATAGATTTTTTCGGAGGAGTATATGGACTCGAAGGGAAAAAATTCAGGGAAAGGAAAGAGTGGGCGCTTAATATCGCCAACCTGAAAGGTAAAGAAAAGCTGCTGACAGGTTCTCTGCCCGGCGGCATCAAACAGCGGCTCGCGCTGGGAACAGCGGTAATTCATGAACCACAGATTGTTTTCCTCGATGAACCCACAAGCGGGGTCGATCCCCTTTCCCGCAGAAGCTTCTGGGAGCTGATAAATTATTTATCCTCACAGGGCATAACCGTTTTTGTGACAACACATTATCTTGAAGAAGCGGAATTCTGCAATAACATTATACTTATCGACGCGGGAAAACTTATTGCCGAAGGAAACGCCGGAGTGCTAAAGGAAAAATATCTTGACAGCACAATTCTTGAAATTGAATGTGATAAACCGGTGGAGGCAATGGAGCTTCTTGAAAAAGAAAAGTTTATCCTCGACACATCAATTTTCGGAAACAATATTCACCTGTCAGTAGCCAGGGATTTTACAAACTACAAGCTGATAAGTGATACTCTTCAAAATAAACTAAATCTGAAAATAAATAAACTCGATAAGATTGTCCCCACTCTTGAGGATGTTTTTATTCATCTCTTGGAAAAGGATAAAAAAATATGATTTCCAGAACTTACGCTATAGCAAAAAAGGAGATAAAACAGCTTATCAGGGACTGGAGAATGTTATTTGTACTTCTCTTTTTCCCCACATTTCTCCTCGGTGTTTTTGGCTATGCTGTTAACTTCGATGTGCAGAATGTAAAACTTGCTGTCTACGACCAGGAGATGTCGGAAAAGAGCCGCGATTTTATAAATTCTCTTTCCAGTTCACAATACTTCGATGTTGTGAAAACTATAAGGGGCAATGAAGAAATTAAATCCACACTCGATAAAAAACAGGCGCAGGTTGTTCTGATAATTCCCCGGAGTTTTTCGCGGGATGCCGGAAAAAAGAGTGAGCCGGCCGAAATGCAGGTTCTTGTAGATGGCGTCGACGGCAACACCGCCACGATAATCCAGAATTACCTGACCGCCGCGGCGATGAAATTTTCAGGGAAAATTCAATCGCGGGATATGTCAAAATACGGGATGTCCGCCGGAATACCTGTTGAGCTTGAAACCGTCTTCTGGTTTAATCCCGAGCTCGAAACCACACTTTTTCTTATTCCCGGTCTTATCGCGATGATTTTAATTGTCACAGCGGTTGTTTCTGTATCCTTATCCCTTGTAAGAGAAAAAGAAAGAGGCACTATAGAACAGATAAATGTATCTTCCCTGAGAATTTATGAATTGCTGATAGGGAAAACACTTCCCTACTGGCTTATCGCGGTTGTTGACGCTCTGTTTATTCTTTTCGCGAGTTATTTTCTTTTTGGAACAGAGGTAAGGGGAAACTATTTTCTGTTATTTCTCAGTATCACATTTTTTCTGCTTGCCTGCACTTCGATGGGGATATTTGTTTCGGTGATTTCAGATTCAATGCAGGTCGCCTTCGCGGTATCCACTTTTGTCTCAATGCTTCCCTCGATTATAATTTCAGGATTTATTTTCCCTATCGAAAGCATGCCCGGAATTCTGCAGCTTCTCAGCAATATAACTCCCGCCAAATTTTTTATAATTAGTCTCAGGGCGGTTATGCTCAGAGGGGTAGGGATTTCCGCGTTCTGGGATCAGTTTATCTACATGTTCATTTTTGCGCTGATAATGTTTTTAATGGCCGTGGTTGTTAACCAGGTTAAAGAGAAGAAGGTTTGATAATGAATATAATATTAAAAATAGTGAAAAAGGAATTTCTCCAGTTCAGCCGTGATCCGAAGATGTTGGGTATTATTCTGATTGCCCCTGTGATACAGTTGATATTTTTTGGTTACGCGGTCAATTTTGAAGTGGAAAATGTACACACAGCCCTTCTCGACAGGGATAAATCGGAAGTAAGCCGCAGCTATATTGAAGATTTTCAAAGTTCCGGTTATTTTGATTTTGATTATTACGTAGAAGGCTATGATGAAATTGATGATCTGATAAATAATGGAAAAGTAATACTCGGGCTTGTGATACCTGTCGATTTTGAAAAAAGGATAAAGAGAAATGAAACCGTCAAAGTACAGGCGATTTTTGACGGCTCTGATGGCAACACGGGAGCGATTTCGGCAGGATTTGTTTCCGGACTGACGAATAATTTCAACCGAAACATTCTTCTGGAGAGAAAGGAATTGTCGGGGCAAAAAGTGAATATGGCCGGCTCGGTTTCTTCGGTTTCGAGAATCTGGTATAATCCGGAGCTGAAAACCAGGTTTTTTATGGTTCCGGCTATTGTGGGATTGCTCCTGATGATGGTTACAATTATGCTTACATCCCTCGCAATAGTCAAGGAGAAAGAGATAGGCACAATGGAGCAGCTGATTGTTACTCCCATTACTCCCGCCAGATGATAGCGGGAAAACTTATTCCATTTGTGATTCTTAGTTTTATCAGTGAAATAATTATCCTCACCGCGATGACCCTGATATTTGATATCGCGATCAGGGGCAGCATAACTTTCCTCTTTTTCGCAACACTGATATATATTCTCTCGACACTTGGGCTTGGGCTTTTTGTATCAACTATTTCTAAAACCCAGCAGCAGGCAATGATGCTTTCCATTTTTGTGGCGATGCTGCCGATGGTTTATCTTTCGGGATTCGCCTTTCCTATTGAGAATATGCCTGAGATTCTGCAATATGTTACTTACCTGATTCCACTCCGCTATTTTATGACAATTATCCGCGGTGTGATACTGAAAGGCACAGGACTGATTGAGCACTGGCCCGATCTGCTGGCCCTTTTTGTGATCGGGATATTGATTTTGCTTTTCAGCTCGCTGAGATACCGCAAAAGGCTTGAGTAGATTTTTTTACTTCAGGGGATTTTTGAATATCCTACGACTTCAGCGTCGTATCTGTATGTATCCATATCAACCCGCCGGATAAAATCCGGGGCTATTTATATTCGACTCCATTCGGAGTCTTTTACTCCGTAAGGAGCTAATTTTTCCCCAGGCAAAGCTTGAGGAAACGCCCAAAGGGGAACATTTGTAAGTATATCCGAAACAATCGGAATATCCCCCGCCGGAAGTAATGGCACTAAGATTGTGCAAGAATGAGGATTATTTAGTTTTTTTCTGGTATTCAGACCCCACCCTAAATCCCTCCCCTTAGTAAGGGGAGGGACTTTTAAAGCCCCTCTCCTTGATAAGGCTTTTAAAGTGCGCCGTGGCGTAAGAGGGGTTGGGGGTGAGGTTGTAAGGAATTTAATAACAATAGGTTAGCCAATTATTGTTATCATTCTGTTTAATTAATATTGGGAAAACGTTCTATAAGGAATATTGATGTTGGGGAATAACTATATTCGCGCAATATTCCTTTCGTTTCAATATGTTAGTGCCATTACCGCCGGCCCCAGAGGGATGCTCTTGGCAAGGGGGAGAATTCAAAGTGTTTTTCTTGCCACAGGCATAACTCTGTGGTTGAAGACGGGGGAGGACTATCCTTGAGCTGATCGATAACTTTTCTTTTTCTGACTCCATCGGCTTATGGATTCAGAATCGCGTCTGATTATCGGCAACATGTTATTAGCGGGCTTTTTGACAAATTTTGCTCTCTGGATTATCCTCAACATGTTGGCGTTAGTGTGGTGATAAGAGCCCAAATTCTACGCAAAATGGCAAAGTTTTCCATTAACCCAGCCGGTGGTTGAGCGGAGTCGAAACCAGCAGCGGTAGCTTCGACTCTGCTCAGCTACCGGACAGGCTCAGTGTTTCTGGTTTGCCAGACTATGATTAAGATAATTTTTTCTGATTTACTTTTGGTTCTGGTTGGTCAGGCATAGGAATTGATATCAGGATGTTTGTCGCTTTTGTCAAAAAACGATTTCGATGAAGATTTGGATTTCGTACACTATTTGATATTTTATATCTGTTGAATATAGAGCGCTTCCATCACTGCTTTGGGATTTATCTGCGCTACTCTTGACAAAGCTTTTGCCGGTCCCTCGGGAGATCTTCTGCCTTGTTCCCGGTTTTGCAGTGTTCTCGGGCTAACGCCAATCATTAAAGCAAATTCCCGCCGGGTAACCTTCAATTACTGTCTGATAAGTTTAATATCAGGCAGGTCATAATTAAATACACCTCCCGGTTTCATATTACCTTTTTTGATTTCACCAGCCTGCTTAATACTTTCAATAAGTTGATTAAAATTATCAACTGTCATTTTAATTAACTTACCAGATTATTTGTGAGTATTATATTTTTACCCCGGTAAAGCGCCAAGCTGTCTGAGAATGCTGATAGTATCAGTCTGCTCCCATTCTTCAGCTATTTTTCCTTCCACCAGTTTATATATGTTTATTCCGCTCACTGTTATCTTTTTACCCGTGGGTTGTATTCCATGAAAAACACCGCCATGAGTAACCTCACCCGACCATTGAACAGAGACCAGATTATCTTCCGCGATAACAGTATCCGGTTTAACCTTCCAGTCAGGGAAAGCCTGATGGGTCATAATCAGAAAATTCATAAAAGCCGTGTGATCAAATTTTAGCTGATCTCCAAGATGATAAATGAAATCAGATGTTGTTCTAGCTTTAAATGCCGCTTCATCCTTTCTATTCCAGACAGCGTCAATATAATCGAGTACAAGTTTTTTTTGATTGTTCATTTCCATTTTTATATTTGTTAACAGGGCTGAGCGCCCATGTTGAGCGCCTTGTGATATACTTAAATTGCTTCGCCGCTGAAATCATAGCTCAATCTTTTCTGCATTCCGGTGATTTGTGAAAAGGTATTTTTCAGCGTTTTGATTTCTATCTGTGTAAGTTCTTTGGGGTTGATATGATTATCAAAATCACGCTTAAGGGTTATCTGGGTTGCCTGGTGTCTGAATCTGAGCTGCATCAGGAAATTATAAGCCTGGACAATTTCTTCATAGCTGTTTTTATTTATAATCCCTTTTTTGAAAAGTGTTCTGAATCTCTCTAAAGTATTGGTTTCCGAAAGATTGTGTTTCAGCGAATAAATTCTTGCGAAATCGCTGATCGGCATGGTCGCCATTTTAATATCAAATGTTTCCGGATGTTCTCCCTTTGATTCAAGAAGCAATCCTCCCATTATTCCTACAGGTGGTTTATGCAGCAGGCAGTTTTTGGTAAGATGCTGGAAGAAACCTGCCTGTCCGTTTGTAAAAGCCGCGAGACGTGTTCTTAGATCTTCCACAAGACTTATATCGCCATAAACATGTCTGAAATCAAAATAAATGCTAATATCAATAAGGTCCTGCTGATCAGATTTAGCGATCCAGTTATGAAAATATTCAGCCCATTTATCCAGAGGCTGAGTCCATTTGGGATTTTTTGCCATTGCTTCACCTTTACAATAAAAATATCCGCACTCATTCAGGCCAAAACAAATTTTTTCAGCAAGTTTGTCAAAATATTCTTTAACAAGTTCAAAATCATTTTCAGGTATATTTTCAAAAATTATAGCGTTATCCTGGTCAGAGATCAGTGTCTGCTCTTTTCTTCCGGCGCTTCCGAGCGCCATAAAAGCGAATTTGGCGGGCGGGTCACCAAGGTCGGAGATAGCAAAATTTATCAATTTAAGAACAATAGCATCAAAAACCGAAGTTATAATATGTGAGATATTTTTCGCGCGGGCGCCGCTGTCTACAAGGGTTTTAATCAGCCAGGGTAATTTGATTTTTACATCTGTGAGATCTTCAGGGGAATCGGCGATCTCAATTTCTCTGAGCAGATAAGCCGATGACTGCCTTTCTACTTTAAGCAGTTCCTCACTGCTGATAATGCCTGTAATTTTACCTTCGCTGTTTTTTACCGCGAGATGCCTGGTGGCATAATCATTCATTTTGATAAGAGCTTCAAAAACAAGTGAATTATGGCGTATTGTTATCAGCGGAGCGCTCATAATACTATAAACCGGCTGGTTCATATCCAGATTTTCAGCCACAACTCTTTTACGGAGATCATGGTCAGTTACAATTCGATATATTCTCCATTATCCGTCATCACAAGAGCAGCGCTGTATTTGTGTTTTGTAATAATTTTCGCCGCCTGGTGAACGGGAATGTTCATATTGCATGCTACAATATGCTTCAGGAAATGTTCAAGAGGCTGATGCAGGAACTTCAGGGATGTCTGAAGTTCAACAATGAGATTTTCTTTTTCCTCATCAAGCTTAATCCTTTCAGTAATATCCTCCACTATTCCGTCACAATATCTTTCCATACCGGAATTTTCGGGCGAGATTATCGCTGAAATTGAGACGACCGAGGTTGATCCATCTTTTTTCCTCAGTTGAATAATGTTATTGTTCAGGTGCTCTTTTTCGGTAAGCTGATCGAAAAACGCTTTTTTCTCTTCGCTCTTCATAAAAAGATCGGAAAGCCCTGATTCAAATAATTCTTCCCTGTTTTCAAACCCGAAGATTTTTAATCCGGCCGAGTTAACTTCAATAAATTTGC
This sequence comes from Melioribacteraceae bacterium, assembly GCA_963677445.2. Lineage (GTDB taxonomy): Bacteria > Bacteroidota > Ignavibacteria > Ignavibacteriales > Melioribacteraceae. The sequence goes on along the minus strand of CAXXGF010000061.1, from coordinate 82,379 downwards.
CATCCTTTCCCGGTTCACTGCGGAATATTCCAATATTTATATTATTGATAAGTGAATTAAAACGAGCCTGGTTTTCACCAAAAATTTCCTCTTTCCGTTTGTTTGCCCCAATATCTTTAACGATTATGGTAAAACCGGAGCGTTCTCCGAGGGTAATTTCCGATGTATAGAGGATTACGTCTATTTCCTCAAAACTTTTTGCGACAATTTTTGTTTCAAACTTGGGAATATATGTTCCGTTTTCCAGCAGGTCATTAAAAAAACCTTTTCCTTCAACTCCGTCAAATTCCTTTTCACAGAGGATATTTTTCAGGTAATCGGAGCCCGGGAAAAAATTCATATCCGAGGATATCGAGCAGCGCGTTATTAGCATATACAATCTCTCCCTCAAGTATCATAATCAGTCCGTCGGTTGAAGCTTCAACAAGAGCCCTGTATTTGCTTTCCGATTCACGGAGTCCCTCTTCCGCATCCTGTCTTTCATGTTCTATCTTAAAACTTTGACGTCCTATATAAAACAGGCTCAAACCAACAAGAAACAAAATTCCAAGTGAAACATATATGAGATTACCCGTAAGACGCGCTATTTCATCTTTTACATCTTCAATATAAATTCCTGTGCCTATTATCCAGCCCCAGGGTCTGAATTCTTTCACAAAAGAAAGTTTCGGAACAATACGGGTGGAGTCATCCTTCCACTGCCACATATAATCAACATAACCCCGGCCATCATTTTTGACAACTTTGACGAACTCGACAAAGAGTTTTTTACCTGAAGGATCGGAATACTCTGAAAGGTCGGTGCTGTCAAGTTCGGGTCTGTAAGGATGCATGACCATAGTCGGGTATTCATCGGTAATCCAGAAATAGTCTTTGTTTTCCTCTCCATACCTGAGGTTTTTTATAACGGCAATCCCTTCCTTTTTAGCTTTCTCCAATGTCATGCTGCCCGCTTCATACTCACTGTTAAAATCTTTGAGAATACTCCAGGCTGAGTTTGTCAGCTCAGTTATCATTTCCCTTTTACTTCGCAGCAGATTTTCTTCAAAAGAGGGGATTATAAAGGTAAAAAAGGAGATAGTGAACATAATAAAAGCAAGCAGAGTCGGCAGTATAATCCGAAGAAAAAAATTTCTTTTCAGGTTTTTCGCGGGCATAAATTCACATGAGTTATTTGATAATCTTTATTATAAAGAAAAATTGGAAGAATAGCTATATCTTACGAAAAATATAACAGGATTACCAGGATTGTTTAGATGAACAGGATAAAGGCGGGATGCTGAAGGTATCGTAACTTTTTTTATTTTTGGTTCTATGTGAAATACAGTGGGTGATTTTTGTCGGTCCTGACAATTAGACAAAACCTTTTGTTAAAGTATAACCGGATAATTCCGACGTTTAGCTTCCGCCCCTACAGGGCTTAAATACACTTTTTCTTTTATTACCCCGGGCGTTGTCCGGGGCTGTTGATTGTCGCGCTTTCAGCGCTAATAATAATTCCAGTTTGTCACAGATGGATACAAAACCCTGAAAGGGTGCAGGCAACAGGCCGGGGCAACGCCCCGGTTAAGAAAAATAAAGACATTATCAGAGCCCTGAAAGGGCGAAAGCAGCAAACGCATAAAGATATGGGAAGCTGAAAGCGTTTGGCTCAGTCGGGGTAAGAGGGACTTTAAGACTCATCCACTTTTTTCAAGACCGCGCGCTCTGTGGTGGTGAAGACCAGGGGCTGGTTTCCGGAAATCTAACATGACATTATGCGAATCTTTGATTCATATCTTTATGCGCTATTTTATTACTTTACCCACTAAATTTCATATAGAACCTAATTTTTCGTAATATTTCCTGAGTCTTGTTAAAGAAAGAGGTAAGTACAAGGGAGGATTTTTTAGAAAAGTTGGTAAAGTAAGGATATTGAAAAACAATCCTGACCATCAAAACAATCCTGACATCCTGTTAAAGGAAGGGCAGGAAATTATCCTGCCCGTGCAAAAAAAGTTATGTTACCTGGTTTAGTCCTCAACTTTATAGTTATGCACCTGTTTAGCGAGGAATTTTTTAATTTCGAGGGGAGTTTTTTCTTTCGAAATTTTTGATACGATAATATTGGTAAAGATGGCAATCGGGGCGCCGAAAATGGCAAAGTACCAGGCGTTCAGGTAATAGTTGACGAATTCCTGAGCCGGCAGAGAAGCGCCGAATTTGCCGGCAACAAAATAGATAAGCGCGAGCAGTGAAACACCTGTTCCGGCGATAAGACCTGCCCATGCTCCCGCGCGATTTGAACCGCTCCACCAGATACCGAGCAGGAAGAGTGGGAATATTGTACAGCCGGCAAGTGAAAAAGCGACCGCGACAAGCTGAGCGATAAGACCAAGTTTGAGGAGAGCGACAATAGCTACTGCCGCAGCCATCAGGATTGTACCTATGCGCGCCATGAGCATCTGTGTTTTTTCATTGGCGTTAGGATTTATTACTTTGTAATAAAGGTCATGCGAAAATGCGGAAGCCCCCGCGACAAGCAGTCCTGATACCGTGGAGAATGCTGCCGATACAGCTCCCGCGGCGAGGAATCCTACTATTAGAGGGAATACATCGCCAAGCTGCGCGGTATAAACAACTATAGCGTCTTTAGCGAGTTTGCCGACATCCGGACTTGCAGAGAGAAGTTTCCCGAGTGAGGAATAAACCGGGGCGCTCCAGTAAAGGATACATATAAAAAACAGGCCCCAAACAACTGACCATCTGGCGTCTCTGGCGCGTGGAACAACATAAAAGCGCTGTATAACATGGGGCAGTCCCGCGGTACCAATCATAAGAGAAAAACAGATCGCGATCCACTGGAATGCTGTCTGCCCCGTGGCGGGATCCCAGGGCATGGCAAACTCGGGGGATGGAAGGATCGCGAAATCGTGGCCGAGGGCGGTTAAGCCTTTCCCCGGGGCAATACCTTCAACTATATCTGTAACAACCGCACCGTATCCTGTTTGGGGCAGCCAGTAAAAATATCCGAATTTGTACATGAGAATGAAAAGGGGTATAAGGAATGAAATTATTATAATAACATACTGTATCTGCATGTTTTTAGTAACCCCGAGCATACCTGATATCAGTGTATAGGCAAGCACAACCGAAGCGCCTATAAGAACAGCCCAGGTATAATCGATGCCGAGGATCCATTTGAACATCAGGCCGATACCGGCAAACTGACCCACGCAATATGAGAATGAAACAAATATTGCCAGGCCGGCTCCGAATCCTCTTAATCCCTGGGAATAATAGCGGTCCCCGATAAAATCGGCGGCGGTATATTTACCGTACCTTCTGATCTGACCTGCCATGAGAATAAGCAGCAAGACATATCCGCCGGTCCATCCGACCACATAGGAAAGGCCGTGATATCCCGCTCCATACATGATAGCAGCCATGCCGAGGAAAGAGGCCGCGCTCATCCAGTTGGAAGCTATTGCCATTCCCGCGCCTACCGGAGAAATTTTTCTTCCCGCAGCCCAATATGTGGATGTGTCTTTAGCCCTGTTAAAAAGTCCAACCATAACAAATGTGACCAACAGAATTATCAGTATGATTGCCGGTCCTAATTTAAACTCACCTTCCAGTTCTGTCGCCGACTGCGCAAAAAGATTTTGCGTAAACAACAAAAATGAAACCAATGCCATTAAAATTTTTATCTTTTTCAAATTTGCCTCCGGAATTATTAAGTTTCTTCAACAAAATCATGTTTTTTATTCGCTTTTTCTATCGATACAGCATAATAAACGCAAAGCAGCACGAACATAATCAGGAGAAATTGCGCGGTATACCAGTAGTGAAAAGGAAAACCGATAAATGTGAAATCTGTCAGGAAATTCTGGTTGTGAACCAGATAAAGCCCCATAATATCAGGAAGCTCTTTCCTGCATTTTTCGGGGAATTTGTCATCCTCAAGTTTAACGATTGAGAATGGCAGAAGGTCGGTCATGATTTTGTCGAAACCGGAGTATTGCAGCCGGAGAGTTTTTGCCGCCAGCTCAAATGTCCCTTTATCAGGAGCCTTCATGAAAGCAGGTCTCACCGAATCGGGCAGCATACTGGCAACAGTCCAGGTTAGTGATTCTTTAAGGATAACTTTGTGATTATCTTTCACCGCGATATTTTTGCCGAGCACCATAAGAAGTGATTTGGCAAAATCGGTTTTTACCTGGTTATCGGCGCCCTGTTCAATGGCGGTCGGCCAGGATTTCTGAAATGTTTCGAAGCTTTTTTCAGGTGTTGGTTCATTAAAGATAATCAGTAAAAACTGAAAACCGAAAACCCCTACAGCCCATATAATAGCCAATATCAAAATTAATTTTTTATTGGCTTTCGCATGAGCGGAAAGAGGCTTGAAGAAGTTAACATCATACTGTTCTGAATTAGACATTAATGCCTCACAAGTTTAGTTTGGAATCTATCAATTTATATTAAATGGATATTCAGTTCTTCCGTCACAGAGCCAAAAAAAGCGCTGCCGGAAGCATGTAAAAATTTCAGTGTATTTATATTTGGTTGTTACTGATTATTCGTGGAGAACAGGATGCTATAGTCTTTAATTAAGCGAAACATGTTACTAAAACTTGTAATTCAGATATTTCCTCCCGAAAAGCCTGTTTAAGCCGGGGAAGGGGTTTAACTCTTAAATGAATCTCCTTTAATAATAGGGATTAATAAAATCTTTGATTTGCCGGTGTTTAAAAGAAGGCTGTATTCTTGTTCAGTATTACTCAAAAAAATCATTCAGTATGGGATTCCGGAAATATTACATTTATTTTATATTTGTCAACAAATTCTAATTTAATGAAAATATTTCAAATTAACACGAAATTTTATACCCGATAAGATAAAAACAGGCAGGAAGAACGATAATAGAAATTATGCATTTATACTGCCGTTAATATTCAATCTTTTTAGTGATTTCATATTATCAGCGAAAATGCTGATTTACGCATCATTTTACAAATGAATCCTCAGGTCCGGGTCTTTTTCAACCGCTGTCTTTGTGAGCTTATCACGGAGATTACTCCACCATAGATCTTTTTTATTAAAAATGGCGCGAATGATTTGATCTTTTTCGGCGGGGAAATGTTTATTCAGTATTTTGAGCGTGTTATTCCAGGAGGGCTCTTCCTCATTAAGAAAACTCAGAGCATATACCCATATTGTTTCTGCTTTACCTTTTAAAGAGTTAATAAGTTTTTCAGCATCGGTGATATATGGAATTACCGGGCAAAGCAGGGCGGAAGCGCTGATACCCGCTTCCCTGATCTTACCAAGCGCATTGATTCTTCTCTCAGTATTTATGGTATTTTCTTCCAATATTATTCTGATTTTATCGTCGGTAAAGGCAATAGAAAAACTTACCGATGGGTCTTCCATCTTTTTCAGAATATCAATATCGCGAAGGACAAGGTCCGATTTTGTGAGAATACTCGTGGAAAAACCTTTCCGGAGAAAAATTTCAAGAATAACGCGCGTCTGTTTTAATTCAGCCTCCATAGGCTGATAAGGATCGGTCTGATATCCGAGGTAAATTTTTTGCGGATGAATTCCGGCCAGCTCCTCTTCCAGGCGGGATTCCAGATTCTCATATATCCTGATCTCCTCTTTCCAGTTATGATCGGCATAATTAAGAGCGTAACAATAATAACAATTGTGCTGACATCCTGAATATGGATCAATCTGGTAATTTATCCCTTCAAGTCAGTATGGCTGAAGAACCGGACCGCTTTTTATTTCTGTAATTTTCATTATTTACTTACTCTCTTTTCTGAATCAGTTTCAGTTTTCTCCATGTAATAGTCCTTAAGCCTGTGAATACCATATTTCGGAGCGATCATATCCATTGTCATAACAGTCAGGAAAAATTCAACCGGGCCATATTTTTCAGGACCGGTAAAAAGCCTTGCCAATTTCAGAGAAAACCCTTTTATCCATAATGGTATATATGTAACCTTTGTTCTCCTGCCCGCTGCCGAAAATGCCGCCTCGGCCATTTCATTCTGCGTAAGGATATCGGGGCCTCCTGTGCTGAGCTCCTTTTCGCGGTTCTCTATATTATTCACGATAAATTCAGCCAGATCGGCTCCATGTATTGGGTTCGCTTTATACTCTCCATTGCCGAAAAGATATATTCTTCCTTTTTTTGCCATATCCAAAAGTTCTGTCATATCGGAAAAGAATCCGTTCGGGCGTATAATACAATATTCCAGACCAGACTGTTTAAGTTCATCAACCATCATTTCCCTCGCGTTTACTATTTCCAGTTCCCTCATACGGTCGCCAAAAAGAACAGAAACAAAAATGAATTTTTTAACACCCGATTTTTTTGCCTCTTTCAGAATGTTTTTGTTTCCGCCGTAATCCACATCCATATATGTCAGGCCATCTTTTTGCCTTGTTATGCCGACAGAAGAAAAAACAATATCTATATTCTCGCAAAGTCCGGCAAGAGAATCAGGTTTTGTAACTTCACCAATAAATTCCTCATCAATAAAATTTTTGCTTTCTTCAAGCTTTTCCCGGTTTCTCGCGAGAGCGCGAATATAATATCCCTGTTTCTTAAGCTCCCTCAACATATATTTCCCCAGGTAACCTGTCGCTCCGGCAACCAATACTTTCTTCATTTTATTTTCCTTTCCTTTATATTTAAATTTACAAATTTTTTATTATTCTATTCCGAATTCCATCCATACCGCGAAATTTACAAGTCCGTAATCCTTCAGAACTTCAAGAATGTGAAGCGCGCAGGAATCTTTGTGTGGTTCATTATTCCCGATATTTTGATAAATTTGAATGCAATAGTCTGTATAGGGCTCAGATTTTTTGTATAATTTTATTAAGCCGCTTTGAGAGTCATTTAAAAATTGTTCTCTGATTAACTCCAGCTCCTGTTCAAGCCGGGTAACTTTTGCAGCGGCGCATCTTATTTCAATTACTTCCAGTTGTTTCATTCAGGTTTGCTCCGGTTAATTTGTCTCCTAAATAGTATCCCAATTTCGTGCCGGTTAAATTTTGTGAAAAACATAAGAAAATTGGAGGAAAAAACAAGCATTTACCATATATGGTAAATGCAATTGTGATATATGGTAAAAATTTGTAGATTTACCATATATAGTAAACCGGGGAATAAACAATGGACAAAAATATTTTTTTTCAGGGAAGCGACACTAAGAATATGTGGTAACTTGGAAATTGAACAGGCGTTATACTCGACAGCCGAATTACTGAGAGAGATAATGCCGGCTGATATAATATTCCTTGAGTATTATGACTTTGATTATGGGGTAATGAGAACGATAGCAAAAGCGGATGAAACAGGAGGGTACAAACTGGAGTTAATAACTCCTTTGAAAGAAGAGTCGAGAAAAACCGCAGGCATAACAAATATGCCGGGAAACAAAGATGTATACATTTTTGGCGATCCTCTTAATAATTCGCTCAGCAGGGAAATGATAAATTTTCACAATATTGAATGTGATGATATAATGATATTACTTCTCAATACCGGAGAGGATGTATTGGGAGCGGCGGCAATAATCAGCCGTCATGAAAAATTTACTGAAGAGCAAAGTGATTATGTATTACTCCTGAAAGAACCGTTCATCATCGCGATGTCAAACGCGTTAAAACACAGAGAATTAACAAAACTTAAGGAGCTGCTTGATGATGATAACAGATTTCTGCATGGGGAATTGCGCCGCAAATCGGGAGATGAAATAATCGGGGCAAATTACGGATTAAAGGAGGTGATGTACCAAATTGAAAAGGTCGCTTCTCTTCAGAGCCCTGTTTTATTATTAGGTGAGACCGGTGTTGGTAAGGATGTCATCGCAAACGCCATTCATTATTATTCATCGAGAAGTGAGGGACCATTTGTGAGTGTAAACTGCGGCGCCATTCCTGAAACATTAATTGACAGTGAACTTTTCGGTTATGAAAAGGGGGCGTTTACAGGGGCTGTTTCATCGAAAAGGGGCCGGTTTGAAAGAGCGGACAAAGGTACAATATTCCTTGATGAAATAGGGGAGCTGCCGCTGCAATCGCAGGTGAAACTGTTGAGGGTTATTCAGGAGAAAGAAATTGAACGGATAGGGGGAACAAAAACAATATCTCTTGATATTAGAATTATCGCGGCCACCAACCGGAATCTGGAGAAAATGGTTGAGAAAGGAGAATTCAGACAGGATCTGTGGTTCCGTTTAAATGTATTTCCAATTACCATCCCTCCTCTCAGGAAAAGAAAAGAGGATATTCCGGCATTGCTTCAACATTTTATTACTCTAAAATCGAAGGAGCTGAAACTGCCGCACATTCCCGGAATTACTCCCGGAGCGGCAGACTTTCTGACTGAATACAACTGGCCGGGCAATGTGAGAGAATTGCAGAACATAGTTGAGCGGGCCCTGATCTTAAATCCGGCGGGACCATTAACATTTGAAAAACTTCTCACAAATTTTCCGGAAGAGAAAATCCCTGTAAAGGAATCCCGTCCGGCGCAGTCAGATAATCTGGATGATATAATTACAATCCATATCAGGAATATTCTAAACAAATGTGGCGGCAAAATACATGGCGCGGGGGGAGCCGCGGAATTGCTCGGGGTAAATCCAAACACCCTCCGCAACCGTATGGATAAACTGGGGATTGATTATAAACGAAATAAGTAAAATTCATTCACCCATCCGGGATTAGTAAAGAAATATCAATGTCTGGATCGCGTCAATTGGCTCTGTAATCTTATTCCCTTTCTCTCTTCTTATATCGAACACATCTTAAAGAGGAACCAAAAATGGGATCGGTCTTTTCCTTTATATAAACAATTCCGGCTCTTTCCTTTGCCTGTAAAGTTTATGAAGTCTTTTAGCGGCTTCCATTACAGGACCGGGCTTTATTTTCCTGGCTCCCCGGGGGCAGTGTTTAATACAGCCGCAGCAGGTAATACATTTTTTTACATCAATTTTGAATGAATCCTTTTTGCTTATAGCGCCGACAGGGCAGACCTCCGAGCAAATTCCGCAATGATCGCAGTTTTCACCGACCTCAATAAAATCAACATCCCAGAGATCGGTAATTCCTCCATAAGGAAAATTGCCCGGTAAAACTAATCCGGGATTTTTATCAGCGGATGACATGGAAAGAATTTTTTCCTCTGTTACGGCGCCGAAAAGTCTTGCCCGCTTAAGATCATCATCATCCGGCCGTCCATTCGCGATGGGCAGAGCCTGGCCCGAAAAAGAATGTTCACCGATAAAAGCCGCTGCCGCTACCGGGATACATCCACGCCGCAGCACAAAATATTATTCAACTCAATCAGAGCGTCATCATATACACGGTTGCCGTAAACTACCACGCAGATGGCAGGTGTTTTATCCGCTTTCAGTGAATTAAACCAGTCGTTTAACAGCGCCGGAATTCTGCCCATATAAACGGGAGAGCCGAGAATAAGCAAGTCAGTGGCTGATATTTCAACCTTATTTTCCCTTTCGCCCGGGTTTGTGATATCGATACATTCAACCGGAACTCCATTAAATCCCGCCGCGATGCCTTCAAGTACCTTTTTTGTTGTTCCCGTGGGTGAAAACCAGACAAGTTTAATTTTTTCTATTTTCATCGTTGTTTCCCAAATAAACTCTTTTTTAATCACAGCGCCGCGAAATAACCCGCGGCGTCTGAATATTTTTCTCAAATGAAGATCAGGAATCCCATTTTCTCAACTGCTCATTGAAAAAGACAGTGATGCTTTCGGGAACTATGAGGGAAAAGAACTCGCCAAACTCTTTTGTCTGGCGCATCTTTTCACCTACCCGCATGATCTTTTCCATACTTTCGTAATGAAAAATAAAAATCCATATATTTTCTTTTGTATCCTTCACAAGCTCCGAATCGATATATCCATCCTGTTTTTTCTGGAAATTATTAACCAGGTTGTCAGATTTTGAAATGAGCTGCTCTTCGGTTGTGTTTTCCAATATCTGAAATTTCACAAACTCTGTAATCATTTTATCTTCCCTGAAATTTTAAAAAAATAAATTTGATGAAGGTAAAATTAGGGGGTCAGTAGTTGATGGAATAGTAAAAAAGCGACAACCGGGTAATAAAATAGTGAAGCGGCATATCAATTATTTTATTGCTGTAAATGGCAGAATATTGAATTGAGCACACTGCTTTAAATTATCGTTCTCGTAATCAGGCATCATCTCCCAGGGGCGAAGCGGCGCTCTTAATCTAAAGGCCAGGGAAAAATATAGCCGATTACGAGTACTGTTTTTCTGATTTTCCTATTGGTTCCGGCCTGACCCGCATAGGAAAACGGGGAGTTCTTAGTTTTATATGAATCAGGAAAATCTGCCGATATGGAGCATTGAATCCTCCTTCTTCACAAATCTATTCGGGGTTTTACCCGCGAAACGTTTGAATTCTTTGATGAAATGCATCTGGTCGAAATAACCATTTGTAAAAGCTATATCGGAAAGTTTGGAATAGTTCCCGAACAAAACCTGGTTCACGCAGTTTTGAAACCGGTTGAGTGTTCCATAGGTTTTTGCAGAAACCCCGATATATTTGTTATACAGCCTTTCCAACTGGCGAATATTTATATTTTGCTGTTCGCAAAATTCAGTTATTCGCTGTGAATTGTTATTATGTTTTAATATGTGGAATACTCTTTGAAAATTTTGAGGGATAAGATTTTTTTCATTGAGCAGGGATAACAGTTCCTTTTCAAGAATTTCCAGTCTTGCAGCGTTTCCGGGAGCTTCTCTCAGGAGCTGACTGATCTTTTTTGCGGGCGCGAATCCTATCTCATCCGCCCCGAACAACCGGTTCCTGAATTCGTTAAGAGGTATTTTCAGGAAAGGATAGAGCCCCTCCGGTAAAAAACATATCCCCAGCATCTTAATTTTACCGGTCATTTTTAGATGAGCTTCCCTGTAATGATCCTGCAGTCCTGAAAAATAGACATCCTCCAGAAGATATTCCCCGCCATCCATACAGAAATAATTGGGGGTGTCGCAGAGATTAAATTTCAGATCAATATTCCGGACAGGTATTACCCTGTGGTTAACCTCCATATAATCAGCGTGAATTTCCCAGAAGAATTTTATATACTTTTTCAGCAGAGGATTTTTTACCGGGTATTTTTTTAATTCATGGAGCATATTGAAGGTCATCGCTGATTTTTCAACAATAATTACTTTGTAAAGATATTAAGACGTATGAGAAGATACAATTATTCCGTAGGAAGTTAAATCCTGCTATTTTGAGTTAAATTTAACTGCAAAATGAAAAATTCCATCCCCCGGGACACAGTAAACAACCTCATCGCCGTCATCAGTCCGGCCATCATACTCTTGCTCATATTTCTACTCGTACTCTGATTTGTTGATACAGATACCGATCAATAATCCGGTAATCCAATGATCCTTTAATGATGGTCCGGTGTCGAGGGGATTGGATCCTGTCTTGTCCGGGCTTGACGTCAGGTGCAGCGGATTTCTCAGTACCTATCCAATTTTTATCTCAGACAATATGGAATATTGCACAAAAAATTTTTGGCGGAAATAATTTTTTAAAATTTAATTTTATACCTCGTTGGTGGTATCCTGGATTTCCTCCTCTGCCAGGTTATATTCCGGTTCTTCTGGCGCCGGTTTTCGGAAAAACCGGGAGGCGAGCAACAGACCACTTACCGCGAGGAAGAGTCCGGTGAGGTTAAGCCAGAGAGGTTGAAATTCCGGTTCGCCCGAATAATTGATAGTAAATCCCCCTATCTCAATATCCAGAATGGCTATTATAAAAAATGGAATGAAATTCGCGAAAAAATGGCCTAAAATAGTTAAAGTGAGGTTCCCGGTTTTTACGAACCACCAGGCGAAAACAAATCCGATTATCGCCGCTCCGAAAAACTGCCAGGGATTGAGGTGGAACAGACCAAACATCAGGCCTGAAACAATAATCGCGGTTGCCGGGCTGTACCTCTTAAGGTAACCATTTAGTATGACCCCCCTGAACAAGGTTTCTTCAGTCAGGGGCGCGACAATGGCGAGAGCGAAAAATGATCCCCACATGCTGCCGCTGCCGGAAATAAGCTTTTCAAACATTTCAGCTATATTCCCGGGAACAGGAAGAACTATCCTGACGATATTATCAAGTTCCGAAAGGAGAATGGAAAATCCCACGGTAGTAATTAAAACTATACCGATTTCCGCTATTTTTATCCTTTTGATCGGGAAAACCTGTTTGGCCGGCAGTTTCATCAGTTTCCAGGCGAAAAAGACTACTATTCCTATTGAAAGGATGTTCGCGTATCCTGTTGTCGCGGGATGATGGAGAATTGAGACCTTACTGATAAATTCATATACAAAAACAGGTATAAACACTATGATCTGAATAATAAATACAACAATCAGCAGCAAAACCGACTGCCAGAATCCGGGGAAGGCTTTATCGGAATTCATATTTTTTCCTGACAATTTTATTAAATGAGTATATCCCAAAGGGACAAACGCGTAATTCTGAAGTTTGATTTAGCATTCCAACCCGTAATCTTGCTTTATCCCTGTATCGCCGGGAGGGAGAGCCGCTTCATACTTTAAAATTGTGCCGGACCGGTCGTTATTTTATTGTATTCACGAATTTGCTTTCCGCCACATTGTAAATATATAAAATACTTTTTAATTCCGCGGAATTGGGAGTTTATGCATCCGCAGGAAGCTGAGTTTATCCCAGTAACCTCTCTGGAATTTAATTTTTCCATCGATAATATGGAAAAAACCGCAGCCTCTTAATCCGGCGGGATCTTTCCATTCCAGGATAGCCCACTCACCATCCTCAAATATATTTTCTACAATACAAACCATATCGGCGGCGGCAAATTCCGAGGCGAACATTTCCCTGATTGCCATCTTCCCTTCAACAGGATCATTGGCAACCTGGTGATTAATCGCGTCATCATGATAAAATGAGGCGATTTTTCCGGCGTCCCCGAGGTTAAAGCATTCAACCCAGGATTTCACAATTTCTTTTGGCGACATAAGATTATTATTTGAGATTATTTTTTCAATTCATTTATCAATTTGTGTATATGAGTTCCCAAATATTGCGGCCATCGTTCATTTTTATCGATTACTAATTTTTCAGAATTTATAATGGCTGTATCAGTTAACAGGAGAAATTTTGAAAAGTCAGGATTTGATTTGTTATACGCACCGCAAATATTCATAATCTGCATATCAATATATTTTCGATTCCTGTTTACTTTTTTATTCTCAACAATCATTTCCTTTTGTTTTTCATCAAATTCTGATATATCGACAAAGTGGAGCAGAAGCCACAATTCAAAACAGGGATTGCTGACAGCCAGGTTATATTTTTTCTGAAACGCTTCCCTCGCGACTTCTGTCAGTTGAGGTATATCCCATCGATCGCGGTCAATCATAATCCAATATTGGTCATCTTCATACCGAATATTGGTGGTTCTAAAATTGTCCAGACGTTTTAGCACACTTCTCGGACTGCTTTCGCCATCTTTTGCCGGCAAAACTTCAACAAATTTTAGGTTACGGTTAATAACTTTTGAGAAATTTAAGTAAGTCAGGTATTTCTCTTCAGTTTTTTCACCTTCGGTGGCAATAATAAAAAGGCTTTTGTATTTTCTTTTAAACCCGTCTCTTCTGAACTCTTTTCTCTCCCTTCCCATAATCGGCCCTAAAATGTCTGGGGAATTAAGGGCACAGCGCCAAATCTGCCATGGAGGTAGTCATTTCTGATTCTTTTATCAAACCGGATATTAAAATCATTCAGAGAATAAATAACAGACTGATTATCTTTATCTTTTTCAATGAACATAATTGAATCCTTGCGGAATTTTTCCAGGTCAAGAAGTCCCGACTCATGTGTCGTAACAACAAGCTGCGATTCTCTTCCAAGAGCGTTCGTAATAAAAAGTTCCACGAATTTTTTTGATAGTGCAGGGTGTAAACTTCTATCGAGCTCGTCAATAATAAATACTTTTTCCGATTTTGATATATCAATTATCGCCGGGAGCAGATCAATCAGTCTGCGGGTGCCATCAGATTCCTGGTTGAGATTAAAGTAGACATATTCTCCTGTCTCACGGATTTGATGTTTGACGGTAACTTTCCTGACGCTTATTAAACCATTATTAATCTTTGAGAATGAATAAGTATTATTCTGGGAATCTGTAATTAAATATTTGGATCCTGGTTTAATATCTCTGGCGATTTCATTTTTAACATTATCAGGAAAGGTTCTTATTTCATCAAACTCAACTTCTTCGAGCTCAACTTTATCAATACCCGTGTCGAAATAGTTGAGATATTTGCAGAGTGATTCGCTGAATTCTTCATTGCTTTCAAGCTCGAAATGTAATCCGGTGAATTTGGAATCGGGAAAAATTAAAACAAGATTATCCCTGAACCAGGATATACTGTCAATTAAAGGTTTTGAATTATATATTTTCCCTGCAACCTCATGGTCTATACATTCATAAAGGAATAATTGATTTTTTCTTGTCCCTAAAGCAATAAAATCAAGAAAATCCGATTCCTTTTTTGATATAAAGAGATTCTTGTTAAATGTAAACTCATATTGATCTTCCGAAATCAACTTTCTTTCAAAAACAGCATCGTCCTTTTTTTTATCGATTTTAAAGAGCCATTCTTCAATGATTTTTTCTTCAGTTATTTCAAAACCATAAGCATAGCTGTTATTGTTTTTTCTGAATTCAATTTCGAATCTTGATGGTTTGATTTTTTTTACAGGACACAGTTTGTTTGGGATAAACGGAATATTTTTGCCCGGGGCAATTCCAACAGTCACAATTTCTTTCATAAATGTCAGAGCTTTAATCAGGTTTGTTTTCCCTGAAGCATTTGCACCGTATATTATTCCCAGCTTTAGTATATCAATATCTCTCCTGTTCGATAAAGAGATTTTTTGGTCAGGATGGGATCGAATCATACCGGGAATCATTGAAAGTTCTGTTCTTTCGCCAAAACTCAAAAAATTTTCAATTGTGAATCGAATTAGCATAAATATGCCTTTAAATTATACAACGAATGTGATTTTATCACATAATTGTATATAATAAGAATTTTGCAAAGTGTCAAACTGAATTCAAATAATTTTGCGCAACTTTTCATTTGTCCTGATAACATTCTCTCGATCAGGTGCATTTATCAATGAATAATATCACAAGTTCCTGAACGATCATTTCAGCCACTAATAGGAAGAATCCAACATATTCGTCCCAACCAATTATACTCGTGTTCTGACCCGAAATCCGATGCCGGGGAATGTCTATGCATAAAAAGAGTAATTTCATGAGGGTGAGTAAATATTTTATACTATTACCTTTTTATTTCCGGTCTGGCTGGCTAAGAAGTTATTGGTTATATTTGCCAAAGTTGAATTATTGAATTTGTTAAGTGGAATAAAATGTCAGTAAATGTTTCTCCCGTTATTTTAACGGCTATGGATTTATCGCTTCATTATGGAGAGCAGGTTATCCTTGATGAAGCTTCTTTAAGTGTGCATGAAGGGGACCGCATAGGACTGGTTGGAAGGAATGGCGCAGGAAAATCGAGTTTTCTGAAAATTATCTGCAGAGTGATGGCGTCGGATGAAGGGGAGGTGGCAAAAAAGAAGGAACTCAGCATCGGTTATCTTTCGCAGGAATTCACACTCGATGAATCGGGGAATGTATATGAAAATATTCTTGAGGGGGCTGAGGAAACAGTAAAACTTGTTGAGGAATATGAAAGCGCTCCCTTTGACTCAGAGAAGAGGAGCATCCTGGAGGAAAAAATAAACAGGACGGATGGATGGAATCTTGATAAAAGAATAGGGATGATGATAAAAACTCTTTACGCGCCCGACCCGGAAAGAGATATATCCACACTTTCCGGAGGGGAAAAAAGGAGAGTGGCTTTATGCAGGGCGCTGATTTCGCAGCCCGATCTGCTGATTCTTGATGAGCCTACAAACCACCTCGATACAGACTCGATTGAGTGGATAGAAAATTTTCTCGCCGGATATAAAGGCACATGTATATTTGTTACACACGACCGTTATTTCCTCGACAGAATTGCCAACCGTATTGTCGAGCTTTCACGCGGGAAATTTTTTTCCCACAATGGCAACTACACCGATTATCTTATTAACAAAGCGGAGCGGCAGACCATTGCAGAAAAGGAGGAGTTAAAAAGGCAGAATTTCCTCAGGAGGGAGCTTGACTGGGTTGTCCGCGGACCGCGAGCGCGCAGGACCAAGGCTAAAAGCAGACTGGACGCCTATTATGAAGCCGCGTCAAAAGATAAAATTGAAGCTGATCCCGATGTCGAGTTGCTGATTCCTCCGCATGAACGGCTGGGAAACAAGGTGCTGGAGTTAAAAAATATCAGTATGGAGCTCGGCGGAAAGACACTTTTTGAGTTCCTCAGCTTTCAGTTTGCCGCCGGAAGAAGACTGGGCATCGTGGGGAAAAACGGGGTTGGCAAAACCACCCTGCTGAGGATACTTAAAGGGGATATTAAACCGACAGCCGGGAAAATTGACCGGGGTGAAAGAACTGAGTTTAATTATGTCGACCAGTCCCGCCTGCTGCTCAATGATGAGGATACTGTTTTTAACGCGATCGGGGAGGGGAATGAATTTATCAAATTTGGCAGAAACCAGTTGAATGTGTGGACCTACCTTAAGCGATTCCTCTTTACCGATGACAGGATAAATACTTTGGTGGGCCGGCTTTCGGGTGGTGAAAAAAGCAGGCTGACACTGGCGAGAATTCTGAAAAGCGGGGGGAATTTCCTTTTGCTTGATGAACCGACCAACGACCTGGATTTACCCACGCTCCGGGTGCTGGAGGAAGCTTTGATCAGCTTCGACGGTTGTGTGGCTGTTGTGAGTCACGACCGCTATTTCCTCAACAGGGTATGCAACGGTATTCTCGCCTTCGAGGGGGATGGAAGGGTTCATTTCAGCGAAGGTGATTATGATTATTACCGTGAAAAAAGAACAAAAAGGGAGGAGCCTGCCAGGGACAATAAGGAGAAGAGTGAAAAGAAAAAGGGAAGTGAAAGACCCAAACCGCGGAAACTGAGTTACAATGAAAAAAGGGAACTGGACTCTATTGAAGAAAAAATAATGGAGGCGGAAGAGGAGGTTGAAAGAATTGAGGCAATCTTTGTTTCTCCCGATTATTATGAGAAATACGCTGAAAAAACCAACGAACTTAATGAACAGCTTGAGCAGGCGAAATCCCTGGTAAAAAAACTTTACGACCGATGGGAAGAGCTCGAGGAAATAAAAAACTTGTAAAGAAGAACAGGATTTACAGGATTGTATAGATAAACAGGATAAAGAATCTCTGTCGGCATCACTATCGTCTTTTACTCTCTCAAAAAAGAATGAACACCCCAATTTAATCGCAAACCCGGCCATTATACTCTTACTCTGATTTTTTCTTAACCACAATGTTCGCAAAGAAGGCACAAAGAACACAAGGATTAACAGGATAAAATATCGCTATCGGCATCGCAATCCTTTTTTACTCTCTCAGAAAAAAAATGAACACTCCCAATCTAATCTCAAACCCGGTCATCACACTCTTACTCTGATTTTTTCCCACTCATAATTCACAATTCACAATTCTTTTCTCTTGCATTAAAAACTAATATTCATTAATTTAGGGCTGACTGATTGCTTTAGGGGTAATAAGCGCTTGAATAAGCGGATTGTAGTTTTATTTGATATAGATTAAATATGAGTTGTCTTTGGCAAAATTGGAGTAATGGGAGATCTCCTGTTGCGTTCTATTACAGCGGACAAGTATGGCTAAACTGTATTAAAGGCAATCTATTGATAATTGGCCGGGTGGATGCCTTGATTCATAAGCGAAAAATTGAAGCGGTATTGGATATAGTGGATGATGCTTTATTGATTAAACGTTATGAATTCACTAAAGCAGAGGTAAATTAATTGCGAAGAATTTGGAAGAAGCTATCTGTACGAAAGATAAAAAAAAAATTTTATGAAGCATGATGCACATAGGCAGATAGGTTATATACAACAAACCCTGTCTCAAAATAGAAAGTCAATTGGTATTTTTTTGGGAGCTGGTTGTCCGTTGTCTGTACAGATACAGAATGATAATAAGGAAACCCTGCCACTTATTCCTGATGTAGCTGGTCTTACAAACAAAATTGCCGAAGAACTTAAAGGAAAAGAAGGCTCCACATCTGATTTTGAAAAACTCACTCTTCAATTAAAAGAAGACAACCCTGAAAAATCGCCTAACATTGAAGATATTTTGAGTCATTTACGCTCATTGAGACAGATAGCAGGAAAGGGAACTGTGCGAGATTTTGTCGCAAGACAGTTGGATGATCTGGATGAGGACATTTGTAACATCATTTCCACCGAGGTAGATAAGGAACTGCCAACAGAAGATAGCCCATACCATAATTTAGCGATATGGGCTCGATCAATACCCAGACTTAAACCAATACATATATTCACAACAAATTATGATCTTTTAATCGAACAAGCATTAGAAGAATCAGCATGTCCATATTTTGATGGCTTTATAGGAAGCAAAAATGCCTTTTTTGATCTTGGCACAGTTGAAGATGAAGCACTATTACATCCTAGATGGTGTAGACTTTGGAAAATTCATGGATCAATAAATTGGAAAATTGATAAGGAGAAAAGAATAGTTCGAAGTAATAAAATAGATAAAAACGAAAGCTATCTTATTTATCCATCTCATCTGAAGTATGATCAAAGTCGAAAAATGCCATACTTAGCCATGCTTGATCGATTGAAAGATTTCATTTTATCTCCATCAGCAGTTTTATTTCTTTCTGGATACTCCTTTAGTGATGATCATATTAACGATGTGATTTTGCAATCTTTGAGAAGTAATCCTAATGCAATGTGCTTTGCATTTATCTTTGGAAGCTTAGATGATGATAAATATTTAAAGGTTAAGGAATGTGCAAAGCAAATTCCTAATTTAAGTCTTATCGCATTTGATAAAGGTATAATCGGACGACAGGAAGGGAAATGGAATTTAGGCAATGATGAGTTAATTAGCAAAATACCGGCTCAAGTAATTCGAAAAAAAGGTAGCGAAGAAGAGTCAGAAGAAACCACATATGAATTGTGTCTTGGAGACTTTGCCAAGTTCGGAGAATTTTTGAAAGAAATGAGTACTAATCCTGAAGAAAGCAAAGATGAAGAATAATTCGACACTAATTGGTACTGTTCAAGATGTTAATGGTACATCCGTAAGTGTGAAATTATCTCGAAATCAGTCTACGGGGCTTAATTTTGTTGATGGACAAGGGTACAGAATTGGACAGGTAGGAAGTTTTGTAAGAATCCCAATCGGTTACGTTGATCTGTTCGGAATTGTCTCTCAAGTAGGAGCTCGTTCAGTTCCTGAAAATCTTAAAGATGCAGAACCAGAAGGGTATCGTTGGCTTACTATACAATTAATAGGTGAAGGTTATAAAAAAGGCAAATTTCAAAGAGGAATATCGCAATATCCTACGGTTGAAGATGAAGTACATTTAGTCTCAGAAATAGATTTGGCAAAAATCTATGGAGAAGCAGGTCATCAAAATCATATGGTACGAATTGGGCATATTGCTGGTTCAGAATCGATTGATGCTTTAGTTGATATAAATAAATTGGTGACACGCCACTCTGCAATTGTTGGTACAACCGGTTCTGGTAAATCAACTACCGTTGCAAGTTTGCTAAATTCACTGTCAGACATAAATAAGTTTCCATCTGCCCGTATTATTGTCTTTGATATTCATGGTGAATATGGCAAGGCATTGAAAAATAGAGCCAATATTTACAAAATAAATCCTGAGTATAACAATTTAAATGAAAAAAGCCTGAGAATTCCATTTTGGGCACTTAACGCTGATGAGCTTCTGCAAGTGACTTTTGGGAACTTTGGAGACAATTCAAAAAGTAAAAATATTGTTTTAGAAAAAATACTCGACCATAAGATCCAGGCATTAAAAAAATATCCTAAGAGTGATTTGCCTCTTGAAACATTGAGCGTTGATAGTCCCGTTCCATTTAGCTTAAATCAGCTTTGGTATGAGCTGTATTGCCTAGAATTTGGAACCTATTATTCTGATAATGGAAAAACACCTATTGAAGCTAACTGGGCTTACGAAAAGGATGGAACCAATGATATTAAGGGTGATCCAAGCAAGGGAATTCCACCGAAATTTAAAAAGGTTAAGAATGTGCAGGGAGATCCGGAAAAGATTAATTATTTACCTAACCTATTAAATATTAAGGCGCAATTAGAAAATTTAGGAGCAAAACTTCGAATACCAAGATTTGATTTTTTACTTAATCCAGGTGAATGGACACCTGAACTTGACGGAAAAGTTGATAAAGATTTAGATGATTTTGTAAAAGATTGGATTGGAACCGAAAAACCTATCACCATCCTTGATTTATCAGGTATTCCATCTTCAGTATTAAATGATATTATTGGAGTTTGTTTGAGAATAATCTACGATGGGTTATTCTGGTCGCGAAATCTTCCTGAAGGTGGTAAAGAGCGACCATTATTAGTAGTTATGGAAGAAGCCCATAGTTATTTAAATGACAATTTTGAAGGATTAGCTTCTTCAATTGTTCAAAGAATTGTCAAAGAAGGTAGAAAATATGGCATTGGTTCCATGATTGTGAGCCAGCGGCCTTCTGAAATCAACTCTACAATATTATCCCAATGTGGGACTTTCTTTTCATTGAGATTATCAAACAATACGGATCGATCACACATTAAAGGAGCCATTACTGAAAATCTAGATGGATTAACGGATATGCTTCCAATATTGAGGACTGGCGAAGCGATTATATTAGGGGAAGCTGTAAAGCTTCCAATGAGAACATTAATTGAAGCTCCTCCAAAAGGTAGCAGGCCTGACAGCCAAGATCCTGTTGTTTGTAGTGAACTCCCTCCTGATATATCATTTAATTTAACAGGTGGTTGGGATGCACCCAAGCAAACAAATGAGAAATATGACCGGTTTGTAGAAACTTGGAGAAAACAGAATCCGAAAGTTGCAAAATCATTAAAAGAGGAAGAATAAAATGGAGCACTATACAGATTTCAATTCATCAAATGTATCTCGTATTAGTTATGAAGAGTCAAATTCTACTCTTGAAGTTGAATTTCATAATGGTAGTATTTACCAATATTATGACGTGGGAGTTAACGTTTGGCAAGAATTCAAAGCTGCACCTTCAAAAGGACAATTTATCCATCAAAACTTGAAGGGTCAATATCGATACGCACGAGTTTAACTTAATCTAATATGGGAAAAATTTCATTAAATCAAAAACTCAGACGAGTAGAAATATCTGGTTTTGAACTGGATAATGAAATCGTTTTCAACTACTTCGACCAGCTTCCTGTGACTGAACGAGAAGAAAAGTTAATCCGTGCAATATATATCGGTGTGCTGGCTTTAATGGAAGATCGAATTTCTGCTTTCCTTTCTAAAACAAGCAATGAACTTGGCACAGAACTGGAAAGTCTGAAGATGATTTTCGAAATGAAGAAGGAACTTTTTTATAAGTCCACCATTAAAGGCATTCTCGCTGAAGATGAAATTGCGGAATTCCTCAATAAATACTTTTCCGAAAAGAAATTAAGAGACAAGGCTGTTCTCACTGGAAATTCCACAGGAAATCTACCCAAGAACAAAACAGGTGACATTATTTGCGAATTGGATGGAGATCCAGATATAAAGATTGCTATAGAATGTAAGTTTGACAAAAGCGTACGTCTCGGAGATATTGAAAGCAAAGAAATCTTCACCCGAAAAACAGATACCGCCTGGAGTCAATTGATAGAAGCTCAGGCCAACCGGGATTCCAAAGTAAGCCTGATAGTCTTTGACATTTCTTTGGTAGATAATTCAATCCTGAAGAACTTTGAAAATGTTGGATTTATCCCTGGAATTGGTTTGGTCGCTATTATCAATTCTCAAAAAGGCGACTATTCCAATCTTGTAATTGCTTATATGCTTGCAAGAGACATCGCTTTGAATTCAAAGGAAATCGAGCTCGACAAAGACTTGCTGGCTGTTCTAATTAACAGGATTATTAAGGATATAAATGAAGTACTAATAATCAAAGAACTTGTTGAGAAGAACATTGAGAATAATAAGTCTATTTTAAAACAGCTTGAAAAGTCTGTTCTACTGATGGAATTTAATCAAGAGTATTTGAAGAAATTCCTAAATGATGGTACATTGACAAAGAGAGATTTACTTGACTTCTATACAGGTGATGATATCAAAGATAAATTTAGACTAATTGAGAAAGATATTAACGAAATATAGTTACCAATAGTCACAACGAATAATGCAGTGAGAAAACAGCCATATAATTCCCCTGATTAACTTTTGAAAATCACTACAAAAAAATCCCGGCAAAGCCGGGATTTTTCACAATTTTTATACAAGCAAAAACACTAAAGAATATACTTGCTCAAATCACGGTTCTTTACGATTTTGTCAAGTTTTTCGGTGACCATTTCGCCGGAGATTTTGATGTTATGCGAGTCAATTTTGTCGGGCACATCGAAGAGGATATCTTCGAGCAGGGTGGTAAGGATTGTGTGGAGACGGCGGGCGCCGATGTTTTCCACTTCCTCGTTGACCGCGGCTGCCGTGCGTGCGATTTCAGATATTGAATCATCATTAAAACTTATCTTTATTCCTTCGGTATCGAGCAACGCGGCATACTGTTTCAGGAGCGCGTTCTGGGGAATGGTGAGAATTTTTATGAAGTCCTCTTCGGTCAGGCTTTTTAATTCCACGCGGATGGGAAAACGTCCCTGGAGTTCCGGTATCAGGTCTGAAGGTTTTGCCACATGGAACGCGCCTGAAGCGATAAAGAGAATATGATCGGTTTTAACGGGGCCATATTTTGTATTGACGGTTGATCCTTCCACGATGGGAAGCAGGTCGCGCTGAACCCCTTCGCGCGATACATCGGGACCCTGGCTTTTGCTGCCGCCGGCTACTTTATCAATTTCATCAATAAATACAATGCCCCCCTCCTGGACCCGCTTGATCGCCTCATTCTGCACAGCGTCCATATCGATAAGTTTCTGCGCTTCATCCTGGGCGATAATTCTGCGGGCGTCTTTAATGGCGGTTTTTCTTTTTTTCTTCTTTTTAGGCATCATGTTGCTTACGATTTCCTGGATGTTGATTCCCATGTCATCCATACCCATAGGTCCGAAAACCTGCATTCCGCCTGCGGGAGCCGCGGCGTCGAATTCCACCATTTTATCATCGAGGTCACCCTTGCGGAGTTTGCCTCTCATCCATTCGCGGGTTTTTTCATTGCGCACCTGTTCATTTTCCTCATCATCCTCTGAGGCTGCCGAGGGAGTTTTAACCGGTGGAATGAGAATATCGAGAATTTTATCTTCAGCGATCTTTTCAGCTTTTTCCCTCACTTCATCGGTTTTTTCAAATTTTACCATATTAACAGCCAGTTCGGTAAGGTCCCTGATCATCGATTCAACATCGCGGCCCACGTAACCAACTTCGGTAAATTTGGAAGCCTCAACCTTGATAAATGGAGCGCCTGAAAGTTTTGCCAGTCTGCGGGCGATCTCCGTTTTACCAACACCTGTGGGGCCTATCAGGATAATGTTATTGGGCATAATTTCTTCACGTATATTGCCCGCAACCTGCTGACGTCTCCACCTGTTTCTCAGCGCTATCGCCACGGCCCTTTTGGCGTCATCCTGGCCGATAATGTATTCATCCAGTTCTTTTACAATCTGAGCCGGAGTTAAATTTTTCATAGTGTCGTTATTCATAAAAAGATACCACGTTTATTTTTCAATTTTTTCCGTATTTATTCTGTCATTTGTATAAATGCAGATTTCGGAAGCGGTTTTCAGGGCTTCCTTAACAATTTCTTCCGTAGAAAGATCGCTGTATTTTACCAGCATTTTAGCCGCTGCCAGGGCGTACATTCCTCCTGAACCGATAGCGACGATTGAATCATCCGGTTCAATCACATCGCCGGTTCCGGAAACCACAAATGTTTTATCTTCCGATATAACGGCGAGCATCGCTTCGAGGCGGCGCAGGTATTTATCTGTGCGCCAGTCGCGGGCGAGTTCCACAACCGAGCGGCTTACATTGCCGCGATACTGTTCAAGTTTTTCCTCGAAACGTCCGAGTAGCGTAAAAGCGTCGGCGGCCGAACCGGCAAACCCGGTAAGCACCTGGCCGTTATATAGTTTCCTGATCTTCATCGAGTTGTGTTTCATCACGGTATTTCCGAGTGTTACCTGTCCGTCTCCTCCTATAACCGCTTCACCTTTGTGAATCAATCCGAGTATTGTTGTTGATCGTGTCTTCAAAATTAGCTCCTTATCCTTTATGGCAATGTCTTGTTCTGTTTCCAGTATTCAAACCATTTTTCAAATGGCGTTGTAACGGGAACAGCAAGCATATGCCCGCCAAATCCAAAATATTTAAAAACAAGCATATTAAAATTAGTAACTTTTACTGACTTTAGTAAATCTTCATAAACTTTCAGATCATATTTGCGCGCCAGCTCAACTGTTTTTCTTATCTGAAGGTTTTCCACCTTTTCCATCTTAAGTTTGGCGCGAAGTTTATCTTTCACTTCTTCAAATGGACGCATCTTTTCTTTGCCAGGTTCCCTTCTGCCTATAAGTTTAAACAGGGAATAACCGTTGTCAGTTTCCAGAGGTCCGAAAATTTCATTCATTTCAAGCTCTTTCGCTACCGGGCCGATCTCTTTATAGAACGTATATGGGAACCAGCCGAATTCCCCCCCTTTTTCACGTGTCCATTCTCTTTTAGTGTGTTCACGCGCTATCATTCTGAAATCCTCTCCGTTATCGAGCCTCCTGAACGCCTCCTCTATTACCTCAAGGCTGTCGGTAAGGATCTCCAGAATATTGATTTCGGTAAGGCTGCCAAGTTTGTCCCGGTTCTTATCGTAATGTTCCTTCACTTCACCGGGCGCTATTACGGCCTGACTTAACATTTCATTTTTAACATGCCCGGCGAGATAATGATCGCGCCACATATCGGTGAAAGTGGTTACTTCAGGCTGCTTGTTAAGTCCCCTGCTGAATGCCTCATCTGAAAGCAGCTCCATCTCGATAAATGATTTAATCCTCGAATTGAGTTTTGCTCTCAAAGTATCGGCGTCGGCGGTGGAGGAATAAAAACCGTCAAAGAAAAATGTGCGGAGGAATTCTTTCATGGTAACATTTTTATCGTCCAGTTTTATATAGGACATATTAAGAGTATCGGGACCCAGGTTTTTTCTGATGGTCTCATAATCATTTTTTCCGAGGTACCAGGCGCCTTTTTTCTGTTCTTCCCCCGACTTTTTCTTTTCCTTAAATATTTGAACCACCTGGTCGGCGAAACTCCAGAAAAGGTACCCGTCCGAACTGACTTTTTTGTCCTTAAAAAAATCGCGGAAATAGTCATTGTAATTCTGGGAGGATAATTTTTCCCGCGCCAGCTTTCTCGCTTCCTTCTGCAGATTTACCAGTTCCTTTTCGGTCGCGGCTTTTGGAATAAAATCTTCGAGATAAAATATATACCAACCATGTTCAGTCTGAAGGGGCGGGGTATATTCACCTTTATTGAGGCGGAATAATTCTTCTTCCACATCGGGGGCCGAATCGCCGCTTTTAACGACGATAGCTGTATCCTGGTGCATTTTTTCGGGGCGGTTTTTCAGAAGGGCTTCAAAAGATACTCCCGAATTCAGACTGTCATAAAGGGTAAATATTCTTTCGCGCGAGGGAGAGAGCATATATTTTATCAACAGAGTTCTGCTCAGTTTCGCGTATTCCATAATAACCGATTCTTTCGGGGGATTTGATTTATCCTCCACCTCTATTTTGTGCAGCGCGTCGCGGGCATACATTTTTTCAATATTTTTCCAGGAAATCCGGATAGCTTCTGTAGTGTCATATCCTTTTTCACGCGCTTCTTCGGCCCAGAGTTTTTCGGCGATCATGGTATGAAGCAGCCTGATCTTTTTTACCTCATCAGGTATTCCGGGGGAACCTTTCTGGGGCATAAACTGAAAGCGCAGTTTAAATTCTTCGGCGGTAATTTTATGGCCGGCGAATTCGGCAAGAATGATCTCCTTCTTCTCCTGGGCGTTAACCAGAAGAGTAAGCACAAAAATAAATATTAACAGCTTTTTCATTTTTCAGCACTAATTTTTAGCGGTATAAAACGGGGAACATTTTTTTGATACATCTTATATTCTACACCGAATTTTTCAGCAAGTTTCCTTTCTTCAAAAATTGCCCCGATAATAAAGTAAGCGACAGTGGCGATATAGGCGACAAGATAAAATAAGCTCATTACCGGCCGGAGTCCGAGAAAGAGAATAAAGAAAAAATAGGCGGGGTGGCGAATATAACGAAAGGGTCCCCTGATAATGAGGGATGAATTTTCATCCAGGTTTGCCGAATTATATTTTCCCCGGTAATAGCGGATAACCTGGCTTATACCGAGGAACTCTTTAAGGTCGACATACATTACCGACCAGATGATGCCGGCAAGACTGGCAACCTGCAGAATATATATTATAATATCCCAGGGATAAGGGAGATCATATACGATCAGATCGGGGCGGGGTGAAATTCCGATTATCAGAACGTAAAAGAGGGTGGAAACGAGATTGTAAAATAACCTGTAGAAGGCAATTTTATCACAGATTTTATCTTCAAGCCTTTTCTTGAAAGAATTTGCAGCCAGAAGTGAATGGAGCAATCCGAAAATTAGAAAAAGAAAAATAATGATCAGAACGTCAATAAAATAACTCATAATTCCTTACGAAGACGGGCGACAGGAATTCTGAGCTGCTCACGGTATTTGGCAACCGTTCTACGCGCTATATGGATTCCTTTATTCTTTAATATCGCTGATATTTTATCATCACTCAAAGGAGTGCGTTTGTTTTCACCGTCACAAATTTCCTTTATCAGCTCTTTGATATGCCTGTTGGATATTTCGGAACCTGAATCGGTGGCGAGACCTTCGCTGAAGAAATATTTCAATTCATGAATTCCGACCGGGCTCTGCACATATTTACCATTAACAACACGGCTGATGGTGGAAATATCCATCATTACTTCATCGGCGATATCTTTATAGATCATTGGTTTAAGCGCCTTGGGACCAAAATCAAAAAATTCATACTGTTTTTCCACTATCGCCCGCATGATCTTAATAAGTGTGTTCCTGCGCTGTTGAATTGAAGCTATAAACCATTTGGCCGATTCATATTTTTCACGGAGAAATTTATGAGTATCTTTTTCTCTCTTCGATATTTTTCTCTTTCGTTTATTCTGATTGATCATCTCCAGATAGGTTTTGCTTAGTGTTACAGAAGGAACGCTCCTGTCATTGAGAGAGACGATATAATTATCATCGACCTTTTCGACGAGGAAATCGGGGGATATCTGGTTGGCTTCCTCAGAATCGATATTTCCCTCACCCGGCTTGGGATTAAGCCTGTGAATAAGGTCGAGAGTTGCCCGCAGGGTTTCGCGGGTAAGGTCCATAGATTTCTGAATAGCGTCGAATCTTTTATTTACAAAATCCTGAAAATGGTTTTCGAGAATTTTTTCAGCGAGGAAACTATAGTAGGGATCAAAAGACTGGTTTTTTAACTGAAGAAGCATACACTCTTTCAGGCTGCCGGCGCCAATACCCGCCGGTTCAAGTGACTGGATAACCTGAAGCATTCTTTTTCCATCTTCTTCGTTAAGTTCGAGATGTTCAAAAAGGGTCAGTTCATTTACAATTTTGTTCAAATCCTGTTTAAAGTAGCCATCTTTATCGAGGCTGCCAATTATATTTTCACCGAGTATCATATGTTTTTCATCGAGATCGAGCATATGAAGCTGATCTATAAGCAATTCTCTCAGGGAAGAACGGGAGGGAGCCAGCGGACGCAACACTTCATCATCGGGGCTGCGGTTAATATTGTCGCTATCGGCTTCAAGATCATTCATAAAATCTTCAATTTCAAACTCATCATCCTTTGAAGATTCCTCTTCTTTATTATCACTATCCTCATCCTGCTCCCGATCGGAATCAAGCTCCTTTTCCATCATTTCCAGTTCCTCTTCAGGCACTTCCTCGAGGATGGGATTGAGTTCAAGTTCGGTTTTTATTCTTTGCTCCAGGGCAAGTGTATTTAATTGCAGCAATTTCTGATATTGTATCTGCTGGGGAGATAATTTCTGCTGCAGGGCAAGCCTTTGTTGTAACGACAGCATTATTTCACGCTCCGTTCTGATTTTTTAAGATTCATATAAAAATCCTTTCCAAACGCTCTTTCTATAGCCTCTTTACAAAAATCCAGAATCACCGGTTTTTCAATCCCATTCTCACGGATAGCCGGTTCACATTCCGCTATCCTTTCATATTTAAGAACAGGACCGCCAAAATATGAAATCCTGATAGGATACAGGTGGCATGAAACAGGTTTAATAAAATCAATTTTTCCATCCCGGTAGGCTTTTTCTATACCACATTTTGCTATATCGCCATCCCAGATTACAAAAACGCAGGCCCGGTCATTAAGGCTCCTGAGGAGGAGCTGGTCATATTTTTCTTCGGCATATCCTTTTTCTTCAATTTCGCGCCTGTGTTCTTCCGGCAGGTATTCCATAATTACCGGGAGATGTTTTTTTATTATTTCAATTTCTTCTTCGGTTACGGGCGCGCCGGCGTCGCTGTGAAGTGTGCAGCAGGCGCCCTTGCATTCTTTCAGGTTACAGAGAAATTTTTCTTTATAAACTTCCCGGCTTACCATTATATCGTCGGTTTCAATATAGTCCAGTTTCATTATTTTTCAGCTAAGTAGTAAATTTTCTTTAATTTATAATAATTTTCCTAAATGTACAATTATTTGGAAAAAATGGGAAAAAAAATAATAGATTGTTCCGGTAAATAACAAATTACAAAACAAATATAAAGCAGAATTATGGAATTATCCGGAAAAAAGATACTAATTACCGGGGCTGCCACCGGTATTGGCAGATCAATCGCGGAAAAACTGGTTAAAACGGGTATAAAACCGGCTCTTATTTCCCGGAGAACAGAACTGCTGGAGGATTTTGAATCGGCAGGATGTCTTGTTATCCGGTGTGATGTGGGCAAAAAGGAGGAGGTAAAAGAGGCATTTCAGGAAACCGCCGAAAAACAGGGTATACCTGATATAACTATTCTTAACGCCGGCATGGGAAAAAGAAGCACAATAAAAAACTTCAGTTCGGCCGACGCTGAGGAAACATTCGCCACCAACCTGATGGGAAACATATACTGGATTGAACATCTTCTGCCGGAAATGATGAAAAGAAAATCGGGGATAATCGCGGGAGTTTCAAGCCTTGCCGATAACAGGGGATTTTCAGGCAGCGGATTATATTGTTCCAGCAAAGCGGCATTATCTATCTTTCTGGAGGGGCTGAGAAGAGAAGCTGCCGATTACGGTATAAAGATAATTACCATCAAACCGGGATTTGTGAAAACACCTATGACCGACAAAAATAATTTTAAGATGCCTTTCCTGATGTCACCTGAAAAAGCGGCGGGGATAATTCTGAAAGGTATAAGAAAAGAGAAACGTATAATACAATTTCCGCTGCCCACCGTTATCGGTACAAAGCTGGTCAGCCTTATTCCCCCCGGTTTATTCGATAAGATGACCGGCTATTCCGACGCGTGAATTACTTATCGCACATCTCCACAAAAATATTTCTCTGGTATGCGGTGGCGTCATTATCGTCGAGCCATATTTCATATCCGTTTTCGTGCAGGCAGGTTGTTACTTTCTGAAATGTTTCCTTATCCATAACCCCTTCATTCAGGTTATGTTCAAAATGGATTACCGCCGGTTTCATCCGCTCAAAATTAATATTGAGAATTATTTCGGCATCATAACCTTCGGTATCAATCTGAAGCAGATCGGGCGCGGGGCAGTTGTATTTTTCAGTCAGTTCGGCAAGAGTGATGCATTCCACCTTTTCTTCGATTATCACATCGGCGGGAATGGCTGAGCGCCGGTGATGACCCGGGTCAAATGAGGCGATTCCACCGGCCCATGCGGGAAGTTCATTTAAGCGGGCAGGGTTTACACGGTAGATTTTCATTTCCCCCTTACTGTTATGTATCGCCTTATTCACAGCGGTAATTTCAGGAAAACCGCTATAGTTTTTCTTAAGTTTTGCGAAAAAATCGGGGAGCGGCTCAACAACAATTCCCTTTACTTTTACTTTGTTACGCTTAATAAACCGGTAAAGAGGATCGCTGCTTATTCCGTCATTGGCGCCAATCTGAATGAATGATAATTTTCCTTTTCTCCGGATATACGAGGATAACAGTGAATGAAAGAATGGCAGATTCTCAAACCTGTGAATGTCGTAACCGAGGCGGTTTAATATATTTTTGACAATGTGTTTAAGCATTTTTGTTATTATTATAATTGTGTCGCGGCTGTTAAAACATCGCGACCAATATGTATTGTCCGGAAAATCATAATATAAATATAAATAATTTATTTGATTGGTGAGGGAGGACTTACTTCGAGTGACTTGATAACTTTGCTGATTCTGTTTTTATAATCCCGTCATCCCTCCGGGATTTTTTAATTTTCATTAAATTCAGAATGCAGAGACGCAATGCATTGCGTCTCTGCTGAATTCCGGAATCATATTGCGTAGCTGATTCTTATCATCTCAATAAAATCATTTTTTTCGCTGTTCTAAAGTTTCCGCATTCCATTTTGCAGAGATATATACCTGAAGCGAATCCCGAGGCGTCCCATTCAACCTCGTATGTTCCGGGGGATTTTATTTCGTTTACCAGGGTGGTTATTTCGGCGCCGAGGGAGTTGTAGATTTTTAAGGTGGTGTGAATACCCGGGCAGGACAGATTACAAATCTGTCCTACGGAAAATTTGATTTTTGTGGCGGGATTAAAAGGATTGGGGTAATTTTGCTCAAGTCCCGATTCCTCCGGGATTATAATGTTATCATCAAGTGATGTTGGCGCGTCTTTAATACAGCGGATTGAATATTTCATCACTTTGTACCAGTCGTAAATCAAAGATTCTTCACTTTCATAATTCAGGTATCTTTCTCTCGCTTTTGTCAGGGTAACCTGGGTTGAAGTCCAGAAAACCGCGTATTCGTTTAACAGCCGAAAGATATGTGGAGTATAAAATCCGTCATATTCACCAGCGGGCAACGCTGAAAATCCGCTGCTGTTTGTCGCCGCGGTATTGGGTGAATTCCATTGGGATGTTCCGGCCGTTTTCATTTTTCCTCCCGCGACAGAGGCTCCCCCGAGGTAATTTTCCATCTCTCTCCATTCCGCGTCGGTCGGTATATGCCAGCCTTCCGGCGCTATTCCCTGCGCTCCCTGGGAGGTTGAATTTCTCATAGCGGCGTCCCATGTGTAAAGGCATCCGTATATTTCCCCGAGGCTGTCGCTGTCATTATATTTCGCGATGTCCGGTATCACTTCCCCATCCGAATAATGTAAAGATTTCAGATTTTCTTTAAGCCAGACCTGGTTTCCAATTGTTACGGTATTATAAATATTCCCGTCAAAGTCAGTAACGGTTTCCTGCGCTTGTCCGATCTGTGTTATAAATATAACCAGTATTGTAATAAATTTTTTCATTTGAGGCTCCATTCATTTTAATAATACCAAATGACTGTTATTCAGCCAGGTTTGGTTATTACCCGGCGGTGGTTTTTATATGACTCATAGAGGTTTATGCCGGCAACCGGGCGGAAGAATTTCTTATCAGCAATTAACTGAATACCCGGCGTTATATGAAATGCTTTTCTTTAAGTGGTGTTATTCCTCGCTGGCAGTCTTTCGGAACCTCTTTTTTTCGGAATGATGATTATATTCAGTCACCTAATATCATATCTGCGATTTGCGCGTTGATCTGGTTTGGTTTGATTGCCTGGTTAAATGCCCCGTTGGTAAGTAAAATCACAGTTACATTTTTACCGGTTTTTTCATTCCAATAGTGTCTGAATGATGAAATTCCCGCTCCTCCATGTCCTGTCATTCTGTAGTTATCCTCTAACCTGCAGGCTTCCCAGCCCAGACCGAAAAAACCATCCCGGCCATTGTTAAGTTTAACCGGAGTTTGGATAATCTCAAGCTGTTCCTTTGTCAGGATCTGTTCATTTTGGATTGCCTGAAACCATTTTAACCAGGTCATGGATTGTAATGTTCAAACCGGCGCCGGCGTACATCGGGGGAGAATAGTTTAAGGGAAACATCTGCCTCTTATTATTATTGGTCTGGTAACAGGTTACCCGGCCGGGGATAATTTTTTTAAATCCCCCGTAATGGGCAGAGCCCAGGTCCAGTTTGTCAAAAACCGCGGTTTGCATATAAGACTCAAAATCACGGCCCGCCAGTTTTTCGATTATCATACGAACCAGCAAAAAGCCGGTGGCGTTATATTTTGATTCCGTTCCCGGTTTTGAGCTGAATGGTTTGTCTTTCAGGGATTCGATCACAAATTCTTCACTTTCGGGCGCGAGATAGATATGGTAATCTATCTGGTCAGGAATTCCCGAAGTATGTGAGAGCAATTGTTTTAATGTTAATTCCTTCCATGACTCCGGCAGGTCTTTTCTATCAGGAAGAAATTCACCGACCGTTTCATTTACGCCGCGGTTATGTTTATGCAAAAGCTCATGAAGCGCTGTGGAACTGAACAACTTTGAAATGGAGGCGACAGGAAAAGAATTGTCCAATGTCATCGGAACACGAAGCTGCAAATTGGCCAGTCCGAATGCTTTTTGATGAACCACTTTATTATCTATTAAAACCGCGTAATTAAGCCCCACAATTTCCAGGCTGTCAATCATTTTTTCAAGGTAGGCGTCGGTTTCATTAAAAATGGTGTTTCCCGAAAAAGTTGAATTCCCCTCGCTGTATAATAGTGAAGTAAGGATGCCGCTCAGCAGTATGGTTAAGAGTAAATTTTTCATAGTGTTTGGTTTTGTTAAATATTGATGTATTTATTGTAATATGTGGATGAACATCTATCCACCTCTCTTTTAACAAGATTTATTTTTTTCAGTTCAGTTTTGAACTCCTGACAGGACTCAATTCAATAAATTTTTTATGATTTAATTCCCTCACCTAAGGTATGGAATATAATTCAGGTTGTTTTATATGGTGTTCCTGACGGCACACCCGGACGCTTTATTCTTTTTTTGCTGCCAATATTTCGCCCCTAACGGGACATTCTTTTACTGTAATTACTTTTTTATGTCCCGTTAGGGACATCATATTGGTAAAAAAGAGAAAAGCAAAATATTTGGTGTGCCGTCAGGTACACCATATTTATCCGAGGGAGTTCAATAAATATATTTGTAATAGTCCGCGAATGAATAAGTTATCAAATATTTTTCGGGCTGTGCGTCAACAATACGATAATTTATTTTACAAATATATTTCAATAGGTAGTTGTTTTTTACCAGAGGCCAGGAGCTCTGAATTTATCATATTTTTCATTTCAATCGATGAGGCGGAGTGAGGATTGTAATGAAACACCGACTAATGCGGCAACTGTATTACCAGTATTCAATTTTTATTAAGTATGTTTGTATCGAAAGGTAGATCAAACCCCTCCCGGCCCACTGCTGTCAACTTAAGGGATTTTTTTACCGTCCCCGAAGGGGGCGAAGCCGAATAGCCACGGGGTGTTCCCGCAGGGAATTCCCCGTGGGGACGGATAGAAAAAATATACAATCCCCAATATTCCCGGGAACATAAAAAAGATTTTGGGCCTAAGTTGACAGCATTGCTCCCTGCCTCCCCTTTTTCTAAAGGGAAGGAGAATACCGAGGTCGAATTAGTATATGCCTTTTTATTTGTTTAGAGTACAATAAATGTTTTTATCACAGACCGTGAATCAATAAGTTCAGAACTCCTCACCTCTCGCAAAATGAAATCGCGGAAGTTTAACGCGAATTATCACATCGCAAGCTCTCAATATAAATAGTCTTTCTGATTCATCGAGCAAACAAAAAAGAAGATGTACTATTTTAGAGGATGAAAAAGTTGTTTCTGTCGTCCCTGGCGGGACTTTTTGTGATTGTATGTCGCCCATTTACCCCACAATAAATTGCGGGGCTATTATCTGTCGTCCCTGACGGGACTCTCCTCCAGACTTCTTTCCCGCGATTTTATTTTGCGAATGAATCCATGTAAGTTATTGTTTTTTTAAAACCGGGATCAGGAGTTCTGAAGTTTATGTTTTTTACCAGAGGTCAGGAGCTCAGGGTTTTAGGTTTTGGTGGCGCTGAGTGGATAGCCTGTAATAAGTTAAATTCCATATAAACTCTATAATCTAATCCAAACCATTAATATCCATTACAAATTCAGGATTAAAATAAATTAATTCGCCATCTTTGGTGAGAGCTTCTCCGTAGAGGTGTTTCCAGGCGTTGCCGGCAACATATTCCACATCGCCGCTATCGGGGTTTAAGAGTAAATAACTTTTACTGTCGGTAATTTGAATATGTTTTGACATTTTTCTTTTTTCGGCATCCCATATACGAACGCTGTTATCCCTGGAGCCGGAAAGGATTTTTCGACCGTCGGGGGACCACGCCACTGAATAGACATAAGAGTTATGCCCGCTTAAAGTCCGTATAATATTTCCTGTATCGGCATCCCAAATACGAACGCTGTTATCCCATGAGCCGGAAAGGATATTTCGACCGTCGGGGGACCACGCCACTGAAGAGACAGAAGAGTTATGCCCGCTTAAAGTCCGTATAATATTTCCTGTATCGGCATCCCAAATACGAACGCTGTTATCCCATGAGCCGGAAAGGATATTTCGACCGTCGGGGGACCACGCCACTGAAGAGACAGAAGAGTTATGCCCGCTTAAAGTCCGTATAATATTTCCTGTATCGGCATCCCATATACGAACGCTGTTATCCCTGGAGCCGGAAAGGATTTTTCGACCGTCGGGGGACCACGCCACTGACTCGACAGAATCGTTATGCCCGCTTAAAGTCCGTATAATATTTCCTGTATCGGCATCCCATATACGAACGCTGTTATCCCATGAGCCGGAAAGGATTTTTCGACCGTCGGGGGACCACGCCACTGAGGAGACATAAAAGTTATGCCCGCTTAAAGTCCGTATAATATTTCCTGTATCGGCATCCCATATACGAACGCTGTTATCCCTGGAGCCGGAAAGGATTTTTCGACCGTCGGGGGACCACGCCACTGAATAGACATAAGAGTTATGCCCTCTTAAAGTCCGTATAATATTTCCTGTATCGGCATCCCATATACGAACGCTGTTATCCCATGAGCCGGAAAGGATTTTTCGACCGTCGGGGGACCACGCCACTGAATAGACATAAGAGTTATGCCCGCTTAAAGTCCGTATAATATTTCCTGTATCGGCATCCCATATACGAATGCTATTATCCCTGGAGCCGGAAAGGATTTTTCGACCGTCGGGGGACCACGCCACTGAATAGACATAAGAGTTATGCCCTCTTAAAGTCCGTATAATATTTCCTGTATCGGCATCCCATATACGAACGCTTTTATCCCCTGAGCCGGAAAGGATTTTTCGACCGTCGGGGGACCACGCCACTGAATAGACATAAGAGTTATGCCCTCTTAAAGTCCGTATAATATTTCCTGTATCGGCATCCCATATACGAACGCTTTTATCCCTGGAGCCGGAAAGGATTTTTCGACCGTCGGGGGACCACGCCACTGAAGAGACAGAAGAGTTATGCCCTCTTAAAGTCCGTATAATATTTCCTGTATCGGCATCCCATATACGAACGCTGTTATCCCCTGAGCCGGAAAGGATTTTTCGACCGTCGGGGGACCACGCCACTGACTCGACAGAATCGTTATGCCCGCTTAAAGTCCGTATAATATTTCCTGTATCGGCATCCCATATACGAACGCTGTTATCCCCTGAGCCGGAAAGGATTTTTCGACCGTCGGGGGACCACGCCACTGAATAGAAAAAAGAGTTATGCCCGCTTAAAGTCCGTATAATATTTCCTGTATCGGCATCCCATATACGAACGCTGTTATCCCATGAGCCGGAAAGGATTTTTCGACCGTCGGGCGACCACGCCACTGAATAGACAGAATCGTTATGCCCGCTTAAAGTCCGTATAATATTTCCAGTTTCGGCATCCCATATACATACGCTATTATCCCTGGAGCCGGAAAGGATTTTTCTGCCATCGGGCGACCACGCAACTGAAGAGACAAAATCGTTATGCCCTAATCCCAATTTACATTTATTCAAAATCTTTTTATTTTTTTGCTTTCAAACTGCTCACGGAAAATATCCTTCCCGTTTTTTACCAGCTTTCGCTTATAGGCATTTTTAAACTGACCGGGACTAATGCTTGTATTATCCAGGACAATACTATTAAGCATTGAATCAAACACCTTAAACCCGGTTAAGTTTGCTGAGCTTAAATTTATGTTTTCCCACTCTCCTGTTCCCAGCGTCACGTTTTCAAGGTTGACAAAAGACAAATCATTAAACTGTGCTCCTCCTGCTATGTAACTATTGTTAAAAGTCGATCCTTTAAGGTTGATCTTGTGGTTATTTGGCAGTTCAAGCTTTAGCCATATTTTAAACAATATTTTATTGATCTGTTTATCGGGCGATTCCAGCCACAATAACAGGTTGGTTTCCAGTGTTTTACTTTCAGAGTCAGACTCCCAAAGCGCGAAAAAGAAGTTCATTATTTCAAGGTTTGGCTCAAGATTTTGCCATATTTTTTTGTTATTATTTTTAAGTGAGGAAACCATTTGCCGGGCGACAAAAAATTCATGGAGTGAGCTATGGGCAAATCTGAAATCGGACTCACCGAAACGAACAAGAAAACTCGCGGTTCTGATATCATCGCTTAGAAAGTCAGTATTGTTTGAAATTTTATCTTTATATAGGTGATGAATTTTTTCATGTTTCAGGTACCAATTATCCAGCCATTCTTCCAGTTTTGTAATAGAAAATGATCTTTGACCTTCCTTCCACATATCCATTGCAAGTTCATTTAAAAGTATTTCTTTATGGCGCGTTAACAATTGATGTTTTGTATCATCACGTTTATACCACAGCTCCACAAAAAGGTTGTAAATGCCGGCGAGGTTTAATTTTTCATCTTCTCTTATATCAGGCAATACGTCACAAATCAGCGAAAGTAAATAGGGCCGCTTAGCGAGATCAAAAATGCTTTCATTATTCTTCAATATATTTTTTATTTTTGACTGTTTTCGCGAATTTTCAGGGAACCTTTTCTTAAGGTATTGCCCTATTTGTTCCTCATCAAGCATAAGTATTTTCATCCCGGCAAAAGAACTTTCACCAAGCTCACCCCGTTGCTCTCCGCTGAAAAAATTATTTTGCGCTATAACGGTTTTAAAATAGTGAGACCTGCATGTGAAAATAAGCCGGCATTTTTTCCTTTCTTCTTTTTTTGCCGGCATGATTGTCATCAGTTCATTAAAAAAATGCTGCGCCTCGGCGTCAGTCATATAAACAGTTTTTTCATCAAGGCCGTCAAAAATTACGATAATTTCCCCGGCTCTGAATTTTTCTTTAATATGATTAACGTCGATATCCGCGATTTCAGCCGTTTCCAGGGTTTTTTGAAGTATGCTGTTGAGACCGGGAATTCTGCTTTCGGAAGATTTAGGGGTCCAGCGCAGATCACAATAAAAAACCGGTTTAATACCAGGATTGTTTTTTGCTATGTGAGTAAGCATCCTCGTTGTGAAAGTTTTGCCGGTTCCAAAATCTCCCAGCAGGGCAAAAACTGGGGGTTTTGTTTCATCAGATTGCCATGACGTAATTTCATCCAGTACAATGTTTCTCGACCTGGCATCCTTTGTGACTAAACGTTTTAAGCCGAAATGCTCTCTTTCTCCCAGGATATACTGGTAGTGTTTATAGCGGTAACCTACTTCATCAGCAAAATCCCGGCAATCGCGTAATTTTGAAATAACTTTGCGCTCAGCTTTTATTTTTTTCGCGATTTTCTCCTTATCCTCACTTATTCTCTTTATGATATTTTCTTTCAATTTATTGAAGAAGGGTATCCGTGTATCCTCTCCCGTATCTTCATAAAACATTGTTTTTGCGTCGCCGTAAGTAAAAACCTGGAATTTTTCTATCCCCAAATTTTTTAAGTCGGCGAAGGGTGTGTTTTTTAGTCCTACCGGAAGAATTCCTTTTTCCAGAAGAGTGGGAATTTCCACATTTTTTATAAAATCGCTGGCAATAAAAGCGGGACTGATTAATAATAAGCCATAATCGCAGTTATTTAATGCCTCTTCAATTTCTGTTTCAAAATTTTCCCCGATAAGAATATCCCGGTCTTTCCAAAAAGCAAAATTTATTTTATCATCTTTCAGGTTTGTTTCAAGTTCTTTAGTGAAATTATACCTTTGGTTTTCATCAGCATGGGCATAAGAAATAAAAAAGGTATATGATTCTTTCCCATTTTCATTGGATTCATTTTCATGAATGTCAACAGCCCTGTTTTCAAGGTATTCTTCCGGGTCATAATTAGAATTATCCCTGATTGGGTCTATCGCTGAGGAGATAAGGAGCGAACTGGCGCTTATCCATAACTTCCGGTTTTCATTTCCCCCCTTTCTGTTGGCTGAAACGTGGATTTCATAATCAACATTCGCCAATTCTGCGGCGGTTTTTATTCTTTTCCTGAACGCCCTGATATTGTTTTCGGCTTTTTTTAATTCACTGCCCGGGTATAAAATTTTATGCGCCTCCGGATAGGAGATTTCACCGTTTTCATCCAGCGCGGACACAAGGTTCCGTAATTTTTCACAATCGGAACTGCCCAGTTCATGTAAATCTATAAAAGCGTTGGTAACAAATTTACACAGGTTTTGATTGTTTATCTTATCGCTTTTCATCTTGGCTCCTGATATTTTTGATTCAATATAACGTAATATCACGATTAATGCAAATATAATCACGATTAATGATGAGTTGTTTGTATAAGTAAGCTTTTGAGTATATATGTGTGAGATATATGAAGTCTGTTTTTCTTAACTAAAAACGGCTCCGGCAGATAATAAGCCTAAAGTTTGAAGTATGAATTATGAAAAGGGCATGTAAAGTTGCGGAATTTTTTATAGGGTGGGATCAATCACCAAACCCAAATATGGGTATCCAAAACAATCATTTGTAAACCTCCCAATCTGACTCTGGGACCGGACCTGTTGTGTTGAGATAGGTGATCGGCTTTCCCCGGAAGGGATATCGGTTCTTATCTGTTTTAACTTTAGGGCGGGGTATAATAATTACTTCAACTTTTTCACCGGCTTAAAATGGCAGGTTTTTCAAGGTTATATTCCCTGGTTTTCCATTGAATGTTCATATGTGTAAACTTTCATTTTTTATCCTCTAACGGAATCAATTGTCAAATTCTAATTCCTTTAGTCTGCTATCTGTGAATTGATCTTCAAACGCGCCAAAAAAATCCCATGGAGTTTCAGTCTGAAAATTGCCTGATTTTGGGGCATCCGGAACATCAAGCTGAATTATTTCAACTTTTCTCATAATATTGGCAATTACATCCTTTATATTTTTAATTACTTCATTCCGTGTTTTTGCGGTGGCGGTGCAATCGGGAATATTCGGAACCTGCGCAAAATAGTTGCCCTTATTATCTTCTGTAAGGATTACAGTATATTTCATTAGCGCGCTCCCAATTTATAGTATTCTTTATTTATGGTATAAATTGCAAAATAATTATTAAAAAAACAAAATCTTTTTATGTTCCGGGAATATGGGGGATTATATATTTTTTCTATCCGTCCCCACTTCGCCTCCTTTGGGGACATTTTTGAGTAAATATTCACTTAGTTAACAGCATTGTTCTAAGGGGTTATTGATTTTGGATGCCGTTGGCATCCCCTGAGTTACCGGGTAATCGGGGTGATTTGGATTTGCGGGAAGAAATAAAGAGAGGGATGGAATATTTGCAGAGACAATGTGCAATGTGTAGAGACAAGGCATGCCTTGTCTCTACAGGGGAGGACTAAACTTTTATTCTATGGCTATTTCGCCGATAAGTTTTTCGATTTCGAGGAGGCTTCTGCGGGCCTGGTATTTTGAGGTTATAAGGCGGTTTTGGGCGGCGGCGTAACTTACCTGGGCGTCGCGGTAATCGAGGGAGCCGGCCGATCCGTTTTCGTAACGTTCCTTCTGCAACTCCATATTGAGGCGGGCGGCATCAAGGTTTTCCTCTTCAAGTTTAACGAATTCCACTCTTTTTTTGAAAGTAATATACTTTTCTCTTACTTCGCCGGCAATATCACTTCTGATCTTTTCGAGCTGCAGGGTTTTAATTTTTTTATCTATTTTTGCCGCCTGTATATCGGTTTTGTCGCTCAATCCGTTAAAGATGTTGTAAGAGAGAGTGAGTCCTATTGAGCCATCGGCGCTTTGGGTGGTTACATCGCCGTTAAAGCGGGGGCTGTCGGATGAAACAGTCCGGTCGGAATAGCCGTAGCTGCCGTTAAGCATAAGGCGGGGCATATATAAGGACTGCTTCAGCCCGGTATTGAGCTCCGAGAGTTTCAGGTTGCGCGCGGCGCTGACGATCTGGCTGTTATTTTCAAGCGCGGCACGCAAAATTTCAGATTCATCATATTTCAGATTCATCAGACCGATTTCACTTTCCGCCGAAACGGGAGAGTCCGGTTCACGCCCGAGCAGGATATTCAGGTTTTTACGGGCTATCTCAACATTCAGCTCCTGGTTAAGTTTGGCGGTTTTATCATTGTTGTAAAACACTTTCGCGTTGAGCAGTCCCGCCGAGGATGATCCCCCGAGGTTATTTCTTATCTCTTCCTTGCGGAGTCTTTCGGCAGAAATTTCGAGAGTATTTTCCGCCACATCAAGAAGTCTTTCCTGTGTCATCAGGTTAAGATAGGAGCTGATAACAGCCACAATGACATTCTCCACAGCCGTTCTTTTCTGCGAGTTTCCCAGTTTCTCAAGTTCCTCATAACGTTCTTTGTTGGTGAACATCTGAAAACCATCGAAAAGAGTCCATGAAAGAGAAACCTGGCCGCTCCATGATCGGGTGGTTGAGTTTCCGAAACTGAATGGGGAGTTTGAAGTCTGCTCACTTTTCGAAAGTGAAGCATTGCCCGAAAGGTCGAGAGATGGAAGAAATCCGGAAATGCCTTTATCGGCGTTGTTTTCAGCAAGCTCGGCATTTCCGCGGGCGATCTTTATATCATAATTATTTTTAAGCGCTTCAGCCACCGCCTGTTCGAGAGTCAACTTCTCCCGGGCGAAAAGTGAAGCGGTAAGCGTCATTAATATCAGGGTAAGTATTTTCATAATTTTATCACGGGTTTAAAGTGTTTAATTCTTTAACTGCCGGTTCAACACTTTCGGGAGTAGGTTCCTGTCCGAAGAAATTTGCCCAGCCAAATCTTATTCTGTTAATAACCATATAACCTGCCGGGAGAATTACCAGCAGAATAAATGTGCCGAAAATAAGTCCGTAAGCGACCGAAACGGCCATAGGAATAAGGAACTGCGCCTGGCGGCTGGTTTCGAAGATAATAGGGCCTAATCCCACAGCGGTAGTAATCGTAGTGAGCAAAATAGGCCTCAGTCTTGATAATGCAGCCTCATAAACAGCTTCCCTGATTTTCATTCGCGTCCTCAGGTTTCTGTTTACCTGGTCAACAAGCACAATGCTGTCATTTACTATGATACCCACGAGGGCGATTACCCCGTAAAGGGAGAGCATATTCAACTGAAGCCCCTGTATTCCGTGTCCCCAGATTGCTCCGAGTATGGCGATAGGAATAAGTGAAAATATAAGTCCCGCCTGAATATAAGATCTGAATACAAGAATCACCAGAATAAACATGCCGAGAAGAGCCATGGGAAAAGCCGCGGCGATTGACTTTGACATTTTCTGCTGAACTCTTGATTGTCCTTCAAAAGAAGCCCGCACACCCTGCACCTGCGCGAGGACACGCGGCAAAACATCTTCCTGGAGTTCACGCAAAATAGGGGGCACTTCAATATCGAGATTGGCGAGTTCGGCTTCAACTTTTATTTCCCTCATATTATCGAGGCGGTTAATTTCATTTATTCCTCTTTGCAGAGTATATTCCGCGAGTTCGCTGAATGGGTATTCCCGTCCGCTGTTTGTCCTTATTCTCATCCTGTCAATGAGTCCGAGCGAACTGCGGTCCTCTTCGCTATACCTGACCCACACCCTGATCTCATCACGATGGCGCTGAATGCGCTGCACTTCCTGACCGAAAAATCCCTGTCTTACCTGTCCCGCCACATCTCTTAATGTTAGTCCGAGAGATTTGGCGAGGGGTTTGAGTTTAATATTCAGCTCTCTTCTTCCTTCCTGGTTGGAGATAGTAACATCCTTGAGAGTACTGAAGTTTTCCATTTCGTCAAAAAGCAGTTCCTGGGCTTTCCCGAGCTCGCGAAGATCATTGCCCATCAGACTAACAGAGATCGGTTTTCCAAAAAAGCTGACCCTTCCATAAGAGATATTATTAACACCGGGAAGTTCACCCATTTTTTGCCGTATGCGGGAGGCTATCAGCATCGATTCCATATTTCTCTGCTCACCATCAAGGAGCTGGAATGTGACTTTTCCGGTATGGCTGCCTGATTCACCGAAATCATTTTTGCCTGTCTCACGCTGTATTCCGGTAATAACATCCAGGCCGTCATCACGTCCCTTTTTGATTTCTTCGTTAACTTCAAGCCCGGTTTTTTCAATCTTCTGCAATAACGAATCTGTAGTCGCTTCCTGCCTGCCCGGAACGAGGGAAACATTCACCGGAAGGGTGTCGCCATCAATAAAGGGGAAAAAAGTAACCGGAATAATTCCTCCTCTCAGCAGACCTATTGTTATTAAAAAGAGGGCGATCGGGGTTACAATAACAATCCATTTGAAATCCAGGGCCAGCTTCAGGACGGGGGCGTAAATTTTGTATGTGAGATGATCTATAACTTTTTCAATCTTTTTCCTTAAGGGGGCGTCATCCCTGTGAGGATGAAGTCCTTTGGAATGAGCAAGGTGATTTGGTAAAATAAGAAACGCTTCAATAAGTGAAAAGATCAGTGAGGCGATAACCACAAGAGCCATGTGCCAGATGAATTTTCCGAATGTTCCATCCAGGAAAAAGAAGGGGATAAAAGCTATTACAGTAGTTGTAACAGATGTGAAAACGGGCGCGAGCATTTCAAAAGCTCCATCCTGCGCCGCCTTTAACGCCGGTTTACCTTTTTCATAATGGGCGTAAATATTTTCTCCCACCACAATGGCGTCATCAACCAGAATACCTATAACTATTATCATTCCGAAAAGGGAGATAACATTTATTGTAAGTCCCGACATCTGCGCTACTATAAACATACCGGCAAAGGAGAAAGGAATGCCAATCGAAACCCAGAATGAAAGCCTGAGGTTCAGGAAAAAACCGAGGGTGACGACCACCAGAAAAAGTCCCATAATGCCGTTTCTGATCAGAAGCTCAATCCTCTGGTTCAGACTTATGGTTCTGTCATCAAGAACAAGAGCTTTAACAGAGCTGTTCTCGTTATTAAAATCCAAAACCATCCCTTTGGCGATCTCGGCTATTTCGAGGATATCTTCACTTTCGGTTTTGTCGATTGATATTACAGCGGATGTTTTATTGTTATAATATACCCGCTCGGGACTATCCTCAAACTGCTCTTTTATTTCAGCCACATCTTCAAGACGTATCAGGGAGCCGTCGCTATTTGAGCGCACGATAATTCCCGAAAGCTCATCGGCGTAATAATTCCGGCCCCATGCTCTTATGAGAATTTCTTCCTGCGGTGTCTCAAACTTACCTCCCGATATATTGAGGTTGGAAGCTGCCACCGCGGCCGAAATTTCATTAAATGTGATATTATATTTACGCATAGCTTTTTCGGAAAGCTCAATGCTGAATTCAAGATTGGGAATTCCGCTTATATTAACCTGCGATATTTCAGGCTCGGCGAGCAGCCTGTCCCTGAAGTTTTCAGCGATATATTTCAGATTGTAGAGATCGGTTGAACCGTAAAGAGCGATTGAGAGGGTTCTTGTGCGGAACTTCTGCTCAAATATCACCGGTTTTTCGATCCCGACCGGGAAGGAGTTAATCCTGTCGATCGCGTTCTTGATGTCTATAAGAACCTTGTCGACATCATAACCTTTAAGGATTTCGACCGTAATACTTCCGAAATTTTCCCTCGAAACTGAAGTAACCCTTTCAATTCCCTCAATTCCGTCGATGTTTTCCTCAATCTTCAGCACTACTCCCTCTTCCACCTCTTCGGGGGAGGAACCGGGAAATACCACCTGGATTGAAACAATGTCGGTGGAAATTTCAGGGAAAAAAGAATATTTGAGATTAAGAAAAAAAAGTATGCCGAAACCGATCACACTAAATAAAAGTACATTAGTCCAGACTTTATACTTTATAAAAAAGTTGATAATCTTCTGCATTATATTATTTATCCCCTCCATCATTCAGAATTACCTTCGCCGACATTCCGTCAGCCACTCCCTGCATAAGTTCCGTAACA
The DNA here is from genome assembly GCA_963677445.2 of Melioribacteraceae bacterium. Taxonomy (GTDB): domain Bacteria; phylum Bacteroidota; class Ignavibacteria; order Ignavibacteriales; family Melioribacteraceae. Next base: position 37,562 of record CAXXGF010000061.1, on the reverse strand, counting down.
AGGGTGTCTCCCTCTTCAACGCCCGATTTTATTATGGCGAATTCAGTTTCCATCCTTATTATATCTGTTTTTCTGAAAGCAAGCTTTTTGTTTTTAACCAGGTAGATGTAATTATCTTTGTAAACAGCCTGGCGCGGCACAGTAAACGCGTCACGGAAAAATTTTCCTGTAAGCTCTCCTTTTACAAAAGTGCCTGCCACCGGATCAGCTTCTCCACCTGTAATTTTTACGTAAACGGGTATTGTCTGGGTGCTTTCATCAATTGAGCTGCCGATCCTCGAGACTTTTCCGCTCCATGTAAGGTCCATTTCATCTGAATGCAGAGACACAGGGCCACTTTTATTTATCCAGCTAATATCATTGACCGCAACCTGAAGTCCGGCTTCCATTTCGGAAAGGCTGATAATCTCGCCAAGCTGGCTTCCTGAACGCACAGTGGCTCCTTCACGAAGCTGGGCGCTAAGGATTGATCCGTTAAAGGGGGCGGTTACATAATGTTTTTCCTTTTTTATCTCCAGATTCCTGACGCTGAAGAACAATTTATATACGTTGTAACGGGTCAGGAAAAGTTTTATTTTCTGATTCGACGCTTCAGGTAGAACAGGCAGCTTTTTATCGAATGAGCAACTGTTGAAATAATCTTCCCATTTTTTATATTCATCGGGAAAATCAATCTTTATTTCAGGAAGAACCGTAGCGAGAGCGTTCAGAAAATCACTCTTCATGCTCTTTAACTCAAGATCTGTCTGCCTGTCATCAATTTTAATTATGAGATCACCTTTTTTAAATTTATTCGCGGGCCGGAACTCAACATCCCCTTTCTCAAGTATTCCACTTACTTCACTGAAAAGTGTAACAGGCCGGGCCGATCTTAATTTACCGTAGGCTGTAATATTAACCGGAATATCCTTTTTCTTTAATACAACAGCGTTGACAACCTTCGACTTATTCGCGGGTGGTTTTTTAGGGGGCTCTTCTTTAAGTCCTGAGAGAACAAACATAATCACCGCGGCAATTATTAAAATCGCGATAACGGAGATAATACTTAATAAAGTTTTTGATTTCATATTTATAAACCGTGTTTACTGTAATAGTTTTTCCGGCTGTTAGATGCCGTTAATAAAGAGTAGTAACAATATCTTAAAAGTAATAGTGCCAAATAAACACTTTTACAAGTTTAGAATAAAGGTATCGGACAAAATTATGTCAGGAAAGGTTTAATTGAATGGTGAATTATTAAAAAACGGGTTAAGTAACAGGTTTTCTCTCCGCTCGGGTTGTTATTTGGATATATCTTCATTAATTGTTGTCCTAATATAAAAAAGCGCCCCTTATTTTTGAGAAGAGGCGCTTCCATATAGCTACGAACGAGGGGAGATCGGTAATAATACAAAGAAATAACTATTTAATTCCATACTATTTATTTAAGGCGCCGACTAACAGATTATTAGCCGGAGAGATTTAATGATCCGTTTCCTGCAATAAGGATTTCTGGTTATTTTGTTTGATATCTTTTTATATAAAATTAAAGAGAAAGATCGACGTTGAAGAAAAATGTTCTGGGTTGTGATGTTCCGTATACATAACCGGGATCCCGGGTCACTCCGTAATCAAGATCATTCTGATAGGCGTCAGTAAGATTTTTTACCCCGATTGAAAAGGAGCTGAATACATCCCTGAATAGTTCAACTTTTTTTGTAAAAGAAATATCCAGTTCCAGGAATGATTCGCTTTTAGTCAAAACAAGCAGGGGATCTTCCTGGTAATCAACGACAACCTCATGCGGCACATACATACTCCCTGTATATTTAACGGAGAAAAACGCGTCAAAAGTGGGACTAAGTTCTAATCCGGCGCGAAGAAAACCAAACTCTTCAGGAGTTCTGAAAAATTCTTTCGTATTAAAATCTTCAACATCCTCATCATACTGATTCTTTTTGAATGTAAACCCGGTTCTGATTTCAAGGGGGCTAATAGGTTTAATTCCAAAATCAATTTCTATTCCTTTCACAGCCGCGCCGCTGCTATTTATTCGTTCCCAATATTCGATCGTTCCATCTGAAGAGATAAATTTATCCGTGTAGGCATCAGATAATGTCGTATAAAAACCGGTTATACCGAAAAGAACCGGCATTTCGCCAATAAAATCCTGAAATTCAGCGCTGAAATTATAAGAGGCGCTTTTTTCCTCTTTCAGGCCATCTGAGTTTCTGATCACCCGCTGTGTTCCTTCGAGACCACAAATGTGAAGGTCCTCATCAAAAATCTGGGGCGCTTTAAATCCTGTGGTCATTCCCGCGCGGAGTGTAAGCGCGTCAAAGAGTTTATGCTTAATATTAATTCTGGGACTGATAATCCAGCTTTCAAGAGCCGAATGGTCATCAAACCTGATGCCCGCGACAACCTGGGAGTTTTGTTCATCATCAAGTGATATTTCGTCCTGCAGAAAGAGCCCGAGATTTTTAAAGGTTTCATCAAACATAGTAGGCTTCGTTCGCGACACTTTTATCGAGAAGTTTATCGTAGTCGTACTGAATTCCCACTGAAAAATAATTTGGACCCAGGAAATAATTGGCCTGAATACCGGCGGTATGCAGCGGATTGTCTGAAAATCCATAGTAATTCAGGGCTTCAAGTCTTGCTTCGGGTGTATCTTCCGCGAGTCCTCCATAGTAGGATTCCCTTTCCAATAAACTGAACGCGTAATTTATTTTGTAATCAAAAAGGGCGTTAATCTTATGAATGAACTTTATTTTACCTCCCCATTTCGAATGCCGGACCATTTCAGAAATTCTGGCTTCATGTACCGGTTTTTCAAGTTCGCTGCCTCCTCTTCTCTCTTCATAAATTCTGTGAAGAGAAAGCTGAAGTTCGGAGTTATCAAAAGGTTTCAGAAATCCATTAAATCCTATTGTCTCATTTTTTAGTATACCCAATTCAGTATAACCGTCGCCGTTTCTGTCATAAGAATCCCGGTCTCTCGCTGAACCATAGATATAAAACCCGGAATTATGATCGTCACTCACCATTTCCGCGATCACTCCAATCTGCTGATCATATCCTCCTTCGAATGAATTTCCGTTATATGAAATTTGTGTTTTATCGGAATAAGGTTTCCGCGTCATCATATTGATAGTGCCGGCGACAGCTCCTCCGCCATATAATGCCGATCCGCCTCCTTTGACGATCTCAATCTGCTCGATCATTTCCCGGGGGTAATGTTCAAGACCATATACTCCTCCGAGCGAAACTGATCACCGGATCGCCCATCTATCAGAAGCTGTGAATACTTGCCGTCGAATCCCAGAAATTCTGACCTGGGTGAAATTGCAGTTTGTTGCAGTCATTCTCTACCATGACTCCTGTTTGTAATCCGAGGGCCTGCGCGAGATTATACGCGTTTCTGTTTTTGATATAAGAGTTTTAGGAATAATTTTCGGTTTTTTACAGGCGCTTTTTTCATATAGATGAGTTGAATTAGTGCCGGTAACAACAACTGCGCCCATTTTCTATTGTGGAAGGTATCAACTCAAAAAACCAAGTCATCAGGTTTTGTTTTTGTTTCATATTTATTGTTTTTTATAAATTGGTTTATAAGAAAATCATTGATACCTGGAGAACAATTTTCTCTTTTCAGGCGCCTGGAAAAATAACGAAAGAGCCATCTTCAACCTGTTTGATGTTCCTATGTTTGGTGTTTTTTTTATCATAATGTTTTACTCCCGTCAAAGGTTTCACCGGTTTGCCGCGTCAAACAACCCTGCCTATTAGAAACAGGGCCTTCCAGGTTTGCCTTGTTTTCGCGTTTTATGGATATGGAGCTAAGTGTCAATGCTAAAATGATTGGCCGAAAAGCAATATCGGGTAGGAATTATATTTTTTTTCATTTATGTGCCTTGTTATGTATAATGTATAAAATTTTTTTATCACGGTCAGTGTTAAGTCTTTAATAAATGATATTTCATTTTGAGATGGACTTTTTCACCGGTAAAATCAATTACCAATCAAATAATATGATTCAGCTGAAATAGTTTTTCTTCCGAAATGTTTTTTTCAGGTTTTTTGAATAGGGCTGATACTCTTTACGGGTTTGATATAAAAAAACATCATAAGCTGGCGTGACCCTGCTAAATCATAAACCTGTAATCTTTTTCATTTTTTTGTCCTTCCAAACAGATAATTATTATTAAGACTAAAATTATCTTATCCTGTCCTTTGGGGACAATCATTAAAAAAGCGGTAAAAAATACCCGTATTATCCCAATAAATGGGGAGCAGGTTATACTGAATTTTACGAGGTATGCGAAAAAAAACCGGGTAATTTGTTTTACATATGTTTTTGGAATAAAGGGGGCTTAGATTCGGTATGCGGAGTATTCAGTTTTTGATAGTCTTCGATGTGAATTATTTTTCTGGATATCGCGTAAATGGTAAGTCCGGCCTGACTTTTAATCCCTGTTTTTTGTGATATATTTTTCCGGTGGCTTACAACTGTATGAATACTGATGAAGAGCTTGTCGGCAATTTCTTTGTTAGATAATCCGGCGACGAGTAATTTCAGCACATCTGTTTCCCGTTCGGAAAGTTGTTCTTCATCCACGCTTATGTGATTCGTTTTACCTGCTTCTCTTGCCCTGCTGATAAGGTTAATAATTACCCCGGGTGAGTCAGTTATATTAATAAGCTCATCAAAAAGTGACAGAAGATTTTGATTAAAATAGGAGTAGACCAAGCCAATCCATAACGTATCCGGAAGTTTTTTTTTGAGAATAATAAATTCTCTTGTAATATTCTGAACCAGGTCCGGGTTAATTATTATAACTTCCGGCCTGTTTGAATTATCGAATCTTTCAATTTCAGACAGGCTGTCTATCCTGTGTATATTATAATAGTGACCTGATTTAGAGAGGATATTGGAGAGTCCCTCAAAAATAATGGCAGAGTTTTCGTAGACTGCTATATTTAGTGTCGCCCTGTTCAAACTTTTATACCTTTTCAATTTTTTCGATCAGGGGGATTAAGATTGTATCTTCAATTAAAGAGTGAATATTGAGATCATATTCCAGTTCAAGCAAGGCTGTGATAATTTTTCTGCGCAGAACCCTGTCATTATCGACAGGAATATGTTTAAGCAGCAGCGCCTTCAGGTCGTTTAATTTTGATTCAATATCCGTATGATGTTCGCTGTACTCTTTGACAGAAAAATCCTTTAAATTTTCATCAATGTTCTGAAAATTGTCCTTTAGTAATTTTTTAAAATAGGGAAAAGCAGTGTCGTTTTCATATGAAAGGTGTTCTTTAACCTCTTCGAAATATTCATCAAAAAACTGACCGATAAGTTTTATTTCGGCAGCGCGGTTTTTTTTTTCATATGAAAGAACAATGAGATCTTTAATTTCGGGATATTTTTCATTTTCATAATAAATATGAGAATTCCATAAAAACTTTATGATGCACTCAATATCATTTTTATTAAATATTTCCAGATTTATTGATTTGAAACCATTGTAAAGATTAGCGACAGAAATAAAAACATTCTCATTAATTCCGTTTTCCAGGCATAGTACCCGTATTGTTTTTTCATGAATCAAAAAATCGAGACCAAAATGATCTATAAGCAATAAAAGCATCGGGTTTTCAAAAACAAGTTCCGAAACTTTACTTTCAGGCATTACGAAGATTTTTTTTTTGTATTATACATTTTCCGTTCCCTTTCAAATTTCCGGACCGAAATAATCGGATAATAAATTCCTGCAGAATATATAATTTATAACTTTCAGCTGCAAATAAACAGAAAAAAACTTAAAAATTATCAAAGGTGTATATTAACGGACTAAGCCTTTCACGCAACCGGCTGGCGGAGCACAGTTTTCATTTTCGCCGGATCAACTTTCCTGAAATCACTGAGATAAATTTCATGATGTTTTCCACGGAGGCTGTATCCATTTTCTTCGGCAAATTTATGCATTCTTTCGATATTCGGGGCCTCTTCGGAAAAGGGGCCGGTATGCATCAACTGAACAGAACTTCCTTCGAAATATTTTTCGTATCGCAGCAATGGCAGCGCCGGAGGATTTTTTTTCTTTGCCGTTATTCCATACGCTTCTCTGTAAACTTCTTCCGTAACCACCGGGGCTGCATTATCATTACACTCCAGAACCATTCATCTTTATTACCGGCGCTGAATTTTGTCATGTCATCAGCCCACCACAGACCCTCGAGCGGCATCACTACATAGTCTTTTTCGGCATCATCCTCCTTTATCAGAAACTTTATTTTATAGGAAACCGCATAGAGGGCTTCAACAGCATTTTGAAACTCCTCCGATTTGTTTGGATTTCCTTTGCCATCTATCATAAGGTAATTCATTTCAGGAACATCGATTATCACAGGATTTCTTCCCGGCCTGTAAAATTCTTTCAGCGTTTTTTTATAATCTGTTTTTGCCATTTATACCTCCAAAACTGTTTAAGCCGGAAACAAAAAAGAAATTAAGAAAAAATCGTTCTCGTAATCGTCTTCGTACCCGGCTTTATTTTCTCCGGCTAATTTTTCGAGTACGAATATGGCTCATCTAATTGAATTTCGCAATTCAATATTCCGCCACTAAAAACAAGCGAACAATTGATAATCTCCATGATTTATCATATTGCAAAGGTAAATAAAGGGTAAAGTTAATTCACTTACTTTTCTTGCTTATTTTAGGATTAGATTTTTTTGGATAAAAACATTCTTTTATGTTGACAAAGCGCCTTATTTAGATTAAGTTTAAATAAGAAAAATGACAAAGTTATCTGAATAAATGGGAAACATGACATATAATAAATTTACAAAGCTGATAGGAGCGGTAACTCTAACCGGATTTTTCGCTTTTCTTTTAATCAGCTATTTCACCCTTCATATCCATTATTTGCCTGACGGCAGGCAGATAGTTCACAGTCATCTTTTCCCTGGAAACGTTAACAACAACGGAACAGCCTCAACTCCACAAAGCCGGAATAATCATTCACATACCAACATTGAGTTTTTATATTATTCACACCTCTCTTTAGATAAAATTTCTTTAAGTTTTATTTTGTTTGTGATAGCTTTTTACCTGGCTCTTTTCACAATATTTCGGGAAAACCTTTTAAACTCCCTTCCCTACACCTTTCAAAGCACTACCTCACTGCGCGCCCCTCCGGTAAGCTGAAGTATCCACTTATATTGATCAGTTAAATATTTAAGCATACTATTATTTACTTTACTTACTGGAGAATAAAATGAAATTCATTTTATATATATCGGTAATGACCGCATTGCTGAATCTCGCACTATTAGCGACTGAAAAACCTGGCGCCGAAAAGAAAAATATCTCGACAGGTTCTATTGAAGGAAGAGTTACAGATACCGAGGGCAACCAAATCCCCGGTGTGAATGTTTTTTTGCAGAATACCACGATTGGGGTAGCCACTGATAAAAATGGTGAATTTTTATTAAGAGTTGTTCCAACCGGCAGTTACAGACTTATTGCCTCAATGGTTGGTTACGAATCAGGAAATCAATCAATTGAGGTAAGGGAGAGTGAAACGACAACTGTTGAATTCCGTCTGAGACCGTCCTTTTATGAAACCGGAACAGTTGTTATCACCGGCACCGCGACACCCTATCTTTTTGAAGAATCACCTGTAAAAACAGAGGTGATACCGAGAAAATTGATTGAGAGAACAAAATCCTCCAACCTGGCCGAAGCGCTCGGACTTCAGACAGGAGTAAGGGTTGAGAATAACTGCCAGAACTGTAACTTTACACAGGTAAGAATACTGGGATTTGAAGGAAAATATTCACAGATACTTATGGATGGCGATCCGATGGTAAGTTCGCTTGCCGGAGTTTACGCTCTCGAACAATTCCCACAGGAAATGATCGGGCAGCTTGAAGTTGTAAAAGGTGGCGGATCTTCACTTTATGGCGCCGGGGCAATTGCCGGAACAATAAATATTATATCGCAGAAACCACAGACAAACCGTACAAGAGTGAATTACCTTGGCCGTTCAATTGAGGATAAACTGGACAACCAGATAGGGATAATGTCTGAGCTTGTTTCAAAAGATGGCCGGACAGGAGCATTTATCTTTGGCTCGGCAAGAAATCGCGCCGAATATGACCGTAATGATGACGGCTATTCGGAGCTGGGACAATTGAGCGATGAAACTATCGGCTTTAACTGGTTCTATAAACCAAATATTAACAATCAACTAAATATAAGTTTTCACCGGATTCATGAAGAACGCCGCGGCGGCAATGATTTTAATCTGCCTCAGCATGAAGCCGATATAGCTGAATGGCTGGAACATGAAAGATGGGGAGGAAAAGTCAGATGGGAGCATTCTTTCGGAAATACTCTGGACTATAGTTTGTTCTATTCACTCAGCAAGGTTAAACGCGATTCTTATTATGGCGGCCTGGCCGATGAAGATGGAGATGGAATGATCTCAAATGAGGAACAGGTAGCGGCGCTTGATTTTTACGGAGCTACAGATAATATCACCCAAAATTTGGGTGGAAGGACAAATCTCCTCGTCGGGATAAACAAATTTACAGCCGGATTCGAATATTTTAACGATAAACTTGAAGATAGTTCGGTAAAAGATCCACGTTATCACATTGATCACAGCCATAACAATTTCGGCGCTTATCTTCAGGATGATATTTCCCTGATGAATAATCACCTGAATGTTGTGGCCGGAGCAAGGGTCGATAAACATTCAGAGCTTGATGATCCGATTATAAGTCCGAGAATAAATGTAAAATGGGAAGCAATTGAAGGGGTGGATTTCCGGGCTTCTTTCAGCACAGGATTTAAACCTCCGGCGACCTTTGATGAAGACCTCCATATTGAATCTCTTGGCGGCGAGCAGAGAGTTATCAGAAACATACCCGGTCTCAGGGAGGAAAGCAGCAAGTCGGTAACAGCCGGTTTTGAATACCAGGGATTCTTTGGGGATGTCGCCTTTTTATTCGGGATAACAGGATTTTATACATCTCTGGATGACGCCTTTTCGACTCGTCCGGTTGAAAATAACACTACCGATCTTATTCTTTGGGAACGTTATAATTCGGATGGCGCGAAAGTAAGCGGTGTTGAGATTGATATGGGATTGAAACCATTAAGTGAGCTTGAAATAAGAGCCGGGGTAACTTATAAAACCGGCAAATATGATTCCGAACAGGAAATATTCGATGGAAAATCAACCGATAAATTTCTGAGAACACCTGATACTTACGGATATATAAGGCTGATATATGATGTTCATGAAAGGGTAAATCTTTTTTCAGCAATGAAATACACCGGTAAAATGGTTGTCCCGAATGAATCGACCGAAGAGATTGCAGAGCCTGACAAGGTATTCTTTGAATTTGATCTCGGCCTTTCTTATAAGGCGCCGATGTTTGATAATTTCGGCGGGAAAATCACACTCGGAGTTAAAAATCTATTCGATTCATACCAGGACGACCTGGGCGTTGGCGCCGACAGGGATCCGGCATATTTGTATGGCCCGCAATTGCCGCGATATGTTTACTTTGGTTTGGGAACGGAGTTCTGACGCTGTTCGAAAAACAATAAAAAAATTAGATAGCATATTTATTACTCCCATTTATTTAAGCCTTCCGGATTTGCCAGTCCGGAGGGCTCATCTTAAAGTTTATTTGCTCAACAGTCACTCACACGCACAGGGGAATGGCCGCCGGTCAGTCCCCTTTTTTTTAACTGATGATATACCACCGCATATCGGAATTTAGAACTACTTTCCTCTCATAAAATGAAATCGCGGAATTTTTGGAAAATATCTCTGGAGGAGATGCATAAAATGGCGTTCAAATTATATCATTCTTGAAAATAATACAATATAAATGTATAGGTTCCAAACATGATTTCGACAAGATAAAAAAAGACCTGCACAAGTTGTTTTCTTGTCAGATTTTCTACGTTATTATTTTGCGAATGAATTCATGTAAGTTATTGTTTTTTATTATCGGGATCAGGAGTTCTGAATTTATTTTTCTGTAACCCGAATTCGAATTAAGCATCGAGACATTTAATACAGGACTCCTGACATCAGAAACATAACGTATTGAAATATAGAGACATATTTTTTTTGTTGCGTATACGCGCATGCGACTGGTGTTAGAAATTCTGTTAAAAAGAATTGCGTTTATTATTTTTCTTTGCGTGAAATAATTTGAAAATTACATCAACCGGCAAAGCGGGAACCAATGGGAATTGTCAATAATCTTACCGAATATATTTTATTAAAAATGCCCTTATTTTTTGTCTTGTCCATAGGACTCCTCTGGAGACACAAAAAGTAACTCTCCTTCGGCGAGCAGGCAAAAAAAGTCAAGACTGCAAAAAAATAAGCTGAAAATCAATTCATTTCGCTAAAATGAAAGAACTCGCCATATAAAAAGAGATGTGCCTCAAACAGCTTTCCTTTTTTAACGCAACGTTCATTTGATTTTCTTAACGATTTTTTTTTAATGTCGCTTTAAAAGATAAAAACAATATTGAGAGAGGATAACGAAGAATTCTTACTTTTATTATTTTGTCATTCTATGAAAGAAAATGATATAATGGTTGCATTTCAAATATACGTGATGTCAGGAGCTCCGTAATAAATATTTTGTACTACTATTGTTCCGCCAGGGATAAAGTATTGGTAAAATAGGGTGAAGCTGACTAACCTGGTGTGCCGTCAGTTACTGTGTATTTCCACACAGGATTGTTCTATCTTCTTATTTCGGACTCACGTTAAATACGAAGTTACTTTTTTAACAGCGCCAGAATCGATTTATGAGTTCCTTTTTTGCCCTCGGTTGATACATCCTCAAGAGAAATTATTTCAAAATAAGGTGAATACAATTTTGCAAGTTCTTCTTTGGCAGACATAAACAATGTTGTACCGACGGATGTTTGCCTGATCTTTCCCGTACCTTCAAAGCTGCTGTCATCCTCACTGAAACAGCACGCGAAATAAAAACCATCCTCGCAGAGGAGTGAGTGAACATTATTGATATATTGTTTCCTTTCATCAAAGGGTATGTGATGAAGCGCCTGCCATTCAAGAATAAAGTCGAAAGTATCGTTAGTAACAGTTTTTTTTGCGGTCAGGTCGGCCTGAAAAAACCGGCATTTTATTCCGGAATGTTCCGCTTTTCTCCCGGCAATTTTTACAGCTTCATCCGACAGGTCAACGCCTGTAACATCATAGCCTTTTCGGGCAAGATATATTGAATTTCTTCCGGAGCCGCACCCGATATCGAGTGTCTTGCAGGGAGATATTTTTTTGCTATCAATAAAAGATTTGAGAATATCGGGGGGATTATCGATATCCCAGGGAGGGGAATTATCCGCGGAATCCCTGTAAATTCTATTCATCAATACCCTGAGATCTTTTGATTTCATACAGATGTTGCAGAGACGCAAAATTTTGCGTCTCTGCATAAATTGATTTTATTCAGCCGATAAATTATTTCAGCAGCAACATCTTTCGTCTGGATGTAAATCCGGACGTTTCAATGCTGTAGAAATATATCCCGCTTGAAAGACCGGATGCCGAGAAGAAAACTTCGTGCATGCCGGCATTCATATATTCACTTACAAGATTGGCAACTTCACGGCCAAGAACATCGTAAACTTTAAGGGTTACCATTTCACTTTTCGGTATTTCAAAGACGATCTTAGTTTCCGGGTTGAATGGATTAGGGTAGTTCTGATGAAGTCTGTAATCATTTGCCAATTCGATTTCATCTTCAACGGAAGTTACGGTATCTATTATGCTGAAAGGCTGAGCGCTTACAGATTTCATGTTAGTATCAACCGTGCTTCTTATTCTCATGTTATAATCACCCGGTTCGAGATTGGAGGGAATTTCCCACTTATAACCGCCCGTGCTTTCATAATCTGTTACGTCAATCCACGCGCCTGTTCCGCTCTTTTCATAAGATATATTGATATCCTCCTCGATATTGTCACTCCAGGTAATGAAGTATTCAAACCCCCGCTGCCATTCTTCACCGCCATCAGGGGATGTGACCTGTATAAATGGAGCCGCTGTGCTAAAGATCTGTGTTTGACACCAGTCGCTTGTACCGGCGTCATTTTCAGAATTCACACGCCAGTAATATGTGCTGTTATTATCGACATTATCAATGGTATAAATGGCGTCAACCAGGTTATCTTCATTCACAACAAAATTCCCGAAGTTTTCATCTTTGGAAACCTGGAGTGTGTATCCGGTGACATAACCAACAGGTGTCCAGCGGATAGTAACCGGGAGAGTCTGGTTTACAGAACCTGAATCAGCCGGGGCGAAAGGATGCGGCTTATAGACGGTTGATTCAAAGTCGGGGCGCGCGACAATAAATTCACCCAGCTCGGAAGATGTTCCGATAATTTCACCTGTTACGGTATTATATGTAGTAACCAGTTCCTGGAAAAGTCCGTTGCCTTCAAAGGGGCGGTGGTAAACGATATAATCTTCAAGGTTATCGATCCCCCATTTTTCAGCATTAAACCTGATATCGGCATTTATACTGTTGATACCGTTTTCCGAAACAACAATTCTTTGAGGAATCACTATAGGGGCTTTTCCAAAAAAAATGGGTTCTAAGGGAGCGAAATTATATTTTTTCACAGTTAAAGAATTATATCCGGCGCCAATAAGAGAATTGATTTTAATTTTTACGCCGGTGTTATTGGTGTCCGATTCCATAAATTCATAGGTGTTTCCGGTCATTACTTCGGTTATTGTTACATCCGCCGCCGGGGCTCCGTTGGTAAAGGGGAATCGAAACGCGCGGTAGCTGGCCATTCCTTCATGATTGAAACGAAGATTGAACACAACTTCACCTTCGGCATTTACTTCTGTAACCGCCAGGCTGTCATCATCGCTTGCCGATCCCCATCCGATAATGGTATTGCCGTTAGGCAGCCTCTGCGAACTGCCTCTCCTGTGAGCTTTTATAAGAGGTTCGGGAGTATAATGCCAGACCAGTTCGGCAGTCATAGCCACTTCATCCAGGTCATACTCAACTGAACGCGCGGGAGCGCCGGAGGCAGGATGATAATTATCAAAAAACATGATATGTCCATTCGGCAGGCGGCTGATATTATGGAGACCGTTAGAGAATTCAGCGTTATCTCCTATCCATTCAAACATATTGTTTTTTCCGCCGAGACGCCAGATTATTTCTCCTGTTTCCCTGCTAATTTTTGTCGCTTCCGAAAGACCGTTGGAAGTTAAAATTAAATTTCCGTCAGTATCCATAATAATGGAATTAACATGAATCGGGTCAAAAGCCGAACCGGTTAAACGTGGAAATTTTGTATCTTCAAAAGCGTAATGATCGCCGGACCGCCACTGAAACACAACGTTTTTATCCTGATCAAGCTCCTGAACAACTGTCTGCGCTACTTTGGCATTGGGCCACCCCCCGATGTGTGTCAGGTCCATGAGCTGCAGATCATAACCGAAGAGAAGCCCATGCCCGTTTGGAAGCATCTGGAAATCATGAGCTTCCGCGACATAACCATTACCCATTTTGAAACTGTCAACCACTGTGAAGCTGTTATCCATAACCATATGGACGACATCTCCGCCGCCGGTATAGGAGTGATGTTCGAATAGTTGCGCGTATGTCAAATAACCATTTGGCTGTATCTTAAAATCATATGTATAATCATTTTCACATTCTTTATAATAAAAGGGAGCGCCGTCATTATTTAGCATCATTATGTAATAACCAACACCCGGAATATCTCTTGATACATTAATAAAAACATATCCTTCACCTGTTTCACCCAGGACTTCGGTTGAAATAGAGGGGAAATTGGAGGGTACGGTATCGGTTTTGGCAAGAAATCCCTGTGAAAAGTCGTTCCGGAATTCTCGCCGGTATTCTTCTATATAAAAGTGTGGATCGAGTCTTTCGGGGAGGGGAGTAATTTTAAATGAATATTCTGTTCCATTTAACATTCTTCCATCCAGCATATTAATTCCGGGTGAAATTTTAACGGTCACTTTCTCTGAAGGTTCAAATTTTTGAACCGGTTTGAAAATCACTGTTTTGCCATCAGAAGAAAGTATTACGTTTCCATCAATTTGTCCCGAAATCGAGCCGGTGACAGAAATTAAACCAGGTGAAGCCAGCTCACTTTCACTTACGAAGCCGCCTTCGTAAAGAATGATTGTGCTTTCTCTTGAATTATCCTTTGAATCCGGAAGAGGGGATACATATTTGAACGGTCCCTTTCCGCCAAAAATTAGTGATGAAACAAATAATAGTACAAGTAGTTTTTTCATAAATGTCCTCATGATTTGTAAAATGTCACTTCCTTACTTTAAATATAACATTTTCCTGACTTCTCTGAAGTTCCCCGATTCCAGTTTGTAAAAATATACTCCTGATACCAAATTTTTTGCACTAAAACTGACGGAGTGTTGTCCGCTCTTCAGGTTATCATTAAGAACAGTTGTGACTTTTCGGCCCAAAAGATCATATATCTCAAGAGTTGTATGCCCTTCACGTGGAATAAAGAAGGAAATAGAAGTTGCGCTGTTAAAAGGATTGGGATAGTTCTGGCTAAGTGAAAATACCTGTCTGTCTGATTCGAAAGATTTAATGCCAACCGGTCCCTCTTCCTTAAGAACAATATTATCCAGAAAAATATTACCTTCATATTTTCCGCATCTGAAAACCAGGCGCGCAGTGTAATCATTGGGAGAATTCATCTCAAAACTAAAATTAAAATGTTTTGTGTAATCGTGAATAATAATTGTTCCAATCTGGCTGTAAGCAGTATATGTTGGGCCGGCTCTTTGAATGACAACCTCGATGAGACGATCTGTATCAGACCTGCCGTCAAATTCCAGCTCATAAGTTTTACCCTTTATTAAGGTTATATCATTCTGTCTGAGCTGTATATCTGAAAATTTTTCACCCGCTTCTGATATATCTATTTCATATTCACCCGCGGAATTTATGCTTCCCGACGCGTTTCCGTTGTTTTCAGTTAATAAAAACCAGTTTATTGTTGATTGGCCGAAACCACCATTTAAAAGAATATTTCCTCCCGGCGCCACAAAATGAGTCTTTACTTTTTCAACATTGGAGAACTCGCTGTAATTCCCATCACTATCTATTGATTTTACGGCAAAATAATAAAGGTAATTATTGTTCAGTTGTGTAAGTTCAACTGATGTTTCTTCTGTGACGAAAGCGGGAAGCAAAATTTGCGGATCATCTCCATAAAATATCTGATATTTTGTTACGGTTGTATCGCCAAAATGGTTAAATACAAGTCTGAGTCTGTCATGAAAAGGCTCGGCAATAAGGTAAGGTTTATATGCCCTGTAATTGCATTTTTTTCTGAACACTCTGTAACATTGAACCTGATCAGAAAAATCGGCCTGGTAGAGCACATCATCTCCTTCAGGACTAATTTCAACTGCCTTTGGCATATCTTCAAGAGCGAAGTTAGCAAAAGTATTTCCATTCGGCAGTCTTTGAGCATTCCCTTTATGCGCTGAAAAATATTGTTGTTCCGGTATGAATTCCCATACTTTTTTAACAGTCATGTTCAGTGTATCGACATAATATTCAACTACCCGGCTGTAATCATAAGAATATTTGGCATTATCAAAAAGAGTATAGTGGTTTGGTTTGCCGGGAGTTGGTTTGGCGTCATGCTGATAGGAAAACCTGAGAGAGTCATTCAGGAAATAAAACTGATTGTTATTTCCACCCAGCCGCCAGATAATTTCACCGTTTGTCCGGTTTATCTTTGTTATTTCACATAAATTCCGGCTGGAAATGATTAAGTTATTGTCATAATCAACGGCAATAGAGTTAAGATGCATAAAGTCGATTAGCGAACCG
The DNA here is from genome assembly GCA_963677445.2 of Melioribacteraceae bacterium. Lineage (GTDB taxonomy): Bacteria > Bacteroidota > Ignavibacteria > Ignavibacteriales > Melioribacteraceae. Next base: position 21,641 of record CAXXGF010000061.1, on the reverse strand, counting down.
AGCAAATTAACATGAATTGCGTCGGTTATTTCAAAATGGTCAATTCCTTTCCATTCAAAGATAAGGTTTTTGTTTTCATCAAATTCCTGAATGCTGTTATCAATTACCAGAGCGTCGGGATTTCCACCCGGATATATCAGACTCATATCGACTGGAATTTCCTTAAAACAGGAGATAAAATATCCGCCGCCCGGCAGCATCTCAAGTTCATGCGGATCGGTGGAATAACCATTAACGGCAGTCAGAGTATCTGTTATAGTAAAAGTCGAATCCATTACAATAAAAAAACGATGTGGCCATCCCTCATTCCAGCTTATTTTTCCTCCGGGTTGTGGTTCAAAACCTGAAGTCGGGAACTTTGTTTTCCAATAAAAAAAGGGAGAGCCGTCATCATTGAGTATCATCAGGTATGACCGGCCATCATTATGGTCAATAAATATTTTTCCTTCAGATTTTCCCGGGAGATTTATTGACGGGGTAAAAAAAGGAAAATCGGAAGGTAGTGAAATTATGGTTCTTCTTTTTGATCCCTTCTCAAATTCAGCAGGTGAAAAAAAATTAAACAAGAATAAAAATAAAATTAGCACTTTCATATCTGTGACCGTAAAAATCCCCTTTATTTAAGATACATGATTTTATCACACAGAGAGTAATTATCGGCAGTCAATCTGTAAAAATATATACCTGATGAATAATGTCCTAATTCCAAAGGAATATTTACAGGCCCGCTGTACATTCTGCGGTCAATTACATTCTTAATTTTTCTTCCCAGAATATCAAACAGCTCTACTTTTACATCAGAGTCTTTATTGAGGATAAAACTTAACATGGCTGATTCATTAAACGGATTCGGATAAACACCAGCTTTTAAGATAATCTCTTCTCTGAAAGAATCAAAAGTTGATGATGGAGGAATCTCTTCAGTCAGACTGACGTTATCAAGATAGATAGCGCTTTCGTATTTACCTAATTCGAATACCAGTCGCGCTGTAAATAATGTATTTGATCCCATTTCAAATTCAAACTGATAATTTTTCCCTCTTGAAGGAACAATTATATCCCCGGTCTGGCTGAAATTCTCGTAAGGAGTGCTGTTCCTTTGTATCTTTACATTAGCCAGGCGGTTCTCCTCAGATCGGATATCAAATTCCAGTTTATACTTTTTACCTTTTTCCAGTGTGATATCATTCTGTATAAGGACAATATTATTTAAATCATTTCCGGGAGTGATTATCTTAACTTCCAGCTCACCCAGATCATTTACCTGCATGGAAGCGCTGGCGCCATTGGAGTAATCAAGATTCCAGAAGAAGAGATTCTGAGAAAAACTTCCGTTCAGAATCATATTTTCATTTGGAGCCTGAAATTTCACAAAAGCATCCGCGATATTGGAAAAACTACTTAAAGACCCGTCTGTGTGAACTGATTGCACCTTAAAATAGTATTTTTTGTGATTGATTAGCTCGGAAAATTCTAAATAAGGTTCTTCTGTATATAACAGGAAATGCATTTGTGAGGTTGTCAGACCCATAAAAATACTATAACCTTTTACTTTTGTATCTCCAAATTTATTGTAAATAAGCTTCAGATAATCCTGATATGGTTCAACTATTAAATAAGGCGCAGCGGCAATAAAGTTGCATTCTTTCTTAAAGGCACGGTAAGATTCAGTAGGGAAATCAAAATCCGCTTCATATATAATATCGCCTTCGGGATTTACCTCAACGGCTTTGGGCTGATCGGGCATGGAATAACTTACGAGGGTATTGCCATTCGGTAACCTCTGCGCGTTGCACATTTTTCGTGAATAAATCGGTGGACTATGACGATATTCCCAGTTCTTTTTCACGGTCATATCCAGAGTGTCTAAAATCAATTCTATTACTCTGGATTCCCGGGGCTGATTATAGTTACCATTGTCAAAAATTGTATAGTAACCGGGTTTTCCCGTTACTGGCCGGGCATCGTGCTGAAAAGAGAAACCGAGTGAATCATTTAAGTAGGTGAATTGATTATTGACTCCGCCCAATCTCCAGATTATGTCTCCCGATATTCTGTTAATTTTTGTAACTTCACAGAGGTGTCTGCTTGAGATTAGAAGATTGTCATCATAATCCACGGCGACAGAATTAATATGCATATAATCTATTGTTGCAGAAGTAAGATTGATATAAACAGCATCGGCAATATCGATATGATCAAAACCCTCCCATTCAAAAATCAGATTTCCTGAGGGATCAAATTCCTGGATGCAATTTTCAACAACAACCGCGTCGGGATTACCCCCGGGAACAATCTGGCTCATATCAACGGAGATATATTTATGCCCGATCAATAAATATCCTCCATTCTGTAAAATCTGCAAATCATGGGGATCGGTGATATAATTATTAACTGCCTTTATTGTGTCACAAATTGTAAATGAAGAATCCATAACAATGAATCCGTTAAGATTAAGTCCTTCATACCAGCTTATTGTATTATTTTGTTGGGGCTGTAGTCCCCATGAAGCCTCCTTGGCCCTCCTGTAAAAATAGGGGCTGCCATCTGCATTTAGAATGAGCAGGTAATTGGTTTCGTTCCTGTTATTGAGGAATAAACGGCCCGGGGCGCAACCGTGGTCATGAATGGAAGGGGTAAAAGAGGGGAAATCGCATGGAAGCGCTGAACTATTTACTTTGTAAATTTCCTGGGCAATATTTCCGGAGGGAAAGAGAATAAAAATAAGTGAAAAGAGTAATGCCTGCTTTAATAGAAAATACCTCACTTTTCATCCCTGTTTATTTTAGTAATAGTAACTTTAACACATTTTTATCAATTACAATATTATCTATTTTCTTCAATAATATACATAAATATATTCCGGATGGCAAGTTTTCCATCTGAACCGGGAACTCGGAAATTCCCGGCTGATGATAACCTGAGAAAACATTAATGATTTTCTCACCAAGTATATTGAATATATTGATATCCAGGTAACATTTATCGGAAGACCGGTAAAATATTTTCGCGTTGCTATTGAAAGGATTAGGGTAAGCGGCAAAAAAAGATTCTTTACCGTTTCTCTCTTCAGGCTTTACCGGTGATGTTGTAACATCTCTGACTGATATATTATCAAAAAGCAGTCCCGGCTGATATCTGCCGCAACTAAATATCAATCTGCCGTGGTAATCGGTTTGTTCTTCCATTGTGAAATCAAACTGAAATGTTGAATTATCTGCCTTAGTGATGAGCGCCCCGGTGCTGCTGTAGTTTCGGTATGGTGGCTCGGCGGCAACAATTTTCATTTCAATGATTCTTTCCGATTCAGCCTGAAGATCAAATATTATTCTGTATTTATGACCATTTACCATGGGTAGATTTTCCTGATATAAGACAATTTCATCATAATTATTTCCAGGATTTTGAATATCAATTTTATATTTATTCTCCTGTGTTACATTCCCTTCTGCTGAAGCGCCTGAAGCCACATAAAAATTCCAGTTTTCCAAACCGGAATTAAAAGAACCGTTTCGGATAAGATTTTCACCGGGAGTCAGAAAACTAATATCGATATTTTCAATATTAGAAATAGCGCTCTCTGTTCCTGCCCCGTTGATGGCGCTGACAGCAAAATAGTATGTCGTGTCATTTAGCAGGGAGGAATATGATTTATATGGCACATCGGTTGAATCAAATCTTTCCAGTGAATCGGGGTGAAAACCTGCCCAAATGATATACCTGTTTATATCATTATCACCGAACTTATTAAAAATCAGATCAATTTTATCGGGCCATGAATCGATTAATAAATATGGCGCGGGTGCGGAGGAATTCCAGTCAAACCTGAAAGCGCGGTAACAATGTGCCGGAGAAATAAAGTCGGCTTCAAATACTTTTTCTCCGGCCGGAGTTACTTCCACAACTTTTGGCAGCGAAGCATCCGCGTAATTTATCAGGGAGTTGCCGTTTGGCAGCCTTTGAACATTTCCCATCCAGGGGGTATAGCGGGAAGGAGAATCCTTATATTCCCATATCTTTTCCACTTTCAGATTAACTGTGTCAATAAAAAACTCCACAGCTCTTGAAATGCGGGGAGAGTGAAAATTGCCATTATCAAAAATTGTATATTGCCCCGGTTTGCCTTCCACAGGTCTTGCGTCATGCTGATAAGAAAGTCCCGGATCACCTTCCGGAAAATCGAATTGATTATTTTCACCTCCGAGACGCCAGATCATTTCGCCGGTATTTATATTTATTTTGGTTACTTCACTGAGATGCCTGCTCGATATAACCAGATGCCCGTCGTAATCCACCGCGATGGAATTCATATGAACCCAGTCGATTTTGGAAGCTGTCAGGTCGGTATATATAGCGTCGGTAATATCGAAATGATCATAACAGAGCCACTCAAAAAAGAGGCTGCCATCCGGTTTAAAGCCCTGGATGTGATTATCAACTATTGTCGCCGCCGGATCGCCGCCGGGAACGATGACACTCATATTTACCTGCCGAAAGCCGGTGGCTATCAGATAATACCTGCCGTTTTCGGTAAAGATCAGTTCATGCGGATTTGTTTCGTAGTCATTTACACATTTTAATGTATCAATCACTCGGTAGGAGGAATCGATCGCGATGAATCCATCTACGCCCTGGTACCTAAAGCGGGTTAATATTCCTGTCGGCTGCAATTTGAAATCGCGAACCCATTCTTCTGCGCGGTGATAAAAATATGGTGTGCCGTCATTTTCAAAGATCATAAAATATGGAGCGCCATTCCAGTTTGTGAGGAATAATTTGCCAGGTGAAAGTTTGCCGGAAAATATTTCACTTGAAATAGCGGGGAAGTCTGATGGAATCGGAACACCGTTTATCAGATGTGGTGTTTGTTGTGTGAAAACCGGTATATAACAGAAAATCACAAAAACAATTATTTTAAAAGTTCTCATTTTATTTCTTTTTCCATGATAAATCCCTTTCCAAAATAAAATTTACATCAGGCAATTGCAAAATTAAAAGGGATTGTTCCGTTTACCGAAGTATTTTTTATCTTCACCAGAGTAAGACGAACATTCTTATGAGAAATTAAATAAAATAATTATATTTTTATTCAAAAAAAATCAGAGTACTTTATAGACATGACTGAAAATAATGAACAACTTTCACTAAAGTCCTTCGCGAAAGAGGCAATCAAGGATACTTTTCATGTTGACAGGAATATTTTCAGGACAATTTTTGTCCTTCTTATAAAACCGGGAGTTCTTACCTGTGAATACTTCCGTGTTGGTGAATATCGATATGTTAAGCCGCTGAAGTTATATTTTATCATTAACTTTATCTTTTTCCTAAGCCTTCCTGTTCTTAATACTCCAAGGTTTCAGATATTTAATTTCGGGCTGGAAAAGATTTCGGAAGGGAGCGAAATATATCAGAGCATCATAGAAGGGGAAATTAAAAAGCTGGATGTTACTTATGACATATACAAAGAAAGATTCAATGCCCACGTTAAATATAACCAGTCGGCCTTTGTGTTCCTGATGATCCCTTTTTACGCTTTTCTACTTAAACTTTTCAACTGGAGAAAAAACAGCTTTTTTGAACATATAATTTTTTCCACTCACTTTTTATCTTTTTTTCTTCTGATTCTGCTTGGCGTTATTACTCTTTTCCGAATCTTCAATGGTTTATTTACCGTCCTGAATATTTCCAACGGTGTGAACGGGCTGTATTATCTTTACGGACTTGTCATTTCTCTCCTGGTGTATCTGATATTTTCTGTGAAAAAGTATTACCGCGATAAGTTATGGCTTACGATTTTAAAATCGGTTATCCTGTGGCTAAGCATAATTCTTGCCATGACTTTATATGTGCAGTTTTTGTTTTTGTACACAATGATCGCGATAAGGTATGGTTATTGACCCGGTTATTCAGCAGGCAAATACCTCCCGCAAAGGCGCAAAGAAGGACAGGATTAACAGGATTGTATTGATAAACAGGATAAAAATCGGTATAGGTATCTCTTTTCCCCGGTTATTCGTAATCCGGTGAGATCATGGTGATCCGGGCGACAGTAGCTGGTGTTCCTTGCTCTGTAAAAATGGCCATTGTTTCATATCCTTTAAACAATCCTTCCCAACCAAAGTCCCCCGTCTCCCACTTGACTTACAGAGTGCGGCAAAAACCTTACGCAAAGCTACCAAGAAAGAAGAACAAGATTAACAGGATTTGAATGATCAACAGGATGGAAAGTCGGCGTCAGATTCGATATCGTTTTTTCCCGCACAGAAAAAATAACCACTCAATATTGCCTAACATCCCGAACATCATACTTTTTCTATGATTCTTTCTAGGTGTTGCACAGCTGAGCAGGACAGTGGGAATACGAGTGACTGCCATATTACCCCATTTTTCCATAGTAAAACAAATGCATTTTTTGTATAAGAAAAGCTTTTCAGCCCACTTTCTCTTGCCCTCCACATCGGCGGACTTGCGTAGCGAAGCTGTATCTGGATTATAAAGCATTTTCTTCACTTGTGTAAAAGCTTGCTTTTTAACACTTTATTATTTACTTAGCTGAATAATGAATATTAAGCCAGCGCAAAACATAAAATGAAAAGATATTTTTTTAATCGAGAAGAAAGATTTTTCTGTTCGTTGATTATGTGTTTACTGCAAGATAATCCAAAACTCGCGACAGAAATCATTCCAAACATTCATTCTGTTGAAAGTAAAGATTTCGAGGTATATGTCGAAACTTCAATAATACGGGATTATTGGATGAGTTTCGGAAAACCCAAGACCAATGAAAAAACCGAATTAAATAAATCAAGATCGAAATACCTTAAGGAACTATGCGCGTTTTTACAGATTGATTTTAAGAAGCTATCGGAACGTAGTTATTTTTATTCAAAAAACAGCTACATTCAATCACCGGGTAATTGGAAAAATCTCAAACAAGACGATCTTATAGGTAAGAAATTCAGAGCTTTTTTCAAAATGAAGCAAGATATCTTAACCGAAACTCCCCAAAAAATAGGCACATCAAAGCAACAAAGAAAAGATAACTTATAGTAAACAAAAGAGTTGAAAATAGTAATATATTTTTGTATCTTGTGCCTATATAGGCACAAGCTTGAGGAAACATGAAATCTTTCATAAGAACTAAAATTATCAACGGCATAGAATATGAATATGAAATCACCCCCTATTATGATCCCAAAACCAAGAATACAAAACAGCGCAGTAAATATCTTGGAAAAAAAGTCGGCGATAAAACAATTAAGGTTAGAGAAAAAAAGCCCAAAGATGTTCTTAACTATGGCGAATTGTTGCCACTGATAAAAATACTCGATAGTTATAAAATCGAAGAGTTTTTGAAATCAGAACTTGATCTGTCCAGAGCCAGACAAATTATCGTTCTATCTGTTTGTAAAACACTCTCTTCTTTATCTCTCAGTGATACACAAATCTGGTATGAATCAAGTTACCTTAATAATGAGTATGGGAAATTAGCTCTTAGTAGCCAGACAATAAGCCGATTGCTTTCAGATATAGGAAAAAGCAAGTTAGGTGAAAAACTCTCAGCTCATCTGATAAAATTATTGAAGAGCAAAAGAACTCTATATTATGATCTGACATCGATTTCATCATATAGTGAACTGATAAGCTTGCTGGAATGGGGATATTGCAGGGATGTCAAAGACCTTCCCCAAGTCAACTTTTCAGCAATCGTAGACAAAGATGATGGAATACCAATAGCTTATGAATTATATCCAGGAAGCCTTCGGGATGTCAGCACATTATGCAATACCTTAAAAAGGCTGAAAAAAAATAAATTTGAAGAAATCTCACTTATTTTAGACAGAGGGTTTTACTCAAACCCAAACCTTTTAGAACTCTGCGGATCGGAGTCACAGTTTATTATCGCTGTGCCAGAACGATACAAGGCCATAAAAGAACTGACAAATGATATTGCCGGAGAAATTGGGAAAATAGCAAATGGAGTCCTGTTTGAAGATGAAGTGATATTTATAAAGGAAGTCATAATCAACACAGGGGGAAAGGCGTTAAAAGGATATGCATATTATAACGCTAAAAGAGCCGAGAAGGAAAAGGATACTTTCTATAAGAGGCTTCTGAGAATAAAATCCCGGATTGAAAAGATTCTAGTTGATGAAAAATTTGAAACTACAGTCAGTGAGCAGGCAGGAAATTTGAGAATATATTTTAATGTGACAACCCAGGAAGATAAAGTCAAAGTAAGGATAAATGAGTCTCTTGTGGAAGAGCGGATAAAAAAACAAGGAATATTCTATCTTGCTTATAATGGAAACTTTGATGGATTGGAGTGCCTTTCTCTGTACAAAAGCAAACAACTAATAGAGATGAGTTTCGATATATTGAAAAACGATCTTGGAATAACAACACCTTATGTTCATAGTAATGAAGCTTTGAAGGGATTGATGTTAATTGGGTTAATATCACTATTGTTAAGAATGCGGATATTGAAAATTCTTAAAGATGCTAAGATGAACGAGGATTTTAGTTTTGAGAGAGTAATACTTGAATTGTCAAAACTTAAAGCTATCAGGTATGATAATGGGGAAATTATGTTTAATGAGAGAACTAAAAAACAAAATATTCTCTTGAAGCTGTTTGATGCTGTGCCTAAATTGTGAGGAGTTTCGGATCTTAATAATCGAAAATTCTAAACTTCATTTCATCGAAGCAAAGCTTGAAAGCGGTAATAGTAAAGAGCAAGTTGAAAACTTGCTGTTATTGAGGGATTTATATGATGCGTCAAAAAAGACATGGGCCTGCATTGATAGTTTTAAAGATATCGATGGAGTTTATTTGTATTATTTAAAGAGAAACAAAACACCGCTTCAAATCAATAATCAAAGAGTCCGTAATGAAATTACTATACTTTCTTGGTCTGAAATATTTGATTCAATTAAAAATGAAGGAATGTGTAAAAGGCTTAATATTTGTGATCATATTAAATATTTAGGCTATTGATTAATCTACATTAGTATTTGTAAATGTTTACACCTGATCGCATCTCACTACAACCGAAAGCAAGTTAAGCGGTTCAGGCAAATTCATCATCAATCAATCTTCGACATGGCGGCCAGTGGAGCATGTGGAATACCATAAAATATGAGGTAACTGTGGATCGTTCAAAACTGTATGATTATTCAGATGGAAGCAGATTTATTAATAAAGCCGCAAAAGAAATATTTGCAGAAATTGAGCAAAGAAATGTCTGGCATGAAGAAGAATCTGTTTCCGGATATGGATCAGCGTTATCACAAACAAAAACCGTTATTGAAGAAATACCGAAGGTTTTAGGGGAATTGAATATTAAAACGATTTTTGATATCCCTTGTGGCGATTTTAACTGGTTCAGGGAAATTGATCTCTCTGATAATATTTATTTGGGAGGTGATATAGTCAAGGATATTATTCTTCGAAATATAGAGAAATATAAAGCTGACAATATAAGTTTCGTTGAGTTTAATCTGCTTGAAGATATTCAGGAGAAAATGGACCTGGTTTTTTGTCGTGATTGTCTGGTGCATTTCTCAATCGCAGATATCCGGAGTGCCCTGAAAAATATTAAAAAAAGTAATTCCCGGTATCTGATGACCACAACTTTTACCAGGGAAGAAAACAATAAAGATATTGTAACCGGCGGCTGGCGGCCCTTAAACTTTATCAAACCACCCTTTAATTTTCCGGAACCAAAAATAATTATAAATGAGAATTGCACAGAAAAAGATGGCATATTTAGCGATAAATCTCTTGGTGTGTGGAAAATTGAAGATATATAATTAACACAAATTATGATAAAGCCGGCAATCCTGCCGGACACCATTTCCCTAAGTGGTTTTGCGTAGTTCTTTAGTTTTGTAAAGTTTATAACATTACTGTTTGGCTGTCTCCTTTTATGCGGCATTCCGGCGCCGGGGAACCGGCTTGTTGCAGTCCGTTGAACACTATCTGTACTCGCCACTATATTGAATTTGCTGATTGCCATCCACTGTAATTTTTCCATCCACTACACGCGAAGATAATTCAGCTTATCAGCAAATTCGCGATATTGTAATCAAAAATATTATCAATAATGCTTGTTATTGAAGTTTATTGTTTGTACATTTTAATCGTACAAATAGTAAGGTGATAAAATGACTACAATTGGAGTCAGCGAGTTTCGCGCAAATTTAATGAAGGTTTTAAAAGAAGTGGAAAACGGAACAGATATTAACATTACTTCAAGAGGGAAAATTGTTGCCAGGTTAGTTCCACCGGACTTTACGAAGGAGAACGCGAGAAAAAAACTGATCAAGATTGGAAAAAAATCAAATATTGGCGATGCCATTTCTCCAATGGACACTAAATGGGAGGCCCTCTCATAGTGATTACCGTAGATACTCATATTATTATATGGGACGCCTTAAAACCGGAATTATTGAGTTCAAAAGCAAAAGAGGCCATATATATAGCAAATAGTACCGATGGGATAATTTTGTGTGAAATATCCTTATGGGAGATAGCGATGTTAATTCACAGAAAAAGGATTGATATTCCCGTCTCATACCTGGAATTTGTAAATTTAGTGAAAGCGTCAAATAAATACAAATTAAAAGGTATTACCCCTGAAATAGCAGAATTATCTGTCAAATTACCCGGGGAAGTAAATCAGGATCCCGCGGATCGTATAATAAGCTCTACTTCAATAATTATGAACAGCCCTCTTGTAACCGCGGATAATAATTTAAGAAAAAGTAGTTCTATAAAAACTATTTGGTAATGTGCAAAACACCGCTCAACATTTACCGTCATTAAACGCAATACAATATTGACAATGAAATAGCGAAACTTGCAATTTTTGCAAGTTTCGCTATTTTACAGAAATGTATTTGAATGACTGTTGGAAAAATAGTAAAAAACTGGTAAACTAAGTTTACAACCAAAAAATGTACAAGTGGGACAATTATTCCGGTCAAACACCAAATAGGGCCTGCTAACAGCATATGAGGCTGTTGCTCACGGGGCGTTATCGCAACTTCGTTTTATGCAAGGATTGTGAAGCAGAAATGGTAAAAAAATAAATTTGCAATTGCTATCCCCCAAAATTAGAGATAAAAACAAAATAAATATAATTGTTTACGGTAATGCGGGGCGTAAAACAGAAAATAAACTTGACAAAATTGGATTCAATATAGATATTATAAAAATAGAAAAAATTGATAAAAATTAGAACAAGTCTTTTGACCTGCTGTTATTGGCATATGAAAAAGAAAACATAATCGATTACTAATTGCCGAGTAGGGACTTGCCTCTGTATTATAGGACAAGGATTTGAAAAGCCATATCGAGTAAAGGATTTTTTGTACACAATTACGAATGCCCCATTCTTTTGGTAATGTGCTACTTCTTGATATTATTTGTCATAAAAATAATTTATTGTAATAGCAGGAATGTATTACAAAGGAAAAATAAACGCTGAACAAATAAGCGTAACCGCTAACACACGGTATTAAACATTGAGGCTTAAGTGTTATGCAAACAATATCTCACATATCAAAATTTTTTGTGCCTTAATAGTAAAGTGGCTCCGAACATACGACAGTTTTAATACTGTAACCATTTGGTTTCATGAAAGGCTGAGATAAGGCGCTGGTAAAAACTTGAACCTTTAAATAGTCTTTTTATTTTTGAAAGTATTTTATAGAGGAAAAAATGAATATTGACAAAATATATGTAAATAACTTTAGAAGCATTTTAAAGCTAAATATTGAGTTTAACCCCAAATTAAATGTTTTTATTGGGATAAATGGCGCAGGTAAAACAACAATATTGGATTCTATCGTCATTGCTCTTTCATGGTTGATAAATCGAATACAAAAAGAAAATATTTCAGGAAAGCATATATCTGAAAGTGATGTTAGAAATAGTACAGCATACTCTTCTCTAAAAACTTATGCCAGGGAAGACGGTCGAAAATTTGACTGGTATTTGGTAAAAACTCAACGGGGTGAATCACAAATAAAAAAATCTGACTTAACCCAGGTTTCTGAATTAGCGGAGTATTACAGGGAGAAATTAAAAATTAAAAATAGCCTTCCTGTAATTGCATATTACCCGGTAAACAGAGTAGTGAAGGATATTTCTTATGGAATATCGAGCAAAGAAAAGTTTTATGCGTTAGATGTATATGATAATGCGACAGGAGTAAAAGCTAACTTTCAGTCGTTTTTTGAATGGTTTAGAATGCAAGATGATATCTTAAATGAAAATCTTGGTTCAAGAACTAAATGGATGATTAATAATAAAAAGTGGTTAAAAGGAAGGATCAACAGAGCGATTTCTCAACTTGGAAAATTAACCACAAACGACGATGAATATAATCATTTAACAGAAAGGATTAAAAACGACGAAATAATTTATGAAGAACCCCGCTATTTTTTTAGAGAGCTGATAGATTTGCTTCATACTGTTGAGTTTAAATTCGAACCTGGGTATCGGTTTGAAAAAATTTTACATGAAATCGAATACCTTGTTCATAAAATGGATTCTTTATCAGAACAAAGAAAAGATAACCTCATTGACAAACATAGATTTCCAAGTCGTATAATCGGCAAAGTACTTGAGCAATTTAATAACTTTTTTCCTAAAATTGATATTGGGGGAAAACAAAAAATATTAGTTTCATTTATCTGGGAAATTTTCCAATTTTCTATTTTATTGAGTCTTTGGTGGATAAGTGACAAAGGTAAATCTGAAATTGAAAATCTATTTAAAAAATACAATCCTGTAATTGAAAAGAATAAAGGGATTTGGAATGATCTCTTAGTTATATTCTTAAATGATATTGAACAAATAGTTGAACATGAAGTCAACCGACAAGATGCAGCAACCAAAAACCAGAGCCGGGAATTGCAAATTGTTGCAAATGCGATAGAAAGCTTCATCGCGGGATACTCTAATTTTAGAATTAAAAGAACTCCCAGACCTCATATGCTTGTGGACAAAAATGATGATACATTTAATCTGGAACAATTATCTGATGGCGAAAAGAATCTAATAGCATTAGTTGGTGATATTGCCCGCAGATTATCAATTGCTAATCCACATAGTTCTGAACCTTTGAAAGGTGATGGCATTATTCTTATTGATGAAGTCGATTTACATCTTCATCCAGCCTGGCAAAGGATTATAATCCCAAAACTTACAGAGATTTTTTCAAATTGTCAGTTTTTTATTTCTACTCACTCTCCCCAGGTATTAAGTCATGTAATGCCGGAGAATATATTTTTATTAAAAAATGAAGATAATGTTCTGACTTATGATAAGCCTGAAGAATCTTATGGCATGACAATAGACAGAATAGTCGAATTATTAATGGATGAAGATATCAGGCCAAGCGATATAAAAAACAAGATTGATTTATTATTTGAATTTATTGAAAGAAATAAATTAGAGGATGCCAAAAAGATTTTATCTGAACTGAAGCAACATCTGAAAACTGATTCAGAAATATATAAAGCAGAAATGCTAATTAGAAAGAGGGAGATTAAAAAATGAGGCATATAACCAGACAAGAATCTCCTGAAGTTTTTGAGAAATGGAAAAATAATTCCAATAGCGCAAATTGGAGAGATTTTCAGAAAACGGACGTATATAGAACTGTAAAGGATTGTTTAATAACTCAGCAAAATAGTCTTTGTGGCTATTGCGAAATAGCTGTGCAAATGGATAGTAGTCATATTGAACACTTAAAGGATAAGCATAACTATCCAGATCATGAGTTTGATTATGATAACTTTATTGCTTCCTGCCAGTGGACAGATTCATGCGGGCACAAAAAAGGCGCGAATTATTTCCCCGGTTTTGTATCTCCCTTTGATGATAACTGTGAGAAAAGGTTTACATATACGTGGAAAGGCAAAATCATCCCTGTTGACGAAAATGATTCTGACGCTATTAAAACAATTAAAATTCTTGGACTTAATTGCAGAAGGCTTATTTGACAGAAGGAAAAATATAATTAGCGCCTTAGAGACTGCGGACGAAGATTGCCTTAGAGATAGTCTTATAAATTGCGTTGATTGGTTTGGTGGATTTTATACAGTGATAGAATATATGAAAAATTAAGCGAGAACATACTACAGTAAAAACAGGCGCTTGAGGTATAGTGATTATTTTGACTATGTGAACTTTTAAGAAAATATTTAGTGACCTTGCAGGTAATTGTTTCAAAAAGTCAAAGGCCCCATATTAAACTTTTTGTGAAGAATAATGTTAGAACTCCTGAGCTCCGGGAAGAAAAACAACAACTTATTAAAATCTATTCGTAAAATAATTTGCCCGCAGGACTATTGAACGCCCCCCGTTAAACGCGCAAGCGCCGCTTAACAACGTCTGACCCCGTCGCGCCCCCAATTTTCATTTCCCAAAGCTAAAAATCACTTCACCATCAGTCCGTTAAGATATTCAAAAGCATAATTGAGCACTGGGTCGTTGCCGTCGTTGAAGTCGGAATATTCGAATGGCACATAGATATCGGGGGCTGCTCCGTCCCGTTCGATATAGTTGCCATCTTTATCCTGCCATGCTCTTGAGGGAATGTAATATTTTGTGCCGTCGCCAAGTTCATATTCGAGGGGAGCGCCTCCGGCTCCGCGGGTGGTATCGCCGATAATTGTTACATTATCAAAAGAGGATATTCCGGAAGCGAAAATTTCCGCCGCGCTCGCGCTTGCCCTTCCTGTCAGCACAACGACCGGTTCTAAATACTGCCATGCTCCACGGGGGGAGCTGTATACCGGGGTGACCGAATAATTTTCATGCTCCGGACCATCTTTTAATAAGTCGAACCCGACTCTCATTACTTTATCTGTAAACCTGTTCCAGGCATCTTCGACAACTTTGGCATTGCCTCCTCCGTTCATCCTCTCATCAATTATTATGGCGCCGCATGTTGACAGACTGTCGAGAACCTGGTCGAACAGATCCATATCAAGATATGAAGAGGACCACGATTTAATTTCCCAAAAGCCTATATCCCCGATTTTTGTCCACCCCATTGTTGAGCTGATCTGGTTCCACGCCCCGTTTTGTTTGAAATTCTCAATCGATTCCTCTTTCCAGTTGACTTTGTAGTTTTTATATGAAGTTGGAATTACATTGCCATCGGGTCTGAGAAAAATCACATGATCATCTTGAAGGGGCAAAAGCATCTCAGCGCAGATTGAAACCAGATCATCATAGGAGAAAAGATACTCAGCTTTCGGGCGGTACTGTGAATAGACCAGTTCCCAGTCGGTTTCCTTAAATTCAAAGAAAATATAGTTCTGGTCAAAGTTAACCCAGACGCTGTCGAATTCAGCGGCAAAAGGTTCGGATGTTAAATCGACCGGACCTTCATCACCGCAGCCTGTAATGAAAAGAAAAAGCAGGGTGATAAAAAAGGAATGCCTGGTTAGTCTGATAAATAATGGGTATTTGTTTTTACGCATATTGATAAAAGTTGATGGTTTGCTGATATCGCAGTTAATAAGTCCGCGGAAAAATAGGATATTTGGAAATAAAGGGACAATGCAAAAAAATTACCCTGCTTTATCGGGCAGTGAAAAAAAGAATGTCGCTCCTTTATCAGGTTCCGCTTCAGCCCATACTCTTCCGTTATGCCTCTGGATTATCCTTTTTACGATAGCGAGTCCAATCCCTGTGCCTTCAAATTCCGATTCATGATGCAGGCGGTTAAAAACCTCGAATAGTTTATGTTTATAATTTATATCAAAACCAACCCCGTTATCCCTGACAAAAAATATCATTTCATTTCCATTTTTCTCATAACCAACTTCAATTTCAGGTTTATCTTTTTTGGCGGAGAATTTTATGGCATTGGAAAGCAGATTTGTGACTACCTGTAATATGAGACTGTTGTCTCCGTAGCAGCAAGGCAACTCAGAGGATCTAAGGCGATAATCTTTTCTTCCGGATTGTTGAATAAGCTCATTATATGATTCGCCGAAAATTTTATTCATATTGAGTTTTGTATAAAATAATTTTTTTCTTCCAAGACGGCTGAGAGACAAAAGCCCGTCTATCAACATACTCATCTTGCCGGTATTTTTAAGGATATTGTTCATCAGCCGGCATTCATCGCCGCTGAGTTTATCTCCACATTTATCCATAAGCATTGAAGAAAATCCTTCAATTGCCCTGAGCGGCGCCCTGAGATCGTGTGAAACCGAATAGGAAAATGACTCAAGCTCCTGATTTTTTTCTTTTAATTCAGCGTTTTTAATTTCAAGTTCCGACGTTCTTTCTTTAACCTTCTTTTCAAGTTGTATACGATATTCATTCAGTTTCTTTTCATTTTCTCTTCTTTCGGTGATATCATTTGCTATTGCCAGTATAGCCGGTTCCGACTCAAATTGAATTGTTGTCAGAAAAATTTCAGCGGGATAGACACTTCCATCTTTTCTTTTATGGAATGACTCAATTTTTTTAAATATTTCATCCCGCAAAATATCCCAAAACTCCTTATCATTTCTTTCAACACTATTTATATCGATATCAGCCACTGCCATGTTTAAAAGCTCTTTTCTGCTATAGCCGGTATTTCTGACTGCCGATTGATTAACCATAATAAACCGGCCGTTAAGATTATGAACAAAAACTCCTCCCGGTATATTTTCTATCACCAGATGAAATCTTTTCTGGCTTTCTTTCAGAGCAATCTCAGTTTTTTTTCTTTCTGTGATATCATATCCGACCCCGATAATTGAAATTATGTTTTTCTGTTCATCGAGTATTGAAGTATCAGACCAGTAAAACCACCTCCATCCATTTTGTGTTTTTGCTCTTTGTTCCACTGAACATCGGTAAGGAGGGCGGTAAAGGTTATCCATTGCTCCTAATGTGGCTTCCAGATCATCCTCATGGACAAGCGGGGTGAACTTTGTTCCCAGAAGCTCCTCTTCCGTTTTACCAAAAGTCCGGCAATATGAGGGACTGACAAATTGAAACCTGCCTTCCGTGTCAACCTTCACAACAAGGTCCGATTGATTTTCTATCAATAAACGGTACTTTTCCTCACTCTTCATCAACGCTTCTTCAGACTGTATAGCATCAGAAATATCCTGGAATGATCCGATTGTAACAGCGGCTTTTCCCGAAGTGTCATATTCTGTAATCGCAATTCCGTGAATATGTTTTTGTTTGCCATCTTTTGAGATAATCCGAAAACGGATATTCATTGGTTTTTTTTACAGCGATAGTTGTTTTAATATGTTTGGCAACCCTTTCTCTGTCATCGGGATGAACAAAGTCCATAAAGTCATCATGGGAATAATGTCTATTTTTATTTTCTATACCCAGCAGTTTATAGAATCCATCGGACCAGACCTTTTCGCCGGTAATCCAGTTGCGTTCAAAGGTCCCGAGGTTTGCCAGTTTTTCAGCCTGTCTTAGAGATTTAAGATTTTTTTCTATTAAATCTCTATACGATTTTCTATCTGTAATGTCTTCAACAAAACCGAGAAATCTTTCTTCATTCAGCTTTACCGCGGAAACTTTCCAAAATTTGGATTCACCACTTTTGTGTCTGAATCCGATCTCGCCGACAGCTTCTCCTTTTTCCATCATCTCATCAAAATGGGCAATCCCCAAAGGCGCGCTTTCAGGAGTAAGCAGATCCGGGATAGCCATGCTCAGCAGTTCTTCCATGCTGTAACCGGTGATTCTGCATGCCGCGTCATTAACTTCTTTATACTCTCCTTTTTGATTGGCTATAAATACTCCATAAGGGGAGTTATCGACATAACTTCTCCACTTTGCTTCGCTTTGCCTTAGTTCTTTTAAATGATCAACCTGATCTGAAATATCGCGGACAGAACCCCATAAATATTCAATTTTTCCATCATCTGATTTAACCGCGTAAGACTGAAGCTCGACCGGAAAAACATGTCCCTCTTTATGAATAAACTCTTTCTGATAAACACCTGAATAACCATTCTTCAGGAGTCTTTTTTCCCAGATTTCTTCATTTTCCCACTTATGCCATTTCTCCGGAGTTATCTGATAAAGGTCTTTGAGATTTTTCAATTCATCCAGAGAATATCCGAGTATTTTACAAAAGGCGGGATTCGCGTCGATAATTCCACCTTCTGTGTCGACAATAACAATGCCGTCACGGTTGTTTCGAAAAATTTCGATATATTTCTCTGAGCTGGCTTTGCCGGTAAAATCTGAATCATAATTACTTTTAGCGTCCATAAAAGAAACCTACATCAAAAAAGAATTAGTTTTCGCTGGTTTTGCAAAAGGAAAATAGGGGAGATTATGGAAATATTTTCCCTGTCACAAAATATTCTGCTGTAGTTGGCAGAATCAAATTATCTGAGCTCTTTGAGTGTAATTGTCCAGCCAATATCCATCTTGAGAATCAGCGGGTGATACTCACTCATATGAATCCAGTATTTAATTTTACCATCTTCCGATTCGGCATAAATGTGTGAAATATCATCCATTTTTTCATCGCTGTTCGCGTTATTCATTGTGAAATTGTGAAGAGGGGTCGCGCCGCCGATAGTAACCATGGTTTTTCCCCCATCTGGTGAAATAACGGCTTTCCCTTTTTCAACCAGATCATTAAATACTTTTTTACTGACCCATACCGTGGTAGCGTCCGTAAGTTTTTTTTCTCCTCCCTGAAAATGGTTGTATTGATTAACAGCATTTTCCAGGGCTTCTTTCGTCATAATAATTGCGCCCTTTGTCTTCGCGGCATTGGTCATTTCATAGTCGAAGGTTATTCCGTCGGAAAGTGATTTTACCGTAACAATAAAGTCATATTTTATGCCATAATAATCAACCTCATAAACGTAGGTTGTGTTTTCAAAGTTAAGCAGCGTGGAGCCGTTCAGGATATGTTCATCAAGATCAATCTGCGCGAAAAGCGGAAAGGTAAAAAAGGTGAAAATGGCTGCGAAAAGAGATATCCTTTTCATGATTTTTCCCCAATAAATTAAAAAAACAGTCATTTATTGCCGGTACATAATGAAGTTACAAAAATTCATTTATTGAAACAACCATAATAAGTAGTCAATCTTATCTTTATTTTTTTTCCTATTTATTTTTTACGTAAATCAGTTTAACTCTTCCATTAGGACTTTCTCTTTCATCAATAGCGAATCGTTTAATAGATTTTATCAGAGGGGTAAGTTTTGGAAAACCATAGTTTCTTGAGTCGAAGTTCGGTTGTTTTTTCTGGAGCAGGTTGCCGACATCGCCGAGGAAAGCCCAGCCCTCATCGTCGGCAACATCGGAAACAGTCGCAGCGATAAGTTTAATAACTTTCGGGGTGATTTTTTCGATATTATCAGGTTTGTTTTTCTGTTCCGCTCCGGTACCTGTTTCATCTTCCCTGTTCTTGAGAATTTCGAGATATATAAACCGGTCGCAGGCTACAATAAAGGGATCGGGTGTTTTTTTCTCTCCGATTCCAATAACATTCAGCCCGGCTTCACGAAGGCGGGTTGCCAGGCGGGTAAAATCACTGTCGCTCGAAACCAGGCAGAAACCATCCACTTTACCTGAATAAAGAATATCCATCGCGTCGATGATCATCGCGGAGTCGGTCGCGTTTTTACCGGTTGTGTAACTATATTGCTGAACAGGGGTAATAGCGTTTTCAAGCAGAATGTTTTTCCACCTGGAAAGATTTGGTTTGGTCCAGTCGCCATAAATCCTCTTTATAGTCGGGATTCCATACTTGGCTATTTCTTCCATCATCTCTTTTACATAGGCCGATGGAATATTATCTCCGTCAATCAGAACCGCAAGTTTTGTATCCATATTAACGCCGGTTGTTTTTTTTATACTTTGTGTAATGACAATGATACTAAATTATTTCATTAATAATGAAATTTTTTGTATGTCCGCAAAACATTAATTGACCGGGCCGGTTTTAATATGAATAGCCCCGGGCTGCGGCTGAAGAGCGCAGCCCGGATTAAATAAAAAAAATTAGACAGAACGCCAAGCCGGTCAGGTGGGAACCAAAAGGAAATTCAAAAAAAGTCGTACTCATAGACTGGCAAGCCAGAGCAAAAATAATTCTGTCGTCCCTGCCGGGACTTATTGATGTATTCTTGAACAAGTTCCCCCTATTTGAAAATAGGGGCTATTTTCTATCATCCCTGCCGGGATTCATATTAATCTGATTTAATATTTGTTTGTAGATAATCATTATTATTTAGAAAAAGTCCCGTTAGGGATCCGCCGCGTCGGACAGGCTTTCAGATAATAGCCCCACAATTCATTGTGGGGGACAATGTAGGGGAGGAAATTATAAGTCCCGCCAGGGACGACAGATAGCCTCGCAGCATAAATATGAATGGCAGGTTAAATAATTTTGCCATTTTGCGTAGAATTTAACTCCTTACGGAGTAAACTGGCGGAGCCAGAAAAAAATGAATCCGAAGAAAGGATCGTACTCGTCTTTTCAAAATGCTCAGGTTATTCGAGAACGAGGACGATTACGAGTACCGCTTCGCTGTGTACGATAAAATTTTGTCATTTTGCGTAGAATTTAACTTCTTACGGAGTAATCGGTTTTATTTTTCTCTGGCTGGTTTTTCGAGCACGATTACGATTATTTAAATCAATATAACGCGAGAATAAAATTATTAAGCTGCCTGAAAGAGTCGAATATGACTTTCCCAGGCAAAGAGAAAATTGCCCCTGCGATATTATTATCCGCGGGTTGTTAATATTCGACTCCATTCGGAGTCGTTTATGATCATGATGGATTTTCTGACAATTTCTTTTGGTTCCGGTTAGTCATGCTTAGGTAGTTTCATCTCTCTTTTATTAAGATTTTTCCCGCGCAGGAATTAATGTTAACTGTCAGAGAATTTGAAACAGATTCAAAACTATCGTCATTCAAAAGATCATAATAACGGGAATCGCCATCAGTCCGGAAGGTTATCACTTCGCTGGATTCTGAAGAGTTGACGATTATAATAATCTCTTCATTTGTTGTTTTCCTGCTAAAAACAAATTGTTTGTGACTTACATAAACCTGTGAATAATTGCCCTGTAAAAGAGCTTCGCAGCCTGATCGGATTTCGGCAAGTTTTTTAATAAATGCCGGAAGATCGGGCCGGGGTGGATAGTTAATCATTTCATCCAGATTCAGATCGGGCCGGAGTGCTGAATCGCTCCCGTTATTTTTTATTCCCCCTATTCCCCACTCGCTTCCGTAATATATTGAGGGTATACCAGGCATGGTGAACAACAGTATATACAGGGGATAAAGGTGTAAAGGATTTGATAATGAACTCGCCACTCTGTTTACGTCGTGATTATCGGTGAAATTATATAAGAAAAATTTTTATAATACCTTCATTCCCGAACAGACGGTTTAGTGACCAGGCAATTTCGAAATAATTGGCGTCGGCATGGCTGGAATAAAGTCCTTTGTAGCATTCATAATTTGTGGCGGAATCGAGCAAATTATTCCTGATAAAAAACTGTAGTCGCCATGAATCAGCTCTCCATTAGCCAGAAATCAGGTTTAAGGTAAACGCAATGATTCTTCAGCGCGGTTAGAAAATCGTGATCAAGTGAATAAGCGACGTCAA
>CAXXGF010000060.1:0-38480 GCA_963677445.2 Melioribacteraceae bacterium | reverse complement strand
GAGCTTCATCAAGATTCAGCCTTTTAATTTCATCATTGTTTTTGAGCAGCTCAAGCGCGAGTCCCGCAACGGGAGCCTGATCTTTTGTTTCCCCGTTTTCATCAGGGATGTCAATAAGTCCGCCAAATTTAATCCGGCTCACAAAGCTATAACCCAGGAATTCTTTTTCAAGCTGAGGAATTAATTTATCGGTATGAACGAGGCATAAATCATTTGGTATCTGACTGGATAATTCCATATATCCTCTTGTCATCACTTTAACGTGCCCGTTGCTGAATCTGGCGAAACCATCTACCACATCATTAAATACTCCCATCATCCAGGAGTATATGGTTGTTGTGAATAATACACCCGCGGCGACGATTATCACCGGGAAAAGACTCCTGTGTCGATCTCTTAATAGTCCTTTAATCAGCCATTTATTCATATTGTCTGCCTCCTTAGCGCGTCTGTGGGATTTAATCGGGCAATTTTTCTTGTAGGGAGCAGGCTGACAATTGTAACCGCGACAAAAACAAGGATGGAGGAAAAAAGAAAAAGCCAGAATCCGTAATTTGGCATTATTGATGAGCCGAGAGAGAGTCCCACCTGGTCAGTTGCCTGGGGCATATCGAAACCGTTAATGGAAGAATAAATAAACAAGGGAGTTCCGAAAAGGATGCCGGCGGTTATACCAAGTATTCCGTGCATCGCTCCCTCAATAGTGAACAAAATAATAACCTGAAGCCTGTTCAGTCCCAGCGCTATCATTGTTCCAATTTCTCTTCTTCTTCTGAAAATGGAGAGAACCTGGGTGTCGAAAATCGCCAGCATTGCCATCCCGAGAAGAAGGAAGAACATAATACCGGAGCTCACCTTTTTTCTCGATATGAATGAGTTAATATCCTTAAGCAGAAAATCATGATCCCTGAATATCCAGTTTTCAGGGTCAGAAATTATCTGGTTATATCCTTCTTTCGCGACAAGAAGGGTAGCGGCATTTTGAGTCCTGAGCAGCCTTTCCAGGTTGTCATAAGACAGCCACAACTGTCCCGCGTCAATAGCCTGGATATTTGTCTCCATGATCTCCACAATTTTAATATCAATAGCGTCATAAGTGCCGTGGGAATTGCGCCATTTCATCGTAACATAATCGCCTTTATTAAGTCCTGTAGCATTTGCCATTCTTTTTCCAATCAGAGCTGTAACCTCATCATTTTCCGAATGAAGAACGGAAGAGGGAAACTCAAGTATTTTCTGATCGGTTTTAATTCCCCTCAGAGTCGCGTTAAATATTCTTCCTCCGGGGAATATGGTGCCTGTGGTAATAAGGACAGGTGTCAGCATTCCTTTTTCCACCTGCTCATATAAATCCCAGGGCAGTGTCTGGTAAGAATCCTCAATTTTAAAGGGATCGAAAGGATCATATCTGACGCTCCAGTACTGCCCTCCACCGATCTCATATTTAATCGCGGCATCTTTCACCTGACTTGACATGCCATCGTACATTCCCTGGGTCCATATAATTATAATAAAGGTGAATGCGAGCGCCGCCACATTGAGCCAGGTCCTTTTACACGCGTGGGTTATATTCCGGAAAGCAAGTTTTATCATCAGCATACTTCCACCTTTTCTTTTTTCTCATCCGAGACGATCCTGCCGTCATTGAGGGTGACAACTCTTCTCAGATAGGATATTACTTTTTCATCATGAGTGGAAAAGAGGAATGTGGTTTTATAAACTTCGTTTAACTTTACCATAGTATCCAGTATATGGAATGAATTTTTCGCGTCAAGGTTTGCGGTAGGTTCATCGGCCAGCACAAGTTTCGGCTGTTTTACAATTGCTCTCGCTATTGCCACCCGCTGTGATTCGCCGCCCGATAATTGATCGGGCCGGGACTTAATTTTATCGGTAAGACCCACATGATCGATAGCTTCTCTTACGAGGCGGTCCCTTTCGTTATCATCAATTTTCGCGAGCAGCAGGGGGAACTCCACATTTTCATAAACTGAATAGATAGGAAGCAGGTTAAACGTCTGGAAAATAAATCCGATGGAGTTTTTTCTCAGTTCCGATTGTTCTTTGTGTGAAAGTTTTTTAACCTGCTTTCCGAGCACTGTGGCTGAGCCCGCTGTAGGATTATCCAATGCTCCGAATATATTGAGCAGCGTGGTTTTTCCGGAACCGCTCGGACCAATTATTCCGGTGAATTCGCCCGAAGTAATTTTAAGACTGATTCCATTCAGAGCTCTGAAGTTTCCGCCGCCGATCGGATAATCTTTTACCAGGTTTTCAGCGATTATTATATCATCCATATTTATTCCATTTAAAAATTATAATTTACTATCAGACTTATCCCATTTCCCTTTGTATAGCCGATGTTTTCAGCGAGGATATTTTGCCCCGGAAAATGGAAAAGGGCAATGTTAAAATAAAAAGTATCATAGGTCCGCTGCCAATGTAACTGAACGGCTCCTTCATTAATATTCCACAGATACCAGGAATAGAGACTGAAACTGTCGAATAAAGACCATGGATATGTTGCCAGCAGAGCTGTGATATTTATCGTATTATAAAACTCTCCCGCGGTATTCCCCGATGAGCTGACCATATGTTCGGCGAGAGTATATAAACCATTGCCCACGCCGAATGTGTAATCCATTCCGGTTGTTATCATTTTGTTATAAGCGGGGGAGTAAGGATTTTTTCTGTTATCGGCCACCATCGCTTCAATCCAGGCTCCGACTTCATATTCATACCGAAAATTAAAACCGTAGCGGTATTCCCTGAATTCAAGACCGTTCAGACATTCAGTTCTGGTGTGAAATACAACCCCGGTTTCTCCTGCGCCTAAAGGCAGTAATATCCTTCCTCCAAATTCAGGTTTTTTTCCCGAAGTCTCTGTCTGTTCAATGCCTTTACGTTTTTTATTTCCATAAAGACTCCAAATCTCATATATGGAATTATTCATTGAAGAGTAGCGGGCTTTTATACCGTAAACTCCCTCCGTAAAACCGGTAGGATCAGCGGGATTTACACTATCGAACCAGCGGAGTGTTCTTAGCATTCTGGCAGGCCCGAAATTTATTTTCTGTAATCCTCCCCTGATTTCATACTGGTCATTCGCTATTCGAATTTTTCCCCTGAAAAGTTTCGCGTCATGGTCAGTTTCATTGTAATCGGAATTGATAAAAAAGAGTCCCGAAAGATCAAAATCAATAAACCAGTTCTTGCTCAGGTACCATGCGGGAGAGGCGAGCCGGGGAATGAAGCGGAGAGAACTGAAGCTTTCTGAATGTTTATTATATGAATATATGTGATTTGCTGTGATCTGTCCGTTAAAATCAAAATCCTGCGCGCGCGTTAAAGCCGTGATAATCAGTAATAACGATATTGTCAGGAATTTATTCATCAGATTGTTTCCTGGCTTTATAGGTTAACATGCCGTAATAGAGGAAATGATTTACTTCCATCACAAAATCCTGGTAATTCGGGTAATGTTTCATCAGTTCATCATCCTTTACGAGTTCCGGCAGCAGGGAGGTGATCTTAAGAAAAAGGGCCGGTTTCAGATTTTTATAAATATAACCCTCCTCCTGCGACCTGATATAAAAACTCATAAATTCCTCCATCGCGCGGGTGTATATCTGGTGATAGATCGGGGCCATTTCGGGTGACGCGTTTATGTAATCGAGTATAAATTCCCTTTTTATTTTTCTCGAGTTTTTTTCCTTATGCTCCAGTATCGTCTGAATTTTATCAACAAATGGTTTGTCGCTTTCAATATTTTCCCGCAATTCTCTTATTCCTTCGTCGGCCCATTTATCCCAGAGAGTTTTAATCATCTCATGTTTATTACT
The DNA here is from genome assembly GCA_963677445.2 of Melioribacteraceae bacterium. Classification (GTDB taxonomy): domain Bacteria; phylum Bacteroidota; class Ignavibacteria; order Ignavibacteriales; family Melioribacteraceae. The sequence goes on along the minus strand of CAXXGF010000060.1, from coordinate 34,638 downwards.
GAAATATTTATAGAATGTCATTTTACTGACGCCGGCTTCACGGCATATTTCTTCGACGGTTACTTTTTTTAAGCCGAACTGCATAAACAATTCTTTCGCCGCTTCAAGTATCTGATCCTGTTTTGTCATAATGTTTACAAAAAATTAAAAAATATACGATTTACGTCTGCAAATTAATCTAACGTAAAGTGTTTGTCAAGGGGAAACTTACGGTATGACAAAAAAATACCATTAAACGTATATTATGGAATAAACCGTATAGTTCTATTTCCCATGATTTTTGGCGGAAGAGGAAAAATTGATTATTAATTACTATTTACAAGTTGTAGTAATATTACTATTTTCCAGGCAGGGATAAAATTTGAAGGTGGCGTATGAAATTTAAAATAGTGTTGCTGATAGCTATGCGATGTATTGTATAAGGTCTTATTTATATCTGCTCCCATGCGTATGTTTGAGTAGTAGAAGATGACAAATAGATCAGTTAGCAATAAGTATAAAACAATCTGATTAAAAAGTGTAATTGGGCAAGTCTTAATTCCCGGACAAATAACTCATTATTCGAAAATAATATTAAAAGATAGTTACTAATAACTATTTACACAAAAAATAATATTCAGTAAGTTAATAAAATGTTTAAGTAAAGTTATATTGATAAATAATTGTTTTCCGCAACCTGTGAAAATATTGTTTCTGACCCAAGAAAAACCAGTCGTTTTTCCCAATTAAAAATGCGATCCATATTCCAAAAAACAATTAATAAGGAAAATCATGAAGAAAGTAATTTTAGTATTTATTGTAACTCTTTTAACTGCAGGTTCTATGTTCAGCCAGACCGGCTGGACTGATCTGAAAAAAAATAACGCCTTTCCGTTCTGGGAGTGGTTTTATGAAAAAGATGGTGACCTTGCCCTGATCGATGATCAGATATATATTTGCACTCATCCAAACGGCCATATTTGGAGAGTAAATGCAGGGACTGACTCTGATCAGCTTTATGAAATGGGCCAGATTGATACTACCAGTAAAGACTGGCAACTCCAGGCAATGACTTCCCATGAAAATTATTTGATTGGAGCAAGCACCGGAGAATCAACACTTTTTTTTGCCAGAATTGAAGGCGATAACATGTATCCGACTACAATCGATCTCGATGACGACACTATTGAGGGAATCTATTCTCCGGTAAAATATATTGATGATGTTGGAAATTTGAATATATATTTCGCAGCTTCAAAAACAGGTGGAAGTAACAATCTTTATGTTATCAGATGGGTAGTACCTTTTTATAATGGTTCTTACCAATTCGGGAGTGGTAACCAAGTAGAAATAATTCCTTCCCAGACTTCGGAAAATAAAAATATTATATGTAAGTCAATGCATTATATGGAACTTTATGGCGTGCCTGTATTGGCTTTTGGGCTCCAAGGTGTGAATAAAATTTCGTTTTTTTCCATTGTTAATAATACTTTTGCTGGAGGATATGTCCCATATTCTGACAGTTTTCCCAAGACATACAATACAAAAAATATTCTTCCGGTAAAACAGGGGACATTTTGGTATATTTATATATTTGAGAACGATTTTAACGGTACAGAATATATTGGTGAATTTTTACCAGATGTCGGTATTTCACGTGATCATGAAATTCCTGATAATATTTATAATACAGATGAAAGAAGTTGGTTTCAGTGCAGGAAATTTTACCACGAAAGCTCAAATGCAATATTTACCCCCGAATATAAATTTGAGTTACAAAGAAATGCTTTTACAAAAATTGTTACTAATATTTCTGATAGAAAATTGTATGGTCAGAAAATATTGGAACTCTCAAATGGAACATTGGTCAATTTTTTTTGGTTGGGATCATCCTAACAAATATTATTCGAAAATTAATCCTACAGATGCCACCGGAACAGTTACTTTCGTCAATATGATGAATCAATCATCAGACTATGGCCGGGAAGAAATTCTTGGGATGGCAGTCGTAGGAGACAACATACATGTAAGTTCGCATTTTAATGATAATGAATTGATTCATGACCCTTCCCCGGGGATAAATGAATGGATTATTCAGGCAGTTTCAGGCAGCCAGTCTGACGCAATATTTCCTTTCCACAATAAAGTGTATTATGGAAACTATAGCGGTCCGATATTTGCTTACAGGAACACGCCAACGGGATCTATATCGAAGACATTTAATGTCCAGGACTATATTCATGACTCAAATCAAACACATATTTTCGCAATGGCTGGAGATGGTGATTTTGTAACATTTGGCACTTATGTAAACCTGGTCCAACAGCAATACAACAAATGCGAGGTTGTTGGTTTATGACAATGACATCGATAAACTATTTGCTTTGGGGAAAATTGAAGGTGAAACAAAAATCACAAACCTTATTATCAGGCAAACTTCTTCTGCATGGAGTGGGTTCAGAATTTATGGGACAACGCATGATGGATCAACCGGTAACAGCGATGGGATTTTTATACTTGAATCAGATAGAGTAGATATGGGTGAAAGGGATTATAATACACTTATTCCTTGTGTAAGAGAAGAAGCCGGGGGAGCGGCTGATATCGCAATTCAAAATGATAAATTCTATAAGATCGTTATCGGGTCAAGGGATAATCCTGAAAATAACTATGAGGGAGCATATCTTTATGAATATCCAAACTTACCGACCACTTTAGCTGAGATTGGTGATCCGGGCAATTATGAGAAATTCAAAATATATAATACTACAGGGGAACGTTGGAGAAATATTGCTTTTGCCCGAATGATATCAGGAAATCATGGCGATTTGTTCATAAGTCTGAAATTAATGGAAGATGATCAAACGAAATACAATTCGAGAATTTATTATATTCCGGACGTAGAGGACTTGAATAATACTACATGGGAACCTCAATTAATTTATAATGTCTATGATATATCTCCTGATTATGTAATCCAAAATATGGATGTAACTGAATATGGTTCGGCTTATTCACTGGTATGTGGATTCGCGAATGGAGCGCTCCGCAAAAAATTATTAGTGCAGACAACTCCTCCAATATTAAAAGAAAAAGCGATTACATCACAGGGTTATCCAAATCCCTTCAATCCGGAAACCAATATTGTATTCAACATGCCGGAGCAGGCCCATGTAAAAATTGAAATATACAACACGCTTGGACAAAGGGTAACCACACTATTCGATGACATTGCCGAAAAAGGTGAAACAACTGTTAAATGGAATGCTGCCGGACTGGCCACAGGAGTATATATCTACAGGCTGGAATCGCAGGATTTTGTTCAGACTCAAAAGTTATTATTCCTTAAATAAAATTTAAGATTTGTAACTTCAAGTATTAAATACGAGAAGGTTATTTTACCTGGGAGAAGCGCGTCATTTGACGCGCTTTTTTTATTAAATGAATGTCCGCGGTAAATTTAAGTTAATCATCTTTTCTTCGATAATATATTGCTGACAAAAAAGCAGCAAAATGTTTAAACTTAGTTTCCGGGAAAGTTATGCATAATAATCTGACTCAAATGAATGGGATACTGACTGGCAGGAATACGATGGAAAAGTTTCAGTATATGACAGTTCTTGACAAAAACCAGGAAATTGAAATTACGTGTGGAAATCTCAGCGCCGAGATTTATGAATCACTCGAGGAGAACCTGGAGCATGAGACAGAGCTGGAATACAAGCCTGGTAAAGTGTGGATTGGAAGGAATTGCGATCTTATAAGTGTGCTGAATATATTAGGCCAGTATGGCTGGGAAGCCATTTCATTTAACATACCCGGGTATAAAATGGTGCTTATGAAAAAGAGGATAGAGTAACCTTCATAAATCCACATTCTGCTCATACCGGTTAAATTGAAATTTGCGAGTAGTGAAGAATAATTAAACCGGAAAAGTTTTTAGAAAGAAAAATTACCGAAAGAAGAGCGCCACAAAAACACAAAATCACACTAAAGAAATGGAATAACAGCCTGAATTAAATTTTCTTAATTCTCAAGAGCCTCTTTGAATTACTTTTAATTTTACAGATATTTGAGCGGTAAATGTTAAACATTCCCTGGTGATATTTAATAAATTATGTTCTCCCTGAGGAAAATAAAATCCACCTCTCTGTTCATTCTGGCAGTTTTTATCGCGGGCTGCAGTGAAAACGGCACTGTCAATGAGTTTCAAAAAGGCTTTCTAAACGGATATGTGAGAAATGACGTAACCCTGGAATATATCGCTGACGCGCTGATAATATTTAGTAATGACAGCATAAGGACAGATTACGCCGGCAGATACAATTTTGGAGAAGTTGAAGCGGGGAGTTATACTCTCAGGGCTGTAAAGGAGGGGTATTATGAAGGCAGTTCATCAGTAAGAATTAGTGAAGGAGAGGAATCACTTGCCAACTTCTACCTTGTCCCTCTGGCTAATCATTATTCTGTTTCGGGTAAAGTGGTAAATGAAACAACGGGGAAAGGAGTTTATAAAGTCAGGGTTGAGTTGGGAGAGCAATTTACTGAAACTGATACCTCCGGAATGTTTCTATTTAATTCAATAGAAGAAGGAGAGACGGATATATTGATTTTCAGGGACGGTTATAATTTTTTCCAGTCGGTCCTGATAATTACCCGTTCCGGGGAGGACCTGATATTTCCATTGAAGCAAAAAAGTGATATATCAATAGTCGAAGGTTTCGTAAGGGCGAATAATTCAAACTCTCCTTTAGATGAGGCCGGAATATTTACCTCAAACTCTGTAATTGATTGCGATAGCCTGGGTTACTATTTTATTAGTGAAATTTTTACGGGTCAGCCACGGACAATTAAAGCTGTCGCGGATGGATTTAGCACAGATTCGGTTGAGGTAATTCCCGAGGCCGGTAAAACCATCAGAGCTGATTTTTATCTGGATAAATATATTTCTCCCGATACATCAGATTTATATTGGAATTTTTCGAGAACAGATATTAGTCATGTTATATCGATCCCGGTATCAAGCAATCCTGATATCAATGGAATTCCCCTGAAACCTGGTGATTATGTGGGGGTATTCTATGACTCTTCCGGTGTATATGCCTGCGCCGGATATATCACCTGGGATGGCAGCGCTAATCAGCCCCTGACCGTATGGGGAGATGATCTCCTCACAAGCGAAAAGGAGGGATTTGAACAGGGTGAAAGTTTCCTTTGGAAATTTAAAAGAAAAAGTGACGGAATCAACTTTAACGCGGAGGCTGAGTATTATTTTGGACCTTCAATTTTTCAGGTGAACGGGCTTTCGGGAGTTTCATCGCTATCGGCAAAATGATTAAACGTTTTCTTATTTGATAATGACCGCAACACTATTTATTTTTTACTATCAGAAAAATTAAAATTACATCGGGATTTGAATCCCAGTCTCCGGAGGATTAATGATATCTGGTTTTTACAGAATGAATGTACTGTTTTTTGTACTTGCGCTATTTTCAATCAGCTTTGCTCAAAAAGGTGATATAGAGGTTTTTCTTATTGATTCTTATGTTACCCCCGAAACGCCTCATAAATTTGTAATATCTTTTTTTACCAGCGGGGAATGCAGCGCGAGACTGGTTATTGACCAGAGATATGAATACCGGATTTCACCTGATCCCCAGACAGATCACCGTGCCGAAATAGATATGACCAGTCTTGTTTTTGATTCACTTCTTGTACCTTTTAAAGTATTTGTTTCAGACGCTGATTCAAATCCTTCGGAAAGTGAGACCTATGAAGTCGCGTTGCCCGAAGCTTATGAAATGAAAGATAGTGATGGCCCCGGTTTATTACAGGTTTGCTGTTTCGGTGGAGTGATTTTCGGATTGCCTAACCCATCTGTTATTTATTATGATGGTGAACAATATTGGGGACTGGGAAAAGAAATTCCGTTACTTTCCATTTATTCGGGTAATTTTACTTATCCCCGTCATTATTTGTCGCTGGAATATAATTACATTGTCGATGCCCCGGTTAACAATTTTCTGAGAGCCGGTTATAAAAATATTATTGAAATTCCCGGAATAGAATATATTTCACCGGGAGTAAATCTTTTCACTGACTTTGAAGGATTTAACGGAATCGCTCCGGAAATTTCGGTGGGACTGTTTAAGATATACGGCACTTTCACTTTATACGCAAGATACAGGTATAATCTTCAGCCTTCGGGCGATAAGAAGTTTTTTAATGAAATTTCACTGGGATTATTTTCAAATTTCTTTTCTTTTAATCTCTGAGATAAAAATGGAATTTTGAGGTATCGCGGCATTCATTCAAGCCCGGTTATGTGTGAAAGATAATGGGCCGTAATGTGGATAGGGTTTTTTTACATGCCCCAGGGACGTTGGCACTCGGGAGTTATGTGATATTATTATAAAATTTTTCGCAATGCGGATTTATAATCTTGCGCGCCGCGGTGTAATCATTCTTTTTACACGGGATATGTGATTTTTCAAAAAAGTGATTTTAGTTGTGATGTCCGTTCAGGACAGAATCCGCAGTGTCGCACAAGTGCGATTCTGCCCTACAGGTTTTTTTTAATTCTTGCTTCGCTTCCGGAACAAAACAACATTATCTTTTTCAGGTTTTGCTGAAACAACTTGAAATGATCTCCCTTGACCACCGGGTTGCCTGAATATATTTTTCTGAAAGAATGTCGTTCTCAAGTTTGTAATCTGTCGCGATAGAGATAGTTTTTTCCCAGTTGCCTTTCTCATATTCCCTCGTTAACAGAAGTAAGTTTGAGAAATCCGATTTATTGCCCAAAAGAGCATCCTCGACATTTTTTTCCAGTGATATATTATTTAAAATATCACACAGAGGCTTATCAAGAAATACATCGAGAAGGGAAAATAATCCGAGGATATATAAATTTTCTTTATGTTCTTTATATCCTGCGGTATAGGCAATATTTTCCATGAACTTCGCTCTTGTGAGTGATGTATGTAATAACTCAAGAGGTTTATCGGAGCCGAGATTACCGAGTAAAATGAGTATTGTCCATTTTTTTATGGTCTCAAGTCCGAGGAAAGTAAGCGCGTCCCTGATAGAGTGTATCTCATTGGTACGGTTATAAAAAGAGGAATTAACCAGCTTCAGCAAACGGTAGGAGAGTGAAACATCCCGTTTGATAATGCTTTCAAGTTTTCTGAAATCGGCGTCAGGCGAGTTTACTTCCTTCAGAATCTGAAGATGATTTATCTTTGAACTTTTTATATCATTATCAATAGTAAAATTAGCTTCCTTAAAAAAATCGCCCTCGAAAAAATCGTAATCGAGAGATAACATTTCCGAAAAACATTCTTTACAGAACACATTTCCCGCGATGAGAGAAAAATTCTGATTTTTTAATTTCCTTACAGCAGATTGTTTGACGTAGTCGCCGGTATTTTCACAGTCAACTTCCACCATACTGAGGGCGGGGAGGAAATCGACCTGGTCTCTTTTAAAAGAGAAGTTTCTAAGTATTATATCGTAGCCCTTTTTCTTCAGATCATTACATCGCTGATAGAGGTTATTATCAAGATCGGAATTATCGGCGATTACAATTTTAATGAATTCACCGGGAATGAGATCGGCTATACCACTTTTAAGGAGATTCCCGGGGAAAATTATCTGGGCGGGTTTTCCAAATGTGAGTTCTTCAAACTTACCGCTTAATATGCCGTCAGTTATAATTTTGGATATTTTTTGTTCGAAAGCGGGTTGTTTGTCAAATCCATTCGAGTTGTCAGAATAAAAATCCAACAGGTAGGAATGAACTTCCATATTTTTGTTAAATACCGGGTGTCTTGTTATAAGGAATTCCATATTGTCTCCGCAGGATAATGAATAATAAGAGATACCAGAATTAATACTGTCCATATGAACTGCCGGTATGGACCTGACAAAATACTTTTAGCAAAAGTATTTCAATATATAATTTAAACTGTTTAATAAACAGTTATTAAATAGCCACTCCAAATTTAATATTAATGAATTGCTGTTCAAAAGTCAAGGAACTTTTGCCTGCACTTTAAAGAAATTTTAATTTATTATTGGAAAGATATTATAAGTTAATTATAAATTTAATTTCTCTCAGCAACTTTTAATCAGGAGTAATGTATAAATGGATAAATTACAAAGGTGAAAATTGAAATACTCATTTCTTATTATATTATTTCTGCCGGGGCTTCTGTTATTCGCGCAGGAAAAAAATCTTCCTTCCGGGTTATCACGTTATCAATATCTTAAAGCACTTGCCGATAGTACCGCCGATTCCACAGGTTTCATCGATGCAGACTCACTTTCCGAAGTTTATGAAAACAGGTTTCTGCTTAATAAGCAGATGAAAGCCATAACAAAGTTTTTAACAGAGAAAAGCCTGAATGATGTTGACCTCTACACAGATACTGATTACCTTGCCCTGTTATCACTCGCGGGCGGCGAAAACCAGGCAGACAGCATAGACATTTCACAATTTAAAGCAGAATTAAATAAACAGCTCGCGAAACTGCAGGAAGAAAATAAAAAGCATGATCTTGGAACAGTAGGGGAAATACTTGGATACGCGCAGTTTGCGACCGCGATAATTCTGGCAATCTATTCACTAACAAAAGAATAGAGAAAATATTACCGCCGATTTGCTTAAAACTATTTCTTTCCGGAAATTTGTGTGAATTATTCCAGTATAATCGGTGATATTATGAAAAACGCTTTAATTGTTCTGTTCTCATTTTGCTTTTTAGTTAACATCGTTCCTGCCCAGGAAGGAATTGCGGGGTATACTCCGGCGGATAAAAGATTTGACGCCTGGCAGCAGCGGCTGAAAATGAGTGAAAATAGCCTTTTCAGAGAAGTTGAATTCAGCTCGATCGGGCCTTCCGTAATGAGTGGAAGGGTGACAGACATTGAAGTTAATCCTGCAGATCCGGCTGTTTTTTATGTGGCTTACGCTTCGGGCGGGCTTTGGAAAACAACCAATAACGGAGTATCATTCAGCCCTCTTTTCGATAATGAAGCGACAATCACTATTGGCGATATAGCGGTTGACTGGAGCAATAACATTATATATGTCGGCACAGGTGAAAATAATTCAAGCCGTTCATCTTATGCCGGCACAGGAATTTATTCAAGCCCGGATGATGGGAAAAACTGGAATTATCTCGGACTCGCGGAGACACATCATACGGGAAGGATTATTATTGATAAAAAAGATCCGAAACGTATCTATGCAGCAGCTCTCGGTCATCTCTATAGCGCCAATGATGAAAGGGGAATATACGTTAGTGTTGACGGGGGAGGAACATGGGATAAAAAACTTTTTGTCGATGAAAATACAGGGGCGATTGATTTAATCGCTGATCCTGCAAATCCCGATATTTTATATGCCTCTATGTGGCACAGAAAACGCCGCGCCTGGGATTTTACCGAAAGCGGTAAAACTTCCGGGATTTATAAATCGACCGACAGGGGAGAGAACTGGTTTCATATAAGCGGACCCGAATCAGGTTTTCCGCAGGGTGAGGGAAACGGACGAATAGGGCTCGACATATTTCCCGGCAACACAAATGTTATATACGCGTTTCTCGATAACCAGGCTTTGAGAGAAAAACAAAAAGAAGAAGAATATGCTCTTACAAAACAGATGATAACTGACATATCATCATCAGATTTCCTTGAACTGGAAAATAAGGACCTTGAGGATTTTTTAAGAAGGAATAATTTCCCGAAAAAGTATTCAGCCGAATTTGTCAAAAAGGAAATTGAAGCGGGAAAGATCAAACCACAGGTATTAATAGACTATCTCGGTGACGCGAACAACTCTCTTTTTGACACACCGGTAAAAGGAGGAGAGATATATCTTTCGGAAGATGGAGGAAAAAGCTGGAAAAGAACACATGATGAGTATATCGACGATTTTGTCTTTTCTTACGGTTACTACTTTGGTGAGATCAGAGTGTCGCCATTCAACCGGGACAAAATATATGTGCTTGGGGTGCCTCTTCTAATCTCGGAAGATGGTGGAAAAAGTTTCAGCTCGATTATGCAGGATAATGTTCATGCCGATTTTCAGGCGTTATGGGTAAGCTCCTCTAAGGATGGCCATCTGATAACCGGAAACGACGGCGGAATTAACATTTCATGGGATGATGGCAAAACATGGATTAAAGCGAACACTCCGCCTGTAGGACAGTTTTATACAGTAAATGTTGACCTCGCGAGACCCTTTAATGTTTACGGCGGGCTTCAGGATAACGGCGTCTGGAAGGGCCCTTCAACTTACAATGCGTCAACGGCATGGCATCAGACGGGACGCTATCCCTATAAAACGGTAATGGGCGGAGACGGTATGCAGGTGGCAATAGATACCAGGGATAATAATACTATCTATACCGGGTATCAGTTCGGCAACTACTACCGGATTAATGTTGAAAAGGAAAAATATAAATTTATTGCGCCGAAACATGAACTTGGTGAAAAACCATTCAGGTTTAACTGGCAGACTCCGATTCAGCTTTCGAGACACAATCAGGACATTCTTTATTTCGGGTCGAATAAACTTCACCGTTCGATGGACCAAGGTGATAATTTTGAGGTTATTTCAGGTGATTTAACCAACGGCGCGCGGAAAGGAGATGTGCCCTACGGAACTCTGACAACCATTTCAGAATCACCTTTGAAATTCGGATTGATCTATACCGGAAGTGATGATGGTAAAGTTTATGTTACAAAAGGAGGGGGGAACGAATGGGAGGATATCTCGGCAGGCCTGCCAGAGGGTTACTGGATCAGCAGAGTTATAGCCTCCGCGTTCGACATCAATACGGTCTATGTTTCACTTAACGGTTATCGGAATGATTATTTTGAAGCTATGATTTACAAGTCATCTGATTATGGAAAGCACTGGGAAAAAATTGGCAAAAATCTTCCTGCTGAACCGGTAAATGTGATAAGGGAGGATAATAAAAATAAAAATATTTTATATGCCGGAACAGACCACGGGTTATATATTTCAATTAATGGGGGTGAAACCTTTTCATTTCTCGGGAAAGGGATGCCGGCTGTTCCGGTGCATGATATGGTTCTGCATCCGGAAGAAAATAAACTTGTCGCGGCCACACACGGGCGTTCCCTTTATATAGCCGATATTTCCCATATAAGGATGCTTGATGAAAAAATTATGGCTGAAGAACTATATCTGTTTTCACCGGGGGAAATAAAATATAATAATCAATGGGGCATGAGAGAATGGAAGTGGAGTGAACCAATACTGCCTGAAAAAGAGATTGTTTTCTGGTCAGCGGAGGAGAAAAAGATAAATCTTATTGTATCGGATGAAAAAAATAATAAAAAATTTGAAGATGATATCCATGCTGTCTCAGGCCTTAATTACCATATGTATAATCTGGAAGATAAATCAGGCAAAGATGAAAAAATGGTTTTTCTTAAGCCGGGAAAATACACTGTGCGCATTTCAGACGGAGAAATAACAGTATCAGAAGAATTTGAAATTATAACAGAAAACCAGGGAGTAAAATGAATATAAAAGAGATTCAGGAAGAATTGGTAGGACAGTTTGCCGAACTTGATGACTGGGAAGACAAATATACCCGGATTATCCGGATGGGCAAAGAGCTTCCCGTTATGAATGAAGAGAAAAAAACAGATAAAAATAAACTTGACGGCTGTCAGTCGCAGGTCTGGATTGACGCGTCATTCGAAGATGGTAAAATCTTTATTGAAGCCGATAGCGACGCGGCTATCGTTAAAGGTTTGATCGCGATACTTGTGAAGGTATATTCCGGTCATAAACCTGATGAAATTTTATCTTCTCCACCTGATTTTCTAAAAAGCATAGGGATTGATAATCAGCTTTCTCCCACAAGGAAAAATGGACTGGGCGCGATGCTCAAACAAATCCAGATGTATGCGGTCGCATTCAGGGCGTTATCTAATAAGTAATAATTTGGCCGGCCGGTAGTTTTCCTGACTTCAGACCCAAAGTATCCCAGAAGTTAGAAAACACAATAAAAACAGAGGAAAAATAAAAAACGGCCAATGTAGTGCCTAATATTATTATATGCTTGATTATCAATCTATTTTTTTGTATATTATCCTCATGTTTATCAGAACAAAAACATCACCGAATAGCCCTAAAAAATCCGTTCAAATCGTTGAGTCGATCCGTAATGGCGCTAATGTCAGGCAAAAAATTGTACGCCATATCGGCACAGCCCTTAGTGATGATGAATTACAAAAATTAAAGGAACTGGCTGAATACGTAAAAGCAAAGCTTGAAACTGAAAGCCAGCCAAACCTGTTTGCCCCGGAAGAAATTGCTCAAATGGTAATTGAAGCAAAAAAAACAAAGGATGACAACCCAATAAATGTTGACTTAAAAAAGCTAAGGGAGGAACAAAGGATTATCATTGGCATCCATGAGGTCTATGGTCAAATATATAATGAGCTTGGTTTTCAGTACACACTTGGCAGTCCTAAAAGAAAAGTATCTTCGAGCAGGAATTTATTTAATATAGTAATGGCCAGGATAGCCAATCCATCATCAAAAAGATCATCAGTCCGACAGTTGGAAAAAGACTTTGGCCAAAAGCTATCGTTAGACGGAGTATACAAAATGATGGATATGCTGGATGAAGAGAAAATAAACAAAATACAAAAGCTGTCATATGAAGCAGCCTCAGGAATTATAAAAGAAAGGATTGATGTAATATTCTATGATTGCACAACCCTGTATTTCGAAAGCTTCACAGAAGATGAACTGAAGGAGAATGGATACAGCAAGGACATGAAGTTTAACCAGCCGCAAGTGTTGTTGGCTCTTATTACAACAAGCGAAGGCTTTCCAGTCGGATATGAGGTCTATCCCGGTTCCTATTATGAGGGGAATACACTTGAATTGGCCATAGAGAAACTGGAAAAACAGTTTGAGGTAGGGAAGATAATATTTGTTGCAGACAGTGCGATGTTAAGCCAGACAAACCTTTCAAAACTTGAGGGAAAAGAAAAACAATATATAGTTGGCGCGCGGTTAAAAAACATGAGCGTCAAAATGCAGAATAAAATAACTGACCTGACAAATTATAAATCAACGGTTGATGATGAAAAGATGGCAGTATTTACCTTGGGAGAAAAAAAACGATTAATAGTAACATACAGTCCTAAACGTGCCGAAAAGGATCGTTATGACAGAGAAAAAGCGATAGAAAAGCTGAGAAAGAAACTGGAACGATCCTCAAACCCCTCTTCGTTGATAAGCAACTACGGATATAAGAAATTTCTTCAAATAGAAGGTGAGTCCAAAATAATAATAGATGAAGAAAAACTATCTGAGTCGGCAAAATGGGACGGATTGCATGGTGTTGTCACAAATGCAGAAGAACTAAACGAAAAAGAAGTAAGGGAGCAATATCGGAAACTATGGCAAATAGAGGAATGCTTCCGGATCAGCAAGCATGATTTAAGTCTACGTCCGATATACCACTGGACGCCCAAAAGGGTAAAAGCTCATATTGCGATATGTTTTATGGCGCTGGTATGTCTAAGGCACCTCGAATACCGTGTCTTGAAACAGTACGAAAAGCTTTCTCCTGAAGTAATAAGAAATGAGTTGCTTCATGTTCAATGCAGTATTCTCAGAGACCAGTCAACTCAAAAAAGGTATGCCATGCCTTCAATGGTAACGAAACATATAAGAAAAATCTATCAGGTAGTAGGGCTAAAGATAGATAGCGTTCCATATGAAATATAGATAATTCCCTGAATGTGAAATAGGAAGTATGAGAAATGTAGTGCCTATAAAAAACCTATGCCCTTTTATAACAATAAGTTACGCTGTTTTGGGTCGGAAGTCAGGATGCTCAAACAAATCCAGATGTATGCGGTCGCATTCAGGGCGTTATCTAATAAGTAATAATTTGGCCGGCCGGTAGTTTTGAAAATGGAGGCTAAGGAGAAGAATGAGCAATGGGGGCTAATCACTCTTAGTGAGTCAGTTTTATGGGGCAGGCCCCAGGAGGGACAGGCTGGAAAGCCTGTCCTACAGAATAATCACAATTTATCGAGAATATTGGTTTTGTATGCTGCCCTGTAAAAATTAGGCTGATCATCATCCCACGAATATATTTCATATCCTGAATTGGTAAGTCTCTGGTTAGTTTCGCTGATTCTTTCGAGGGGATCCGGGTGGGTTGAAAGAAATGTTTCGATGGTTGATCCGCCGTTTGAAATCATTCCGTCATCTCTTAGTTTTTCGAAGAAGAATTTTACACCGCCCGGGTAATAGCGTGTATCCTGAAGATATTCAAATGATCTCTCATCACTTTCATCTTCCTGGCTTCGGCTGTTGGAAAGAAATGCCAGTCCCACGAAGAGGTTTGAAGCGATCTGGGTAAGTTCAGAGGGTTTATCTCCAAGAATCATACTAAGCAGGAATGTAACTCCATATTGTTTAGTCATTCTTTCTGTGGCGTGTTTTTCTTCAGCGTGTCCGATCTCATGACCAATCACTCCTGCCAGCGCAGCTTCGGAATCGAGGTATTTTAACAGTCCGGTATAAACATAAAGTTTACCTCCCGGCAGGGCAAAAGCGTTAAGAATATCATCATTATCAATGATCTCAAGTTCATACGCGAAGGCATCTTTTTTAGTAATTTTTGAAGAGGCCAGAAGATGATTAAATATCCGGCTGTTTATATATGATTTAATTGTCGGGTCACCATTAAATACCGGGTATTCCTGAGAATTACCTTCAATTTCGGCTGAAAGCTGGTTGCCAAGGCTCGCGTTATCAGCATCTGAAAATATATCAATATCATCGAGCACTTCATTCACGGCATCACAGGATATCAGCGCCGCGATAAGGAATGAATAGATAAAAAATACAAAAACCCTGTTTCTTTTTGATTTGGAGTTGACAAATTTGTTAAAGTACATAGCGTTAGTTCCTGCTGTTTTCAAAATGTTCACCTGCAAAACAAATATATGACTCACAAAAATTCAATTTAATTTTGAATATTTTATCGATTTTCGTTGAAGCCTCAATCCATTTCGATCAACATGCCTGTTTCACAGGTAAAATTGCCGAATAAAATAAAAAATGCCAGAGGAGGTGGATAAAACTATTTCATTCGGCTTAGTTTTTGGCGATGATGGATTATTTATCCTTTTTCTTTTCATCTCCCCATAATTTACCTTCACCCATCATTTTCCGCCACGCGTCTCTCCACCGGTGAATGTCAACATGCCTGATTGGGTCCATATTTTGTCTCTTGTCAACAGGTAGTATTTCAGGGAATTTTTTATGCGGTTCAATCTGGTACCAGTAGGCCACTGTAACAAGATCGAGGGTCAAATTATTCGCGTGTCCGTGTTCTATTGTCGCCAGCAATGATTTATCAAACGCTATCGGCGATTCTATTAAAAAGCGGTATACATGAGTTCTGCCCATCCATCCTATATCATCATTCACCCTGGGGTATCCGAAGTAGGGATGCATAAATACTTCTTTCGGGCTCCAGGAGGTATTGAAAAAATCTTCTGTGCCGGTGCCATGGAGTTCCGGGGGCCATTCCTCACCATCGATAAAAAACATATCATCACCTTCGCCATACCACATGGGAGAAGGACAGTCAACATAATAATTCACCCCGACAAAATGTCCTTTGCCCTGAATGTCCGCCATTAAATAATTACCATCGGCAGTTTTGGGATGAGCAGGTGTTTCCGCCGAGTGTGGCCCATTCATTTTCACCCTCAGGCAGCGGTTCGGTTAGCTCTCTGTTCCACCACGCGTGAAATCTTGGCGTTTCGAGGGAAATGGTTTCATGTTCCTCATATTCTATATAAAAATAGAAAGCCGCGATTTTGTTTTCAGACTGATTTTCAATTGTAATTTTTGCCGATTCACTGAAGGGCATCGGGAAATAACAGTTCATTGCTTTTCCCCTCGCGGGTGCGCAGACAAGAGGCAGGGAGTTCATTATATAATCTTCACCCCAGCCCTGTCCGAAAAAATCACCGATAGGGGATTCCACACTGGGATTTTGTTCTCCATCCCAGAACATTCTTATTAATACATTTCTTTTGGACATTTTATCTGTATGAGCAATAGTTACCCAAATATGTTTAATAATACCGGCTCCTTTGATAAATGCGAGAGTAACGGTGGTATCTGAAGGTATCTGTATCCGGTCCCAGTTGCCCCCCGAGGTATCCCAGCTTGAAACTCGCCGGCTGTTATATTCTTTTAACCGGTACAAATCATCCAGATTTTGCGACCATATACACTGGACTGTAAATAATATAAGCAGAAAAAATAATGATAAAAAACGCATATAATATCCTCTTAATGATAAGGTTGTAAATAATCCAAGAACAATAATAACAATTTAATAAAAAGGAGAGGTAAAGAAAATTGACAATGACAAAATCTTTGAATATTTTCCAATCAAATTTCGGAGGAAAATATGAAATGCGTTAAGGTTTTAATTATATTAATATTATTATCTTCAGTAATTTCAGCTCAATGGATATCACTCAATCCATATCCGACCCCAAATCATATATATCACGGATACCCGGCGGGAAACGGAAATATTTTGGCAATCACATCACAAGGTGAAATATTGCGCTCCACAGACGGAGGAGTGAACTGGGAGGTTAACCCTCTTACTCCGGCCATATTGAGAGGACTCGATTTTGTTAACCAGGATTATGGCTGGGCTGTTGGTTCACTGACAGATAAATCTTATCGTACCACTGATGGCGGCGATACCTGGCTGCCGATGAATAACGCGCCCGATACAACAAAATATGCAGTGCGTTTTTTGGATCAGGATCTGGGATGGTCATGCGGTTACGCGGGATTTATTATAAAGTCGACAAATGGAGGCGAAAGCTGGCGAAGTGTGTCGAACCAGTCGGTAACTTCAGAGACTTTATATGGAATTGGTTTCACAGACTCGTACAGAATTTTTATTGTGGGCAATGATGAAACAGTTATTCGTTCTACAGACGGCGGTGACACATGGGAGTTAAAGAACAATGGAATTACTTCAGGAACCGATCTCAGAAGTGTAGATTTCCCCATTTCATCTTCCGGTATGGTCGGTTATGCCGCGGGAGATTACAGCCGGATATTTAAAACCATGGATGGGGGTGAGACCTGGCAGAATATTTATAATCCGGGTGGTAGTGACATGTTATGGGCAATTACCGCCAGTCCTTATTATACTGTTCTGGCATGCGGAGAGTCATCCACTCTGTTGAGGAGCTCCGACTGGGGTGATACATGGTCTCAAATAACCATTCCGGTTGAAGATGTTACTTTGTATTCAGTTGAATATAATTATAATGGTGACGCCTGGCTTTTCGGCAGGGAGGGAACAATACTTAAATCGACAGATGAAGGATTAACCTGGACAGAAATTTCGAGAAGATTTACCGAAACCACCTTCACGGACATTTCTATGTCCGACAGCCTGAACGGGTATGTTTCCGGAAACGCCGGTTTTACGGCGCATACTACTGACGGAGGACTCACTTTTGTGATTAATGATGGAATTATTTCACAAAAAATATATGAAGTATCGGCTCCTTCTCCTGATGTGGCGTTTGCTTCGGCACAGGATGGCATTGTGGTTAAAACCACAAACGGGGGACTTGACTGGACAGTTCTGAGCACCGGTCTCGCAAGTACCATTGATCTTGTCGGCATAGACTTTATTAATGAAAATACCGGGTACGCGGCAGGTACAGATGGCGCTGTAATAAAAACGACAGATGGCGGCGATACATGGATTCAAAAAAATATTTCCACTACAAGTCTGTTATGGGATGTAGATTTTTATGATGAAAACTTCGGATGGATTGTGGGAACAGGTGAAAAGATTTTCGCGACGAGTGATGGGGGCGACAACTGGGAGGAGCAATATTCCGGAGGAGGTCTGGGAACTTACGGAGTCGCTTTCGGTGATAAGGCGCACGGAGTAGCGGCGGGAACATCAGGGAATACATATTATACATCTGACGGTGGTAGTAACTGGTCAGTATCTCTTCAGCCGCCCACTAAAACGGTATGGGGGGTTGATTTTATAAAATCGGGTGAAACAGGTCTGGCCATGGCCGCCTGCGCAAGCGGTTATATATTTATTTCCTCAGATATGGGGGCTACATGGCAGGAGCAGGCGCGTAAAACTATAAATACCTTCTCGGATGTTGACATTTCCGGAATCGGCAATGCCTGGGTTGCGGGTAATTATGGCACATTGATTTATTATAATAATCCTCATCCTGTTCCTGTAGAGTTACTCCAGGCTTCGGCGAATGTTATTGAGGATAGAATCCGGCTGCGCTGGAGCGCCGCCTCCGAAGAAAACAACCGTGGATTCAGAATAGAACGGGCAGGAGAAGAGCTGAGATTTGAAGAAATTGGATTTATTCCAGGCGCCGGCACTTCATCCGAAATAAATGAATATAAATTTGATGATATTTTACCCCGGACCGGGATAAATATATATCACATTTATCAGATTGATTTCGACGGCGCCGTGAACCTGCTTTGTGAGATAGAAGGAGCATATTATCCGGAAAAGTTTTATCTCGCTCAGAATTATCCAAATCCCTTTAATCCTGAGACTACACTAAAATTTTCTGTTCCCCGGCAGGCTGAGGTTCATATAGGGGTATTCGATATACTTGGCAGGCTGATCACTGTCCTGGCTGATGAAACCTTTCTGCCGGGATTACATGAGCTGAACTTTAACGCGGAGCATCTCTCTTCAGGAACTTATTTTCTCAAAATGAACGCGGAAACTTCGGATGGCAAAACATTCGCTCTGAGCCGGAAGATGTTATTATTGAAGTAAAGTGTGGCGAGTGAATTCTTGTGTTAAACGGCATTGACAGGAGGAACTTACTCGTATTCAAGCTATATTCAGCCACGGACGATAGCGATAACGAGTACAATTGATTACAGGAATTTTGTTTTTTCCCGGCTATGCCATTTTGCGGAAATAGAGACTGATAATCATTCTCCTGAATTAAAAAGTAATTTGCCAGTTAAAATTTTTGCTTTTATTTTCTAAGAATAGCTGTAATATTAAAAACAAAAAGTTATTTTAGAAGTAGTAAAAAAATGGTTTTAACGGGAGGATATTATACTACCTGATGATGTAGTTGTATATCTTGGCAATAATTTGAAATTTCCCTGACATAAAAACACATATTCGAGTTCTGTTTAGACTTGATATTATCAATTAATCGGCGGAGTTTGTATGAAAAAAACATTATCAATTTTACTGATTTTATTATTTACGGGAACGACTGGATTTGCCCAGATAAATACTATTTGGGAAAAATCACAGAATGAAGGAAATTACCCTTCATTTATGGGAGAAGGAAGCACAGAAAGAGGATTCGCGTTTGGAAGTTTTGAAGGTGAACCGGTTAGCGGGAACTGGGAGTTGACACAGGCAGCGGGAACATATCCCGCGTATATGGGGGACGCAAATACAGAAAGAGGTTTTGCTTATGGTAATGTTGGCGGACAGGACAGAATATTCCTTGTAAGCCGTAAAGATGGAACATTTATCTATATTATTGATGCTGATAATGGAGATAATGTCGGCTCGCTTGATATGACCAATGTCACCGGCGGAATTTTTCCAATAAATGACGCTGAAGTTTCAGATGACGGAATAATATTCGGCTGTAACCTTGCTGTAGACGCGACGGCTCATCATTTTAAGGTATACCGCTGGGATAATGAAAGCGGAGCTCCTGTTAATGTGATTGACTACACTGATGAGGCGATCAGACTCGGAGATAAATTTTCAGTAAGTGGTTCAGCATCAGATAACAGTCTTATTATCTGGGCTGCCGGGTCAGGTTCCGATAAGGTGGTTAAATTTACAACTGCCGATAATGGCATGTCATTTACGCCCGAACTTATTTCCCTCGATAATGGCGCGATGGGTTCAAGCGCGACCGTAGCGTTAAATGGTGATGGAACTGAGTTTTATATTAACGCTTCAGGAAATTATATTGAAAGATTTAACTCTGACGGAACTGTTATTGATACCTTATCAGGGGATTTGGTAGCCACAGGCAGCAACGCTATAAAATATTTTGAAAGTAACGGTCATAAATATGTCGTTACCTATAATTATAACGGAACACTCGGCAATGAAAACCTGAGAGTTGTTGATGTAACCGGCGGACTTTCAGCCGGGCAGCTGGCGGCTGTAACTCCGACTATCGGTGATGTCGGCAATCCGAACGGAGTAGGTGACTGTGATGTGAAAGATAACGGTGACGGCACCTTCGAACTTTATATACTCGGAACAAATAACGGAATGGCCTCATATACATTTGATCCGGCCGCTTCGGGAGCTTCAGATAAAATTTATCTTGTAAGCCGCAACGGGGGAACATTCATATATATTATAGATGCCGCGAACGGCGACAGTCTCGGCACACTTGATATGACTGGTGTCGCCGGTGGAACCTATACATTGAATGACGCCGAAGTATCCGATGATGGAATCGTGTTTGCATGTAATCTTGCTGTTGACGCTTCGGCTTCAATGTTTAAAGTCTACCGCTGGAATAATGATCTGGCGGCGCCGATTCCGGTTGTTGAATACCAGGGACTCGCGATGAGATTCGGAGATAAATTCTCTGTAACAGGGTCCGTGTCCGATAACAGTGTAATCATCTGGGCAATGAGTTCAAATGGCGATAAACTGGTTAAATTCACAACAACCGATAACGGAATGACATTTACACCTGAGGAAATAACACTTTCCAACGGAATCCAGGGTGGAAGCGCTTCGGTATTTCCCAATATGGATAACAGCGAATTATATACCAATTCAAATGGTTTTAATGTTCAACGATTTATGGCAGGTGGAAATGTTATTGATACCCTCTCGGGAAGTGTTGTAGCGACAGGCAGCAACGCGATAAAATATTTCGCGACTGCTGACCGTAAATTTATTGTCACATATAATTATAATGGAACAAACGGCAATGAAAACTTAAGAGTAGTTGATGTTACTGCCGGATTGGCCTCAGGCGCCCTCGCGGCCATCACAAACACTCTCGGAACAGTTGCCAATGGTAACGGCGTTGGTGATTGTGATGTAAAAAATAATGGTGACGGCACATTTAATTTGTATATCCTCGGCACAAATAACGGTTTGGCGGCATACGAATTTACTCCGCCAAACTATGTGGAAAATCCTGTGTTTGATCCGGTTGCAGGAACATATTATCAAACCATCAATGTAACAATCTCCACAATTACTTCAAATGCTTCAATCCATTACACTTTGGATGGCGCTGACCCTGATGAAAATTCACCTGTATACAGCACACCGATTGAACTCTCGGCGAATACAACAGTGAAAGCCATCGCGTATGCCGACGGTATGGAGCCAAGTGAAATAGTTTCCGCGGATTATATGTTTGAACTGGCTGAAGAAGTTAATACAATTGCCGAATTCAGGGCAGGGACTCCGGGAACAAAATACAAAATAAACGGTGAAGTAATTCTGACTTTCCAGCAGTCATGGAGAGGACAGAAATTTGTACAGGACGCAACCGGCGCTTTACTGATTGATGATGACGCGGGAAAAATTTCAACCGAGTACCAGGTTGGGGAGGGAATAACCGGTTTGATCGGTGAACTGGCCGAATATGGCGGAATGATTGAACTGAAGCCTGTTTCTGATCCGGGCGCGGCTACATCAACCGCGAATGTGGTCGATCCTGTTGTTCTGACTGTAGCTGATTTTAATACAAATTTCGAAGATTATGAGTCTGAGCTTGTAAATGTTGAAGGTGTCAGCTTTGTCGACGCGGATGGGACTGTGGCATTTGAAAACGGAACAATATATAAAGTTACCGATGGAACAGATACACTCGAATTCAGAACAACATTTTATGATGTGGATTATATCGGAACAATAATTCCGGAAGGGGGACTTAATATTGTAGGTTTGCCGAATAGCCGCAGTGAAGGTGATTATTTGACAGCGCGCGATCTGGCAGACCTGGGGATCCTACCTCCGGATCCTGATTCTCTATATACATACTGGGCAAAAAATGACGCCAATGGTTCTATTCCTTCATATTTCGGGGCCAACACAGAACGTTCACTCAGCTACGGCAATGTAGCGGGAAATGAAAGAGTTTATGTTGTAACAAGAAACAATGGCCCGAGAATAGCGATTCATGACGCTAATACAGGTGCTTATCTTGCTGAAATGGCAGCTCCCGAACCGGCAGTAGGTTATTTCCCATTGAACTGTGTGGATGTTTCGGACGACGGAATAATTTACGCCTGTAATATGACACTTAACGGATTGACAGCCAACTTTACGGTTTACAGATGGGATGATGAGTCTGCCACACCTGTAGTTGCCGGAGAGGTCAGCGCCGCGAACCGGATAGGAGATATGTTCAGCGTATATGGAAGAGCGGATGATAATTCACTGGTTATTTACGCAGGCATTAATCCCGGACAGAAATTTATCAAATTCACTACTTCGGATAATGGTGTTTCCCTCGATCCGGAAGTGATTGAATGGGATAATCTGAACCAGGGCACAAATCCCAATTTCGCGCAGGCTGAAGATGGAACGGTATATGCCAAATCTTATGGCGATTATGTCGTTCATTATAATCCGGACGGATCAGTTATCGATACTATTCCCGGCAACATTATTGCTACGGCCGCATCAAAAATTGATTATATGAAATTTCAGGAAAGAGAATATATCCTCGCTTACTATGCCGACGTTTCAGCAAGCGGTGAAGATGAATATGTCGCGGTTGTTGATGTCACAGGTGGCGATGCCAACGCCTCAGTAGCTATGAAAACTCCTCAGTTGGGGTTTCAGCAGAACCTGAATGCTTCGGGCGGAATCAGTACAAGGATGTATGATGATGATACCTTTATCATATACGCGCTTGGCGGCAACAATGGCATCGGGGCATATTCAAATGATCCTGACCTTATAACTGATGTGGAGCCTGAAGCAGATGTTATTCCGGAACAGTTTACTCTTAATCAGAATTACCCCAATCCGTTTAATCCATCTACAACAATCAGTTTTGCGCTGACCGTTGATTCTCATGTAAACCTGACAGTTTATAATGTTCTGGGTCAGCAGGTCGCGAAACTCGTCGATGGTGATATGAGCGCCGGATTGAAAAAATTTGATTTTAACGCCGCGTCTCTCGCAAGTGGAATGTATCTCTATAAAGTTGATATAAAAGGCAACGACGGGTCTGAGTTCTCAGATATTAAGAAGATGTTGTTGTTGAAGTAGTACCTCATTGGTTCCGGGGCCGCTTTTCAGCGGCCCTTATATATTTCAATTTTTTTGTTTAATTTTACCGTCAGGTATTTTTTTATATTTAAACTATAGCGATGTATGAAGAAGAGTCTATTACTTATTGCAGTATTGTACGCATTTGTTCCATTGTTTTCACAATCTAACCCGAAAAGGGAATTAAGAGGCGCCTGGATAGCAACTGTATCCAGAATTGACTGGCCAAGTACTAGTAATACTGAAGTTCAGAAAAATGATCTCATTAATATTCTTGATGAACTGGATGAAGCAGGAATTAATGCTGTCTTTTTTCAGGTGCGGCCTGAATGTGACGCCCTTTATTATTCAGAAATTGAACCATGGTCTTACTGGCTTACCGGTTCACAGGGTTCAGCTCCGAATCCATATTATGATCCTCTGGAATTTGTAACTGAGGAGGCGCATAAAAGAGGAATGGAAATTCATGCCTGGTGTAATCCTTACAGGGTTAAAGTATCCACAAGTTCCTATACTTTCAGTCCTGATCATGTAATTAATCAGCATCCCGACTGGATACTTTATGTCGGGGATGATACTGTCCTTGATCCCGGTCTTCCCGAAGTAAGGGACTATGTTTCACATGTATTCAGTGATATTGCCAGGAGATATGATGTTGATGGATTACACATCGATGATTATTTTTATCCCTGGGCAGGGATAAGCAACGAAGATCAGCTTACTTTTCAGACTTATCCGCGGGGATTCAGCAACATAAGCAGCTGGCGAAGGGACAACGTAAATCTTCTGATTGAAATGATTCAGGATTCTCTCGTGGCGATTGATGAAAATATTAAATGGGGTGTAAGTCCCTTCGGTATCTGGAAAAGCGGTACACCTCCGGGTATAATCGGGACATCCGCGTGGGGACACCCTTTATTTTGTGACGCGGTGACATGGCTGAATGAAGGATGGATAGATTATCTCGCTCCCCAGCTATACTGGGAATTTGGCGGACCACAGGATTACGGTCTGCTCGCTCCCTGGTGGGCCTCTGTAATGAATGGCCGGCATTTATATCCCGGGCAGGCTGTCTACAGGATTTTACAGCATAACTGGCCTTCAACCGAAATTATTAACCAGATTCTCCTTAACAGGGAAACTGACGAAATAAAAGGAAGTATTCTCTACAGCACCCAGAGTGTACTTGGAAATTACAAAGGTATAGCGGATTCGCTGAGGAATAACTATTTTAATACAAAAGCTCTTGTGCCGGCGATGGAGTTCAAGGATAATATAATTCCAAATTCCCCCGCGAATTTTGTATATGAAAGAGTGCCGGGCAAAGGAATTTCAGCGCTGCAGTGGGATACACCCAGTCCGGCGGCTGATGGTGATACATCACGTTTTTACGTGGTTTACCGATCAGACCAGTATTTTGTTGATCCATCCGATATTGATGATCCTAAAAAAATACTTGATGTTATAAACGAAAAAGGATTTAATCCGCCGGTGCCTGAGCAGGGTCCTTCCAGTTATTATTATGTGGCCACAACCCTCGATAGAAACTACAATGAAAGTGAGATGAGCAGTGTCGCCACGGTAAATCTTCCCGGCGCCCCGCAGCTCGCTTATCCTGAAGACAATGCCCAGAACCAGAGAGATACCACAATGATTGGCTGGTATTTTCCTGAACAGGCTGGCAGATACCGCGTTCAGATAGCGCAGGATCAGGCTTTTACGAATATTGTACTCGAAGATAACGAGGTATATGATACAACCTACGCGGTTACCGGAATCGCCGGGCAGGAAAATTATTACTGGCGGGTGGAATCATCGAACGCGGCCGGAGTGGGAAGTTTTTCCGACGCGAGAGAATTTTCGACCGGTTTCCCGTTAAATCCTGCTCCCATATATCCTCCTCAGGAGACAACGGATATTGAGCTGGACCCTGTATTTAAATGGTCATCTGTTCCGGGAGCTCATGGTTACAGACTTCAGATAGCGGAGAGTCTTTCTATTCTGCCTGAAACTATTATTTTCGACAGTCTCGGATTCACCGATACAACCTGGTTAGCATTCCAGCTTAATCCACTCGCATTTTATTCATGGAGGTTAACAGCCTATAATGAATATGGTCAGAGCATCTGGTCTGAAATTTATAAATTTATGACAGTCAACCAGACCGGTGTTGAAGTTGCCGATGAGGATATTCCAAAAGAATACGTTCTTTCGCAAAATTATCCAAATCCGTTTAATCCATCAACCAGAATAAATTTCGCGATACCCAAGGCAGGTCTTGTCAGCCTGAAAGTATATGATCTGCTGGGCAGGGAAGTGGCAGTTCTGGCGGATGAGGAACTCAGACCTGGTAATTACACAGTTGAGCTTAATGGCTCAAGGCTTTCCAGCGGAGTTTATTTCTATGTTCTGCGGGCAGCGAATAAAGTAAAAACAAATAAAATGATTCTTCTGAAATAAAGATATTTTTTTTGAGCGGGAGTAAACAGTATGAAGTATCTTTTTAACATATTTATTCTCTTTCTGATTGTCTGCTCCGTTAATTTTGCAAGCACAACGGGAAAGATAGCCGGAAAAGTGACCGATGAGAAGGGAGAGACTCTTATCGGTGTAAATGTGATGATTGAAGGAACAACTCTCGGAAGCGCGACAGATCTGGATGGCAAATTCATAATTCTGAATGTGCCCCCGGGAACTTACGCTCTTTCAGCCTCCATGGTCGGTTTTGCCAAATCAAAAATGCTTAATGTAAGGGTAAATATTGATCAGACCACAATTGTCGATTTTATTCTGAAAGAAGAAACTTATGAAACCGGTGAAGTTATCATTATCGCGGAACAGCCGGTAGTGCAAAAAGATGTTTCCTCAAGCGGTGTGAATCTCAATGTAAAGGAAATTGAGAATCTTCCGGTGGTTAATGTATCAAGTGTGCTCGGTTTGCAGGCAGGAATTGAAGGCACCTCGATAAGAGGTGGTTCAGATAATGAAACAGCTTTCTTATTGAATGGCATTTCATTGAAGGATGGCCGGGATAATACTCCATATAACGCTATCAGCTTTACATCAGTCGATCAGATACAGGTTAAAACCGGTGGATTTAACGCGGAATTCGGCGAAATAAGGTCGGGACTTGTTAATGTTGTTACAAAGGAAGGAAGCAAGGATAAGTATACATTCAGTTTCCTCGGAAGATATTCACCCGCTGTACAGAAAATTTACGGACATCTTCCCCATGAATTTGAGTCATATTACATAAGGCCGTTTGTTGATGACGCTGTCTGCTGGACAGGAACAGCGAGCGGCTCGTGGGATGAATGGACCCAGCTTCAGTACCCGGTATTCGAAGGATGGAACGCGATAGCCGAAAGATCGCTCCAAAATGATGATCCTACAGATGATCTTACCCCGGAAGCGGCGAGAGAATTGTTTTTATGGCAGCACAGGAAAAATACCGGAATTGATGAAGGGGATTATGATATTGATATGAGCTTCGGCGGTCCTGTTCCGGTTATTGGTGAATATCTTGGTGATCTGCGCTTTTTTGCTTCATACAGAAAAGCGAGCGATATGTATATTATCCCACTTTCCAGAGACCGTTACCAGGATTACAGCGCGACACTTAAACTCACATCAGATGTGGGCAAGGGTATGAAGCTGATGATTGAAGGATTATATGGAGAAGAAACCGGAACCAACACAAGTTTCACAGGGTATCCCGGATTATTCAGATCAGATTACAGCATTGCTTCTAATATCAGCCAGGTTTCTTACCAGGATACAAGGATATTCGTTGAAGGTTACTGGGCGCCGACTGAAGTTATCCGAAACAGTATGGCCGCCAAATTCACACATGTTCTTTCCCCCTCAACTTTTTATGAAGCTGTAATAAGCACATTCGGATCGGAATATAATACAAACCCGGGAAGAGACAGAATTACCAATGCGGCCATGATTTTCGGCAACAGTTATGTTACCGATGAGGCCCCATACGGATTTTATGACGGTTCCTCAGATGGAATTGACGGCATGTTTATGGGAGCCCCGATGAGTGTTTCCCGCGACAGCAGCCGGGTAAGATCATGGAAAATGAAATTTGATATAACAAGCCAGATAGATAATACCAATAATGTAAAAGCCGGAATTGAGATTCAATATGTAAATAATGAAACCAGCTTTGGCAGATACTCGCAGGAAAGAGAATCATCCAATGTTTATAACCGCTGGACTACATTCCCGATACAGGCTTCATTATATGTTCAGGATAAACTTGAATTTGAGATGATGATCGCCAATATCGGCTTAAGGATTGATTATTCCGATCCCAATGGTTATTGGTATGAATACACCGCTTTTGACGAAGCGTTTTCGGCAGAAAACAATGATCTCAGGGATGAACTTCTTTCTTCGAAAAAACTGGAATCAAAAGTACAAATAAGTCCGAGGCTCGGAGTTGCTTTCCCGATTACCGCTGACAGCAAACTCTTTTTTAACTATGGTCATTTCAGCACTCTGCCCACTCCGCTTCACCTGTTCCGTGTAGAAGATTCTTATACGGGGGCGCTGAGTGTAATCGCGAATCCTGAAGCTGACTGGCCGGTTACAGTTGCTTATGAACTTGGTTATGAACAGAATCTGTTAGACCAGTTTCTATTAAGGCTTACAGGTTATTACAAAGATATCAGTCATGAATCAAGAACCATTAGTTATATCAGCCGCGACGGTAAAGTGGATTATTCAAGAAGCGAACCTGTTCAGTATAGAGATATCAGAGGATTTGAGGCTACTGTTACCAAAAACCGGGGAGACTGGGTTCAGGGATTCCTGAATTATACTTATATGGTCTCAACCTCAGGCCGTTTCGGATGGGGGACATATTATGAAAGCCCTACAGAACAGCGTGATTATGAACGCACCAGCACCTGGCATTTTCAGTCGAGACCTGTACCCCGGCCTTATGCCAGGGCAAATATAGATTTCTTCACTCCTGATGAATTTGGCCCGCAGTTTATGGACTACCCGGTTTTCGAAAGAATGCGGCTTAATTTTCTGGCAAGCTGGAAAAACGGCTCATATGATACCTGGACAGGGGGTTCGGCAATCGGAGGAATTGAGAACAATGTGCAGTGGCGAGATTATTTTAATATAAACCTGCGCCTGAGCAAGGACTTTGATTTTGGACCGGTGGGAATGCAGCTTTTTGTTCAGATCGACAATCTGCTGAATACAAAACGATTATCTTCGACCGGATTTGTAAATAAATCAGACTATGATAATTATTTTAAGTCACTTCATCTGCCTGAAAGCGCGATTCAGGCCAATTATGGTTATGTAAATGTCCCAGGAGAAGATCAACCGGGTGATATGAGGACCGCGGGTGTTGAGTATACTCCCATTGTCGCTGTAAATGATGTCAACGCAGTATCATCCATAGATATGCGTGTGAATACTATCTATTTTGATGCCGCTACCGGGACCTATCAGCAGAACAACGGTTCCGGCTGGTCGCGGGTTGACCAGGGAAAAATTGATCAGGTCCTTGAAGACAAAGCATATATTGATATGCCCAATCAGGAATTTTTCGCTTTCCTCGGCAGAAGGGACATATTTTTTGGTCTAAAATTCAATGTGAACTTATAGTCGGGGGCGCAGAGAGAAAATTATGAAAAATATTTATCGAATATTATTTTTACTGTTAATACTCACCTCGCTCATGAGCGGGCAGTACGTAAATAAATGGATGTCAATAGGCCGGCTTCAGAGCTGGTATTCAGAAATTGGCGCCGAGCGTGAACATGGTTTCCAGGCAATTCAGCAATATGGAATGCAATGGCCGGCTGAATACAATTACCAGGATATGCAGTGTGCCAAGGGGCTCTGGATCGGAGCAAAAAACTTCGTTGAGGCGGATGGCACTCCGCGCAATTTTAAGGTTGTTCACGTGGGACCCAGGGTCACCGGGCAGGATGAGTTTTTCCCGGTGAGTTTCGAGATGAAAAGCAGCTTTCTCCCTTCACCTGTTTATGTCGATGGCGTTGAATCGTATGCCAAATTTGTTGAAATAACGGAAGAAGATGTTGACGCTGAGCTTCCTTTCGACAGGCTGCTTATCAACGAAGTTAATACCCAGATGGGTGTTACCGTTAAAAGAGAGATTTTTCAGTTTTCTGAAGAATATCATAACGATTATATTGTTATAGAATATACATTTACCAATACAGGCAATATTGATGATGACGAGGAAATTGAACGTCCTGATATGACCCTTGAAGATGTCATGTTTTATATGCAGTATCGCCTTTCTATCTGTCGGGAACCGAGGTATCTGCTTGGTAATTCTGCCGGATGGGGGGTGAATACAATGATTGACGCCAGAGGTGACGGCAGATTTGATGATGATAATCCCGATAATCTCAGGTTCCAGTATGCCTGGCATGGAAAGTATACCGCGTTTAATGAATGGGATAATATCGGAGCTCCAATATTTCATCCGGATGAGGGATGGGGTTCGGTAATTGATGACGCCGACACAGTTGGAAGACTCGGAGCCCCGCAGTTTGCCGGAATATTAACACTGCACGCTGATGTATCTCCGGATGATCAGTCGGATGATGTTTCCCAGCCGAGTACCACACATTATATTTCCTCTGATTCGAAGCTGAACTATAATAACAGCGCTTTTAATGATTCCCGTATGGCTGAAGAATATGAGCTAATGACAAAAGGCCATCCGATCCGCCGTCATGCGGAATTGATTGAACCGGGTGGAAACTATGCCGAACCGCAGAATGATCCGAGCAAAGGTTCGCAGAACGGCGCGGGTTATTCTCTCGCGAACGGTTATGGGCCTTATACTCTGAAACCCGGCGAAAGTGTGAAGATTATCATCGCCGAAGCGGTGAGCGGTCTCGGCCGTGATGAATGCATCAGAGTAGGAAAGGATTACAAAGATGGTGTTATCAGCGCGAAAGAAAAAAATGAAGCTGTGATGACCGGAAAAGATTCTTTGTTCCAGACATTCAAAAGAATTAAGTCCGATTATAACAGCGGCTGGAATTTATCTGCCGCTCCTCTACCGCCAAAGGATTTTTATGTTACATCATCAGGCGGAAAGGTTTTGCTGGAATGGGATGTTTACAGCGGAAGTGAAAGCACAATTACAGGGTTTGAAATTTACAGAACCACAACAGAACCTGTAATCGGGTATGCGAGCAATGAATATTTTTCTAAATATAAGCTTGCCGCCGAGCTTGCTTCAGACGCGAGAACTTTTGAGGATACAGCCATAGCGCTGAATACAGCCTACTACTATTACATTGTTTCAGTCGGGGCAGAAGAACCGGCTGTTCCCGCGTTGAACATACCAGCTCACAAATTACGCAGCGGAAGATTTTACGCGCAAACATACGCGCCTGCGACAAAAAAAACACCGGGCGCCGAAAAACTTACCAGTGATGTAAGGGTTGTTCCAAATCCTTATATAATATCTGCCGATCCCAACAACCTGCTGTTTCCCGGAGAAGAGAACAAACTTGCTTTCGTAAATCTGCCCGGGTTCTGTACGATCAAAATCTATTCAGAACTGGGTGAACTGATCGAAACCCTCGAGCATAATGACGGCAGCGGGGCAGAGTACTGGTTTTCCACAACAGCCTCGAACCAGTTTGTTGTCAGCGGTCTTTATATTGCCGTTATTACAGATGACAGAACCGGCGACAGGGAAATTGTCAAATTTGTGGTAATTCGATAAAATCGGAGCAGGTGTGATTATGAATAAATTAAAAATAGAAGTTTTATTTGTTATTTTAGCCCTGATTGTTTCCGGGAACAGTTTTGCCCAGAGCAAAAGGGCCCAGGCCGGTATGAAGTTCCTGAGCGTTGCCAACAGCGCGAAGATATCGGGAATAGGTGAAGCGGCCACAGCGATTGAAGGAAGATCGGAATCCATGTTTTTTAATCCGGCAGGAATGGCCAGACAGACAAATATGGTTGATGTTACTCTTGGCCAGACTGAATGGATTGCCGATATTAAATATTTATATGGCAGCGCTTCGTTTTCTCTCTTTGACGGCAAATATGGGGTATTCGGTGTAACTCTTACCTCAGTCGATTATGGAACTCTCAACAGGACCATACGATCAGGCAGCGACGGTTATACCGACCTGGGGACATATTCACCGACAGCGCTCAGCGCGGGACTTGGATATGCGAAAGCCCTTTCCGATAAATTTGCTGTGGGAGGCAATATTAAATATGTCCGGCAGTCATTCGGCGAGCATGTTACCTCAATCGGCGCTTCAGGTGAATACCAGTATGAGAAATTTGAGAAGGATGTTATGGCTTTCGACTTCGGAATATTATACCATACCGGATGGAAAAGCCTGCTTTTCGGCATGAGTATCCGGAATTTTTCGGAGGAAATTAAATATATTGATGAAAGTTTTCAACTCCCTCTGACATTTAAAATCGGGTTCTCATTTGACCTGATTGATCTTACAGATTTTAATAAAGATGATCATTCACTCATGGTTCTGGTCGATGCATCGCATCCGAGGGATTATGATGAACAGCTTAACCTTGGAATGCAATATACAATCTTTAATGCCGTTTCATTCAGGGCGGGGTATATAACTCCCTCGGATGAACAGGGTCTGAATGCCGGGGTAGGGTTTAATCATACAATAGCCGGGGTAAATATCGGTTTTGATTATGCCTATACTGATTTTGGTATTTTCGACAATCTGCACAGATTTACAGTGACACTTGGTTATTAATAGTTAAAAATTGGATAAGATCATGAAATTGAAAGCTTTTGTGAATTTACTATATATAGCGCTGATAATTTTTGTTTCCGGCTGTAAAGAAGACCCCGCGCCCACTTTATGGGAAACCTTTGAGGGGGGAAACGGAGAACAACCGGTTATTAATTCCATTTCACCCTCCGACAGCGCTTATGCCGGAGTGGATATAATTACTATTTACGGCGACAATTTTTCATCGGGACTTGCGAATGACTCAAATTTTGTTTCTTTTAACGGAACAAAAGGAGAAATTCTTTTTGCTTCGCCCACCGAACTTCAGGTAAAGGTGCCTGTGCTGGTCGATGATAAAATGACATTCCAAGATTCAGTGGTTGGCATTAAAATATGGTCGCAGGGCGCGAGTCTTTATAGTGATACGTTTTACTACAAAATCAAAGCTCCTTTTACCGAATATGCAGTTATTGATCAGTATAATAAAACCGTGATCAGAGGTATGACTGTTGACCAATATGAAAATTTATATGTTTCAGTTTATAATGACGGAGTTAAACTTATAACACCGGAGTAAGGAAATAACACATTACGGTAACAAGGGAGGAGAAACATTCTGGAATGCTTTGCGCTGGGGACCCTCGGATATCCTGCACGCGGGAACAGAACTTTTCTGGGTTGTTTTTACTTTTTCGGGTGAAGGCACAAATCCCGATCCTTCATATATCCTGCCGGATGATAAATCTTTCATGAAAGATTTTGATTTCGATAGTGAAAAGAACATCTGGTGTGGAACAAGAAATGGTAAAGTAGTCGGCGTTAACACAACATCAGGCGCGTTTGATGAATCGGAGATTGGCGACAGAATCAACTGTGTAAGGTATTTTAACGGCTTTTTATATTCTGCCGGCGTTATTGATTCTGTTCAGAAGATATTTAAAACCGAGGTTCTTTCAGGCGCTGTCGCGGGCGCGACGACAGAGTTTGCTGATTTGACCGCGGAACTTGGCGCGGGTGTTTCATCTGTCGCGATGGTAATGGATAATGAAGGCAGTATATACCTGGCTGTTGACGGAGCTGAAGAGTCTGTGATAAAAATCTACCAGGATGGAACGTGGGAGTACTTTTATCCCGGTATTTTTGATTACCCCGTTTACAGTCTTGCCTGGGGAAATAATCAGTATCTTTACGCTTCAATGTTTATGGTTAACGATCCCGCGCAGGCTGATGATGATGAAAGCAAAATTTTACAAATTGATATGAAAGATAAACAAGCTGCCCCTGTTTTGGAAGGGGCGATATGTAATTTAAATAAACTAACGAGGTAAGAAACATGAAAAAAACATTACTGATTTTTGTGATGCTGATTTTTTCAGTATCAATATTTGGTCAGAACTGGGAACTTGACAGTGTATTTCCGCCTGACTCCTCCCTGGCTGTATACGGCATCATGGGTATAACTGTCGCTCCCGACGGTAAAGTCTGGGTACAGAAATATACCACACTTAGAGATTCAATTATTGTCAACGGAGTATTAACCGCTGTCAGCGGTATACTGATTTACAATCCGGACGGAACGGAAGATACCACAAAATCACCTCTGCTGATTCTTGGCGGATCGACTGTGACAGATACCCTGGGAGGTCATATTGATCTTGCCACCGGTGACTGGTTTGTTGACTACCAGACCGGTCTGAACCGCGCTCATGACGGTCATATACTTGCTGCTGTGCGTTACGCGGGTGTATACAAAATCGATTACACAAATGGTCATGGTATCGCAAAAGCATTAACCGGTTTTGAAAAAGGTGGTTCAAAAGTAGGCGTGGATGAAGAAGGCAACGTTTATTGTTTCCCAATTCATCCCGGATATCCTATATACAAATATAATTCCGATCTGGAAGAAAGCAGTAAAAGCATTGCTGTAGATGAAACACCCGGTTTTTGCTGGGAAGGTGAAGTTCATCCCGACGGAAACACAATCTATCATAATACATTTTCCGAATACCAGGTGACATCATATACCAGGCCGAATATTTTCGCGGCTTATACAGAAGTTGACTCTCTGGCAGAGGGATTGACCGCTGAATCTTCAACCTGGGATCCGAAACATGGCCATTTATGGTTATCAGCCGGACCGGCAGACAATCCTCCGGATGATCCCTGGCAACCTCATACTTATTATGGTTTTGATGTTGAAACAGGAACTGCTGTTGATTCAATTACTTTTGACGGATTCATACCTGAGGATCCCTACAAACATCGGGGTATAGCTTTTTCAATGTCGGGCGATACTGTTTATGTAACACATAATGATGGTTTCGGTCCGAATATCCAGAGATGGATAAGGATTAATGATCCTGTATCAGTTGATGAAGATAACTCTGTTATTGCTGATAATTATATGCTTGAGCAAAATTATCCAAATCCGTTCAATCCCTCTACCAAAATCAACTTCGCTATTCCTGAGTCGGGAATGGTTACAGTAAAGGTTTATAATATGATTGGTGAAGAGGTTGCTCTTCTAACGGAAA
>CAXXGF010000059.1:0-15029 GCA_963677445.2 Melioribacteraceae bacterium | reverse complement strand
TCCTGAATATTATCCGGAAATAATTTATTCTAAAAAAGACAACGTATTCGTTTGATGAATATTACCTATGCTGTGGGTAAAACAGGCTCATCATTATTTGTCCGCATAGCCTCCCTGGTATATTAAAATATATTCCATAGTAGAAGTGCCCTAAGGACCCCGGTTTCCCTCTGCCGGGGTTTTTATAACTTTAATTATAATTAGAGTAGCAATGAAAATAACTATCATTACCATCCTTGTTGTGTTAGGTTGCGTAACATTAAATGCTCAGCCAAATTTTGTAAATAATGAAAAAATATATCAGTTTTTTGAACGTCAGCATGCTTTGGGCAGGATTGATGTAAATATTCATCAAAAACCCTGGGCAAGAGGAAAAATTGCCGTGCTGCTCGAGGAACTTAATACTAAATCTGATAAATTAAATTCATTAGAATTAGATGAGCTGCATTATTGGATTTCTGAATATAATATGTTTAATTCAGAAGAGGAATCATCAAATACTTTTATTGGAAGAAACGAAACGGGAGCTTTCCGCTTTTACGAGTATGATGATACACTCTTCCATTTTTCATTATACCCCGATATTGGAGCTTCATATTCTTTCAGGGATGATGAAAAATATGTGCTGATGTTTTATAACGGCGCAAGTGTTTATGGCAATGTAAATGGCAATATTTCTTTTGACTTTGATTATAATGATGTATCTTACAAATCAGACGGAATTAAACAGGATAACTTTTTTAATGAAAAAAGGGGAGTGGACTATCCAAGAAGTCTGATAAAAAAGATATATAACTATGACAGGATTACAGGAGGTGTTGCCATTAACTGGAAATGGGGACTTTTTTCTCTGAGGAAGGATTATAACTTTTGGGGAGCAGGGGAGAGTGGAAAACTGATTCTTTCTGATAAAGCCCCTTCATACCCACACATACAGTTGAAGATGTACCCTGCCGATTGGATTGAGTTTAATTATATCTATGGAGAACTTATGTCTTCAATCGATGACAGCTTAACTATTAGAGTAACCGGAACAGAGAGAAATCATATCCAGGTTGTGCAGAAATATCACGCGGCACATTTTGTGACGTTTGATATACTCAAACATCTTAAGGTTAGTCTGGGGGAATCAGTAATCATAAGTGATAAGTTTGAACCAATTTATCTGATTCCTGTTCTTTTTTTCAGGATTGCCGATCATTATAATAGTAATACTGATTATAATTCTTCAAATGCGCAGGTATTCGCATCCATGAGTTGGAGAGTTCCCGCGATAAAAACAAGATTTGATTTCTCTCTTTTTGTGGATGAATATAGCACCAGCAATCTATTTGGAAATGATAATCCCGACCGGCTTGCGTATAGTTTTGGCGTCAAACACTATGATTTAATTTTGAAAAACAGTTCCCTGGCGTTTGAGTATGTCAGGATAAATCCATATGTATATGAACATGGGGACCCTGCCCAGACCTATTACAACAGGAATTATCAAATGGGACACTGGATAGGGCAGAATGCAGATCAGTTATATTTTGCATACAGTTATAAACCACAATACAATATGTATCTTAAACTATCTTGCTTTTATGTTCGAAAAGGGGACTTTGTTGATTCTGAAACGGTTGATGCAGTAAAAGGGCCGCGCTTTTTATTTGGAAATACAGCATATTTATTTAATTACAGTTTTGTTTTTGAATATGAATATCTTAATAATCTGTTTTTATACTCTTCCCTCGAGATCAGTAATTCATGGGGCGGCAGTAAAACCCTGAATCTGGATGATTACAGATTTATTGACTTCACCACCGGATTCAGATACGGCTTTCGGTAATTCGGGAAGTCCTGAATCAGGCAATGACAAAGTTTTCTCCTCCAATGAATTATGGTTAAAAATATCATAAGCTTCCATCATAGATTTCAATATAGTTTGTTGCCTTCCTACCTAAGAGATCAAATGCCTTTTCAGATGAAGCGATAAGGCATGAAGGATCTCCCTCTCTTCTCCCAGTTATAGTATGTGGTAATTCAGCTCCTATCAATTGATTCACAGTATGGCGTTCTAATCCATTACCCATCTCATGCGAAACCATTGATTCCAAAATTTCATGCTGCGTTTTTTACCACTCAATCATTTAACTTCTCGACAGCCTTAAAATTTCCATCTGGCGCAATCCTGTGTTTACAGCAAATAAAACGATGTCTCTCAAATCATCATAACAGATATAAAAACACCGTTTGGACGTTTAATGAGGTACATTTGATCTCCGTTTATATTGGTTGTAAGTGATTTTTAACTGCACACTAAATTGATGAAATACACGGTTTTTTCACACTTTTTTCTGCGTTTTTTCTGATTGAATAAATTAGCCCTAAATACGACAAAACCCCCTTCAACACAAGGTTAAAGAGGGTTTAAAGAGAGGCGGCGATCGGATTCGAACCGATGAATAAAGGTTTTGCAGACCTTCGCCTTAGACCACTTGGCCACGCCGCCAGAAAAAACTTATATTAAAAGAACAAAGCGCGATCACCAAAAACCGGGAAAAATAAAGGTTTTGCATCCCGACATATCGGGATTAGACCACTTGGCCACGCCGCCAGAAAAAATTTATATTAAAAGAACAAAGCGCGACCACTAAAACCGGGAAGAATAAAGGTTTTGCATCCCGACATATCGGGATTAGACCACTTGGCCACGCCGCCAAAACTTTCAAATATAAACATAAATTTGTTTATATATGAAAAAATCCACCGGAGTGGATTTTGAGCGGGAGACGGGACTCGAACCCGCGACATCAACCTTGGCAAGGTTGTGCTCTACCAGCTGAGCTACTCCCGCATTCATTCTGATAAGAACATCTAAATCAGGTTAACTAATATAATATTGATTAAAATATAATTCAAGAAAAAAATGATTATTTTCTCGAGCCATGAATAAATCCCCTGTAGGGACGTGAATGTTGCACCGTGATAAAACAGTCGGGATCAACAGATTCAATAATTTTTATGACTGCTTTCATATTTCTTCTTTTAATGATCATTATCAGCACAGACATTCCGCCGGTTACTCCTTCTGCCGGTAATATTGTAACTCCATATTTCGATTTCCACAGAGTTTCAGCGATTTTGTCGGTGAAATGTTTTGATATTACATTAAGCTGCACAAATCCGAGGGCAATTTTTTCTTCGAGTGTAATGCCCAGAATATTCCCGAGCCCGAATCCGGCCGCGTATCCTATTAAATTGATGGTATCATCCATATTTTCAACGATATAACGCATAGCGAAAATCCAGATCAATACTTCAAAAAAACCTGCCATCGCGGCATAATATTTTTTCCCCTGAACGACAAGTATCATTCGGAAAGTGCCTATTGTTACGTCAGTAATTCGCAGCATCATTATCAGAAGCGCGCCGGCGAGTGTTTCCAGCATCTTATCAATTCCTTAATCAATTTATTTTTCGGTGAAAACTTAATAAAATAAATACTATTTTTAACAGGATTATTTGAAAAAATTTGCGATTAAATGTACGAATACGAACGGGAAGAACTGGTAAATAAGCTAAAACGCAAAGGGATAGAGGATCAGGAGGTCCTGCGGGCATTTTCAGTTGTTGAACGACACCTCTTTGTCCCCGAAGCGATGCATCTTCACGCCTATAAGGATAATGCCCTTCCAATAGGTTACGGACAGACAATATCACAGCCTTATACCGTCGCTTATATGACTCAGGCTCTCGGGCTGCGCCAGGGTGATAAAGTCCTTGAAATCGGCACCGGTTCAGGGTTCCAGGCGGCTGTTCTTGCCGCAATGGACATAAAAGTGTATACCATTGAAAGGAATTTTGAAATTTTTTCAAGGACACAAAAACTGTTTGACAAACTTGGAATAAGAGCCGCGACAAAATGTGGTGACGGAACAATCGGCTGGTCGCAATATGCTCCTTATGAAGGTATAATTGTTACCGCGGGTGGGCCCACAGTACCGAAAAATCTTCTTAAGCAGATAGCCGTTAATGGCAGAATGGTCATTCCGGTTGGGGATAAGAAGTCCCAGATTCTGCATGTTATAACAAAGGAGGGAGAAGAAGATTATAAAATAGAGAAAGTCCCCAGTTTTGCTTTTGTTCCTTTGATAGGAAGGGAGGGATGGAAAGAAGGGCGTTAGTAATTACAGGCCCCACCTGCACAGGAAAAACAGAACTGGCTATAAAAATAGCGA
Source organism: Melioribacteraceae bacterium (assembly GCA_963677445.2). GTDB lineage: Bacteria > Bacteroidota > Ignavibacteria > Ignavibacteriales > Melioribacteraceae. The sequence goes on along the minus strand of CAXXGF010000059.1, from coordinate 10,806 downwards.
ACCGGACCGGCGGGGAAATAATTTCGGCTGATAGCCGACAGCTTTACAGATTCCTGGATATCGGGACAGCAAAGCCGTCACGTGAAGAGCTGAGGAAAGCCAAGCACCATTTTATCGATCATCTTAATCCGGATGAAGATTATAATGTAAGCCGTTTTGAGAATGAATCCTCGGAAGTGTTGAATAAACTTTTTTTGGAAGGCCGTTTGCCAATTATCGCCGGAGGATCAGGGCTTTATGTTAAAGCTGTTACAGAGGGGATTTTTGATGAGGCGGATACAGATAATGAATACAGGGAATATCTGCACAAGATAAGGACTAACCAGGGGAATGAAGGATTATATGAATTATTGAAGGCAATCGACCCGGCGGCAGCCGAAAAAATGCTTCCGCAAAACTGGAAGAGAGTAATGAGGGCGCTGGAAGTATTCAAACTCACAGGAAAATCCATTTTATGGTTTCATGAAAAACACAAGCCGGAAAAAGAGATAAATTTTGTCAAAATAGGTCTGACAATCGAGCGTGAACTTTTATATAAGCTGATTGAAAACAGAGTTGACAAGATGATTGACACCGGGCTGATAAATGAAGTTGAGTCAATTCTTTCTTCAGGATGGAAAAAGGAACTAAATTCCCTGAATACTGTTGGGTATAAAGAGATTATTTCCTTTCTTGAAGGTGAGATCAGTCGGGAAAGGGCTGTAGAACTCATAAAAAGGAATACGCGCAGATTTGCCAAAAGACAGATGACATGGTTCAGAAGAGATGAAAAAATCATCTGGAAAGAGGTAGATCAAAAGACTGATTTCGACAAGCTTGCGGAGGAAATAATTTCGGAGTATTTCTGAAATTAGCCGCGGAGAAAGAATGAAAGAGAAAATAAGGATAGCGTCGGGGCAGGGATTCTGGGGCGACCTGATTGACGCGCCTTATCACCAGGTTACAAAAGGGGATGTGGATTACCTGGTGATGGATTACCTCGCCGAAGTTACAATGTCAATTTTACAAAAACAAAAGAATAAAAATCCTGAGCTTGGTTATGCCCGCGATATTCCGCCTCTTATGAATCGAATACTTCCGGTCTGCAAAGAGAAAGGGATAAAGGTAATTACAAATGGCGGCGGGGTTAATCCTGAAGCATGCGCGAGAGAGGTTATCAAAGCCGCCGAAGAAGCGGGAGTTACTGATATTAAAGTCGCGGTTGTTCTTGGTGATAATATTACAAGCGATATAGATAGAATAATAAACGCCGGATGTCACCTGAACAATATGGAAACAGGTGAAAAAATTGATAATTTCAAAAATGAACTTCTTACAGCCAATGTTTATTTTGGCGCTTTTCCGATTGTTGAGGCGCTTGAAAAAGGAGCGGATGTTGTTATTACCGGCAGAACCACAGATACGGGCCTCACACTCGCGCCCATGATATATGAGTTCGGCTGGAAAGGGGACCAGTTTGATCTGATGTCGGCAGGAACAGTCGCGGGACACATTCTTGAATGCGGCGGACAGGCATCCGGAGGAAATCTGCTGGCAGACTGGGAATCGGTGGAAGACCTTGACGATATAGGTTTCCCGATAGTAGAAGCATTCTCCGACGGTTCATTTATAGTGACCAAACATGCAGGGACAGGAGGAAAAGTAAGTATTGAAACAGTAAGCGAACAGCTCCTTTATGAAATCGCCGACCCGGTTAATTACATTACTCCCGACTGCATTGCCGATTTTACTTCGATTCAACTTTCGGAGGATGGTAAAGACAGGGTAAAGGTCAGCGCAATTAAGGGGAAAGAGTATACAGATTCATATAAAGTTTCATGCGCGTATAGCGACGGATGGTCGGCTGTCGGAAACCTGACTTATTCACGTCCGGAAGCGCTTAAAAAAGCCCGAGCTGCCGATTATATTCTGAGAAAAAGAATGGAAAAACTGGAGCTGGAATTTGATGAAATACGCACCGAACTTGTTGGTTACGATGCCTGCCACGGCCCTTTAAGTCACAAAATTCCGGAAGAAATGGTTAATGAGGTTGTTCTTAGGATCGCTGTCCGGTCTCATAACAAAGATTCTGTCGAACGATTCGGCAAGGAAATCGCTCCTCTTATTCTGACAGGCCCACCTTCCGTAACAGGATTTGCGGGAGGCCGCCCCCGGCCAAGCGAAGTTGTAGCCTACTGGCCCGCGTTACTACCAAAATCTCTTGTAACTCCTGAAGTAAAAATTGTGGAGGCAAAATGAAAGTGAAATTATCAGATATCGCGCATGGCAGAAGCGGTGACAAAGGCGACGCGGCCAATATAGGCATAATCGCTTATGATCAGAAAGGATACGAACTTATCAGGGAAAAACTTACAACCGACAGAGTCAAAGAATATTTTAGCGGAATTTGTCTGGGCGAAGTTGAAAGATATGAACTGCCAAATCTCAAGGCTCTGAATTTTATGCTTCACAATACCCTGGGCGGCGGAGGAACGGTTTCACTTAAACATGACGCCCAGGGTAAAACTCTCGCGGCGGCATTATTGCTGATGGAAATAGAAACTGACAATTGATACTTTTTTTCTTATCTTTGCCTGTTTATAATTTGATGTTTTGATATAACAAGGAGTTGATTTTATGTTCGAAGAACAGGTGAAAACGCTTAAGGGCTTTAAAGAAAGTATCGAGAAATTACGAGGTTATCTTTAAAGTAGATGAGAAAAAAGAAAAGATTCTTGAACTTGGCAAATTGAGCGAAGAACCTGGTTTCTGGGATGATCAGAAAAATGCCCAGAAAATACTTCAGAAATCAAAAGCATTGCAGGAATGGGTCGATCTTTGGTCCGGTCTGATGGAAGAATGTGAAGGCGCTGAGGAATATATTGAGCTTGCTCAGATGGAAGAGGATGAATCACTCGAATCTGACATTCTGGAACAACTCGCGGCGCTCGAAAAACATATAGAGGAAGCGGAACTTAAATCAATGCTCAGCGGCAGGGATGACGCCAGGAACTGTCTGCTGACAATTCATAGCGGCGCGGGGGGAACCGAAGCCCAGGACTGGGCTCTGATGCTCATGAGGATGTATAACCGGTGGGCTGAAACCAATGGATATAAAATTGTTATTATGGATATGCTTGAAGGTGAAGGCGCCGGAATAAAAAGTGTTACTTTTGAAATTACCGGGCAATTTGCTTTTGGATACCTGAAAGCAGAAAACGGAGTTCACAGACTTGTCAGGATTTCTCCTTTTGATTCCAATAAAAGGAGGCACACTTCATTCGCTTCAGTTTTCGTAATTCCTGAAATTGATGATTCAATTGAAATAGAGGTTAATTCTGCCGACCTTAGAATCGATACTTTTCGTTCAGGCGGAAAAGGGGGGCAGAATGTGAATAAAGTTGAAACCGCTGTCCGGATAACGCATGAACCCACAGGTACGGTCGCGGCTTGTCAGTCGGAACGATCCCAGCTTCAAAACAAGACAAACGCGATGAAAATGCTTAAGGCAAAACTTTATCAGCTGGAGCTTGAGAAACAGGAAGCCGAGCTGGATGAAATTGAAAAGAATAAAATGAAAATAGAATGGGGCAGCCAGATCCGCTCTTACGTTTTCCATCCTTATAATATGGTTAAAGATCACAGGACAAACACCGAAACCTCCGATACACAAGGGGTAATGGATGGGAATATAAATGAGTTTATTCGTTCATATTTGCTGAAATTTGCCCAAAATTAGGAGAATTATGGCTATTTATGCTGCCGGGGAGATAATAGCGCAGGAAGGAAGTGAAAAAAAAGAAATTTTTGTGCTGATGCGCGGTAGTGTCGGTATTTATAAGGGAGATCTTAAAATTGCCGAATTCAGTGAAGTCGGAACAGTGGTGGGTGAGATGAGTATTATTCTTAATCAGCCCAGGACCGCTACTATCAAAGCTCTCGAAGATTCGGATATTATTTGTGTTAAAGCCGATCTTCCGACACTTATTAAAGAATACCCGGTATTAACCCGCGATGTTATAAAAGGGCTGGCGGAAAGGTTGAAAATCACTACTGAGGATTACTGGAATGTAGCCGCGAAAACCGGCGCTTTTATAGAATTTGATGATGTCTGATAATAAAGACTTTTTTGATAAAGTTTATGAGGTGGTGGCAAAAATTCCCTATGGCAGGGTTACTACCTATGGCGCTATTGCGAAAGTATGCGGAACCGGCGCCGCGGCGCGGACTGTCGGATGGGCCCTGAACGGAGCAAAAGATACCGGGCTGCCCTGTCACCGGGTTGTAAACAGAAGAGGTGAACTGACCGGCAGGAACCATTTTGGAAGCGGTGAAATAATGAAAGAACTCCTTGAATCCGAAGGGGTTGAATTTGATGAAAACAACGCGGTCCTTATGAAAAAATATTTTTGGGATCCTGCCTGATAAAAAAAACAAGTGATTTGCATTACAGTAACATTTTTTCTGTCAAATTATAAAATAATTAATTTGCATTTAACTTGCCAAAATTACTAACTTTTATAAGATATATGTAGAAAGGATGAACTGGTGTTAATATGGAACAAAATTTGGCAATTTAAGGTGGAAAGGAAACTTTTTAAAGAAATTATCGGCTAATATTACAGCTATATAAAACTAATCTGATGGATAAAATTATAAGTATATATATAAACTCATATTTTTATGGAGGTCAAGTGAGAAAGTTAGTACTCTTTGTTTTATCTTTTGTGTTTCTGGCATCTCTAACCTACGGAGAAGATGTCAGGGGTGATTTCAACGGCTGGGGCACCTCTGCAATGACTGCCAGCCTTGGCGGAACTTTTGTATTTACTCATCAGAATACAAACGCGTCATCAAGTTTTAAATTTTATGACGGAGGCTGGTGGGGGAATGCCACTTCAATGGCTATTGGAACCAAATATACAAATCTGAATACCAGCTCGGATAACTGTTCTGTTTCAGGTTATGTCCAGAATGATTATTATGCCTACAAGTGGAATAGTGACAATACCTGTGTTCTCTTTAAATCCACTTCTCCATTCAGGTCCATTACAAATGTAGCGAGATCGACAGCTACGGTGTACCCGGGTCAGAGCATCACGGTAACGGTAACAATTAATGACGAGTTCGGCGCCGGTGACGCGGCTTACATCAGATATACTACTGATAACTGGTCATCATCGACTATTACCGAGATGGCGGGCAGCGGAACATCATATAGCGCGACAATTCCCGCCTCTTCAAACCAGGCCGGCACAACTGTTGTATATTATGCCTTTACTTCGGGAAGCGGCCTTACAATTTCCCATTCGGACGCGGATCTTTATACAATTAATTATGATAACAACACCGAAGTGAATTATTCTTACACCGTTGAATCTGCCTGGACAACAGCCGGCGATGGTGACTGGAGTACCGGCGCGACATGGGCAGGCGGCAATGTGCCCGCGTCAAATCAGTATTCAATTGTTGAAATAGGACATGCTGTCACGCTTGATGGCTCAATAAATCTGAAATCACTAACTGTTAGCTCCGGCAAATCTTTTGATTGCGGAAGCAATACAATAACAGTTGTTGATGGTGGCACAGTCACTAACAGCGGCGGCACATTTACAGCAAGTTCAAGCACTTTCACTTTTGAAGGTGACGGCACTATTTCAGGTACGATAACCTTTAATAATGTTAATATGAATGGCGGCCTTGATTTTGGCGCCGGTTCCACTGTCGGAGGCACTATGGTGATCAATTCAGGCTCTTATGTGGCTAATAATCACCCACCGACATATGGCGGTTCCTCAATTCTTAAATATTCCAGCGGCGGAAGCTACGGCAGATCAAATGAATGGAACACCACTTCTCCGGTTCATGTTGAAGTTGTTAACTCCACAACTCTGGACCTTGCCGGAACAGCTCCCGATGTAGCCCGCACAATGACAGGCAACCTGACAATTGAATCAGGTTCAGCACTTTCGATGGGATCGATGACCGAATCATTCACTATTGAAGGCAATTGTAATATAGCCGGCGCCCTGACACTTTCAGACGCCGCGGGCGGCGATATTAATGTTGGCGGTAACTTCGACAACGATAATACCTTTAACGCTAATTCAAGAGATATAGAATTCAATGGCTCTTCCGCTCAGGATATCGGCGGAAATACAGCTACCGAATTCGCGTTTGTAACAATAAATAATTCCGCTGGTGTTACTCTCTCCAATTCTGCCTCAATTACCGACAGAATTACACTTACAGATGGTCTTGTAACACTTGGAGCCAATAATCTTACCCTGGGAGCAAGCGCCACAGTAAGCGGCAGCCCGGATGCTTCAAAAATGATTGTAGCGACAGGAAGCGGTCAGCTCAGGAAAACATATTCCGCAACAGGTTCATTTACCTTCCCGGTGGGTGATAATACAAGCACAGCGGAATATTCTCCCGTAACACTTAATTTTACATCAGGTGATTTTTCAGATGCTTATGCTGCTGTTACACTTTCAGATTCGAAACATGGTAACAACTCAAGCGCTACTGATTACATTACAAGATACTGGACAGTTAATCAGTCAGGTATTTCTGATTTCAGTTGTGATGTAACATTTACCTACGTTGACGCTGATATTGAAGGCACAGAAACAAATCTGCACGGCGCGGCATGGACCGGAGCCGCATGGGCTTATCTCGGCGCTGTCACTGCGGCTTCAAATCAGATAAGCGGAACGGTAACAACATTTTCCGATTTTACTGCCGGTGAACTGGGCGCAATGCCTGTTGAGCTTACAAACTTCAGCGTTTCCAAATCGGGCAATAATGTGGTTCTGAACTGGAATACAGCGACAGAACAGGATAATTATGGCTTTGAAATAGAAAGATCTTCCGACAACTCTGTCTGGAGTAATATCGCTTTTGTTAATGGCCACGGAAATAGCGACTCACCAAAAGAATATTCATTTACTGATAATACAGCGGGATTCGGAATGAACTATTACCGCCTGAAACAGATTGACTCAGACGGTTCATTCGAATACAGCAATGTTGTTGAAATAGATAATGGTGAGATGGTTGAGGATTATATACTCGCGCAGAATTATCCCAATCCGTTCAACCCGACAACCCGTATTAGTTTTGGCGTTCGTGAAAACTCAAAAGCCTCGCTGGTAGTTTATAACGCGGTCGGTCAGCAGGTTGCCGAATTATTTAACGGTAACGCGGAAGCAGGACAGATTTATTATGTTGAATTTGACGGATCAGATCTTGGAAGCGGAATATATTTCTACCGTCTCTCAACCCCGGAACATACATCAGTTAGGAAGATGATCCTTATTAAATAAGAATTACTTGTTACTCTATAACAAAAATCCCGCTTCAGGCGGGATTTTTTTTGTTTAAAATATTTACTAATCCTTTTACTCCTCAATCTCTTTTTCGATTTTTTTGTGGCCAAAGTATCCGAAAATGTAATAAACAAAAAGGAGTATTGCCAGAATTGCGGCTATGATATATAATTTATTAAATAGCTGCGAAGCGGAAAGTGGCTGATCAAGAAATACAAAATATTTCAGAATTGTAAATACGGTTCCGGCCGTGACAAAACCGAGATAGATGAGGATGGCGTGAACTACCTTCATTTTTTTAAACCCGACGCCCCACTTATATAACAGAGCCGCAATAAAAACGATAGAATTAAAAGTGGAGATTATGGCGATATCTTCAAACTGGCTTAAATCCTGCTTCAGCCAGAATTGACGATAAAAAAGTGAAGCCATAATGGCAAGGAGGGTAATGATATACATTATAAACGCTATTCTGTATAATACTATTCGTTCTCTTTCATCAGAAAGAAAAGGTGGCTTTTTCATTTTTCATCCTCCCAGAAAAGTTGATCAAGAGTTTTGCCAAGAGCTTTTGCAATTTTAAGGCAAAGCTTTAAAGTCGGATTAAATTTCCCCGATTCAATTAAGCCGATAGTCTGGCGTGTCGCATCCACCAGGTCGGCGAGTTCCTGCTGAGACATATCTTTTTCGACTCTTGCCAGCTTCAATTTTATGTTTTTTTTGTTTTTCATGAATTAAATGTAGTGTAAATATTTCATAAAGTCAAATATATATTGCATTAATAAGAGCACACGGAGTTGAGGTACTGAAGAAAAAGCAGGCGAATAATCACTATTTTTGAGCAATGAACAATTACAATGGCAGGGTGTATCATGGATTTATTTGATTTCGTGGATTGAGGTGTGAAAAACGCCACAAAATCACCCAAACACTTGACCACTCAAAAAACTTATGATTTGGCGGGTTTGTGGTAAATCGTTTTCGCAGAGGCATCATAAGGTAAATATCCAAAAGTCGCGGTTGTTCTCTGAGTCTTGTAGAGGAATTGTTAAGTAGTACAATACTATATGTAGTTGCAAAGCGCTGTCAGAGTAAAAAGTAAAGGATAAAAATGATTGAAGTTTTTGCAGGCGCGAGTATAACAGGATAACGAATCGGAATTTTCGAACAGGCACAAAAAAAACTGACTGCGTCAGTTTTAGGAGGTAAGCTGCTGAGGTAGAGGGCGAACCTCAGCAGCTGGATAGTTTGTTAAAGGAGGGATGAAAAACTTAATTCAAAAGTAATATATTCATGAATAATTGTCAAGTATAAAAGCAAAGAATATTTTTGGACCGCAAAAAAATGATCAAAAATTTATTTATATAACCTAAGCTGGCAAAGCCAGAACCAAAATAAATCCTGAACAAATGATCGTACTCGTACCCGGCTTTATTTTTTCTGGTAAATTGTTCGAGAACGATTACGAGTACTGCTTCGCCCCCGGAGGGATGTACCATGAGAACGAGTACGACTCGATTTTATATTAACTTGGGAAATCCAATATTCTGCCATAAAAGCAAGAACATTATTATTAAATCGATTAATAAGCGCGGTATTCCAATTTTCCGCGGAATGGAAAAGTTTTTATAATAATAGTCCTGGGGAAAGATGTATGAAAATTCCATGAAATAAATTAAGGATATTTTTTGTTTTGCTGAGTTTTTGATAAATCTGGTTCTATATGAAATTTAGTGGGTAAAGTAATAAAATAGCGCATAAAGATATGAATCAAAGATTCTCAAATTGTCATGTTAGATTTCCGGAAACCAGCCCCTGGTCATCACCACCACAGAGCGCGCGGTCTTGGAAAAAGTGGATGAGTCTTAAAGTCCCTCTTATCCCGACGCTTTCAGCATTCCATATCTTTATACGTTTGCTGCTTTCGCCCTTTCAGGGCTCTGATAATGTCTTTGTTTTTCTTAACCGGGGCGTTGCCCCGGCCTGTTGCCTGCACCCTTTCAGGGTTTTGTATCCATCTGTGACAAACTGGAATTATTATTAGCGCTGAAAGCGCGACAATCAACAGCCCCGGGCAACGCCCACTGCTGTCAACTTAAGGGATTTTATTTTTTTTACCGGTCCCGAAGGGGTCGAAGCCGAATAGCCACGGGGAATTCCCCGTGGGGGCGGAGATAAAAAGCGAACAAGGAGGTTTGAATTTGGGTCATCTCCTTGAAATTTATCCATTTTCTCATGGTTCTGTTGGTCCCTTTCGGGAACGTAAAAAAGATTTTCCGTTTAAGTTGACAGCAGTGGGGCAACGCCCGGGGTAATAAAAGAAAAAGTGTATTTAAGCCCTGAAGGGGCGGAAGCTACTCGTCAGGATTATCCGGTTAAATTTAACAAAAGGTTTTGTTTAATTGTCTGGACCGACAAAAATCACCCACTGTATTTCACATAGAACCATAAATCTTTTCAGCATGGGTATCGCAGGGTTAAAAAAGATAATTCGCGGTTGTCCAATGAGTCTCATTACTAATTGTATCTGAATCGGCTGGCAGCTCAAAAACAATTTGTGCTGAAAAGCGCTGAAAAAAGAAAGAGGAAAAGAAAAAAATGGATAAAGTTTTTTCAGGCTAAAGGATAACGAGTCGGGATTTTCGAACAGGCACAAAAAAAACTGACACTGTCAGTTTTAGGAGGTAAGCTGCTGAGGTAGAGGGCGAACCTCAGCAGCTGGATAGTTTGTTAAAGGAGGGATGAAAAACTGATTGAAACTTAATGCTTTCAAATATAATTGTCAAGTATTTTTTGTAAAAAATGATTAAAAAAACTTTTGTCCGATTATGTTGAATGGTTTTAATAGCTTATTATTGTTGCCTGGTTTCGAAAACTCGTTAAATATCATAATTATTTAGGTCCGGATTAATAAGACCGGCAGAAAAAAAAGTAGAAATGAACAAATGTGCCGTCAGGTACATGATATTTCCCGCGTTGTTTAGCGCATGAATAATCTGCCGGCTTATTCACAATTAAATCCCGCTCTTTTCTGAACCATGATTAAAGGATTTAAGGATTGCGTAATTATTTTCCGGCATCGGTAAAAATTATAGTAAGAGTATAACGACAGGGTTGAGTGACGGGAGGAGGACACTATCCGGAGCAAACAACATATTTTTTCCGGCTCATCAGTTTAAAGATTACGATAACTTCTATGACAATTTCTTCTATTTTTGTTCTGGTTCCGCCGGCTCAGGGATTGAAATAGTCCCGATTCCCGGCGTGTGAAATACTTAAGTATTCCCACATCTGTAAAATTTTTCCTAAAGCAGGTGCAGGAAAGGTTAAACAGGGAGTAAAAATTCAAAATAAAAGCAATCAAAAATATTGACTGGGAAGGAAAAATTTCATAAATTTGCTTTTCTAAAATTGATTGCACGGAGGAATTTGATGTTCGCAGTAGTTGAAATTGCTGGTCAGCAATTCAAGGTAATGCCCAACGAAAAATATTACG